>CAWBRI010000010.1:0-231504 GCA_963791155.1 uncultured Pseudomonadota bacterium
ATAGGTGAAGATGTTGTGGCCCGGCCCGTGCCGGCCCGGGCCCCAGGCGAGCTGGATGTTGCGGCCGCCGAGGAAGTCGCACGCGGTCTGCACCTGCGCCCAGTCCTTGAGCTCGAACGCGATGTGATGCATGCGGGTCGTCTTGCCCTGAACGAAATTCACGGTGTGATGGTCGGGACCGCAGCGCAGGAAGACGAACCAGTCCTCGATCCAGTCGGACACGCGGAAGCCGAGCACGCGGCTGTAGAAATCGGCGAACGACTTCGGATCGTCGACGCAGAACGCGAGATGGCCGAGCTTGAGCGGACCGATGCCGGCGGTCGGCGCCTTGCGCGTCGAACGGCGCGCGGTGGTGAACACGTCGATCATCGTCCCTTTGGGGTCCGCGAAGGTCAGCGCCTGGGGGATGCCCGGGCACGGATCGGCGCGCAGGTCGCAGCGCACGCCCTCGGCCTCGAGGCCGCGCCGCAGGTCGTCGAAGTCGGTCGCCGGGCGCGACCTGGAACGAGATGCGGCGCAGCGCGACGCATCGCCCTTGTCGAGCTGCACCGCCAGATCGCCGAGCCGGGTGGCCAGGAAGGCGCGGTCGCCGTCGCGCTCCGCCAGCACCAGGCCGACCACGTCGGTGAAGTAGTCGATCTGCCGCTCGAGGTCCGGCGTCTCGAACGTGGCGTGGCCGATGCGCGTGACCTTGATCATGGGTGCCTCCGATGGCGACCCGGAAACTATGCCCCGGCACGATCCCGGGTCAATGTCGCGGCGGTTCGTCAATGCGGCCACACGGCCTGTCCCCACCGTGATCGCCGGCATGCTATCGTGTCGGCCCTCGACAGTCCGACCGGGGATGCCCATGAAAAGGTTTTGAAGAAAATGCAGTCCGTGCTCCGGCGTTGCCGGCAGCGCGCAGGCCCGCACCGGCGCAGCCGCCTATCCGACCCGTCCGATCACCCTGGTCGTGCCCTATCCGGCCGGCGGAACCGCCGACCTGCTGTGCCGCTTCGCGGCCGATCGGGCGGGCGGACTGCTCGGGCAGCAGGTCGTGGTCGAGAATCGTCCCGGCGGCGCCGGCGGACGCATCGCCGTCGAGCAGGTGCTGCGCTCCCCGCCGGACGGCTACACGCTGCTCTGCGCCACGCAGCTCAACTACAGCATCACCCATCTGGTGTTCAAGAAATCGACGTTCGACCCGCGCGAGCTTGTGCCCGTGAGCGTGCTCGCGACCTATCCGCTGATCGTGGTGGTCCGCGCCGGGCTCGAGGCGCGCAACCTCGCGGACTTCATCGCGCTGGCCCGCACCAATGAGGGCAAAATCACCTATGGACACCAGGGCAAGGGCAATACCGGGCATCTGCTGGGCGAGCTGATGATGCTCAAGGGCGGCTTCCGCATGACGGAAGTCCCCTATCGCGGCAGCGCGCCGGCGATCAACGACCTGCTCGCCGGAACGATCGACATGGTCCCGGATTATCTGCTCGCCAACAAGCAGAACATCGATGCCGGCAATATCAAGCTGCTCGCCACCGGCAGCCGCGAAAGGCTGAAGGATTACCCCAACGTCGCGACCATCGCCGAGACGTTGCCCGGCGTCTATGCCGACACCTGGATGGCGGTGTCGGCGCCGCCCGGTACGCCCGCGAACATCGCCGAAAAGGTGTCGGACGCCATCGGACAGGGACTTCGGGAGCCCGAGATGCACGCCCGCATCCTCGCGCTCGAAGCCGAGCCGATGGGCGGCACGCCGCAGCGAGATGCGCCAAATGATCGAGCAAAGCACCAAGACCTGGGCGCCGGTCATCGACGCCGCCAGATCTCGATCGACTAGGGCGTGTTCGGCGAGGAGCGCGCGTAGCGCCGCCAAAGCATGCCCCCGCGAAAGCGGGGGGCACGAAACGCGCCGTGCCCACGCCTGCTTCGTCATGCTCCGCGCAAGCGGAGCATCCAGTACTCCGTGGCGACGCGGTGGAGGCGCTGCTCCTATTCGCAGACGGCGGTGATTACTGGATTGCCCGCTTGCGGGCAATGCCGCAGTAGGACCAGAGCGGATTCCGTGGGCCGCACCGGGGCGGCGGCGCCTCTCGCGCCGCGGCGGGACTTGGGCTACGATCGGGCAAAACCAGGGAGCACATCATGCGACGCGCAGTCCCCGTACTCGCCGGCCTATTGCTTCTGAGCACGGCCGCCCAGGCGCGCGTGACCCGCATCGAGATCCTCCGCACCGAGCCGTTCGCGGCCGGGCAGGCGCTTCGGCAACGTCGGCGCCTACGAGAAGGTGGTCGGCCGCTTCCATGGCGAGCTCGATCCGGCGCATGCCGCTCAACGCGGTCATCGTCGACCTCGACAAGGCGCCGCGCAACGCGCGCGGCCAGGTCGAATACGTCGTCCGACTTCTACATCCTGCGGCCGGCCGACTTCGCCAAGGGCAACGGCGCCCTGCTCTACGACGTCAACAACCGCGGCAACAAGCGCGCGCTCATCCAGTTCAACAGCGCGCCCGCGAGCAACGACCCGACGACGCCGGCGCAGGCCGGCAACGGCTTCCTGATGCGGCAGGGCTTTTCGGTGGTGTGGAGCGGGTGGATTCCCGGCCTGCCGGCCGCCAACAACGACGCTGCGCATCGAGGTGCCGATCGCCGCGACCGCGCCGGGCCGATCGAGCAGACGGTGTGGGACGAATTCCTGTTCAACGACGACGACGCACCCAGAGGCGCGGCTCACGTTTCCGCGCGACCGCGCGCCGAGGGCGCCACCCTGCTGGTGCGCGAGCGCAACGCCGACGCAGCCGACGACCGTCGCCGGCCGATCAATGGGAATTCGTCGACGCCGCAGACCATCCGCCTCAAGCCGGACGGCACCGCGTTCCGCATCGGCGCGATCTATCAGCTGATCTACAAGGCGGCCAATCCGCCGGTGTCGGGCATCGGCTTTGCGGCGACGCGCGACCTCGTGTCGTTCCTGCGCCATGACGCGGCCGACGATGCCGGCACCGCCAATCCGCTTGCGCCGCCGGCCAGACCGCGATCGGGCGCGCGCTCGCGCACGGCACCTCGCAGAGCGGGCGCTATCTGCGCGACTTCGTCTATCGCGGCTTCAACGAGGACGAGCAGCAACCGCATCGTGTTCGACGGCATCAATCCGCACGTCGCGACCGCGCGGCTGTTTCTCAACCAGCGCTTCGCGCAGCCCAACCGCATGGTCAATCTCGCGCCACGGCTTCATGTTCTATCCCGGACGTGAGCTTCCCGTTCGCCTACGAGACCCAGACCGATCCGTTCACCGGCGCGACGCGACGGCATCCTGGCGCGCTGCACGCGCGCGCGGAAATTGCCCGAAGATCATCCACACCAACACCGGCGACCGAATACTGGCAGTCCGGCCAGTCGCTGCGTCACCACCGATCCGCTCGGCCACGCGCGACGGCGCCGAGCCCGACAACGTGCGCATCTATCACTTCGCCGGCACCCAGCATGTCGGCATGCAGCCGACCATGCCGAAGGGCGTGTGCGCGATGCCGCCGAACCACGGTCGACTACCGCGCCGCTGCTGCGCGCCGACCTGGTCGTCGCTCGACCGCTGGGTGAAGGACGGCACGCCGCCGCCGCCGAGCCGGCATCCGCGCATCGCCGACGGCTCGCTGGTCGAGACGACCGGCGCCGAGCGTCGCGATCCCGGGCTTCACGCCGGCCAAAGGACCCAACCAGCGGCCGCGCTTCGACTACGGCCCGGATTTCGCCAAGGGCATCATCGGCAAGGCGCTGCCGGTCGCGCTCGCGGATCGCTACCGCGTCCTGGTGCCGAAGGTCGACCGCGACGGCAACGAGACCAGCGGCGTGCGCCTGCCCGACATCGCGGTGCCGACCGCGACCGCGACCGGCTGGTCGGTGCGCAGCGCCGACGGCCGGCGGCGCCGGCGAACTGTGCTATCTCGACGGCGCGTATCTGCCGTTCGCCAAGACCAAGGCCGAGCGCGAGGCGTCCGGCGACGGCCGCCTGTCGCTCGAGGAGCGCTACCGCGGGCCCGGCCGACTACGCGGCGAAGGTGCGCGACGCCGCGGCCGCGCTGGAGAAGGACGGCTACCTGCTGCCGGAGGACGTCGAGCGCATCACCGCCAGAGCCTCAAACGTGGCGTGGTAATCGACGAACAATGCACTGCGGGACAATCGTCACCCTCCCGCCCGGCGCAAATCGGGCTTGCCCGCCTTGCGCGTTATATTTTTGCGAAACCCGGGCAGGCCCGGGTTTCGTGGCGGGGGGTGGGGAGCGAAGCGAGCCCGGTGTGGGGACTACACTCGCGCCGTGCTGGCGGCTACCCCCCACCCCTAACCCCTCCCCGCCACTCGCTTCGCTCGCGGGGCGAGGGGAAGCGGAGCGAGCGTAGGCGCAAGTGGCACCCGACCCTTCGCGCAGACCGGGGGGAGGAGACCGCGAGGGTCGCCCGCCGCCGCGCGCGACATGCGGCTGCAACCATGGTGCGAGCCATGCGTTATAAGGGCATGCCACTGTAACGGGGCCTTCATGGCGAAAAGACGCATCGGCATCCTCACCGGCGGCGGCGACGTCCCCGGCCTCAACTCGGTCATCAAGAGCGTCACCTACCGCGGCAGCGAGAACGACATCGAGGTCATCGGTCTCCGCCGCGGCTGGGAGGCGCTCACGCACCTGAACCTCGAGGACCCGGCCAGCAGGTCCCGCTACGTCATCCCGCTCAACCGCGAGAACACCCGCACCATCGACCGGCGCGGCGGCACCTTGCTGCACTCGAGCCGCACCAACCCGTCCAAGATGAAGAAGCTGCCCGATCACCTCGCCGGCAAGGACTTTCCGGTCTCCGCTGAGCACCAAGGGCGGCAGTCGCCACCAAGACCTGCGACGTCACCAGGCAGGTGCTGGCGAACCTCGTCGGCGCTCGGCATCGAACACCTGATCGCCATCGGCGGCGACGACACGCTCAGCTACGCGGCCAAGCTCGACAAGCTCGGCGTCAAGGTCATCGCCATCCCGAAGACGATGGACAACGACGTCCGCAACACCGAGTACTGCATCGGCTTCTCGACCGCGATCACCCGCGCCAGCGACGCCATCCAGCGCCAGCGCACCACCGTCGGCTCGCACGAGCGGATCGGCATCTTCCGCGTCTTCGGCCGCGACGCCGGCTTCACGGCGCTCTACACCGCCTACGTCACCTCGATCCGCTGCGTCATCCCCGAGTACAAGGTGAACCTCGACAAGCTCATCGAGCTGCTGGTCGAGGACAAGCGCGCACAACCCGAGCAACTACGCGCTGGTGGTGCTCACCGAAGGCGCCGAGTGGGAGGGCTACAAGGTGCAGGAGTACGGCGAGCCCGACGCCTACGGCCACCGCAAGAAGGCGAGCGTGGCCGAGTCGCTCGCCGACGAGATCAAGCGGCGCGCCGGCGAGGAGACCATCGTCTCCGACCTCACCTACGACCTGCGCTCGGGCGACCCGGACTTCATCGACAAGCTGGTGGCCTCGACCTTCGGCAACATGGCCTACGACGCCATCCTGGAGGGCAAGAGCGGCCTCATGTCGGCGCTCGTCGACGGCTGCTACGACCTGGTGCCCATCCCCGATCCCAAGCTCGGGCCGCGCAAGGTGGACGTCGCCACCATGTACAACACCGAGCGCTACCGCCCCATCTACGCCAACAAGCGCGGGCTGCCGATCTTTCTCAACCGCGCGTCGTAAGGGGCGATAGCCGGTGAAATAACGGCGTTCCTCCAGCGGCGGCTCCTGCGTCCCCTCCCCCGCGTGCGGGGGAGGGACAGGGAGAGGGCGGCCACGAGCGCATGCGCAAGCGGCGCCGCCACCCCACCCTCCCCCGCAAGCGGGGGAGGGAGACCGCGGGGATTGCCCGTCGCCGCGCGCAAGCTACTCGTGCCGGTGCATCGCCGAGTTGGCCTTGGTGTCGCGCATGAACAGGTAGACGACGAGCGAGATCGCCGATCATTCCGGTCAGGTAGTAGTAGAACCAGTTCTCGTGGCCGATCGACTTGAACCACAGCGCGACCGAATCGGCGGTGCCGCCGAAGATCGACACCGTGAGCGCATAGGGCAGGCCGACGCCGATCGCGCGGACTGCTGGTCGGAAACAGCTCCGCCTTCACGACCGCGTTGATCGAGGTGTAGCCGGACACGATCATCCAGGCCGCCGCGATCAGCAGGAACGCCGCGAACGGCGCCGTTGGCCGTCTGCAGCGTGGTGAGCAGCGGGATGGTGAACAGCACGCCGCAGACGCCGAACGCAGATCAGCAGCCATTTGCGGCCGATGCGGTCGGAGATCGCGCCATAGATCGGCTGCAGGCATCATGCGCGAAGACGAGCGCGCGCGGCGGTCACCATGCGTGGTCTGGTCGTCGGTGAGGCCGACCGACAGCTTGAGGAATTTCTGCATGTAGGTCGTGTAGGTGTAGAAGGCCGCGGTGCCGCCGGCCGTCAGCCCGACCACGAGCAGGACCTCGCGCGGATATTTCAGCAGCGCGCGGATCGAGGACGTCCTGCTTCGCGAGCTTTCTTCGCCGCCTCGAAGGCTTCGGTCTCGTGCAGGTTGCGCCGCATGACCAGCGCGACGACGGCGAGCAGCGCGCCGATGACGAACGGAATGCGCCAGCCCCAGGCGCGGATCTCGTCGTCGGTCAGGAACACCTTCTGCAGCAGCAGCAGCACGAGCAGCGCGCAGATCTGCCCGCCGATCAGCGTCACGTATTGGAAGCTCGAATAGAAGCCGCGATGGCGCTCGTCGGCCATCTCGGTCAGATAGGTGGCGCTGGTGCCGTATTCGCCGCCGAGGCTCAGCCCCTGGATGATGCGCGCGAGCGCCGAGCAGGATCGGCGCCGCAGATGCCGATCGACGCGTAGGTCGGCGTCACCGCGATCATCAGCGAGCCGAAGCACATCAGCAGGACCGACAGCATCAGCGCGCCGCGCCGGCCGTAATGATCGGCGAGATGGCCGAACAGCCAGCCGCCGAGCGGGCGCACCAGGAAGCCGACCGCGAACAGGAGCGCGGCGTTGAGCTGCTGCACGACCGGATCGGAGTTGGGAAAGAACGCGCCGGCGAAATAGAGCGCGAAGGCCGCATAGGCGTAGAAATCGTACCATTCGACGAGATTGCCGACCGAGCCGATGAAGATCGCCTTGATGCGCCGCCGCATGTCGGCGAGGTCGAGCGGCTCGTTGCCGCTGTCGTCGACCGTCGTGGTGGTGGCCATGGAGCGCTCCCCGTGTCGTGAGGCGCCGGCAGGTCTTTATTCTGCCGCGGCCGTCGCGGGGCGGAACCTAATCGCCGCCACGAGGCCGAGCACGACAAAAAGCACCAGCACGACACCCTGGGTGATGGCGAAGGGCGGCTCGGCCTGGGTCGGGGCCAGCGCATGAACGGCGGGCACCTTCAGGAAGAGCTGCACGATCAGGACGAAGACATTCAGGTAGAGGCCGATCACGGCGCCCGCCACGTAGATCCACCGCCAGGCGCCCGCAAGATGACGGCCGTAGCGCGCCACGATGGCGACCGCCAGCACCACCAGCGATACGATGCCGACCACATGGGACGGCAACAAGTGATCGAATGGAAAGCCGAACCCGGTCGCGCTGGTCGCCACCGTGGTGACCAGAAAGAGCGCCGTCCAACCGTCGAGCCGCCGGCTGGCGAGCAACCCGAACAAGACCACAACGCCGGAGCCGATTCCCACCAGGCTCAATACGACGTGCACCAAGGTGTAGATGGTCATGCCGAACATCATGGCGTGTGCCTCCCGATGCGGAGCAACGCGAACCGGCTCGCGATGTTACGCGAACATCAGCGACTTGTGGAGGACGGATCAGCCGCCGGACGGCTTGCGCGACGGCGCTCTTGGCCGCCGCCTCCTCCGGCGTTCGTCTCGTCCCATTTGGCGGCTACTTGACCTCCAACCCCAGCCGACGAATGAGCGCGCCCTTGAAGTTGTAATCCGCAACTGTCTGCTGCCGGAATCGTGCGCCGGTCAAATAGGTGACGGTCTGACCGGCGTTGGCAACGGCACGCAGCACGGCGTCGCTCTTCGCCGCATTGGCGCATGCGCGTTCCAGGCGTGCGTGGATCGGCTCGGACAGCCCCTTCGGGGCGAACACGCCGTTGTGGCCCGGCGGCACCGAGACGGCGACGCCGAGTTCCCCGGCCGTCGGCACGTCGGGCAGGCTGGGCAGCCGCGCATCGGCGAACACCGCAAGGACGCGGAGATTCAGGCCTCGAATGGAGGACAGCGCGGTCGAGGCGAAATCGAGGTCGCCCTTGAGCAGGATCGGCAACATCGGATTATCGCCGCGAAACGGTATGGAGCGAACCTTGAGATTCAGCGCTTCGGCCAGATTCTCCGCCGCCAGATGCGGGATCGTGCCGACGCCGGCATGGCCATATGTCAGCATGTCCGGGTTCGCGGCGGCGGCGGCGAACAAATCCCGCGCGGTCTTGAAACGCAACTCCTGCCTCACCGCGAGCACGAAGATATTCTCGAAATATTGGCAGATATAGTCGAAGGACTCGACCTGGTAGCGCACGCCTTTCGCCAGAAAAGGCGCGTTGGCGATCGGCGTCGTCGGACCGCCGCCGAGCGTGTAGCCATCGGGCGGGGCTGAAGCGAGCGCGTTGAAGCCAATCGTTCCGGCGGCCCCGTCACGGTTGGCCACGACGATATTCTGTCCCAGTTCGGCCGACATGGTGCTTGCGATCGCGCGGCCGATGACGTCCACCCCGCCGCCCGCGGGCCACGGGATGATCATCTCGATCGGACGCGTCGGGTACTCCTGAGCGCGGGTGGCCACAGGAGCAATGCCGAACAGACCGATGAGTGCGATGTAGGCCGATACCCCGGCACGCCCTACGGATGTGTAGAGTAGCACGCCAAGAAATATGCAGGCGGCCAGAAGCAAGACGGACAATTCGGGCATGGCACGAACTCGCGAAGTAAATTCGGTAAACGCCCGCGAACCGTCGTGCCGGTGTGCTGCAGGGCCTGCTTACGGCGAGCCGTGGGGCAAGGCACAGTACCAAAGGAAACGGAGACGTGCCACCACGTCCACCTGACTGGTGTCACCGGCGCACGGGACGTGGCCGCAAGGCAAAAGGCCGCCGATGGCGGCGGCCTCTCACACACCAAACGTGCGACACGGATCTAACAACCGCAGCCGCGTTTTTCGCTCTTTGCCGGCTTGTCGTCGCAGCATTCGCTCTTATGGGAATTCGCGGCCGGCTGTTCAGCCGCAGCCTCGGTGACCTGCGGCGCGGCCGCCATAGCAGCCTTAGCGGCCTCGGATTTGGGAGAGCCGCAACAACATGAACCGGACATGATCGACCTCCAACATTTGAAGCTGCCATCTTATATTCAAAAATTGATCTATGTGCATTGCGGTAAGTCAAAATGGCGCCGCCGGGCGCTGGCGAATTCCTCGATCCTGATTGGCCCCATTCCGGGGGCTTGCATTGGCTCCGACGGAGCACAATGCTCTTCGCTGTTGCGCCCCACGGCCCGACCACCCAGGAACGCCATGATGGCCGCCATGACAGCCGATATGAAATTCATTCGTCGATTGGCGATCGGCCTGGCATGTCTGTCACCTGCCGGCATCGGCAATGCGTCCGCGCAGGCTCAGGACCGCGCCTTTCAATTCGGCCTCATCGGCGACATGCCATACACCACGGTGCAGCAGCAGGAATACCAGCGGGTCCTGGCGGCGCTGAACAAGGCGGACTTCGCCTTTGTGGTCCACGTTGGCGATTTCCAGAATGACCCCAGGGGTTACTATCCCAACCCCGCCATCGGCTTGCTGCCCTGCCTCGACGAGAACTACCAGGCGATCTACGACTTGTTCCAGAGCGTCAAGCATCCGTTCATTCTCACGCCCGGCGACAACGACTGGGCGGACTGCCATTTGGTGCGGGAGCCCAAGATCGATCCTCTGGAGCGGCTCGCCAAAGTCCGCGCCATGTTCTTTCCAAAGGCTCGCAGTCTCGGCCAGCGCACCATTCCGGTGGAAAGTCAGGCGGACGATCCGCAATACGCCAAGTTCCGCGAGAATCTCCGCTGGTCGATAAGCGGCGTCACTTTCGCAACGCCGCACATCGTCGGGAGCAACGACAATTTCGGCCGCACGCCCGAGATGGACGCCGAATATCGCGAGCGCAAGGCCGCGAATATCTGGCGTGGATGCGCGCGGCTTTTTCCGCCGCCAAGGCCGACGGCAGCCGCGGGCTCGTGCTGATGGCGCAGGCCAATCCCGGATTCGAGAATTATTGGCCCCCCGCGGCCAAGACCCGCTACTTCAGCCCCTTCGTGCCGCGCGGGCAGCCGATTCCCTCGTACCCTGCCGCGTTCGACGACTACGTGGCCGGGCTCGCCGACGAATTGGAAAGCTACGACCGGCCGGTCGCATTCCTTCACGGCGACACGCACCTGTTCCGGATCGACAAGCCGCTCTACAGCAAGAAGACCAACCGGCTGTTCGAGAACTTTACCCGCGTCGAAACGTTCGGCAATCCGGACACCCATTGGGTGCGGGTGACGGTCGATCCGTCCGACCCGCAAGTGTTCACGTTCAAAGGCGAGATCGTTCCGGAGAACGTCGTCAATCGCCGCACAAAATAAATGCGGCATGGATGTCCGGATGCGGCAACTGCCCTCGCAGGCCACTCTCTTGCGCCGTCGAGACGCACGGACACGCCCATCGGCGACGGGAAAAACCAGCGTCGGCATGCCGTTGACCTGCCCGCCAAACGCAAACATCATCCAACCATCCCCCGTGAGTCCCCCTCGCCCGCTGGTCCGGCGCCGGACCGGAACGGCGGCCGGCTCGAAACCGGAATGCCTAGCCGGCTGGGATCCGCAAGGGAGCGTGACATGAACGGGCAGACTTCGCCGGAACGCCCGCCGGCGCGCGCGAGCGGACCCTGGAGGAAGTCAAGGCGGAGGTTCTTCGCCGCGCCGGACGAATCAATCCCGTTGAAAGCATTCGCCCGCAGGATGCCGCGGCGGTCATGAACGCGCTCACGAGTCTCGACCGCGACCAATGGGCCGAGCGGTGGTGCCGGATCGGCCTGGCTTATGAAGCCGAAGGTGACGAGCGCGCAACTGCGGGCGCCGCCGGGGCGGAGCTTCACGAGTTCTACATGCTGGGCTTCGACGCGTGTCGCGTCGGGCGCTATCCGGCGCCGCTATCACCGGGCCAGCTCGCCGCCTATCGGCATTCGCTGCGCATCTTCCGGAAGGCCGCGACGCATTGCGATCCGCCGCTCGAATTCGTCGAGCTGCCGTTCGAAGGCAAGACGCTGGTCGGCCACCTCCAGGTTCCGCCCGGCGTCGCACGCCCGCCTGTCGTCATGCATTGGGGCGGCGTCGACGGCTGGAAGGAGGACCGCCTGCACGTCAGCGCGCTGGTAATGAAGGCGGGGCTCGCCTCGCTCTCCATCGACATGCCCGGCAGCGGCGAAAACCCCGTTCTCTATGGCGATGTGGCGGCCGAACGCACTTATCTGGCCTGGATGGATTATCTGCTACGGCGTCCGGAGCTCGACGGTCGCCGCCTCGGAGTCTGGGGCGGCAGTTTCGGCGCCTACTGGGCGGCGCGGCTCGCCTTCGTGGCGGCCGACCGGATCGCCGGAGCCGTCTTCCACGGCGGTAATATTCACTACGGCTTTCAGAAGGAATGGCTGGTTCCGGCGTTCACAACCGGGGGCGCAACCTATCTGTTCGGCGCCGCGAGCCTGCTCGATGCGCGCGGCCGCGCCGTGGGAACCAAAACCATGGAGGAATTCCTCGCGGCGGTGCCCGCTTTCTCGCTCAAGACCATGGGGCTGCTCGACAAGCCCTCGGCGCCGCTGCTCGGCGTCAACGGCAAGCTCGACGACCAGGCCCCGGTCGAGGACATCTATCTGCTGATGGAGCACGGCAATCCGAAGTCGGCGCGCATCTATCCCGAAGGCCATCACATGGGGCGAACGCCGGGCATGCCGTATGACGACATCCTGGCCATGATCGTCGGATGGCTGAAGCGGCAACTGGCGGGCTCGCCGTGAACGTACCCGCCGTTGCCAGCGCAAGCGACCAATGAACTTCAGTGGGACTACACCGGCGGAAACCCAAACAGCTCGGCCGGATTGTCGACGAAGATCAACTTGCGCTTGGCTTCGTCCGGCACCCAGTCCAGCATCATGTCCAAGAGCGCGACGTCGTTGGGCATCGGCTTGAAGTATTGCGGATGCGGCCAGTCCGATCCCCACAGCAGGCGGTTCGGCGCATGCTCGACCAGCTTTTTCACCAGCGGATCGGTGTCCGAGAACGGAAAATTGTCCTGCTTGGAGATG
This sequence comes from uncultured Pseudomonadota bacterium, assembly GCA_963791155.1. Classification (GTDB taxonomy): domain Bacteria; phylum Pseudomonadota; class Alphaproteobacteria; order Rhizobiales; family Xanthobacteraceae; genus JAVDCA01. Next base: position 12,353 of record CAWBRI010000010.1, read on the forward strand.
CGCGGCGATAGCTTCACCCAGCAGCGTCCGGTGTCGAGGCAGGCGAGCACGAACCGGAAGCCTTCGCCGTCGATGCCCTTGGCGGGATCGACGCCGCCCATGTGCTCGAGCACGAAGCGGCCGGGCGTTTGGAGGATGAGCGGTTTCCAATGGTCCTGCTCCGGCTCGTCGGCCCGGTGCAGGTAGTGCGTCGACCAGCCGCGCTCCTGGGTGCGCGCGACCATGCGCCGGTCGACGTTCCGGTCCAGCCGCCAGGTGACGCGATAGCCGACCACGCCGGCTTTGGTGAGAATGTCGAGCTCGCCGTCCGTGATGCCCGACCACGGCACGATCACGGAGCGCACCCGGTCCAAAAGCCGGCATTGCGCGTGCAGCGCGATCTCGTAATTGTTCTCGTACATCATCGACAGGACGTGCAGGCCGCGCGACAGGCCCAGCGCCTCCTGCATCTTCAGCCAATCCTCGATCGGCGTGTCCTCGAACTGCAGGTGCGCGAAGACGTTGTCCGGCTTGGTGGGAAAAAGCTTCTGCGGACCGATGAAATGAAAATGCGTGTCCGTCGCGCCCGGCGGCAGCTTCAGCTTCGGTTTGGGATAGTGGCGGTCGATCTTCGGCGAAAACGGTCGCGTGTCGGTCGTGCTGGTCACTCGGTCACCTTGATGTTGGCTTGCCGCATGACCTCGGTCCACTTTTCGGTTTCCTGCGCGAGGAACGCCGTGAACTCCTCCGGCGTGCTGCCGCGGGCGCTGGAGCCCAGGGTCGCCAGCTGATCGACGACCTCCTTTTTTGCGAGCGCGACACGGATCGCCGCGCTCAGTCTGTCGATGACGGCGCGCGGGGTCGCCTTCGGGGCGAAGACCCCGTTGAACGTGACGCCCTGCACGTCCGGATAGCCGGCCTCGCCGATGGTCGGCACCTCCGGCAGCGACGGCGCGCGGTTGGGTCCGAGGATGGCCAGGGCCCGAAGATTGCCGGACTGTAATTGCTGAGCGGTATCGACCAGCTGCATAATACCGACATCCACGTGTCCGGCCACCAGGTCGGTCACGGCCGGCGCATTGCCGCGATAGTGGATTTCCGTCCAGGTGATGCCGGATTTGATTTTCAGCAATTCCCCCATGAAATGATTGATGCTGGCGATGCTGTCGACCGCCACCGTGAGCTTTCCAGGATTGTTGCGGGAATACGCGACCAGCTCGGCGACGGATTTGACCGGGAGCGTCGGCCGGACCACCAGCGTGTTGGTCGCCACCGCCAGCGTGCTGACCGGCGCGAACACCTGTTGCCACTGATAGGGCGGCTTGGGCATGGTCATCGGGCCGAGCATGACCGGCCCGTTCGACCCGACAAACAGCGTGTGCCCGTCGGGCGCTGCACGCGCCACGTATTCGCCCGCAATGGTCCCGCCCGCGCCCGGCCGGTTCTCGACCAGCACCGGCTGGCCGAGCGAAGCGCCGAGACCGGCCTGCAGCGCGCGGGCGCTGATATCGACGTTGCCGCCAGCCGCGTAGGGCACCACGAGAACGATCGGCCTGGTCGGAAACTCCTGCGCGCAGACCGGTGCCGCAAACGCCGCGACCAGAAGCGCGCGCACGATCCAGCGAACTGCCGACATGATCGTCCTCCCTGTCACGTCTCGACGCGCCGCTCGCCGTCCGTCAGCTTCCGGCGACACCAAGGGCGAGACTCACGCCTACTCCCGACGGGATTCGCGGATAAACCCTAAACCGACCCGAAGGGTAGGCGTTTTGCGAACTGGCTGGAAGCCGGAATTCGCGACGCGGCCGACTCCCGGCGCGGTCGATCGATGATCGGCGGTGATCGGAGGCAGCGCGGAAAACGTGGGACCGTTGCGAGATTCGCCGGCCTGACCCGACACGGTCCTTACCAGGATCGATACAATCTTAATCGATCGTCGAGATCATCCTTCCAACATTCGCGCCATGCTGTTGGTTGGTCGCGCTTGCGACTATCGCCTCGCGGCGAACCGATAGGATATCGTCATGCCCGGATTTTTCGACGGTTGGCTCGAGGCCATGCGCTTCGCGTGCGAGGCCCAAGGCGTGATCGCGATGCGGCTCGCCCGGCTGGCCGAGGGAGGACCGCACGCAGCGGCGGAAGCGCACGAGATGATTGCCGACAAGCTCGCTGCTCTGGCCGAGTGCCAGATGGCGGCCGTCGAACTCGATCGCCCACGGCGAGGGTCTCCTGGTGGCCGCCGAACGCGCCTATGCGCCGGTACGCCGGCATGTCCATGCCAACAGCTGCCGCCTGCTCGGCGCGTCGGATTGACATCGGTTGCAGGCATTGCGACCCGCAACGCAGCGACGATCGCGATTGATCGGTGGATATGCAGGACTTCGCGCCGGCCTGCTATCGATGAATGTAATGCTCGAGCTGATCGATGACGAACTTCTGGTCGCCGATGATGCTTTTCACCAAGTCTCCGATCGAGACGACGCCGACGAGTTTTCCGCCCTCGACCACCGGCAGGTGGCGCACCCGTCTTTCGGTCATGACGGCCATGCATTCTTCGACGAACTGCTCGGGCCTTGCCGTAACGACGTTCGTCTCCATGATTTCCCGGACCGGCGTCGCAGGGGATGTCTTGCCCTTCAGCACCACGTTGCGGGCATAGTGCCTCTCGGTGATGATCCCGACGAGCGCGTCTCGCTCGATCACGACCAACGACCCGACGTTGTTGGCAGCCATTTTCGCGATGGCATCGAACACGGTGGCGTCCGGATGAATGGAACAACATTCACCGCCCTTCTGATCCAGCAGTTGTCGTATGGTGATCATCTGTGTTCTCCATCTGCTGCAAGCCCCGGCCCCGCCCGACGAAAGCCGCCAGCGCCCGATAAAACGGTCCAAGCCAATGGCAGAAAACGCGGCGGGTTTCGCAGCAATTCTTCTCCGGACCCCAAAGGGGCGCCGTATCCGCACCAGCGACCCCGCCACGCTTGCGTCAGCGTTCGGCGCGGTTCGCGGCTCAGTCACGCTGCGCGCGCGGCCCACCAATCCTGGTAGAACTCGACGGCCGCAAGCGCCACGACCGCGCCGCCCAGCGCGACATGCAGAGCGGCCGGCAGGCCTTGGTCGGCGTAGCCGAACAACCAAGGCGAGGCGGCGAGCCACAAGCCGAGCGCCAACTCGATCAACTCTTCCCAACGCTCGAGCAGCATGAGCTCTTGCCATGCCATCAACATCACCAGCAGGCCGACCAGCACCGCATTGAGCGTTACGTAGGGCCAATCAACCGTCTGAGCGATGGCCGGAGACATCAGGATCACGGCGCCCAACGCCAGCGAGCACCAGTCCTCCCAGTGTCGGTGGCTCGAAAATTTCAGGGTTTCTGCCATGAAATCCTCCTATCGTGGGATTCATTGCACAAAAGAAATATGCGCCAACCTCGCGCAAGGGCATTGATCTGGATCAATTTTTCGCCTTGAAGCGCGCGAAGATCGCGCTTTGAGCAGTCCAAAGATCGCGAAAACCCCACTCGGAACAAATTCCGCTCTCGCTGGTTCATTTGATCTAGCGCAATGCGGGGAGTCTGGTCTTTCGGCAGAGCCAACGTCCGACGTGGCTCGCTTCGTTTCACCGGACCCAAGAGGTTACTCACATGACACAGACATTTTCTTCAATCGTTTGCTCCGCCGCAGTCATCGGTCTTATGGCTCTGTCGAGTACGGCAGGGCTTGCCCAGCAGAAAACCGCGAAGCAGTGCACGGACGAATGGCGCGCGAACAAAACCGACAACCAAGCCAAGGGGATAACCGAAAAGGCATACGTCGCGCAGTGTCGCGCCGGCGGCGCGGCTGCGCAGCCGAGCGCTGCTCCGGCGGCTGAAACCAAACCCGCTGCCGCTGCCGCCCCTGCTCCTGCCCCCGTTGCTGCCCCGAAACCTGCCGCCGCGCCAAAACCCGCTCCGACGGCCGCGACTGCCCCAACCGGCGCCAACCAATTCGCGAACGAAGCGCAGGCCAAGGCTCGCTGTCCGACCGGTACCGTCGTCTGGGTGAACCTGAATTCGAAGATCTATCATTTCAGCGGGCACAAGGATTACGGGAACACCAAGAAGGGCGCTTACATGTGCGAGGCCGATACGGCTTCGGCGGGCGCCCGCGCCGCAAAGGACGAAAAGCATCCCTGAACCGGCCAATCGAACAGGCTGTGCGGCCTCGATGGCCGCACCCCAGCTTCACCTCAGTTCACGGGAGTCCATCATGGGCCTTTTCGACAATCTCGGCGGAGCGCTCAAAGGCGTCCTGGGCCAGGTCGAGGCAACCGCCGTGCCGGGCTTGATTTCCGCGGTGTTGGCGAAAACCAACCTCGGCAATCTGAACGGCATCGTCGCGCAACTCCAGCAAGGCGGCCTGAACGAGCAGGTTCAGTCATGGCTTGGCAACGGCGCGAATCTCCCGGTAACCGGCGAGCAGATTCGTTCGGCGCTCGGGAACGAACAGGTTCAGCAGATCGCACGTCAGCTCGGGCTTCCCGTCGACGGCGCGCTCAAGCTCTTGGCGGAGCATTTGCCGGGCACGATCGATCAAGCCAGCCCGAATGGCACCCTGCCGCAGGCGGCCTGACCGAGATGAAGTGACGGGCGTCGGAGAGTCTCCAGCTCTCTCCGGCGAGGATTTTGTACGCAGTTCGATGCAGCGGCCGGTGCCGTCTGCATGAATGCAAGCCGAAAGGACAGAGCCATGAAGACCCTGACGTTAGCCGCCGTTCTCTGCGTGATTGCCGGAGGCGTTTATGCGCAAGCCCCACAAAACTCTTCCTGCAAGGCGCAAGCGAGCGAAAAGAAGCTCGCCGGAGCGGCGTTGAACAGCTTCATGAAGAAGTGCGAGACCGACGCGCAAAAGTCCTGCGACACGCAGGCGGGCGAAAAAAAGCTCAACGGCGCGGCGAAGACGAGCTTCACGACGAAATGCGTCAAGGACTCGGTTGGCCAATAAGGGGCGCCTTCGCCTCTTTGGGGCATCCGGAACCTTCGACAACGAGCCTCGCAGGCCCGCCGAAATCTCGGTGGGTCTGCACCTGCATCAGTTGACGTCTCCGCCACATCGCTAGGCCGAGATCGCTTCTGATCGCAGCGCTCTCGCTCCCTGGCTTCTTGACTTTGTGCATGGTCGCGCCCGAAACGTCCGTCAACCCGAGATCAAGTCCCGGGTAGGCTGCAGCGGGGCCATGCGCTAAGCGGGCCGGCGCGCCAGCAAATCGCGGATCTCCGTCAACAGCTTCACGTCCGCCGGGGTTTCGGGCGCCTTGGGCTTGTCTTCTTCATGCTTCTTCAACTTGTTGATTCCCCGGATAGCGACAAAAAGCACGAAAGCGATGATCAGGAAATTTATCGCGACCGTCAGGAATTGTCCGTACCCAAGCACGGCTCCCTGCTTCTTTGCTTCGACATAGGATGTCGCGGTGACATTTTTCGACAGCGGAATAAAGTAGTTTGAAAAATCGAGCCCGCCCGTAGCCGCACCCACGACCGGCATGATGACGTCGCCCACCAGCGAAGCGATAATCGTGCCGAATGCTGCGCCGATGATCACCCCGACGGCGAGGTCGACCACGTTCCCGCGCAATGCGAATTTCTTGAATTCTTCCAACATGCCATCCTCCCGCGATCTCCGCTTTAGGGGCATCGTACGCAAATTTTTCAAGCTTCGCCAATGCGGTCGGCTTTGTGACGCCGACGTCATGCCAGCGCCATAGATTTGACTGTCATGCCCGCGCTTGTCGCGGGCCGTGGGCTTGCCGACGGCAAAATCCAAGGGCTCCATGCGGGCTCTCGGTTCGCTGGTCATTCCTCTCCCCTGTCGGCTATCCTGGATTGATCGCCGAGATAAGGAATCCTGCGATGCCGAAACTTGACGACGCGGCCTATGTTGAGCTCGCCAAACTGCTCCGCCAGCGCGTGGTGGCGCTCGCACCGGGCTGGACCGGCAACAACGAGCGCGATCCGGGCATCGTGCTGCTCGATCTTTTTGCGTTTCTGACGGAATCGATCCTCTATCGCGCGAACGCCATACCCGAGCGCGGGCGCGCGAGCGCCGCACGCCTGGCGCAAGTCGCGCAGGCGCTCGCGAATGACAATGCGGGTCAGGCGAGCCACACCCTCGAGCGAACGCGCTACTTTGTCGGCCGGCTGCTCGGCGTCGACGACTTCAGGCTGGAGCAGGATTACTTCAGGGAGCGCATCCGACGGCTCAATCGCGAGCTGCACGGCGACGGCGTCGTTCGCGGCCTCGGCGTGTCGGTGCGACACGATGATTCAGGGACGAGCGAAGTCGTGGTGGAGCCCGGTTTCGCGATCGATGCGCGCGGCGAGGAAATCGAGGTGTGTGGCCTGGCGACGGCCGGTCTGCCGCCAACAGGACAGCTCCTTTACGTGACGCTGCAACATGCCGAGTGGCCGACCCGGCCGCAGCCGGTGCCGGATGGCCAGGACACGCAATTCGCTCGGATTGAAGAAGGGTTCGCGGTCCGGGTGGAGGCAGCGCCGGCCGGCGATGCGGTTGCGCTGGCGCGCCTGCTTCGCGCGCAGGACGGCTGGCGTGTCGACGAGACTTTCAAGCCGGCCCGCGTGGCCGCACGTGCGACGTAAGCAAGCGTCGCAGTATTGCAGCATCGCTGTGGTCGATTCCAGCTTGCGGCACACCTCTCGTCCGGAGACGACACGATGGAGATCCTTGGAGCGGCGATTGGAATGGTTGTCGGCCTCGCGAGCCTCGGCGTCGCGCTTTGGGAGTTCCCGAAGATCAGGCGGAGCGTTTTCAGCGACGGGACGGGCTTGCTGATCGCGGCGGCTGCGTTGCTGGGAGGCTGGGCCGGATACTGGATCTTCGCCACGCTGTTTCATCGATAAGCGGGGGAAGAAAATCCGCTGCCCGCAATCGTTCGTGCGCCCCGACGGGCCGGCGTTCGGGACCAAGACACGGTCCCTACCGGCGGATCTCTCACTGAAACGAGTACCGCACCCCCACGCGGGCGGCCGAGCCGAGCACCGCTTCGCGACCCCGCACTTCGGCCTCGACATAGGTCGAGAGGTTATCGCTAAGCGTGAAGTTCAGTTTTCCGATGAGCTGCCCAAAAAGCTTTCCCTGATCGGTCGGACCGGGGATACCAGCCGCCGAGGCCAATCCCCCGCCATCGACGATGACATCGTCGTAAATCATTGCGGCAAGGCTCGGATCGATCTGAATGCCGTTCGATGTAACGGACGTGCCAAAACGGATGCCGGACTGCAAGCGCACCTGGGTGCCGTCATCGAACCCCAGCGCCCTCGATGCGGCGTCCCAGATCGAGCGCGTCGCAGAAATTCCCGCCGTCGGCTCGACCCACCAGGAGCTGAACTCATACTTGTTGTTCAGGTTCAACGTCGCCGAAAAGTTCGTCATTCCGAGCGAAAGATCGTCAATACCCGGCGACACCCGGTCCAGGTGCATGAAGTCCACCTTGAAGGCGGAATCGACGGATATGCCGCCATACATATAAACCGAATACACGCCGACCGACGGACCTCGAACGCGCGCCGTCGTGCCATCCTTGTTTTGCACCAGGGAACTCATCTCGCCGCCGAGAATTCCCACGACCAGCGCGTCGGATGGTGACCGCAGGCGGGAGATCGCCACGTCGACACCCACGAGGCCGCCATAAGTTGTCGTGGTGCGCCCGATGTCGACGCCCAGGAAATCGCCCGTGCGCTTTTCCCGGTCGCCGTAGACCTGCCCCCAGGCCGCATACTGCACCGGGGACGTGTCCTGCTTGGGGGGCGCCTTGTCGAGCGGGTTGCGCGAAACGGCCTTGGCCGTATAGGCGAGAAGCTCGGGATTAATCTCGTCCGGAGTCCAGGCATATCCGAGCGGGCGACTGGCTCCGCCGGAGCCGGTCCGTTGCCCCTGAAGGCGATCCCGGATGTCGCAGAATCGCGCTTTGGACCGCCCTCAGGCCTACCTGTGTGGTCTCGTGGCCGACGGCATCGAGCGACAGATCGAGAAAAGCAATTGCCGTGGCGGCCAATCCAGAGCTCACCGGCAGAGCGGCCACACAGCCGGCGACCAAGCCGACAGCGGCTGCGTGTTTGCAGAGATAGCCTGATTTCGCCCGGATTTGCTTTGTGTACGCGCGCATAGCCTCAATCGCCCCCACCCAAGAAAGACCGGCGCCTGGATTGTCAAATACGCCGGCGCGGACGCTGCGTGGCACAAGGAATTCGTATGAACTCATCATATCCATAACAGGATCCGTCCCGCCGACAACTGCAAAAATCGCTTGCCACCGACATATTTCCCGCCCCGAGAAGCTTGATTTTTCCTGCTCCCGGAGCATTCGATCTGCCAAACATTCGATGTTGGCGATATGTCCGAACCCCGTCCGGTCAGCGATCGTTCGGGGTTGGAGGCCTGCGAACATGTCGACGATTGCGTTGTGGGTCCGTCGCGTCGATGCGACGTCTGACGTCATCCCGCGCTTGTCGAACGGCCGAGTGAACCGCCGAAAGAGAGGCGTTGCCGCCATTCGCCCGAACCGGTTCGGCGGCCGCCGACGAGGCGATTCCGACCGCCGCCATCAATATGCTTGCTGCCGCGCAAAGCGGGCCGAAACGATCGGTCACGCGCAGGCCCCCGCGTCCGGTCGACGGTTGCGGTAGGGCGCTGCCGGGCCGCGTTCGAGGAGATTGGCACTGAGACATCGCGCGATGGCATCCGCTGGGAGAGAATAAATAACACCGATGGAGCGGTGGAATTCCATTTCAACTCGCGGCCCGGACGAATAATATTTTTCGCCGCCCCCTGGGGCGACCCCCTCGGCTTCATGGGCGATTCGTATAGGTTCACGGCCGGCGACCATGCTGTTGCGCCTGAGGCAACATCGTGGCTGCGGGAATGCCACGCGACCGCCGCACCTCTCACCACCGACCTTTTCGTCCCTCTTCGCACTTCCTTCGCGCCGGCAAGACCAAAACGTCGATTTTGACCGAATGTGGCGATCGAGCCGCGGCCAACGATGATACAGATGAGACCAAGCCGCGCCGAGCCGCGCCAAGAAACGTTTGGATATACCTGCCGCCGATGCAGGACCTGCTGCGTCGGCAAGGATATTCAGGTCAATCCGTATGAGGTCGCGCGGCTTGCGCGAAGGCTGGGCGAGACGACGGGAGAATTCCGCGCCACCAGGACGCGCGCGGGTGGCGGGGCCGTGCTCGACCATACGGAGAGCGGCGCTTGCATCTTCCTCGGCGCCGACGGCTGTACGGTCCATGCCGACCGTCCATTGGCGTGCCGGCTCTATCCTCTGGGTCGTCACGTTCTTGCCGACGGGACCGAATGGTTCTCACGCATGGAATTGGACGCCGGGTCGCAGGGCCAGTTCACCCATAAAGGCACGATCGCCGACTTCCTCGACGCGCAGGGCGCGACGACGTTTCTGCGCGCCGCCGACGAATATTTCGCCTGGATCTGCGCCGCGCAGGAGCTCGTCGGCGACGACCCGACGGCGCCGCGAGCCGAGCCGCACGACGAGGATAGCCATCCGGCGGACGATCTCACCGATATGGATTCGGCAATCGGCGACTACTGCGCGCTCAATCGGACGGCGGAGCCGACCGATATCGAAGAACGCAAGCGGTTGCATCTTGAGATACTTCATCGCCAGCTCGAGGCATTTCGGAAAGAGAAAGCGCATGACACGTAAGACCGGTTTGGAAGCAGCAGGAAAAATTCTTGCGACGCTATCGCTGCTCGGCGTTTCACTCGGCGTCTCGGCGGCCGCGCCGTCACCGCAGCAGGTCGCGTCGGACGCGCCCGCCGCCGGCGCACACGGCACCCTGAAGCTCGCCGAAGTAAAGTCCAAGCTGCAAAGCAATCAGTTCAAGGTCCGCAATACGATCGGGAACAGCAGACGGGTCGGCATCGGCGTGAAAAACTCGCTGAGCCCACAACCGCTGCCCCCGGGCGGCGACGTCTCCATCAACCCGCAACCGCTGCCGCCGGGCGGCAACAACTCTCTGAACCCGCAACCGCTGCCCCCGGGCCCTCCCGACCGCATCAAAGTGCAAAACGTGTCTACAAGCGTGAAGACCATACCTCCGGGCCCTCCCAACCGCATCAGAGTGCAGAACGTGTCTACAGGCGTGAAGACCATCAATGTAAGGACGCCGCAGATCAATCCTCGGATCAACGGCGTTAAAATCCGTTGAGGCTGCGCCGCAAAAGCTCGCGGCGATGCGTGCGAGCGACCCCTCGCATGCGACATCGCCCGGAACGCGATCGAGTGTGCGTGATGAATTTCGCCGTCGTGGAATGGCATCCGGTTTGCATGGTGCTATCACCATGCGCCAATGCGACCCAGGCTCTCGATTTCGCAGAGGAAAGCTTTTTGGATGTCGGATTTCAAGAGCCAATTCACCGACAAAGGCACAATCTCCGACTTCCTCAAGGCGCAGGGCGCGACGCCGTTTTTACGAGCCGCCGACGAGGAAAGCGACCGGGCGGACGACCTCGCCGATATGGATTCGGCAATCGGCGACTACTGCGCGCTAAGTCGGACGGCGGAGCCGACCGAAATCGAAGAACGCAAGCAGTTGCATCTTGAGATACTTCACCGCCAGCTCGAGGCATTTCGGAAGGAGAAAGCGCATGACACGTAGGACCGGTTTGGAAGCGGCACGAAAAGTTGTCGCAACGCTATCGCTGCTCGGCGTTTCACTCGGCGTCTCGGCGGCCGCGCCGTCACCTCAGCAGGTCGCGTCGGACGCGCCCGCCGCCGGCGCACACGGCACCCTGAAGCTCGCCGAAGTAAAGTCCAAGCTGCAAAGCAATCAGATCAAGGGCGGCAGCAATCAGATCAAGATCCGCAATACGGTCGGAAATAGCAAACGAGTCGGCATCGGCGTGAAAAACTCCCTGAGCCCCCAACCGCTCCCTCCGGGCGGCGATGTCTCTCTAAACCCACAGCCGCTGCCTCCGGGCGGCCCCAACTCTCTGAACCCGCAGCCGCTGTCCCCGGGCGTCAAAAACTCCCTGAGCCCCCAACCGCTGCCTCCGGGCGGCGACGTCTCCCTGAACCCGCAGCCGCTGCCTCCGGGCGGCCCCAACTCTCTGAACCCGCGGTCGCTGTCCCCGGGCGTCAAAAACTCCCTGAGCCCCCAACCGCTGCCTCCGGGCGGCGACGTCTCTCTGAACCCGCAGCCGCTGCCTCCGGGAGGCCCCAACTCTCTGAACCCGCGGCCGCTGTCTCAGGGCGTCAAAAACTCTATAAACCCGCAGCCGCTGCCTCCGGGCGGCCCCAACTCGGTGAGCACGCGAGTGATGCCCCCAGGTCCCCCCACCCGTGTAAATGTGCGGACGGTGACCCCGAGCGTGAAGACCATCAATGTAAGGACGCCGCAGATCAATCCTCGGATCAACGCCGTTCAAATCCGCTGAGGCTGCGCCGATCGCCCGGTTTAAGCGCACGAGGAGACGCATGCCAGCGACTCCTCGCATGCGACATCGCCCGGAACCCGATCGAGCCACGGTGTAGAATTCCACCCTTGTGGAATGACATCCCGTTTGCATGGTGCTAAGACCAAGCAACAGCGCAACCCAAGGTGTCCCTTTCGCGGGGACATGCATCGCGGACGGGTCACATTGCTCGCAACCCGCGCCGCTGAGACGCTGTTGGTGGACGCGCACGGGGAAAACCTGATGCAGGACGAACAGGTCCGGTCGACTGCGTTGCGGATGGCCGTCGACCGGTCCACGGTACGACGATCCCGGATTCGCTACTTTGCAAGCACCGCTTTGACGACAAGCCTGTTGGGGTTGAGCCTGGTCGGCGGTCCACACGCAGGAGCATCCACACTGGTCCGCACCAATATTCCGGTGCCCAAGGTGCAACTCCCGAATGCGAGCAAGAATCTTAATATTCCAACTCCGCGAACAACCCCGATCATCCGCGCTCCTGCGGTAACTCGAAATCCGTCGGTTCGCACCGTGCCGACGTTTGGCTCCAGCGGCACGAAGATCTTGCACGAGCACGCAACGCCCTCCAACTTGCGCACGCCGTCCGCCGCAAGAGTTCCCGCCGGCTCGGCAGGCTCCCCCTCGTCAGCGACGATCTCCGGCGGCGGCGCTGGCCTGCCGACATCTGGCGCCACGATATCGGGCGGTGCAGGCGCAGGCTCATCTGCGACGATCTCGCGCAGTCGCGCGGGCCTGCCGGCCTCGGGCGCCACGGTATCGGGCGGTGCGGGCTCCGGTTCGTCTGCGACGATCTCCGGCGGCGGCGGTGGCCTGCCGGGATCAAGCGCCACGATATCGGGCGGCGCGGGCTCCGGCTCGTCCGCAAAGATCTCCCGCGGTCGCGCCGGCCTGCCGGGATCGGGCGCCACGGTATCGGGCGGCGCGGGCTCCGGTTCGTCTGCGACGATCTCCGGCGGCGGCGGTGGCCTGCCGGGATCAAGCGCCACGGTATCGGGCGGCGCGGGCTCCGGCTCGTCCGCAAAGATCTCCCGCGGTCGCGCCGGCCTGCCGGGATCGGGCGCCACGGTATCGGGCGGCGCGGGCTCCGGTTCGTCTGCGACGATCTCCGGCGGCGGCGGTGGCCTGCCGGGATCAGGCGCCACGGTATCGGGCGGCGCGGGCTCCGGTTCGTCTGCGACGATCTCCGGCGGCGGCGGTGGCCTGCCGGGATCAAGCGCCACGATATCGGGCGGCGCGGGCTCCGGTTCGTCCGCAAAGATCTCCCGCGGTCGCGCCGGCCTGCCGGCCTCGGGCGCCACGGTATCGGGCGGTGCGGGTTCCGGTTCGTCTGCGACGATCTCCGGCGGCGGCGGTGGCCTGCCGGGATCGGGCGCCACGGTATCGGGCGGTGCGGGCTCAGGTTCGTCTGCGACGATCTCCGGTGGCGGCGCCGGCCTGCCGGCCTCGGGCACCACGGTATCGGGCGGTGCGGGTTCCGGTTCGTCTGCGACGATCTCCGGCGGCGGCGGTGGCCTGCCGGGATCGGGCGCCACAATATCGGGAGGCGCGGATTCCGGCTCGTCCGTGACGGTGCCCGCCGGATTGGGTGACGGAGTTGTGCGTCCGGGGTCCAGGTAAATCTCCCCGAGAAGATAGGCGCCTTGGGAGGCGGCCCCGGTTACCACGTACGCGACAGAGGTCGAAATTGGGCGAGGGGCGCGCACGCATGGCAGAAAAGCTCCGCGTAGTGTGCGCGACAAAGCATTCGAGCCAGGAATTTTTCAAGAATACGGCGCTCGGCCGCTCTTTATCGTTGTACCCGACACACAAGATCGAGCTCCGCGTTTTCTGCGAAAACGCCCAAGGGCTTCCTGTGGTCTACAACCAGGCGATCGCGGAAGCGGAACGTGATCCGGCCGTCCTGCTTTTCATCCACGATGACGTCCACATCTGCGATTTTTTTTGGCCGCACACGATTTTGGACGCGATGAAGTGTTACGACGTCGTCGGCATCGCTGGTAACAAACGCAGAATTCCCAAACAGCCCTCCTGGGCGTTTATCGATCGACAATTCACGTGGGACGCGTCCGAAAATCTGTCTGGAGCCGTCGGAAATGGCGATGGCTTTCCGCCACAGCACATCAGTTTTTTCGGTCCGTCGGATCAGGAGGTCAAACTGCTCGACGGCGTTCTATTAGCGGTCGACAGCAACACGCTTTATTCGACAGACCTTCGTTTTGATCGTCGTTTTTCGTTCCATTTCTACGACCTGGATTTTTGTCGGCAAGCAGAGGTGCGAAAATTGACCATGGGGACGTGTTCGGTTTCTCTCATTCACGAGAGCTCGGGCCAATTCGGGACGCCGGGGTGGGAGTCGGAATATGCCGAATATCTTCGCAAGTGGACGGATTGACTCTTTCGGCATCTCCCGCAATTCCTGAAGCCCATCATGAACATCCTCTTCGTACACAACGAGTTTCCCGGTCAATTCGTGCATCTGGCGCGTCATCTCGCCGGCGCGCGAGGTCACAAGGTTGTGGCGATCGGCGGACCGACGTCGCGCGATGTCGAGCATGTGGAGCTCCGGCGATCGCAACTCGAACGAGGATCAACGCCCGGAATCGTGCCTTCCGCGGCCACATATGAGATGGCGTGCATTCAGGGCGAGGCAGCAGCCTTCGCCGCCGCGCAGCTGGCGCTGGAAGGCTTCCGGCCGTCGGTCATCATCGGGCATGCGGGGTGGGGAGAGTTGCTCTTTTTACGGGAGGTGTGGCCCGAGGCGAAGGTTGTCGCATACGCGGAATATTATTATCGCGGCTACGGAGGCGACGTCTGCTTCGATCCCGAGATCGATGATCCAAGTCTTTCAAACAGGATTTTTGCCCGCGCAAAAAATGCCGCTTTTTCCGTCTGCGTCGCCGAAGCAGATCTCGTCATTGCACCCACGACTTGGCAACGCTCCTGCTATCCCGAAGTCGATGCGTTCACGCATCGTCGTCGTCCACGACGGGATCGACACCACGGCAATCCGATCGGATCGTTCCGCCGTCCTGAAGATCGGCGCGACCGGACATGAGTTTCGAGCGGGAGACGAGATCGTCACATACGTGAACCGCGCCCTCGAACCGATTCGCGGCATCCACGTTTTCCTTCGATCATTGCCGGCGATCCTCGAGTCCCGCCCGTCGGCTCGCATTCTGATCGTCGGAAGCGCAGCCGAGAGGCTTTACGGCAGGTCGCCGCCGCAGGGAACAACGTGGCGGGATATTTTCCTTCAGGAAATCCGCGACCGAGTTGATTTATCGCGCGTTCACTGGCTGGGACTCCTCGACAGAACGAGCTTCACCAATTTTCTCGCCGTCTCGCGTCTTCATGTCTATCTGACCTATCCATTCGTGCTCTCATGGTCGCTCCTCGAGGCGATGTCGGCGGGCTGCCTGACGGTCGGCTCCGCCACTCCGCCCGTGGAAGATTTCATCGAGCACGGACGCAATGGGCTGCTTGTCGATTTTTTCGATCACAAGGGATTGGCTGATACCGTTATCGACGCTCTCGGCCGGCCAGTCGAGGATTTCGCGCCGATGAGGGAGGCCGCGCGAGCGACGATCGTCAGCCAATGCGACCGAGATGCCATTTGTCTGCCGCGACTTACCGGCTTGATCGAGTCGATGGCGGCCTAGCGAGACGCGAGACCGCGGGATGACCCGGAATCTTGCCTGGCCCGAGCGATCGGCATTTGATCCTCGTCAATTCGCCGGGGCGGATTGACATGATATGTGCCCTCTCCTTCCCTGTGCGCGTAGGGACAGGACCGTGCACGCAGCAGACTTTATGGAGACTTGGACCCATGTCGGTGCGCTTCCCCTCCCGGACCCTGGGCCTCGCTGCCGGACTGCTGCTGTGTTGGCCGGCGACCTTGTACGCCGCCGACACGGGCAGGCTGGCAACGCAAGGCAAGGCCATCCTTCAGGAAAAATGCGGCCGGTGCCACGCCATCGAAGCCATCGGCGCGAGCCCGCTCAAGGAAGCACCGCCAATGCGCAATATCTACGCCCGGTTTAATCCACGCGAGTTGCAGGAGGAACTCTCGGAGGGCAAGGTTTCCAGGCACAAGGAAATGGCGCAGATCGCCTTTTCCGACGAAGACGTGGATGAGATCCTTGCCTAACTCCGTGCTCTGGCGGTCAGAAAATGAGGTCGGGGCCTCAAGACCTACTCACATCTTCATGATCCGATGATGCGAAAGACTTTGACCCTGCGAAGCGACGCCATATTCGCCGCGCTCGCCATTGGCGCCGTTGTGGCGACCTCGATCCTCGGTCAGATCGCAACCTACCCGAAATCTTTCGCCATGGTATGCCGGTCTTGCCAAGCCGTTGTTCAATCCGCCTGACTGGATTTTCGCTCCGGTCTGGACCACGCTCTATGCCCTGATGGCCTTCGCGTTGTGGCGCGGCCTGCGTGCGATTGCGCCATTACGCACGCGCCGCCGTGCGATCGCACTGTTTTTCATTTTGCTCGCATTCAACGCTGCCTGGTCCTGGATGTTTTTCGCGGCGCATAGTCCACTGCTCGGGCTGGTGAACATCGTTCCGCAATTTGCCTTGACGGTGGCAACCATCGGTGCGTTTGCGCGGCTCGATCGCCTGGCAGCGATGTGTCTCGTCCCGCTCGGTGCGTGGGTCGCATTTGCGGTCGTGCTTAATTTTGCCATATGGCGCCTGAACGGTTGACCAGAGCCATTCAGCGTCGTGAGCGTCTCCTCATTGAGGAAGGGCGGAACCGACTCGAGCGCCGGCTTTGGCCGTTCATGACCAAAGAGATCCTCATTCGCGCAATGGCCGGCACCGCATGCGCGATCTCTGCGCGATGACGAAATTCCAGGCGGCGGACCGCGACATCGCGCGCGCGATATGCGACCAGGACGGCAAGCCGAGCGGGGGCATTCCGGGGATGGCCGCGATTTAGTTTGCGGCCACTGCCGTGGCTCGTTTCATGGCTACATAGATTGCGCCGCCGGTCAGCGCGGTCGTAATGGTGTACTTAAGCTCGTCCGCCGTGAGAGAAACGACAGTCAGTTTTTGCTCCACTCCGACCTGGTCCGGAAGCGAACTGGCTTCGATACGAAGAGTGACGATCCTGCCCGCCGTGTCGACCGTGTATGTGCCGAAGTAGGCGACTGATCCTCCCACCATGCCTTTGTCGTCCTCCGGCGTTGGGGTCGACGGGTTATTGGACGCCATTTTCGGGAGCTCCGAACGCGCGAACATGATGAAAAAATGGCCGTCCGCGTCGAAAACGTTGACGCCCTTCGGATTGCTGCCAAACCGTTCGAACTTGCTGCCATCCTTATTCGTCTGCTCCCATGAGACAGCCGTCCAGGTTCCGACAAGCTGGTCCCTGAGCGACTTTTGCTGGCTGACGGCGCTGACCGGCAGAAAAGCAAGTCCCAATGCCATGACGGCGGACAGGCCGAGAATGCAGCGTCTATTCATTTTGTTATTCATTTTGACTTCCTCGGGTCGTCGGAAGGACCAGGCCGCGCCGCAAGCAGCGCGTGGATACGTGCGGAAGCGGATGTCGATGGCACGCCGAACGCCGCTCTATTTTGAATTTCTTGCCTGCCGATGGCATCGGCGCTGCAACTGCGGGAAGCGGAGACTTCGGTACGTCCCTGTTTTTTGGCAGCTCATATTCGAAATCAAAACATTAAAATAATTATCCAGAAGAGCAATTCACCGCATTGATCCAAGTCAAAACCGTCGGGAGGCATTTGGCCGCCGCGGCGCCGGGGAACGACCGTTGGGCTGTGACCGTTGATCAGGCACGACGACGCCTGCTGAGCACTTTGTCTTGAGCGGGCAAGGAGACGCACCATGTCGGGAACGCTCATCAATCTCGTCATTCGGATTGTCTCAGGCGTCATGGATGGTAACGTCGCCCACCATGCACGGATGAATCCGAACGTCCGGACGCCCGCCAACGCCAACACGGGAGCAATCGGGGGTGTCCGCATCACGCCGGGGAAGATGATCGCGACAGTCATGTGGAGTCTGTCGTTGGTTTGCCTGATGGCAGGAGCGAGCTTCGCTGATGATCGGGACAGGTTGCTCGGGATATGGAAGCTCGTTTCCTATGAGATCGAGATTCAGACGACAGGTCAGAAAGAGCCGGTGATGGGACAAAACCCCACCGGCTATGTCGTCTTCACGCCGGAGGGACGCGTGTTTTTTGCTCTGACCGGAGAAGGGCGCAAGCCCGCAAAGACCGTCGACGACCGCGCCGATCTATTGAACACGCTCGTTGCCTACACCGGCATGTTTCGCCTTGAGGGCGACAAGTGGATCACCAAGGTCGATGTCGCCTGGAATCCCGAATGGGTCGGTACCGAACAATCACGGATCTTCAAGCTGGATGGCACGCGCCTGCAGGTGCTGACGCCGTGGCGCATCATGCCGAATTGGGCCGACAGGGGGATGACGCGGAGCATCGTCACTTTCGAGCGCTCGAAATAGTGCACCCAAACTCCGGAAGCGTGCGTAGCGCGGTGAGCGCATCAGGCGTACGCTCGTAGCACCACCGGACCCGTCGATATTTTTCCCGTCCGCGCGCCATTGAGGCCAGTGCGGACATCGGCCGTTGCCCGACATTTGCAAGTCATGAGCGCACGGGCTAATCGGCCCGCCCGATGGTCGGGACCGCGACGCGCCGCCAGTGCCGCCACAGGCCGATGCGGGCGTCGCGCGCGCGCGCCTCGATGGCGCGCAATTCCGGGGTCGCCTCCTGGCTCGCCTGACCGCCGCCGTTGAGCAGCACCAGTTCGGACAGATCGTGGTCGCCGATCCGGCACCGATAGGCGCCCGAGGGCGGAACGCTGTCGCAGACGGCTTCCTGGTCCGTCAGATAGCGGGCAAGCGCGCGCGCCGGCCGGCCGCGGCCCCCCTCCACGACGAACAGCCGAACGACCTGGCCCTGAATCTCCAAGGTGCCGGTGTCGAGCACGCGGGCGGTCCCGCGCAACGGCGCGACGGGCGGCCCGGCTGACGCGGACGCGGCCGCCGGCCCTGCGCGGTCGGCCGGCACGGACGCTGGCGCGGGCGACCGCAGAGGGCCTACGCGGGTCACGAAATCACGCCAGATCGCGGCGGGCAGCGAGCCGCCGGTGACGCCCCGGGTGGGCGTATTGTCGTCATTGCCCACCCAGATTCCCACCACCAGCTCCGGGGTGAATGCCCCCATTGAATTGGTGGGCCTTCCCCTTCCCGGCCGCCTCTCTCCTGAAAGTGGTCAATTTTATACAGACTTGGGTCGGAAATCCGGTACGTACCGAACGATTGTGCCATCATCGCAAAGCGACGGCGCTTGTCGTCCGACTTTCGTGATACAACCCATCCGGGTTTGCGCAGCCGGCGCGCCGAAATACGCCGGGTAAGCCACACCTCACATATGATCGTGATGCGCTGCGCCGCACGTGGCTCAGCCAAGGAACGGAAATGACGCAAGGAACGGAAATGACCAAACGGACCAAGCCCCAGAAAAAACGGGCAGCCGTTCGATTTGATCCCGCGGCGTATTTCGAGACGGCCGCCAAGGGCCGCAACATCTCGACGCATCCACGCAAACAGATCATTTTTGCGCAGGGCGATGCCGCAAATTAAGTTTTTCAACATCAAGAAGGGCAAGGTCAAGGTCACCGTCGTATCCACGCACGGCAAGGAGGCCGTCGTCGCGCTCCTGGGGACCAACGAGTTCCTGGGCGAGGGATGCCTGATCGGGCAGCCGAAACGCCTGGCGACCGCGACCGCAATGACGGACTGCATCACCATGCGGGTGGACAAGGCCGAAATCCTGCGGGTCCTGCAAGACGAGCCGGCATTCTCGCACATGTTCATATCCCATATTTTGGCGCGCAACGCCCGGGTCGAGGAAGACCTGGTCGACCAGCTCTTCAACTCAACCGAGAAGCGCCTCGCCCGCATGCTGCTGCTGTTGGCCAATTTCGGCAAGGAGGGCCGGCCGGAGCCGATCATCGCAAAGATCAGCCAGGAGACCCTTGCCGAGATGATCGGCACCACCCGCTCGCGCGTGAGCCATTTCATGAACAAGTTCCGCCAACTGGGTTTCATCGACTACAACGGCCATCTCGAGGTCCACAGCTCGTTGTTGAGCGTCGTCCTGAGCGACCAGCCCCTGTCCGTCAATCGGCCGGCGTGACGTCGCCGCGAGCGGCCCGGCCACTGGAAGCGCGCGAAGTTGCGGACTCGACGGCCGCAGCCGAATTCACCGTTGAGCCTCACCGGCGCGGGCTTCGCGCCTTGTTCTCATTAGTGAGCAATTTGGAACAGTTTTGCTACCGGCAGCGTGAAATCCTGCCGGCAATGGGGCGGGAGAAATGGAGAATCATGGGCAGTAAGGAACACGAAACCGCATTTCAGTTTCCTGCGTGGCACGCGCGCGGCGGCGATATCCTTGAGCAGACGCAGTGCGAGGCGCTGACGGCCGAGTTGCAGGCCGCACGTGCGCGCACAAACGAGTTGCTGCAGGAGAGGGCCGACCTGTTGCAGCGCCAGGACCTGCTGGCGCAGGAGTTCGAGCACCGGCTCGTCAACAGTCTGCAATTGATCGTCAGCCTGCTGTCCTTGCAGAGCCGCACCGCCACGACGGTCGAATCAGCCGCGCAATTGAAGATCGCGGCCGGCCGCGTCGCCGCGCTCGGGCGCGTGCATCGGCGTCTGCACCTCCTCGACCATCAAAACAGCGTGGAGTTTAAGCAATATCTCCAGGACCTGTGCGACGACCTCTCCGGCCTGCTGTTTCAGCAGGACGCGGAGCGAACCGTCGTGGTGACGGGCGCGGAGGTAAGACTGCCGACCGCGCTCGGCATACCGCTCGGCTTTATCGTCAATGAGCTCATCACCAATTCCGTGAAATACGCGACGGGCAACATCACCGTTCGAATTCGACACGTCGGCCACCGCTCATTCGCTGTCGGTAACGGATGACGGGCCCGGGTTGCCGGAGGGATTCGATCCCGCCAACAGCAGCGGGCTCGGCATGAAAATCGTCCTGTCCCTGGCGCAGCGAATCGATGGCACGTTGCGTTTCTCTTCCGGGAATGGCGGCCGCGGGACCTGCTTCGAAGTGGCGTTCG
Source organism: uncultured Pseudomonadota bacterium (assembly GCA_963791155.1). Classification (GTDB taxonomy): domain Bacteria; phylum Pseudomonadota; class Alphaproteobacteria; order Rhizobiales; family Xanthobacteraceae; genus JAVDCA01. The sequence goes on from CAWBRI010000010.1 coordinate 32,960, forward strand.
CACGTCGATCCTGAGCCGCGGCGACATCAGGGCACCCAGGCTCATAGGGCCCGCGCTGCGTCTCGCGACGTGCTTTGGCGCCATGTCGTTCGGCACCACGGCGCTCGCCGCCTCCGAGCGCGCCGCTTGTCGCGGAAGCCCAATGAACGCAACGCAGCATGTCTGCCACCCTCGGATCTCATCCGGGGCGGCACGCGAATAATTTCTGATCGGAATCGCGGTGGGGCCAGGGAGCGGCAATTGATGCTCGCGAAACGGTCAAACTTTGACGCCCGTCCATCTGCGGATCGGCCGTCGCGTGTGGGGCAGGACCGCTCTCGGCCGCAGGCGGGTTCGGCATTTGCACGCTCGTCTCCCGCGAGCGACGCGCACGCAGCCCCTTAGGGGCGAATGCCTGCGCTCTCGCTTCCATGAGAGCGTGCTTCTTCGCCATCGCCGCATAGGGCGGCGACCAGTTTTCCGCCATAGGAGGAAGCGGCGTCGGGGGGAACAGCGACGGGCTCCGGGTCTCGAATCCTTTCTGTGCCTCCTGGGGCGTTATCCGCCAGACCGCCAATTTGGAATCCCCGCCGGTCTCCTCTCGGCTGCCGGAACCCTACGTCGCGGCCTGGGGCGTCGCACTGACCAGCGCCCGCGGCGTGGTCGCGAGCGTTACGCTATAGGCGACAACCACAAGCGCCAGGACGCCGGCAAGCGCGACCAAATAGAAGAAGGCGCTGAGCAGGTCCCCGCCCGGCGATGCCAAGTGTTGTTTCATGAACTCGGCCCGTTGCTCAGTGCGCGACCAGCGCGCCCGGCACGGATGTGCCGACGCCGGAACTCCCGCGCATCCGAACCAGGATGGACGCTCTGCCGCTCTTCGAACATTGAATTACTCCTCACGCGACGACCGCCCGCCGCGGTATTGCGGAAACACGGGGCCCACTGGCGAACGCTGAAAGGCAAAAGGAGAACTCTCGGCGACGCAAAGAAGTTCACCGGACTTGCGGCGAACCGCGCGATTCTTGTTCCGGGAACAATTCCGCTTTCCTTCCGGGAATAGTTCCGCCTGTGTGCCGACCCCGACCTAAAAATGCGCGCAACCGCCCGTTCACGAGTTCGAAACATTTTCCTTCGCCCGGCGTTGTCGCCGAGGGAGATCGAAGGAGATTGGTGCCATGCGAAAGCTGTTTCTCGGAATACTGCCGTTGGCTGCCGTGACGGTCGCGGCGCCGGCGCAGAGCCAAGTGTATGTCGACCCGGGTCCACGAGGTGTCGAGGTCGGGGTCGGCTCCAACCGACACTATCGCGACGACGATGACTGGCGCTTCCGTCATCGGCGGGACTTCGGTGTGCGGGCTTACGACTCCTACGGCGAATGCCGAGTCATCCGCGAGCGGATAGAGACCCCGAGCGGACGCGTCATCATCAAGACGCGCCGCTCGTGCTGACGAAGAGCGTTCTTGACAGGTTCCAGCTAGGCTCGACAGAAGGGCAAGATCGCGCGTCGATCTTGCCTTCCTGTCCTTGCGCGCGCGGCCAGATCGATTCCTGCAGGGCCGCCACGATCAGCCCCCGACCACAGGTGGCACTCCCCTGGCTTGAATCGAGGAAGCATCGCAGCAATGCGAAATTCGCGATAGCGCCCTAAAGCACCGAATCGGTCGCCGGATCGATCAGGTGCATGTGCGCAACATTCGCGCATAGTCGCATGGATTCGCCGGGTCCTCGGACGCTTACGGGGTCGACGCGGGCGCACAGCTCGTTGCCGTCTATGGTGAAGAACACCATGGTTTCCATGCCCATCGGCTCGACGACATCGAGCGTCGTTGTGAACTCGCAATGCGCGTCATGGCCGCTGCGCCGCGGCTCCGTGATGTGCTCCGGCCGCAGGCCCAGGAGCAGCTCCCGCCCGGCCGCGGCGCGGTAGCGCGGCGCGAGCAATTCCGGCACCGGCAGGCTGATCTCATCCGAAACGCGCACCCTCAATCCGGCGCCGTTCTGCTCCAGCCTGCAGGGGATCAGGTTCATCGCCGGGGATCCGATGAACCCGGCCACGAAACGCGTCATCGGCCGATGATAGAGCTCCTGCGGCGGGCCGATCTGCTCGATGCGGCCCTTGTTCATCACCACCACACGGTCGGCCAGCGTCATGGCTTCGACCTGGTCATGGGTCACGTACACCGTCGTGGTCTTGACCTTCTGATGCACGCGCTTGATCTCAGTGCGCATCTGCACGCGCAGCTTGGCGTCGAGATTCGACAAGGGCTCGTCGAACAGGAAAACCTTGGGGTTGCGCACGATGGCGCGCCCCATGGCGACGCGCTGGCGCTGCCCGCCCGACAGTGCCTTGGGGCGGCGATCGAGCAGATCGGTGATGTCGAGGATGCGCGCCGCATGCTCGACGCGCTGGCGGATCTCCGCCTTGGCGATCTTGCGCAACCGCAACCCGAACGACATGTTCTCATACGCGGTCATGTGCGGATAGAGCGCGTAATTCTGGAACACCATCGCGATGTCGCGATCCTTCGGCGGTAGATCGTTGACGAGCTCTCCGCCAATCAGGATATCGCCCGACGTCACCTCCTCGAGGCCCGCAATCATGCGCAAGGTCGTGCTCTTGCCGCAGCCCGACGGCCCGACCAGCACGACGAACTCGTTGTTGGGAATGTCGAGGTCGATGGAGCGGACCGCTTCGACGTCGTCGAAGCGCTTGACCACGCTACGCAACGCGACGTCGGCCATGGCTCATCCCTTCGTGGCGCCGGCGGTGAGGCCGGCGATGTAGTAGTCCATGAGGAAGGCATAGATCACCAGCGGCGGCGCCGCCGCCACGAGAGCGCCCGCCATCAGCATGCCCCACTTGTAGACGTCGGCGCGGATCAAGCTCGTCACCGTGCCCACCGTGAGAACCTGCTGGTCGGCCGAATACAAGAAGGCCATCGGGTAGACGAACGCCGCCCAGGAAACCGTGAACGCGAAAATCGTCGCCGCGATGATGCCGGGCAGCGCCACCGGAATGAAGATCTTCAGCAGCATCTGCATGTGCCCGGCGCCGTCGATCAGGGCCGCCTCGTCGAGCTCCTTCGGGATCGACTGGAAATAGCCGATCATGATCCAGGTGCAGAACGGCACGGTGAGCGTCGGATAGACCAGCACCATGCTCCAATAGGAATTGAGCAAGCCGAGACCGCGCACGATCTGGAACAACGGGATGAAGAGCAGCGTGTCGGGCACCAGATAAGTGAGGAAGATGCCAGCCGCCAGGACTCCCGAGCCCCAGAACTTCATGCGGCCGAGCGAGAACGCCGCCAGAATGCTCACCACCATGGTGATCGCCACCACGCAGACCGTGACGATCGCGGTGTTCTTGAAGAAAATCAGGAAATCGCTCTGCGTGAAAAGGAGCCAGTATTGATCGAGCGTCACGCCGTCCGCGATGATCCACGGGTTGGTCGCCATGCGGGCGACCTCGCCGTCGCTCTTGAGCGAGGTCACGATCATGTAATAGGGCGGAATAAGGAAGAAGATAGCGAACAGGATGAGAAACACATAGGACACGATCAGCGCCCAGCGCCGGTTGCGGCTCAAACTCGATGCCGCGCGCCGGCGCGGCGCCGGCGCCGCTATGGCGGTGGCCGTCATCCGATCTCCCTCCCCCGCTTGTGCACGCCGCGCAGGATGAAGACTGCCGCGACCGCCAGGATCGGGAACATGAACAGCGACACCGAGGCGCCCAGCGGGATGTCACCCGATCGGATGCCGAGCATGAACGCGTAGGTCGCGAACACGTGCGTCATGTTGCGAGGGCCCCCCGCTGTCATGATCTGCACGATGTCGAAATTGGCGAATGTGACGATGAGCGAGAACAGCACTGTGATCGCGATGATGTTGCGCATCATCGGCAGCGTGACGTGCACGAAGCGCTGCCACGCGTTTGCGCCATCGATCGCGGCCGCCTCGTAGAGCTGCTCGGGCACCGATTTGAGCGCCGCCAGGTACATGATGAGAAAGAACGGCGCGCCGTACCACACGTTGACGAGGATCACCGAGAAGCGAGCCCAATAGGGATCGCTCAGCCACGGGATCTCGTTGCCGCCGAACAGCTGGATCAGCCAGTTGAAGGCCGAGTGCGTGGGATCGAAAAGCCACCACCAGCCGAGCGAGGACAGCGCGAGCGGGATGACCCAGGGAACGAGCAGCATGCCCCGCCACTTGCGCTGGCCCTTGGCGGGGAGATTGTTGACCAGGTGGGCGGTGACCAGCCCGATCAGCGCCTTCGCCACCACGGCCGAGAGCGCGAAGATCGCCGACTGCCACACCACCATCCAGAACACGTCGCGCGTGAGCAGGAAGCGGAAGTTTCCGAGCCCGATGAAGCGCGTCTGCGTCTTGTTCAGGGTCGACAGGTAGATCGAATACAGCGCCGGATAGGCGACGAGCCCGGCGATGATGAGGATCAGCGGCAGGCACATCACGAACGCGATACTGGAGCGCCGCCGCATGAAGCGCTGCAGGCTGCTGCGGCGCGGCGCGTGCTCGCCCGCGCCGGCCAAACCCGGGACCCACGACTGCTGAACCGCGTCCGCCATGGTGGCTCTTCCGTCCAACGGATGGATCGTGTGCCGCGCCCCGCGGCACGCACCGCGTCATGAGAGGCGCACGATCTCGTCCGAAAAGTCCGCCGGCGCCGGATCAGGTCCGGGGCCGGCTATTTCGTAATCATGCGCCGGCCGATCACACCCGCAAGGTGCCTTCGAGCTCGTTCTCGGCCCACTTGATCACGGCGTCCATCGTCTCGTTGCCCTGCGTGAACTTCGCCACCATGATGGTGTTGATCGCCTGGTTGTAGATCTGGGCGCCGACTTCGGGGCGCGCCGGCCGCCCGGTGATCGACGTGATCTCGTCGCCGCGCGGCGGATACGAATAGGCGGTGCCGAGCGGCGGCTCGACCTTCTTCCAGGTGTCGAGATCGTACATGCTCTTGAACGACGGCAGGTCGTAGCCGTACGAGGCTTCCACCAGCTGCGCGACCGAGTCCTTCTGCGACATGTGCAGCAGCAGGTCCTTGGCGGCCGACTTGTTCTTGGAGAATTGCCACAAGCCGTAGAATTGCGGCAGCTGGCCGACGAAGCGGCCCTTCGGGCCGCGCGGCATCGGGTGATGCCATATCTTCTCGGCGATCGCCGGATTGTCGCGCTTGGCGACCGCCCAGGAGCTCGGCGGATTCATGATGCCGGAGCCCTTGCCGGAGATGATCCAGCGATTGTTGCCGGCGTCGTCCCAGGCATAGACCTCGGGCGGATTCACCGCCATCAGTTTCTTGAGATAGGCGAGCGCCTGGCGCGTCTCGGGCGAGTCGATCTTGATGTTGTCCTTGTCGTCGACCATGACGACGCCGAAGGAATTGAACAATGCGCCGACCCAATCCACGGAGTCGCTCGCCTGCGCCATCGGCAGCCCGACCGGGTAGCCGGCCTTGAACAGTTTCTCGGCGCAGGTGAGGTAGAGGTCCCAGTCCCACTTCTCGATCTTGGCCTTGTCGTATTTCGCCTCGTCGGCCGGGAACATGTCGCGCAGGTCGATGCCGCAGTGCTGCTGGTAGAGGTCGAAGCGCGACTGGCAGGGCTTGACCTGGCTGCCGACGGTGGTCGGAACGCCGCGCCAGGCGCCCTTGATCCGGGCGAGATATTCCGCGACCGGGCTGATCGGGCCGTATTGCTTGATGAGCTGGTTCATTACCTCGTCGACCGGCTCGAGCACGCGCTGGTGCACCTGAATGTTCCAGTCGCGATGCGACATGATGTCGTGGCCGGTGCCGGCCTGCGCTTCGGCCGCGGCGGTAAGCTTGTCCTTCTCGCCTTGCGACGTGATGTAGTCGATGTGCACCTCGACCTTGTTCTTCTCGCCCCACTCGTTGCAGATCTTTGTCAACGCCTTGTTGGCGCCGGGGACCCAATGATCCCAGCAGCCGAGGCTCAACGTGCCGGCCGCATGGACTCCGCTGACATAGGGCGCGGTGATCATCGCGGCCGAGCCGAGCGCCGCGGTCTTGAGAACATTACGACGAGTTGGATGGGCGTCTCTCATCTTGTCCTCCCATTATTTCTCGCAAGATCCCGTCCTCGCAGGATCTTGTCTTCGCATCGCCGCCATTGATCGCCGGCATTTGATAAGACAGTACTCTCGTCCCCCGGTTGCGGCTAGTCCATCGGTCGCATCGTCGCAACCCCGGCCGAATTCGCCGGGTTCGCGCGGTTCCCTCATGTGCGGCTGCGGCACAAGCTGCGCGCGTTCATTCACGGCAATTGGGGCTGAGCCGGACGGCGGCACGCTCAATCATACCAGCGTGTTTACCGCGGGGAACGGCTCGGGCTTCCGCATTGAAACTCAAAGGTCGGGCGAGGGCATGCGCCCGCCGCTTTGTCCCGGCCCGCCGCTACCAAGTCACCCGCAGCGCGCCGGAGCCACCATAGATCTGCCCGGCACCCGAGAACTCGCCGTTGAACGCGGCGATCAGGCTGACGTTCCGGCTCACCGCCATGCGCAGGAGATCGTAACGCCGGCTTCCGCGGCCCCAGCCGGCGCAGCGCGTGTCAAACTAGCCTAGGTTTTTCCGTGGTTCATGGAGCCGCCCCGCCCAAATCCCGGATCGGGACGTCGGGACGCATCGACGGCGGCTGAAATGTTGGAGGGTGCTGCAAGGGGGCCGCTGAGAGGTTGACGGTAGTAGGATAAGCCTCTGATAGATGATCTTTCAGATGATAAAATCAGGCGCGCAGGCGGCGGCTCGTGCGCCCAAATTGGACGATCCAGACCGCGTGACGAGTCGCAGCCATCGCCGGTCATCCGATTTCCCAAACCTTGTGCCCCGAAAGCACAGGGCCGAGCATTTAGGCCGATTTCAAATCGATGGATACCTTGGTCCCCACGTCTCGCGTGCTCGCGATCTCCAGCGCCCCGTCGAACCGCTCGATGATGCCCTTTGCGAGCACCAGGCCGAGGCCGAGGCCGCGGGCCTTCGTCGTGAAATACGAATGAGCGACTCGTTGGAGCAACTCGGCGGGAATGCCGCGACCGCTGTCGGCGATTTCGACACGGACGTTACCCTTGCGGCCGCCCGCAACGATCGAGACGCCCAGTCTCCCGCCCTGCGGCATTGCTTCGATCGCGTTGGTCACCACGCTCGTGAGCGCCTGCTCCAACAGCATTTCGTCCGCCATCACGTTGTTCGGCGTCGCGCGGCCGTCGACGGTCTGGACCTTGATGCTGTTTCGATCAATGGCAGGCCGCTGCTTTGCCAAAATCGTGTCGATGACCTTCAATGGATCGACCGGCTGCAGGTAATAGGGCTCCGAGCGTGCATAAGAAAGCAGATCGCGCACGTAACCGTCCATCCGGTCCACCTCGCGGATCACGTCTTCGGGCATCTCGCAATCCCCGGCGGGAAGTTGACCCTTGTACAGCTCCGCAGATGAACGGATTGCCGACATCGGATTGCGCAAGCTGTGAGCCACGGCGCTGGACATTTGACCAATGGCGACGAATGCTTCCATTCGCGCCATATGTTGCTGTTGCAGCTTGATCAAGCGAGCGCCCCTCTGCACGATCCAATACAGAGCCCCGAACAACACGATCGCCGCCAATGCGGAGCCGATCCATACGACGCGACGGCCGTTCTGGATGGCGGAATCAAGCCCGAGCGGCAGCTTATAGAACTCGACCACCCCGACGACCGGCCCGCGACCGCCGTCCGATCGAATGGGAATGTAGGCTTCGATGAAACGGCCGGATTGTCCGAGCCCGACATGTTCCGGTTTCGCGAGGTCCGGCAGGGTCCCGATCTCGATCGCGCGCTGGCCACGAAACGCGTCATCGAGCTGATCGTTGTCCTCGAATATTTTTCCTATGAGCTGTTTGTCCGTCGACCACAGAACGCGACGGGTCGGCGCGTGAATATTGACCCGCAGCATTCCCGGCATGCTGGTGATGTGCCTTGAAAACTCGAGCAGCAAAGGGTTCGGCGCCAAGGGCTGCGCGCGGTCGTCACGAAACACCGCGCCGGCATCGATGCTGCTTTCCAGGAATTCCTGGGAGACCTGGCTTTCGCGCTCGAGCATGCTTCGGGTCAGAAAATTCGATACCCAGAACGCGGTGAACACACAGATCAGAACAATCGTGCCGAAGCTGCCGACGGCAAACCATAAACGAAGATTGAAGGCCCGGTTCATCGCGGAAAACGGCATGATGCCCTCAAATTCCATCGTCGTACGGCTACGAACAAAGTCCCTCGCGGACAAGGCCATGTTGGACGGCTGGGCACCGAAACACATAAATTACCTCGGGAGGCACCGGCATGGAAACCGCGGTTGGCCAAAAGAGAAAAGGGATGGACGCGACGGATCGCGCCCATCCCCATCAAAGTCCGAGACGGCGCGGTATCAGAGACCAGTGCAGCGGGCGGTCAGCGCCGCATACGCCTGGGCGGCGGTCGGCACCGTATCGGTGAGCTTGCCCGAGTTCGTGCCGCCCGAATTCACGCCGCTCGACGACGTCGAAGTCGAGGTGTCGGTGGTGGTACCGCCCTGACCGGCACGAAGATTGGTCTTGACTTTCATTTCTATTCTCCTGTTTCGCGCATCTGTGGCGCGTCGATCGACCAACACCATGGAGGCCGAATTCCTGAAGCTTTAGATCGAAGCGATCCCCTCGGAAGCGGGATGGACGCGATCAATCGCATCCTTCCCGCTGAAGTCCGAGACGGCGTCGTATCAGAGACCGGTGCAGCGGGCGGTCAGCGCCGCATAGGCCTGGGCGGCGGTTGGGACGACGTCGGTGAGCTTGCCCGAGTTCGTGCCGCCCGAATTCACGCCGCTCGACGACGTCGAAGTCGCGGTATCGGTGGTCGTACCACCCTGACCGGCGCGAAGATTGGTCTTGATTTTCATTTCTACTCTCCTGTTTTGCGTATCTGCGGCTGCCCGCTGCCATGAGCTAAGCAACCGGCGTGCCAGTTGCCTCGCGACGTGCAGGAATGGCGCGGAAGGCCCCAAACAACCCAGATTCGGACGTTTCCTCGACGATCCGGGTATCCGATTGCGGCGATCGACTGGCTGCAGCCAAGCAGGTGGGGGAGATGCCCCACCCGATTGGGGGATTCTCCCCAGTTTTGCACCCACTCCGCGCATCACGTATCTAGCCTGCCCAGAAACGCGGGTTAGACGCGCCTTCGTTGCAACACAGGTGGGGCACATCGACCGCGGCGGAAATCCCAAATCGATCCGACAATCGATACGCGGCAAAAGACATTCGACCTGTTCGAGTGCGTGGCGCAATCAGTCGGTCCATTCGGGAGATGACCGTGCCAGCCCAGTTTCCACAGACCACCCGATCGCTGGTCAGCTATACGTCGAGGTACGCGAATTTCGCGTGGTTGCCGGCGGCTGGATGCTCTGGTTTTTTTTCGGAACAGTGACCGCTTGCGAGATTTCGACGCGAGCCCGCCAATGTCCAGGCCGCTCCCGAGCCCCAACCTCAAGCTTCGCTCTTGTGCGCAACGCCACTTCGCATCGCACCTGAAATCATCCGGACGACGGTCCAATCTCGTAGAATCCAGTGATGAATGAAAGCAGCTGCCGCTTGAAGAACGACCAATACGATTGGTGCGTGCACAATACCTCGTGGACCTCTTGCGAGGTTCGCGCAAAGGCGCGATCCGCTGGCCACGGCGAGACAATTTCAGACAGACCAAAAGCGGCAAGGCGTTACCGCGGGAGAATTGAGCAACGATGGCGACGACCGCCGCGGCAAACAGCAAGGCCTAGGGGGCGAAATGAGAGGATTGGGCTGCGACGTCCGCCAATTCGCCAAGTAACGTCCTTATTCCCGAAGCTCGGATCGAAGCGATCCCTCCGGAAGAGGGATGGGCACGATCAATCGTGCCCGTCCCGTTCCGGTGCGCAATGGCGCCGTATCAGAGACCGGTGCAGCGAGCGGTCAGCGCCGCATACGCCTGGGCGGCGGTCGGCACCGTATCGGTGAGCTTGCCCGAGTTCGTGCCGCCCGAATTCACGCCGCTCGACGACGTCGAAGTCGCGGTGTCAGTGGTCGAACCACCCTGACCGGCACGAAGATTGGTCTTGACTTTCATTTCTACTCTCCTGTGTTGCGCATCTGTGGCGCATCGATCGGCCGGCACCATGCCGGCCGAAACCTGAATTTCAGCTCGAAGCCGACCACCTCGGCGTGGCGTTCGGTCAATTCGATGCGATGAGCATCGATCGAAAAGCCGACGCCAAGCGCGTCCTCCAGTTCGTCGAGCAGGTATGGAAGCGTTCGGGAGCTCGCTGCCCTGGAGGAGATTGTGGACATCCATGTCGGCCGAACCGAACGGACGCGTGGGATCCGCGCGCCCGAGCAGGCGATTGATGTCGCCCTGGGTGGCGCTAGCCACGCGCAAAATGGCCTGAGTCCGAACAAGATAATCCATCAGGCATGCCAGCATTGTTTCGACATGCCCGTTGCTCGAACCGGAGCACTCGGAACCGATCCTTCAGGATGTCTCGATGAGCTTGCTTTCGACCGACGAATGGTCTGCCGAACGAACGGGAGCGATCTGTTCGGGAAGGTTCGTCGGGGCACGATGCGCGGCCAGGCCCCGTCCGCACTGCTCGTACATGTCGGCGTAGACCTTCTCGCGATCGACGCGCCAGGCTTCCGTCGCCAGAAACGGCGACATTTTCAGGCCTCCAAGATGGCCGCGCCATGCGATCGCGAAACTCGGTAAAACCCTCCGCGCCATCGCGCACGGCTTCTTCCGCGATCTCCGCCAGCCGTTCGTAGGCTCGGGTCATGAGCGGCCAAAGCGAGAAGGTCGCGGCATAGGCCTGCAACCCGTAGAGCCCGTAGTCGATGGCCGCCTCGACATCGTTCAACGCCGCCTCGACCGGCGGATCGAACACGAAGGATGCGTATTCGTCGGCCTTGTGGCCGTCGACCAGGACGTTCAGGAATTCCTGAACCATATTTTTCGGGCCGGCGCATACGCCGGTGTCGGAATGGAAGGAATAATTGCGCTCGGCGTAGCTGCAGTATCTCGTTCGCTGGTCATGGGCGTCGTGCGGCGACATCGTCGGCTCGCCGATCGGCACGAACAGCATCTGATGCATGGTCATCCGAAGCCCGTCGGTGACCCGAAACAGCGACGACAGCGCCGGGTGCAACTGACCGTTCGCGACGGGACGGTCGCAGCCGCATGAGCTGATATGTCGGAACCGCCAGCACAGACGTGGCCAGCCGCTCCAGATGACCGACCGTCCAGCCGTCCGCGGCGCTCGGAAATCGCCGCAGGAAGGCGGAGCGGATGCGGTGCAGCGCCGCCATCATCTGCCCCCAGTGCGTCGCGCATGCTCTTGAGCGCGGTCACGTTCATGGGGGGATCGACCATGTAGCGGGTGCCGGGATAGATGCAGGTCAGCCAATCGGTCGGCACGTCGAGGCGCAGGGCGCGCGGAAAGACGTTGGCTTCGCCGACCTGGCGGCCGTCGGCGTCCATCGCGATATGCGCCACGCGGAAGATCGGGATGATGAGCTCCAGGTAGCCCAACTCGACCGGACGGCCGGTCAGTTCCTCGGTGATCTCCTCGCACTCCGCCCATGTCCGCGGTCGTGGTGCTCGAAGCCGGCGGCAGCGGAGAGGGCCGCGCCCGGTCGATCGCCGGAGATTGCCGGACAGCGCCTGACTCGTCCGCGCGCTCCAGAACGCCCTCTTCGATCAATTGCTCGAACAGTTCCTGGACTTTGGTCCACTCGTAGCCCTGGCCCCAGCTCGTCGCCGCGCCGGCCCGAAACCGCGACTGCTTTGGCCAGGGTCTCGCCAAACGCAAACAGTTCCGGCTCGTCGAAGGAAATTTCCTTGCTGCCGTAGTAACAGGTGCAGTTCGCGGCGCGCCGGACTGGTCGGTGGAATACTGAACGACCATGCGCTTCTGCATCGGCAGCACGAGCAGGTCATCGACGCCGACGGCACTTCCGGCGCCGCTAACCGGACAGCATTGCTCCCATCGGGCACGATCCAGTGTCGCTTGCCGTCTTTTCGGTGAACGCATCCATCGTGCAACTTGCACTCGCTGCCCGCCGCCATGAACCGGCCTCCACGTAGCAATCGGACGTGCCAGGTAGCCTCGTGACGTGCAGAAACGGCTCGAAAGGCCCAATAACCGGGATTTCGATCAGGTTCCTCGACAATCCAGACATCCGATCGCAGCGATCAACCGGCCGCGGCCAAACGAGCGGGGGAAATGCCCCAGTCGATTGGGGGATTTCCCCCACCTTTGCACCCAGTCCACCCATCCGCGTATGGAGCATGAGCCAGAGCGCGGACGAGACGCGCATTCGTTGCCAAGCACAATTGGCTACGTCACATTGATCGCTCGCGTGAAATCCCGGAAGCGATCCGCCAATCGATATCGCGGCGAAAGACATTCGACCTGTTTGAGCACGCGGCACAATCGACGACTTATTCGGGAGATGACCAGTGGCAGCCCAGTTTTCACAGACCACCAGGTCGCTGGCCGGCGATACATCCAGATACGCGAACATCGCGTGGTTGCTCTCCGGCGTTCTCTTGGCCGGTTGGATGCTCTGGTTCTTTTTCGGAACAGTGACGGTCTACGAGATTTCGAAGCGAGCCCGCCTCGAGGTCCGGCAAGCTTCCCACCATGTGGCTCACTCTGGTTCCGAGCAAGTCGTTTCTACCTCGCTTGCGATCGGCAAGGATGTGCAGGCCGGCGACATATTGGTGGAGTTGGACGCCAGCAGCGAGAAGCTTCGCCTGAGAGAGGAGGAAGCTCGTCTCGAAGCCATCCCACGACGAATTGCCTCCTTGCAGCGTGAAATCGAAGCACACCAACGTGTAAGGGCCGACGACCTGCAATCCGCCTCGGCTGCCGCGGACGTCGCCAAGTTTCGCAACCAAGAAGCTGATGCGGCCCTGGAGTTCGCCAAGGACACGAGCGACGCATCACGCGGCTCAGCGCCATGGGCGGGTGGCTCGACGGTGGATGCGGTGCGGGCCGCTCACCGAGACCCAGAAGCTGACCGCCTCCCGAGATGCCTTATCGTCCGATGTCAGAAGGATCGGGCTGGACGCCCAGGCTCGCGCCCACCAGCATGACGCGCAAATTGAAAGCCTGAGACATTCTATCGTGTCGCTGGAGGGAGACATGGCGACAACGCAGGCCACGATCGCGCGCCTGAAGGTCGATATCGAGAAGCATCTTGTGCGCGCACCGATCTCCGGACGAATCGGCGACGTCGTCCCATTGCACGCCGGCGCCTATGTTGCCGAAGGACAAAGGCTCGCGACGATCGTTCCGAACGGCGACCTCATCATCGTGGCCGATTTCAGTCCATCGTTGACGTTGGGCAGAGTTCAGCGCGGGCCAGAAAGGGCCGGCTGCGTCTCGACGGATTTCCATGGGCGCAATTCGGCAGCATCTCGGCAACGGTGAGCCGGGTCGCCAGCGAGATCAGGGACAACCTCGTTCGGGTGGAATTCGCGCTGGACTCGGCTCCCACCAACAGCGTCGTCATGCAGCACGGGTTGCCCGGATCGATCGAGGTGAGCGTGGAACAGGCCTCGCCTGCTCGCTCGTCCTGCGCTCAGCCGGCCTCCTGCTGTCCAACCCGACACGTCAGAGCAACACCGTCGCTGAGCTGGCGCGGTGACTGACCAAGCCGACAACAGATCGCGTCGGCTTTGGTTTGCACCGGAGGTCGTCCAGACCTCGACGATGGACTGCGGCCCGGCCGCATTGAAGTGCCTGCTCGAGGGATTTGGCATCCCTGTCAGCTACGGACGACTGCGCGAGGCTTGCCAAACCGACGTAGACGGCACGTCAATCGACACCATCGAAGTGGTGGCGAACGAGCTTGGAGTCCGCGCCGATCAGGTCATGATTCCGGTCGACCATCTGTTTCTCGAGACGGCTCCGATACTGCCGGCCCTCGTCGTGGTCCGCCACTCGAACGGACCGACGCATTTCGTTGTCGTCTGGCGACGGCTTGGCTCATGGCTGCAGGTCATGGATCCGGCGATCGGCAGACGGTGGGTCCATTATCGGCAATTTATCGGCGAGATTTTTCGCCACGAAATGAGCATTTCAGCCGCGGACTGGCGAGCATGGGCCAGCGTCAGATGAATTCCTGGTCCCGCTGCGGGAAAGGTTGTCGCGTCTGGGTGCTGACAAGATCGCCACGTCGGGACTGATCGACACGGCGGTCGCGGACGACGGCTGGTTCACGTTCGGCGCGCTCGATGCCAGCACGCGGCTCGTCAACCTGGTCGTCGAAGCCGGTGGAGTTAAAGTCGGGACCCGAGTCCGTCAGGCTACTGACAGCCCTGTTCCAGACAAACGTGTGACAGCACGCTCAATATCTTCAAGATCATCCCGCCGGACTACTGGTCGGTGTCCCCCGACCCGAACAGCGTCGATCCGAGCCAGCAACGACTTTTGCTGCGCGGCGCCGTACTGCTGCGAGTGTCCGGCCGACCCATCCAGGCTACTCGCGAACTCAATGTAGTTGAGAACGAGGCCCCTCCGCTGTCGCCAGAGCTAGCTGGCAGCGCTGAATGAACGGCCACCAAATCCACTGTGGTCTCTTTGGGACCTTCTCAAATCCGATGGCATTCTCGCTCCGTTGGCTCTCATTGGGGCGATGAGCATTGCAGCCGGCGCCACGTTGATCGAGGCCCTTCTGTTCCGCGGCATATTTGACATCGGGGCCCTACTGAACCTCGGCAGCCAGAGACTTATCGCGGTCCTGGGTCTCTTGGCGTTCATGGGCCTCATGTTGGCCTTCCAAATTCCTATCGTCAGCGAGTCAATTCGCTTCGGACGCCATCTTGACGCGCGCTTACGAATGGCGCTGCTGCGAAAATTACCCCATCTCACCGATCGTTACTTCCAAAGCCGACCGGTTTCAGACATGGCCGATCGAAGCCACAGCATTCATGTGACCCGGCTGGTTCCCGGGATGGGCATCCATTTCATCCAATCCCTGTGCGAACTGATCCTGACGCTGGTCGGCATTGCGATTATCGATTCGACCAGCGCGATGCTCGCGCTTGTGGTCGCCATCGTCGCAATCGTCATTCCTGCAGCTTTCCAGCCGATGCATCAACGAGCGAGATCTTCGGGTCCGCAATCATTCTGGCGCATTGACCGGCTTTTACCTGGATGCCTTGCTGGGGCTGGTTCCTATTAGAGCACATCGTGCGGAGCTCGCCGTCCGTCACCAACATGAGAGCTTGTTGGTCGAGTGGGCACGATCGAGCCGACGTCTCATTCGCACATCAATTGTAGCGAATGGATTGCAGTCGGTGTGTTGTTTCGGAATCGCTGGAGCCATTCTCGTAGAGCATTTCCTTCGGTCGCAAGGCGTCACAGGTGTCGACCTTCTCCTGGTTTATTGGACGCTCAAGTTGCCTGCGATCGGCAACACGCTCTCGACATTGGCGCATCAGTATCCGATGCAACGCAACGTGTTGCTGAGGCTGCTGGAGCCGCTTGCGGCCCCTGAACAATTCCCGTCGCCCCAGACCGGTGACACCAGACACACGAGTGCAGACACCACTGGGCGAAACGCCCGAATTCGTCGATCATGTCCCGACTAGGGACGCGAACAAGGAACGCGGTGTTCATATCAGGATCGAGCACGGCACTGTGGTTGCCGCAGGCCATACGATCCTGCGGAACATCGACCTGACAATTCGCCCCGGCGAGCATGTTGCCATCGTCGGACTATCGGGCGCGGGAAAGTCCAGCTTGATTGGCTTGCTGCTGGGCTGGCATCGTCTTGCCGTCGGCCGCTTGCTGGTCGACGACGTGGAGTTGACCGAGGACCACTCTCAATGTCCTGCGACGGAAGACAGCGTGGGTGGATCCTGCCGATTCAGATCTGGAACAAGTCGTTCCTCGACAATCTCAACTACAGCTCGCAGGACTCTGACTTGGTGCACACCGCGAGCGCCATCGACTCTTCGCATCTACGTGGCGTGCTGCAAAAGCTTCCACATGGATTGCAGACACCACTCGGTGAAGGCGGTGCGCTGCTTTCCGGCGGCGAAGGACAAAGAGTCCGCCTTGGCCGGGCCCTGGTGCAATCCAATGTGCGGCTCGCGCTTCTCGATGAACCGTTTCGTGGGATGGACCGTGACCAACGGTCCGCATTGTTAACCGACGCCCGAAGTCACTGGAAGGACGCTACCCTGCTCTGCGTGACGCACGATGTGGGCGAGACCTTGTCATTCGATCGTGTTCTGGTGATCGAGGGAGGATCGATCCTAGAAGACAATTGTCCGTCCACGCTGGCTGACAGCCGGTCGCGATACCGCGAGCTGTTGGACGCAGAGCGGCTCGTTCGAGATCGGATGTGGAAGGGCAAGCAATGGCGCCACATTCAGGTTGAAAACGGCAATGTCGAACGCGCCCTGTAAGCATTGCCCGAAATTTCTTATGCGAAATGAGTCTCGCGATAGCCATGCCAAAGATCTTGAATGACCATTGAAATTAACACCCGCGCGCTCAGCTGGCCTCTTTCCAGACTTGGTGAAGGAATTGAGGAGCTTTGCCGGCGGGTGGGACTACGGCCCGCATCCGGGGAGCCGCTTATCGTTCCTGAGAGTATCACGCGCGACAAGACCGCCGATCTAGACCGCTGGATTGCCTGGGTTGGCGACCGCTTGGGTGTGGAAGCAAAACCCGTTGAGGCCACGGCCGCGAACATGGAATCGCTTCTAGTGGGAGCGGGACCTGCACTCCTCCAATTCAACGACGGCAGCGAGCCTCGATTTTTCCTTCTATTCAAGTCTCGGTTCGGAAGACCGCAACTCTTGAGCCCCGATCTCAGACTTCGCCCGTGCTCCATCGAGGATCTGCGCGAGGTGCTCTGTGCAGAGCATGAGGCCCCGCTGATCGCGGAAATCAACCACCTGCTCGATCTGGCGCAAGTCTCGCCGCGGCGGCGGCGGCGGGTTCGATCGGTTATCGCGCGCGAACGCCTAGCGTCCAAACGCATCGGAGGATGTTGGATTTTTCAGCTACCTCCTTCGATGAGCTTCTGGCGGCAGCTCAAGCAGGCACGCGTACCTCGCAAATTGGCAGCGATGCTGGGCCTGTTCGCCCTCGTCTATGGGCTCGAAATCCTCGGTTGGAGCGTAATCGGCGAGGCCGCGTTAAATGGCCGGCTTGATCTCGGTTGGCTGACCGCCTGGCTCCTGCTGGTGATGTCGATCATTCCGCTGAGCCTGCTAGGTGGATGGTTCGACGCTTCGCTTGCTCTCGACGTCAGCCGACTTCTCAAAACGAGGCTTCTTCTGGGTGCGCTTCAGCTCGACATCGAAGCGGTGAGGCATCAGGGCGCCGGGCAGCTGCTCGGCCGTGTGATGGAGTCCCAAGCCTTCGAAGCGCTCGCACTTAACGGAGGCATTGCTGCCTTTGTCGCCGTGGTCGAGCTCGGCTTCTCCGCATGGGTTCTGAGCTTGGGTTCCGGGGGCTCACTCCATCTTGCTCTTTTGTTTCTGTGGCTGCTGGTCGCGGTCGGCTTGAGCTTGAGATACTTCCGGCGCCTAAGCGATTGGACGCTCATGCGTCTTGATATGACGCATGAGTTGGTCGAGCGAATGGTCGGACACCGGACGACGCTGGCTCAGGAATGGCCGGCGCGTCGGGATCAACACGAAGACCACGCCATCAAGGATTATCTGAATTCCTCGACCAGCATGGATCGTTCGGTCATCCCGTTTCTTGCGGGCGTACCGAGCGGATGGATGCTTCTCGGATTGGCGGGACTTGCGCCGGCTTTCGTGTCTGGAACCGGCACGCCAGCCGGATTGGCGATCGGCCTCGGCGGAGTATTGCTTGCCGGACAGAGCGTTCTCCGGAATTTCTGGCGGTCTGGCATCGGCTGTCCGGGCCGCCATTGCATGGAAGCAGATAGCACCTCTCTTCAATGCGGCTGCGCGCCCGGTGTCCACATTACCGTTCGTCACGTCTGGACAGATGCAGCCGCAATCCGATGATGGGAGCTCCCACCAGACTAATTGACGCCGACAGTCTGACTTATCGCTACCAGCCGCAAAGCGAGCCGGTGCTCAGGGGAGCCAGCCTGACCATTCATCATGGCGAACGGATCCTAGTCGAAGGACCGTCCGGCGGCGGCAAATCGACCCTTGCATCATTGCTAGTCGGTTTGCGAAAGCCGGATTCTGGTTTGCTGCTCTTGAACGGTTTGGACCGACACACGCTCGGGGACGCGTGGCATCAATTCGCGACTGAAGCGCCTCAGTTCCACGAAAACCACGTCCTGTCCGGAACGATCGGCTTCAACCTGTTGATGGGGCGCAACTGGCCCGCAACTGACGAGGAACTCAAGGAAGCGAGCGACCTGTGCGTCGAGCTGGGCCTTGGCGGTCTTCTCGAGCGAATGCCATCCGGCATGATGCAAACAATAGGTGAAACCGGATGGCAATTGTCGCATGGCGAACGCAGCCGCATTTTCCTCGCCAGAGCATTGCTCCAAGATGCTCAGCTCACGATACTGGACGAGAGCTTTGCTGCACTCGACCCTGAAACGTTGGAGACGTGTCTCGCCTGCGCACTCCGCCGCGCCCGAACATTGATTGTAATCGCTCATCCGTGACCGACTTTCCGGGCCCGTGACGCCGGGCCGGCTTTAGAGCAAGATCGCGTCGGATTGAAGCGCTCTTGCTCTAAATCTCCTTTGCGTTGCGCATGATCTTGTCCGAAAAGCCTGTCAAACCCGGATCAAATCCGGGGAGGCTTTTTCGGGATCATGCGATAGGCGACCGCCGCTCCTCAAAGCCAATCTCCGTGACCGCGCAGGACTCCAACGGGAGCAGTTCGGCTCGCGCGCCTCCCCGCCGGAAATGGAGGACCGCCCATTCGTAGGTCCCGATCAGCTGCTCGGGCGTGGCAGCCGCGCAGCGGGCCTCCACGTCCTTCCAGAACACCGACGGCGCCTGTCCGGTCACCTCGATGTGCTGGGGCGTCAGGAATGCGCGGGCAAATCCCAACCCCATGGGCCTGCGCTGACGGAAAAACGAAACGCCCGCCGGGACGATCCGCGGGCTCGCCCCGCCACCGGTCGCGTCCCACTGCTGCGCGAGGTCGATCCGATGCACGTCGGGTGCATCGAGCGCGTCGAACAGCAGGGTCAGCCGCCGCAGCAGAGGCTGGACCTGGGACCAGAAGGGTTCGCGAACCTTGTGGCCCAGGACGGATTTGCTGCCCAGGACGAAGCTCAGGGGATGCCGGTCGTCGACATCGAATGCGCTGTGGATCACGAAGAAGCTCCCACCCGGTCGAAGCACGCGGCAGATCCCCCGGCACACCAGGACGTCGTCCAGCCAGTGCAGTGCCTGCGCGACGGTAACGACGTCGTACTCCTCGTCGCGGAACACGAGGCGGTTGCAGGAATCGTGGATGCGGCGTCAGGTTCACGCCGAGCCGCTTCGCCCGCGCGCGCGCCGCCGTCAGGAAGCCCCGGGAGAGTTCCATCAGCGATACGTGGCTGGAAGCCTGCGCGAGCGCGAGGGCGAGGTCGCCGGGGCCACCGGCCAGATCGAGCACGCGGCTCGTGCCGGAGATCGGTGCGCTGCGGATGATGAAGCTCGACCAATTCGCGCGGAAACGGACGGTGGGTCAGGTAAGCGTCGACGATCCGCGAACTGTAGCGCGAGACGTCGTCGCGCGCTCCGATCAGGACGCCGGCCGCGCGCATATCCTCGACCGCCTTCAACAGCCGCTTGCGTTCAGCAGCGCCCCGGGCCGCGCGGGTGAAACGAAGATAGCCGTCGACCGCCTCCGACGGCGGTCGCGCCGCGGCGGCTGGAGAACATCGAGAGCAGGATGCGATAGCGTTCCGTCAGCCAGTATTGGATGTACGGCTCGGTCTCCTTGGCGACGTACGGACGCCCATCCAGCGTGAAGGCCAGGACGAAGCTCGGCGAAGCGCGCAGACGCAAGGCCGAAGCCGACTTGGCCGTGCGGGCCGTCATGGCAACTCCGAGGCGGCGCCGGTCCTGCCGGTCGCGCTCGCAGCGCCGCTTCGCTTCGCACC
Organism: uncultured Pseudomonadota bacterium; assembly: GCA_963791155.1. Classification (GTDB taxonomy): domain Bacteria; phylum Pseudomonadota; class Alphaproteobacteria; order Rhizobiales; family Xanthobacteraceae; genus JAVDCA01. Next base: position 53,081 of record CAWBRI010000010.1, read on the forward strand.
CGGAATCATCCGCACGAGGGTCCGGTCACGTAAAATCCAGTGATGGGTAAAAGCGGCTGCCGCATGAAGACAGGCCAATACCATCAGTCCGTGCACGAGTACCTGATGGGCCTCTTTCGAGGCTCGCGCAAGGGCGCGATCCGCAGGCCACGGCGAGGCAATTTCGGATAGCCCAAAAAGCGGCAAGGCATCACCGCGGGCGAATTGAGCAACGATGCCGACGACCGCCGCGGCGAACAGCAAGGCGTAGAGGGCGAAATGAGAGAATTGGGCTGCGACTTCCACCAATTCGCCGAGTAACGTCTTTTCAGACAGCGGGGGTGGATCAGCCATTCGCCAGATCACGCGCACGACGACAAGCGCAAAAATCGCCACTCCGGCCGAAATGTGAAAAAATGCTGCGAAATCCCGCACCGGGCCGCTTGGGATAACGTCGCCGAAAGTCCCAAGCACCCATGTCAGCACGACCAAGCCGGCAACTCCCCAGTGCAGGAATTGGGGGATCGCCCCATAACGCTCTCGGGAGTTGCGAAGCTGCATAAAGCCTTACCCCAAAAGTAAGTATGTACCGAATCGCGCATACCGTGCATTGACCGAGGTCAAAGGTACAATCGTGCCATGCGCCCCACATGCGGCCGGCGCGATACCGCTGGACCGGCTGCGGCCTGGTCGCGGTTTTTGAATCCGGCCGAAATCCAACGACCGTTACACGACGTCCACCGCTCAACCTCGCGCCTTCCCGCTCACGATGCGTCGCCGGACCTGCGTCCCGCTTTCGTACCAGCCGCGGGTCTTGTTCACGATCTTGACCACCGACAGCATGACGGGAACCTCGATTAGTACCCCGACGACCGTCGCCAGCGCCGCCCCCGAATTGAAGCCGAACAGGCTGATCGCCGCGGCCACGGCCAGCTCGAAGAAATTACTGGCGCCGATGAGGGCGGACGGCGCGGCGACGCAATGCGCCTCGCCGGCCGCGCGATTGAGCAGGTACGCGAGCCCCGAATTGAAATAGACCTGGATCAGGATCGGTACGGCCAGCATGGCGATGATCAGGGGCTGCGCCAGGATCTGCTCGCCCTGAAACCCGAACAGAAGCACGAGGGTCGCGAGCAATGCCAGGAGCGACAGCGGCTGCAACGCGGAAAGGAGCCGCGCGAGCGCCTCGCCGCCGTGGCTCGCGATCACGCTCCGGCGCACGACCTGCGCAAGCCCCACGGGCACGACGATATAGAGGATGACCGACAGGAGCAGGGTCTCCCACGGGACCGTGATGGCCGACAAGCCGAGCAGGAGTCCCACGATCGGCGCGAAGGCGAACACCATGATGACGTCATTGAGCGCGACCTGGCTCAGCGTGAAATGCGGCTCGCCGTCGGAAAGATTGCTCCAGACGAACACCATCGCGGTGCATGGCGCCGCCGCCAGCAGGATGAGGCCGGCGATGTAGCCGTTGATCTGCTCCGCCGGAAGGTAAGGCTTGAACAGCCAGCCGACGAACAGCCAGCCGAGGAGCGCCATGGAGAACGGCTTGACCGCCCAATTGATGAAGAGCGTCACGCCGATCCCCCGCCAGTATTCCTTCACGTGCGACAAGGCCGCGAAGTCGATCTTCACCAGCATGGGAATGATCATCAGCCAGATCAGGACCGCCACCGGCAGGTTGACCTTCGCGATTTCGGCCGACCCGATGACGTGAAAGACAGCCGGGAAAAAGTGCCCGAGCGCGATTCCGACAACGATGCACAAGGCGACCCACACGGTGAGATAGCGCTCGAAGGTGGACATGATCAGCCTCGGTCGTTCGAGCGCGCAGGCGGCGCACGCTGTGGCAGTGGCAATTCAACTTTCTTGAGTCACCCTGGCGGGCGCGCCTTCCATGCGACCGATTTCCTTGAGCCGCAATGGCAGGCTCAACTGATCCAGACTTTGATCGGCAGCGCCGTAAACGCTCCGATGCGCTGATACAGCATGCGGTAAACATCCTTGAACGCCAGCGCAATCTCGGCCGGAGAGCCCTTGGCTTCCGCCGGATCCGGAACTCCCCAATGCGCCGTCATCGGCCGGCCCGGCCATACCGGACACGTCTCGCCCGCCGCATTGTCACAAACGGTGAAAACGAAATCGAGGGGCGGTGCGCCCGGATCGGCGAATTCGCGCCAGGACTTGGAACGAAAGCCGGAGACGTCGTGACCGAGGCTCTGCAAGAGCCGAATGGCTTCCGGATGCACCTGCGTCTTGGGCCGGCTGCCCGCGCTGAAGGCGCGGAATTTTCCTGCGCCCAGCTTGTTCAAGATGGCCTCCGCCATGATCGAGCGCGCGGAATTTCCCGTACAGAGAAACAGCACGTTGAAGGGACGATCCATGCTCCGTTCTCCTTTGGGGGCGCGATTCCGTTCCGCGAGGCGTTAGCGCATGATCCCGAAAAAGCCCGCCCTGGACTTGGTCCAAAGCCTTACGGCACACGCTCTTTCCTGCGCACCCCGGACGGCCGTGGCGCGTTTTTCGGCCTGCACCGCTCCGCGCGGCCCTGGCAGCAGTTTTCGGTCAGATAACCGAGCAGCGCGTTCATGACGTCGAAGCGCGCGGCGTAGATCATCGAGCGCCCTTCACGCCGTACCGTGACGAGCCCGGCTTGCCGCAGGCGATCGAAATGGAAGGTGAGCGTATTCGGCGCGAGATCGAGCGCGTCGGCAACGCCGCCCGCAGCCATCCCCTCCGGTCCGGCCTGCACCAGCAGCCGGAACACGGCGAGGCGATTGTCTTGCGCGAGAGCCGCCAATGCGGCGACCGCATCCGTTATTTCCATATTTCAACAGATATTGAAATACAGGCCGCACGTCAAGAAGCATTTCAGCGCTTCTTGAATTACTCTCCCGGCGCTGCCGAGCTCTTCCTAGATGCTGGGCGTAGTCGTGCTCATGTCACTCGACCACCTGAAGCTCGTGGCCTTCCAGCAATGCCCGCAGCCGGCGGCGCGCCCGCGCCAGGCGCGACATGACCGTTCCGATCGGCAGCTCCAGGGTGTCCGCCACCTCCTGGTAGCTGTACCCCTCGACGTTCAGCAGGAGAAGGACCTGACGATGCTCGACCGAAAGCCTGGCCATGGCGCGGGCGAGATCGCGCGCCGTGTCGCGATCCTCCGGCGGCACCGCCGCCGCGAGGCTGTCGACGAAGTCCTCGATCGGAAGCGCCGGTCCGCGCCGCGCATGCGAACGCAGCCGCATCAGGAAAAGATTGTTCAGGATCGCGAACAGCCAGCTGCGCAGCTTGGCGGGATCCTGCAGCAATTCCTTCTTGCTCAACGCTGCTTCGAGGCAATCCTGCACCAGATCGTCGGCGTCCGCGCGGCTGTAAAGAAGATAGACCGCGTGCCGACGCAGTTGCGGCAGCTCCGCCACGATCGCAGCCGTCAGCGCGTCGTCCGCGGTGCCGGACGACGGCGCCTGCTCCAAACGTTCGGGCTGATTGGCGACCATTGAACCCCCGCTCGGTCGATGATGCCCATAACACTTGCGATCCCGGTCAAAACAAGGCGACGGCCGCTCTACCGTCCAGGCGACTGCCTTGCCTCATCGTCCCACAACCTCAACACACGGCGGCGAACGATGTCGCTCCCTCCTCCAAACCCTACTTATGCACCATCTACCCGCATCACCGGCCCTGCGACACGCCTGCGTGACAGAAAAAATCGGTCCGTTGTGTCGCTCAGGGAATAAAGCGGCGCTCTCCGGCAACTACCAATTGACCGGACCGTCCTGCGGGTGTCGTCGGGACACATTGCGAATCCGGCATTCGAACGTTTCCCGAAACAAGATGAGGTAATGAGAATGCCCAAGAATTTCGGCTATGCGTTGATCACTGCGGCCGCGATGGCGGCCGGCGCGCTCATGGTCCCTGCGCTTGCTGCTGGTCCTGGTGGTGGCGGTGGTGGTGGCGGCGGTACCGGTGGTGGCGGCGGCGGTGGGAGCGTACCGACCGTCGTGAACTACAAAATTACTGGCAATATCCTATTTACGCCGGCCCTCTGCAGCCCCACGCCGCAGCTGGGCTACGCGGAATTTTGTGCAGCGTTTCCGACGGGCACTCCATTCACCTTGACCTTCACGGTCACGACCTCGACTTCGGCGGGCCTGCAGAACGACGGCAATTTTTGGTGCGGGACGTCAAGCACTGATCCCAGTGCCACCATCAAGACGACGCGCAGCGTCGCGGTGTTTTCCAAAGCCGTGTCGAATATCAACCTTCAGCTTGCCAACGGCATCAGCTACGTGGCACCTGGGCAAAGCGGCGATATTTCGCTCGAGAACGACACGTGTTTGGCAGGTGGAGTTGCGGCATGGGATCGCTATAGCCTCGATGCGAAGAGCCTGACTGGGCCGAATTCTTTTCCCAGCTATTCCAACGGAACCGCCACGGTCAGCCTTTTCATGACACTGAACGATATGGCGAACGTCTCGGATCCCAACAGCCCGCTTCCCCCCACCGCTTTGACCAGTCTCAGCCTTCCGGCCGCTGCTCCTGAGGCCCATGCGTTGCAGTATAACAGCGCGGCGGTCGGAATCGGATTTCGCTTTCCGCTCGCCGGGCAGGTCACTGTGGCGGTCGGTCTGCCGATTTCCACGTGGGAGGTTGTTCCCTGATCGAGGGCCTATCGGGCTGCACCGCTTCATCCCATTTGGTTGAGCCCGAGGCTCCAAGCGAGCTTACCCGCAAGACAGCTGTCGACGGCGGACCACGGTCCGCCGTCGATCGCTATGACGAGCCGCCCTGATCTTGTGCGTCGAAGCCATCTCAGCGGCGGGACGGAATATGAATCGGAAACGTGCCATCGCCTATCTGGGTCTCGCCACCGTAACCATCTTATGCGGTGTGCTGGGGACCGGCATTCTTCTCGCCTATGCGCCTGCGGCGCCGGACGCGCCCGAGGCCGATGTCACGCCGCGCACGATGGAAGTCGGCGAGGACTCGACCAAGCCGCCAAGCAACGCCGTCCGAGAACGCGAAACGAGCGGCAATCCGCTTTGGGCGACCTCTCTGGCCTCGCTGACCGCCACGCGCGAGCGGCCGATTTTTTCACCATCCCGGCGCCCTCCCGCTCCACCTGCGGAGCCGCCGCGTGCGTCGCCCGTCGCACGGTCCGCCGCGCCGCCGGCGGAACCGGGACGTCCCAAGCTCGCCCTCGTCGCGACCGTGATCGGCGACACCCAAAGTATTGCCGTCTTTACCGACACAATGACGAGCAACACCGTCCGACTGAGGCCGGGGGAAGGCCACGCCGGATGGATTTTGCTTTCCGTCGAGGGGCGGGAAGCGGCACTTCAGAAAGACAGCGAGACAGCCATCCTGGCTCTCCCGCCCCGCGGCAGCGGGGCTTCTATCGATGCCGCCGGTATCCTTCCCGTCCCTCCGCTTCGCATACCTCTTCCCGTATTTCTTCCTGTCATTCCCCCTGCCCGCCACCAGTGAATGCCGTCCTCGCGTTCATCGCAGGGGCTCTGGAGCATGTTCCGCGTTAGTACCGCTGGCCCGCGACGATGACTTCTCGCGCTGGGTTTGCGTAGGCGCGAATAGTTTCGACTTGGGCTTTTTCGGGTACGAACGTCCAATTTTGGAATCGGACCCGAATCGCGATCAGGACCCGGCCGCAAGGTCGACGAGCTCTTGAACCTCGCCCACTTTGTCCTTGACCAGCCAGTGTGTGAGATCGCCGCTCGACAGGACGGCGAGCACCTTGCCGTTTTTCACGATCGGCAGGTGCCTGAACCGCCGCTCGGTGACCAGCTGCATCGCCTCGCCGACGGTCGTCGTCGGCGGAATGCAATAGGGATCCTTCGTCATCACGGCGGAGACTTTCGTCTTGCCGGGGTCAAGTCCGGCAGCCAGCACCTTGTTCAGCGCATCCCGCTCCGTGAAGATGCCGACCAGGCTTTCGCCCTCCATGACCACCAATGCGCCGATCTTCCTGGCGGTCATCATGCGCACGCATTCGGTGACCAAGGTATTGGGCCCGACGGCGTGGATCGTTTCGCGCTCATTGAACAGCGTGCCCAAGGCGGTCCTGCGCTTGTCTGCGAATCTCATGAAGTACACGAGGACGCCGACGACGACCACGAACAAGATGGACCCATATGCCATGATTTCCGAAATGAGCGTTATCGTGTGCTCCGGCTCGGACGCAGCCAGCGCCGCGGATGAAAGCAGGACAAAGCCGATGCCGGCACCCAACTCGAGATGAAGCTTGCTCATCGCTGATGCTCCCTCTGCCTCACCGCGCCCGCGCACTGCGTGCGTTCAGCGGAAGATAGATGCCGGCCCGGATGGTCGAATACTTCATGAAGAAATCGCCCAGCGCGGAGAACAGGCCGATCGCCGCCAAGACACCAAGACCGAGAGGAGCGATCTGCCCGCTGACCAGCACCGCCGGGACGATCAGGCCGATCAGCAGGGTCCCGCCGTAAAAAGCGGCGGCGACGCGACCGGCAAGCAGCTCGCGGACCGAGCGCCGGGCGGCGGCGTTGCCGCCAGTCAGCGCGCCTTGCAATTCGAGCCCGAAGAGGACGATGACCACGGCGGTAATCCCGATCCAGATCTTGAGCAGGGTCACGATCGCGTCATCGTCCGGCGCGCCGAGCAGCGCCATCTCGACCAACAGCGCCGCCGCTCCGCCGCGCAACGCGTAGGACATGTACAGGACGGGATGAAGCGGCGAATTCCAGAACGGGATGCCTTTCGATGCCGTGTAGACGAAGCCCATATACACGATCAGCACGAGCATGCCGGCCGCCGCCATCAGCCAGCCCAGCCGTGCGAGCGCCGAGCCGAGCTCCCACGGCCAGCCGACGATCATGAGCGGCGGCAGGTAGAGCGCGGCGCCGACCAGGAACAGGGTCAGCCCGATGAAGCCGCGGGAGATCCACGCCGTGCGGACATGCCGCGCCATTTTCCAGAAGCGCTCGGGCCGGCCCAGGAAGGCGAGATGCGCGACGCCGCCGGCACCGGCCAGCAGGAATCCCGCGATGAGACCGGGCGGATAGGCGAACGCCAATCCGAGCAGCCAGGCGCCCGCCGCCACCCCAACCAGAAAATGCCCGATCACCAGGAACACGCCGCTGCCTTCGCCCCATTCGCGCTGCGGGCGGAAATCCTGGCGCAGGTCTTGAATCAGGCGTTCGTATTTGGCGCTGATCTCGGTCATCGGCCGCTCCTCATGGAGGCAGGTAGTAGACGGAAGGGCCAGTGCCCATCTCGGGATGCAGCGTGAATCCGCCGCGTTCCTTGATCAGCACGGAAACCTCGCTCAAGGGATCGTCGAGATCGCCAAAAGTGCGGGCGACCGTGGGACAATTGGCGACGCAAGCGGGCGGCTTTCCGGCCCGCACGCGGTCGCGACAGAAATTGCACTTCATCACCACGTTCTCCTGGTGGCGTTGCGTGCGCGCCTCCTCGTAGGGGGTCATGCCCTGCGCGAAATAATGCTGCGGCTGATCGTTGAAGTACCGGTTGGTATAGGGACACGCCATCATGCAGGCGCGGCAGCCGACGCAGAGGTCGTGGTCGATGTCGACGATCCCGTCCTCCTCCCACTTGAAGCTCGCCCCGGTCGGGCAGGCGGCGACGCAAGGCGGGTCTTCGCAATGATTGCACAGCACGGGCAACGAGAGCTGGCGGACCGTCGGATACTGGCCCTCCTCCTGCTTGAGGACGCGCGCGTAATAGACGCCGGGCGGCGTGCCGTGCTCCGCCTTGCAGGCCAGCTGACAGCCGTAGCAGCCGATGCAGCGCTTGAGATCGATCACCATTCCCCATCTCATGGCACGTGCTCCGCGGGCGTGACGCGCACCTTGACGCACAGGTCGAGGTTGATGTTGACCGGGCTGGCGTGCTCCCAATCGAGCTCGAGCAGATCGTTGTAGAACACGCCCTTGCCCTTCGCGATCGGCTGGCCGTCGGTCCAGTGGCCGCACATGGCGGCGAAGCCGAGACCCTCGGGATGGATGCCCTCGGTCAGCTTCAGGCGGCCGTCGACCTTGCGGCCGGTTTCGCTTTCGACCACGACCCGCTGTCCGTCGACGAAGCCGCGCTTCGCGGCTTCGCTCCGGTTCATCGCGATCGCGTAGGAGAACGGATCGAGCCGCGCCGTCTCGTCGAGCCAGGGATTCTCCATGGTGAAGCTGTTGGTGTGGACGACGTCGCGATAATAGAAGCCGTAGAAGTCGAAGCCCTCCTTCTCGCAGCAATGCGACCGGCAAGGGAGAAAGTCCGGCATCGGCTCGTAGTACTCCAGCGGGATCTTGAGACCACGCGGCTCGGCGATCGCGGCGATCTTGTCCCCGATCGGCTTGAGGAATTCCCAGTAGATCGGGACGCGCACGTCGTTGAACGGGCGCCAGTACACCTCCTCCGGCTTCTTCTTCCACTTCATGACGCCGTGCTGCTTGAACCAATCGAGGCCGCGCTCCGCCCCGAAATTGTTCTTGAGCTCGCGGTCGGAAATCTCGTCGTAGCTGTAGCGGTCGTCGCCCGTGAGCCGATAGGGCGGCTGCAAGTCGAGCCACGCGTTGTAAGCCGCGTTGAGGTCGCCGCGGATCCCGACCCGATCCGCAAGCTCGAGCAGCACCTCGGCAAACTGCCGCTGGTCGCCGTCGGGTGGAAGCGCGGGCTGCCGGACCGGCCAGCACCACTCGCCCATTCCCGCCGGCAGGCTGAAGATGAAGGGGAAGTTGGACCGCGCGTCCAGCGATTGCAGGTAGCCGCAGTCCGGCAGAATGATGTCGACGAAATTCGACGTCTCGGTCAAAAAGAGATCAAACGAGACGATGAACTTGTAGGCCGACAGCGAGGCCGCCACCGCGTCCTTGTTGGCGATGCTCATCACCAGATTGGCGCCGAAGTTGATCATCACCTCGGGCCGGTAGGGAATGTCGAACTTCTCCCACAGCTCCTCGCGATCGGTCGAATCGAGGAACGGAGAGGTCATGCCGATGACGAACAGGTCCTGCAGTCCGAGATTTCGCGGAACGCGCGGCTCCTGCGGCGGATAGGGAAAGTGGTAGCCCATCCAGCTGCCCGACCACCATCAGCCCGTCCGGACCGGCGGTCGGGGCATAGCGCACCTTGCCGGTCTCGGGGTGGCCGTGGGAAGTCGGGATTGAAGCCGAGGCAGCCGCCGACCACGTCGGCGGCGCCGACGAGGTGATTGAGCAGGTCGACGGCGTAGAAATTGTAGACCGAATTCCGGTGCCCCTGCGAGCCGCGAAACGCGATCGCCGCCACCGGCCGATACGGCAACGCCACGCCCTCGACCACGATGGTGCTGCCGATGCGCGCCTCGGTCGCGAATTCCTTGGCGAGGCGGCGCACCGTCGCGGCGCCGATCCCGGACACGCCCTCCGCCCATTCGGGCGTGAACTTGCGCAGATGCTCCCGCAGGCAGTGGAAGGACGGACGGCAGAGCGTGCCGCCGACCTGGAACTCGCCCTCGAGCGCCATGTCGGCCGCCGGCACGTCGTCGAACGGCCTCGCGCTGTTGTTCCGGCTGTCCCAGACCAGCGGCTTCTTCGATTCCGGATGGCGTACATAGAGCTTGTCCGGACCGATCAGATACGGCGCATTGGTCTTGGCCTGCAGGTAGGGCCCGTCGTAGATGCCGAGCTCGTTCACCATGACGTTGCACATGCCGAGCGCGAGCGCGGCGTCGGTTCCGACCCGCAGCGGCACCCATTCGGTCGCCTTGGCGGCGGCGAAATTGCACAGCGGATCGACCACCACCATCTTCATGCCGCGCGCACGGGCGTCGGCGGCCTTGCCCATGTTGGAGCACGAGGCGTGGCCGGCCGAATGGCCTTTGGAGGCGCCGAAGAACATCGCGTAGTTGCAATGGTCGAAATCGGGCACGACCGACCACGACGCGTGCATGATCCCGCTGATCAGGTGGGCGCCGTTGCCGCAATGCTGTCCGCCGCCCGACACGCGAGAAATTGGGCGTGCCGAACGCGGACGCAAAAGCGTGCAAGGGCACGCGGCTCGCCGTGACGGTGGTCGTGCGCTGGACCACGAGCTTGCGCGGGTCCTGCGCACGCACCTTGCGCAGCACCTCGGCGATCTCGTCGAGCGCCTCGTCCCAGCTGATGCGCTTCCAGCCGGGATCCTCGTTCAGCCCTTTCTTCGGATTGGTGCGCCGCATCGGATAGCGCAGGCGGTTGGGGTCGTAGTGGGTCATGATCCCGCTGACGCCCTTGCCGCACAGGCGGCCCTTGCCGACGGCGCTGTCGGGATTGCCCTCGATCTTCACGACCACGCCGTCGACGCGATGGGCCAGGATCGAGCAGGTGCCGTAACAGAGCGCACAGCTCGACGGCAGCCACACGTCGTCCTTGACAGGCGAATTGAATTGCCGGGAGCTGAACATGTTCATGGGTCGTCTCCTCCCGTCTGCCTCATCCGCCCTCGGGCGCGATCAGCAGAATGATGTCGATTTCGCTCGGATCGGGCGTTGCGCGCAGGTCTGTTTGCAGGTCCTCGAGCGGGTAGCCGCCGACGAACAGCCGGCAATAGCGGCGTTTCGCACCGCTCTCGTCCAGCACATGGGCGAGAAACCCTTCGCCGAGACGCTCCCCCAAAACCGCGAGTGTGTCGGCAATCGTTGCGGTGAATGGAAGCGCGAGCCGGACGGATCGCTCCGTGCTCGCGGAGGCGAGAGCACCGAACAGCCGCACGTGAACCTCGATGCAGCCGGTTGTTTGTCTGGTCGCAGACTCGCGCAGAAGCGGCGGAGTCTTGCGGACGTCCGCTGCGGCGCGATCGACGACGGCATCCCACCGGACGCTCATGCGGGGTCCCTCCCCGATCTGCGCGGAGCGGCTTTTCCGATCATGAGTTCGAGCCTCATTGACTTACACGCCTTTCACTACTCCGCGAATGTCAGGTTTGCCGATTTGACGACCTCGACATAGGTCCTGATGTCGGCATCGATCATCTGCGTGAACTCTTGCGACGGCCCGCCGCCGGGATTGACCGCCATCCCTCTCAACTTGTCCGCGACATCGGGAGACTGGATGGCAAGCCGCAGCGCAGCCTCCAGCTTCCTCGCGATCATCGGCGGCGTGCCGACGGGTGCGAACACGCCGCTCCACAAATGAATGTTGACGTCGGGAAAACCGGCCTCGGCCATGCTCGGCACGTCGGGAAGCTCGGCCGACCGCTCCGATCCGGTGACCGCCAGCGCACGAACCTGGCCGCCTTTCACCATCGGGACCGTGGGCGGGCCATCCACGATCGCCAGCGCGGAATGTCCGGCGATGACGCTCGTCAGCATTTCGTTGCTGCTCTTGTACGAGATCGCCACGCCCGGCATTCCGCTCTTCAGCTTCAAGAGCTCCGTCGTGATGGTGAACGCCGGCGAGGTCGTGGCGTAATTGGACTTGTCGGGATTTGCCTTCGCCCAGACGACGAGCTCCTGGACCGTCTTCGCCGGATGATTGGCCGGCACCACCAGGATCAGGGGAAAGTTTCCGATCATGGCGAGCGGAACGAAGCTGCGGGTGGGATGGTACGGAAGCTTGGGATAGATCGCCGAGGCGATCGACATGGCGCCGCTTGCTCCGACGAGCAGCGTGTAGCCGTCGGGCGGCTGGATCGCGACGTATTCGGATGCGAGACGGCCCCCGGCACCCGGCCGGTTCTCGATCACCACGGACTCGCCGATGACTTTTTGCAGCGATTGTCCGACCAGCCGCGCAAAGATGTCGTTGCCGCCGCCGGCCGCAAAGCCCACGACGATCCGGATCGTTTTATTGGGATAGGTCGCGTCGCTCTGCGCCACCGCCGGACGGCTCGCCGCGACCAAGAGCGCCAACAGCGCCGTGCCGATCAACGCGCGCGTGCATCGGGCGAGGTCCATCGACGTCCCTCCCTGTCGCGTTTGCCTGCGACTTGGGACCGTGGTGCGATGATTGTTACATTTCCAACTATTTGATCAGAGATCAAATCGGACGGCTCGTCCTTGATCTAGATCAAGCGGGCGCGGGATTGTGCAACGTAGGCGCCACTTGTCGCGACGGAGCTCGAGGAAACTCTGGCTTCCTCCGGCTTCATGGGCTGTCGCGCATGAGGCTCATCGTGCCTGGAGACCTGCTATCTTTATGGCTAGGGCCCACAATTCAATGTCCGCAGAAATCATTGCTGCGAATTCGGCCGGGCTATTGCGGACCGGATCAACGCCAAATTTGGCGAGCTGCTCGCAAATTTTTGGATCTTTGGTCGCCTTGCCGACCTCCGCGGCGATCAAATCCACGATTCGCGTCGGCGTTCCCGCCGGCGCCATCAACCCCCACCAGGACGTCGCGCTAAATCCTGGGAACCCCGATTCTGCGATGGTCGGCACCCCGGGCGCCTGCGGCGACCGGTGCTCACTCGACACCGCGAGAAGCCGGATCGCACCGCTCTCCAGTTGCGGCAGCGCATCGCCGAGCAGGCAGAACATGGCGGGCAGCTGACCGCCGACGACGTCGATGAGTGCGGACGCGGTGCCCCTATAGCTGACGTTCGTTCCCATGAGCCCGGCGCGATTGAGGAAGAGCACCATGGAAAGGTGGCTGATGCTGCCCGTGCCGCCTTCTGCATAAACGAACTCTTTGGCCCGGCTGCGGACATACGCGACGAATTCCGCAACAGTTCTTGCCGGCACCTTGGCGTTCACGATCAGCGCAAACCTGTTAGTGCTGACCGCGCTGACCGGCACGAAGTCCTTCTTCGGATCGTATGGCACCTTCGTCATCGCCGGGGAAATCGCAATTTGTGGGGTCACCGCCCAGAGGAGCGTGTAACCATCGGCGGCCGAACGCGCGACGGCCTCGGTTGCAATGACACCGTTCGCTCCCACCCGGTTCTCGACGATAAACGGCTGCCCGAAAGCATCGCTCAGCCAGTGGGCAATCAGTCGCGCGGTCGCGTCGCCGGTGCTGCCCGCCGCATAGGGAAAAATGACCCGTACCGGCCTTTGCGGCCAATCGGATGCAACCGCGGCCCCGGCAAATGGGATCAGCGCGATCGACGCAACCACCCGTCTGCGGCTCAGACGTGCTCGTGTCATCTTCTCCCTCCGGCTTCATGGACTGGCTGTGTCGTGATCGACGGGGACTTCCCTCCCTGGAATGAAAGCACCAATCTGATATAAGTAAATGCGATTTTTGCTTATGAAAAGTTAGGCAAAACTGTATGGCTGGATCGGTGAAATGGGATGCTCGCATCGGCGGGCGCATGCGTTTGCGCGATCTGCACATCCTGCTGGCTGTCGCGCAGCAGGGCGCCATGGCCAAGGCCGCTGCCCATCTCGGCATCTCGCAGCCCGCCGTGTCGGAGGCTATTGCCGGGCTCGAGCAGGCGCTCGGGGTCCGTCTGCTCGAGCGCGGGCGTCGCGGCGCCGAGCCCACCGCCTATGGGGTCGCGCTGCTGAAATCGGCGACGGCCGCCTTCGACGAACTGCGGCAAGGCGTCAGGCAAATCGAGTTTCTGTCCGATCCGAACGCCGGCGAGCTTCGCATCGCGTGTCCAGAGTTGATCGCATCGGGTATTCTCGGCCCGATCGTCAAGCGCATGTCGGCGCGCTTTCCGCGCGTACGCCTGTTCATCGAGCAAGCCCTCACTCAGCCGCTCTTTCCACAGCTCGACAATCGGCAGGTCGATCTCGTTCTGACGCGGTGGGGGCCGCCCCTCGGGGGGCGCGAACTCGCACCCGCCTTGAATGTCGAGGTTCTGTTCAACGACCGCATTCGTCTTGCGGTCGGCAAACGCTCGCCGTTGGCCCGTCGCCGAAAGATCGATCTGACCGACCTGGTGGATGCCCGGTGGATCACCGTTCCATCCAACGATGTCGGGGGCGCGGCGTTGGCGAATGCATTTCGCGCCCGCGGTCTCGAGCCTCCACCGATTGCGGTGACAACCTATTCCATCCACCTGCGATACAGCCTTGCCTCCTCGGCCCGCTTCATCGCGGCCATCCCAGAGTCGGTGTTGCGTTTCAACCCCCAGGGCTTGCAGGAGCTGCCGATCGACCTGCCGCTGCCGCCTTGGCCGGTGGCGATAGTCACGGCGAACGATCGGACGCCCAATCCGGCGATCAATCGGTTTATCGAATGCGCCCGCGACGTGGCGAAATTGTTCGCGAAACCGACCCGCGCGGGGCCTGTCGATGATGGAAGGCCCGGCGCCGTTATTCCCTGACCCGGTTCTGCGCGGCGAACAATCGCGAGTTGCCGGCTGAAACGATTCCTTGGCCGGACTTCAAGAACGCCAACGATGCGGCGAGCACGAAGATCGCGCCGACTTGATGCACGATCGATAGCGCAGCCGGAACGCCGAGCACCAGCGTGGCGACCCCGGTGAGCATCTGCGCGCTGATCAACCCGAAACGCATGACGGCTCGCTTCGTCTGGCCGGCGTGCAGCATCGAGGAGACGAGCTGCCACAGCGCGGCGATCCAGAGCGCTCCCGACAATACGCGGTGCACGAGCTGGATGGTGTAGGGGTTGAACGTGAAATTCAGCCACCAGGGCGAATACGACACCAACTGCGCAAGGGGCGGTAGAACATGGCCTTCGTATCCGCTCCAGGTCGGCCAGACTGCCGCTGCGTTGCGCGCGGCGAACAGGGCGCCGAAACAGATATCGACGAGAATGACCCCGATCCAAAGCCATTCGGTTCGGTCAACCCGGCGCGACACCGCACCCGCATCCGGCAACGGCGGCGCCACGGCCGATGCGAGAACACCAGCGACCGCCGCGCACGCGAACGCAACGTCGACGGCATGGCGATACTGTCCCACATTGAAGCTGGACACCGCCCCCGCTCCGCTTACGGCGAATTGAACCACGGCACGCGCAGGCCAGTAGGCGACGACGAGAAGCGTCAAACCGCCGAGGCGCGGCAATACGAAGCGGAATCTCGGCCACGCGCACGCACCATAGAGGCCGAACGCCACGCCGGCCGTCAGCATGAGGAGGCTCGCCCGCCGCAACCACTCCCACCAATATAGGATCTTGAACAGCGAAAGCGTTTCGGTGCCGCCGCAGGCGGCAAATATGGGGTCCTGCTGGTGGATCGCAAACGCCTGGTCCCATTCCTGGGCGGACAGCGGAGGAATCCATTCGACCAGCGGCGGCACCAGGAATAGACCATCGGCGGTGAAGCGATTCTCGACGCCCAAGACGAACGCGCCGAGACTCAGCAGCGAAAGCACCGCGAAATAAAGCCGCGCCGACGGAACGGCCGCCATCACGACGACCGCTCTTTGGACTTCGCCAGCCGGCGCAATCGGGAGTTCGGCGACCGCCATCAGGACACGCGCCCAAATCACAGGGGGGTATGACGCCATCATGACGCCACTGCGGTTTCGATTTAAGGACGGGCAGTGAAAACCGCCCCCCGCTTCATTGACTTGGATCAATGCTCCGTGGCGTCCGCGGCCCGTAACCTTCCCGTCGCGCCAGCCGAAGGCATCGCTGATGCCGTCAAGCTTCGTCTTATCTTTTGGGTTTAGCTGCACGTCCTCGTTCGTCGGCGTGTGATCTCAGCGATGCCGCGATGCGTGCGGGAGTGCGCGATGAACGTCCGATCGGCGCGAACCCATAAGAGCGCATGCCGCATGTGTCACGGCGGCTGCGGCGTCCTCGTGGAGGTGGTCGACGGCGCGATCACGCGGGTGACGGGCGACCGGGACTCCCCGCTCAACAAGGGGCTGCTCTGCCCGAAAGGGGTCGCAAGCGCCGAGATCGTCAATCATCCCGATCGCCTGACCCACCCGATGAAGCGCCTCGGCGAGCGCGGAGAGGGCCGATGGGGTCGCGTATCGTGGGAGGAGGCCTACGACATCATCGCCGACAAGCTCGCGCGCATCATCGACGAGAACGGCCCGGAGAGCATCGTCATCGGCACCGGCACCGGACGGCACCACTGCAACTTCGTGCCGCGATTCGCCAACGCGCTCGGCACGCCCAACTGGTGCGAGCCCGGACACGCGCAGTGCTTCTTTCCGCGGGTCAATGTGGCGCGCATGACGTTCGGCGGCCTGCCGGTCTGCGACTATTACGGCGACGTGAAGCCGGCCTGCGTGCTGGTCTGGGGCCACAATCCGCTCAACTCCGGTCCTGACGGCGAGCTTCCCTTTCACACCCGCCGTCTCATGCTGGCGGGCAAGACAAAATACGTGGTGGTCGATCCGCGCCGCACCGAGATCGCCGAGCAGGCGGCGGTCTGGCTGCAGGTGCGACCGGGCACCGACGATGCGCTCGCGCTCGCGATGATCCACACGATCATCGCCGAAGGGCTCTACGACAAATCCTTCGTCGAAAAGTGGACCTACGGGTTCGACCTGCTCGCCGACCACGTGCGCCCGTTCACGCCGGAATGGGCCGCGCCGATCACCTGGGTCAACGCCGACGCGATCCGCGCCGCCGCGCGCTTGTTCGCCGCCACCCGGCCCGCCACGCTCGAATGGGGCTGCGCGATCGAGCACACGCCGAGCTCGATCCAGACCGCGCGCGCGATTGCCATCCTGCCGGCCATCACCGGCAATATCGACGTTCCCGGCGGCTGGGTGCTGGGAACGCCCGTGGTCGCGCCGGTGCCCTCGCTCGCCGAGAACCTGTCCGCCGCCATGCAGGCGAAACGGCTCGGATCGCACGAGTTCCGGGTGCTCGGCCAGGCCAATGTGCAGCCGTCGGCGCACATCCCGGCGGTGTTCCGGGCGATGCGTACCGGCGAGCCGTATCCGGTGCGCGCCTTCCTGGTTTTCGGCAACAACCCCCTGCTCACCTATGCAAATTCCAAGGTCATCCTCGAGTTGCTGCGCAAGCTCGAATTCCTGATGATCATGGACCTCTTCATGACGCCGAGCACGGAGCTCGCCGACCTCGTCCTGCCGGCCGCCAGCTGGCTCGAGGTCGACGCCATGCCGGCGTTTCCCTATTTCGCGGAGAATGCCGTGCTGGTCCAGCAGAAGCTGGTGCAGGTCGGCGAGTGCAAGCAGGACGAAGTCGTGTTCGCCGAGCTGGCGCGGCGGATGAAGCTTAAGGTCGGCACGGAAGATCCCAAGACCGTCTATGACGGCCAACTCGCCGGTACCGGCATCACCTTCGACGAATTGCGCGAACGCGGCGCCATCTGGCGTCCGATGACCTATGGCAAGCACGAGCAAGGCGGCTTCAAGACGCAGTCCGGCAAGATCGAGCTTTATTCGCTGGCGCTCGAGAAGCTCGGCTATGCGCCGCTGCCCTCTTATGTCGAGCCGCCGGAATCGCCCGTCAGCACGCCGGGCGTGGCGAAGGAATTTCCCTACGTGCTGACCACCGGCGCGCGCATCATCAATTTCTTCACCTCCGAGCATCGCCAGCTGCCGCAACTTCGACGCAGCCGTCGCGACCCGACGGTGGAAATGCACCCCGATGCGGCACGCCGGCACGGCATCCGGACCGGCGATTGGGTGTGGATCGAAACCCGGCGCGGCCGGATCAAGCAGCGCGCGAAGGTGACCGACGGCATCGATCCGCGGGTCATCAATGTCGAGTTCGGCTGGTGGTTTCCCGAGCGCAAGGACCGCGAACACGGGGTGTGGGACAGCAACGCGAATGTGTTGACCAGCATCGAGCCGCCCTACGATCCCGCGATGGGAACCTATCAGTTGCGCGCGCTGCTGTGCCGGATCGAAAAAGACGGTGCGCCGGGCGACAGGAGCGCGGCACCAGAATGACGAGCCGGAATCCGTCCGGATGGGTGTTGTCCGCGATCACCCCCGGCGCGCGATGTCAACCGCCTCCAGATGAGCCGCCAGCACATTGGGCAGTTCGGACACGGGCATCCGCCCAAATCCGCAATAGGCACCCAGTCCGAAATCCGAAATATATTTGCGGGCGGTCGCAAGCCGCGCCTTGAAGCGCGCCATGTTGTGGATCATGCCGAGATAGACGCGAGCGCCCTGCGGCTCGAGCTCCCGCAGCGGCGCAAAAGAACGCGTCGTCGCTGCGGTCGAGCACCGGAAGGTGAATCCAATCGACTTTGCGCCCCGAGGCTTCGACGAAGCCGTTGGCGAGTTGCACGGCCTGTCCCAGGTCGTCGGGCTGGAAGCGCGGCCAGCCGCCGAGCGTTCCAAAGCAGAAGTGATAGCCGAGCGCGACGCGGCCGGAATATGCGGCGAGAGATTGCGGACTTCGGTCAGATTGCGCTCGATCGAACCTTCCAGTGGATAGCCCGGAATGCTGCCATAGGCGTCCTGGACTTCGGTCGAGCAATCCCACTGGATCGCAAGCTCGTTCGCCGGAATTTTCTCGATGATGGTGGCCAGCTCGGCCCGAATGGCGGCCTCATAGCCCGGCCGGATCTTGGCGAGATCGTTCTGGTCGGGGAATATGCGCGGCGGCAGTACGCTGTTGACCATCGGCACCGATACCTGAAAGCGCAGATGCGCAGGCAGTACGCCCTTCTCCTTCATGGTCTGGAACACGAAATACGAGTTCAGGGCGTCGCGCGCGTAACCGAGCCGCCAGCCGGGATCACCGAAGCGGACCTGCTTGACGCCGTCCTTGACCTTGAACCACCAGGCGTCGGCCGCATTGCGCGGGGACTGCCGTTCGACGCCGTTTTCGTCCGGCGCCGGCTGCTGCACCACGTCGAGCTCCGGATGCGCCGGCCAGCACCTGATAATGCACGCGGCTGATCCAGTGCCGGCGCGGACCGACCTCGCCGTCGGGCATCGCAAACAGATACTTTCCAAGCGGGGCGCCGAAAGTCTCGAACACATCTTTCGGTGTGTCGAGCGGGATGCTGCCCACCAACAACAAGTCGTCAGCCACGCTTGTATCCTTCCTGTTCTCCTACCTCTATGCTCGCCGACGGACTATCGGTCAACGCGATAATCTGCCGGGTCATACGATGAAGCTTTTCGTGCGCGCGCTGCTTTGTGGCGTCCTCCTCGCGTCCGCCGTCGAAGCCAATGCACAAACGTGGCCCACGCGACCGGTGCGACTGATCGTTCCGACCGGACCCGGCGCCGCCACCGACGTGATGGCGCGGCTTCTGGCCGACGGCGTGTCGAAGGCGCTCGGCCAGCCGCATGGTGGTCGAGAACATGCCGGGCGCCTCGGGCATCCTCGCGCATCAGGCGGTCGCGCGCGCTGCGCCCGACGGCTACACGCTGCTGTTCACCAATACGTCGGGACTTGCCATCAATCTCGTCTCCTTCAAGCAGCTCCCCTATGATCCGACGCGCGACTTCGCGCCCGTCGCGATGGTCTGCAGCCTCGGACCGCAAATGCTGTCGGTGAACGCCGAACTGCCGGTCAGGTCGCTGCCGGAGTTCATCGCCTACGCGAAGGCCAACCACGGCAAGCTCTCGATGGCCTTCGACACGACGGCGGGCGCCGCGGCTTTCGCCGCCAAGCTGCTCAACAAACGCACCGACCTGGGCCTCATCGAAGTGCCCTATCGCACCGCCGCGCAGATGACACAGGACATCGCGAGCGGTACGACGCAGGTCATGATGAGCTCGATCGCGGCGGCGCGATCGGTCGTCGATGCGGGCAAGGTCCGGCGCGATCGCCGTCACCTCGGCGACACGTTTCCCGAGCCTGCCCGACCTGCCGTCCGTCAGCGAGAGCGTGCCGGGCGTGGTGATGAATGGCTGGTTCGCGGTGGTCGCGCCGGCCGGCACGCCGCCCGAGGTCGTGCAACGGCTCAATCGGGATATCGGCGCGTATCTGAAGGGGCCGGAAGTCCAGCCAGCGGCTGCTGGACTTCGGGCTCGCGACCGAGGGCGCCGGGACGCCCGAAAGCACCGCCGAATTCATCCGTCAGGAGCAAGCCAATTGGCGGGCTTTGGCCAAGGATTTGGATATCGAGCCGCAATGAAGGTTGCCGGCCTCAAATCGCCCTATCGACCCGAAACCGACATCGGTTGCTCGCCTCGGCCGTCCGCAAGGTTGCGAAAAAGAACATTACTCGCATTGTAGCGCTCGGGTATTTTGAAATGGATTTCCCGCGCAGCCGCACCATCGGGCGGCACTGCATCGTCAATTCGGCGCGCGGCCGTCGGCTCCGTCATCGCCGGACCTCCGACAGTCGTACCGCGGAAGACGGGTGTGCAGCGTCATAGCGCTCCATGAAGAGCGGCGACATTGCGCGCAGGCGGGCGTGGTCGATCCGGCCCGAGCGAGTGATATAGCTGTAGGCGAAATCAACGGGCGCGAGCCGCATATGTTCGGGAAAATGCTCGTACCACTGGGCGCTGGTCCTCGCCGCTTCCACCAGCGTTTTCACGATCGGACGTCGCTCGGCGTCGTAACGAGCAAGGCCCCGCTCGATGTCGTCTTCCGCCTCTAATGCCTTGATCAGAGAAATGACGTCTTCCATGGCCAGCCGCGTGCCCGAGCCGATGGAGAAATGCGCGGTATGCAGGGCATCACCGACCAGGACCGTGTTGCGGACGTGCCAACGTTCGTTCCACAGCCATGGGAAATTGCGCCAGACCGATTTGTTGGAAATAAGCGGGTGCCCGTCGAGCGCGCGGGCGAACACTTTTTCGCATACCGCCTTCGACTCCTCGATGGTCTTGCCGGCAAAACCATAGCGCTCCCAGGTCTTCCGATCGCATTCGACCAGGAACGTGCTCGAATTCGGCCGGTACCGATAATGGTGGGCGTTGAACGTGCCCATATCGGTCTCGATGAATGTTTGGCTCAATGTCTCGAAAGCCTTGGTCGTCCCATACCAGGCAAACTTGTTGTCGCAGTAGCTCAGCGAGGTTTTGAAATCGCCTTCGAAGGCCCGGCGCACGACGGAGTTCAGGCCATCGGCGCCGACGATGAGGTCAACCTCCCCTAACTCTGCGAGAGATTTCGACAGGCTTGCCGAACGCCGTTTGCACACCGACGGAGCGGGCCCGATGCTGAAGCAGTTGAAGAAGCTTGAGTCGGCCGATCGCCGAAAATCCGACACCGTCGAGCACGACCCTCTCGCCTTTGAGATCCAGCGTCATATTCCGCCAGGTTTCCATGTGGGGCGCAAAGAAGTCGGCCGTGTCGGGATCATCGGCGCGCAGAAATTCGAGCGCACGCTCGGAAAACACGACGCCAAAACCCCATGTCGCGTCAGGAGGGTTCTGTTCGTACAGCGCGACTTCCGATTGCGGGTGGCGTTTTTTCCAAAGGTAAGAGAAATAAAGCCCCGCAGGGCCTCCACCCACCACGGCAATGCGCATGCGAGCATGTCGACCCAAGCGAGGTCCTCCTCCGAAACGATAACCGATCAGACGTGAATTGTAGCAACCTCGAGAGCGGCCTGAAATGGATGGGACGGCCGACCGGCCAGCCGCGGCACGGGCTCAACGGGAAACTGCTTCGCGGACCGGCACGCAAGAGGCTTCCTGCCTGCCGGGCGGACGTCCCTCGGTCGGACGGCGCACAGACCCCGTCAGTGGCGCTGCGCCCGCTCGCGCAGCCGGTAGAAGTGGATCACCTTCTTTGCCGTGTCCAGCTGCAGCCGTGCAAACGTCTCGCAACACTGATCGAGCTCGGACGTGGAACTGCCCTTGGTGCCGGCTTGCAGCAACAGGATCGCCTTGGCGGTCTGCCATTGGAGGTCGATCGCCTTGGCGATGACCAGGATCTGCTCCGTCCGCCGGCTGGTGAGCGCACGCTCGATCAGCCCGACCGGCAGGTCGGCCATGATCGACAGCGCGACCGCGGTTTCCTCGAACCCTCCGGTGCGCGCAAAATCCGCCAACTGCGCCTCGTCCAGCTTGCCCGCGCGCTGCAATGAGAACACAAGGGCGCGCGCCTCCGCGTGAGCGAGGGAGCGCTCCCGCATCTCCGTCTGGATCCGATCCGACGCCTGCGCGATGACGTTTCGCAACAACCCGGCCTTGGCAGGGTCGGCCGCCTCGAACTGCAGCCGCACGGATTTCGAGGCCTGCTCGAAAAGCGCGAGCATGTGCTGGCGCGGAATCTCGGGACGCACCCAGACGGTGAGAGCAAGACCGCCGTCGCCATGCGCCCTTTCGACCAGCGTCGAATAACCGAAATCGGAAAATCGCGCGCCTGTGTTTTCGGCGACGCTCACCGCCACCGTGCGATCGCCGCGCTCGACCAGCACATCGGTCACCGGTTCGGCGAGAACCTTGCGGCGCGAGATCGCCAAAAGGTGGTTCTGACTCTTGGTCCTGGCGCCCTCGACCAGTGTCCCGTCGTCGAGCCGCTCGGAATGCGACAGAACCGGCCCCGCCACCTCGATCGCGTCGTCGAGCGCCAGCCCACGGATCACTCGCGGCGGCGCATCCGGGATCTTCGCCAGACGCTCTCCGAAAGCCATGCGCGCGGACACCTCGAGCTCCTCGACCAGACGGCTCATCACTTCGTCGAACAGCGAAATCTGCTCGCCGACGAAGTTGCCCGACCCGGCCACGAAAAGATCGGTCACGCGCCGCAACATCTCGGCCCGCCGCCCGTAATCCGTATTGTCGAGCGCGTCCTTCAGTTGGTCGATCAGGTTCGTCTGCGCATTCATGAGCTTCTGCCCCCGCTGTGCCTTCTGGACGTCGTGTCGGCCCGTCCCCATTCGGCCCGTCATGGCCGCGTCGCGGACAAAAGCCGCGCGCAGACCGGGCCGCCGTTCCCCAATTCGTTCGCGCGATGCCCGCCACATCGGGGGTCAGTGTTCGCGCGGCGAGCGTCCGGATCGGATTTCCTTCCGGCCCTGACGCACGATCTCCATGCGTTATGCGTGAAAGAGCAAAAAATATGGTTACGCCGGATGGTTAAGGACCGGTTAAACGCCCTTCAGGCGGGCGGCCAGCCTTGGCACCCACGCGCACCGGAGGACAGCGGGGGCGCGCTCCCGCCCAACGTGCAGGCCGCAACCCATGGAACACCCGGCGCGCCCCTGCGTTCCCTCTAAGCGCGTCCGACTTTGAAGGCATGCAATGTCTTGTGACGTGCTTCCGAAGCCCGGCGAGGTCGTGCTCAAACCGACTGCGGCGCGAACACGCGGGCATCTTGGCGCGCTCACGCATATGGAGGCGAATCAAGAATGCCGCGTTATCATTTTCACGTGGTCGACAAGGACGTGTGGCTCGACTTGAAAGCCGAGACCCTGAGGGACGATGCCGCGACCCTGGAGCGTGCCGAGCAACTTGCCGCCACATTGCTGCAAGACCGCGTCTACGCGAGCGATCCCGACGCCTGGGAAATTCGCGTGACGGATGAGAAGGGCGCCGAGGTGCTTTCGTTGCCATTATCCGAGGTCACCGGCAAGGCTTGAACGCCGGCCCGCGCGCCGCCGCCGAGGCAGGCCAGTGCGTAGCCGTGACTGCCCCGCGCGTCAGTCCTGCATGCGGTCGATCTCGATGTGCAGAAGATCGCCGAGGTGGCACCGGTGACCGGCCCCGCTCTGCAGAAGGGTGCGGGCTTCCTCGGGGCTCGCCGCCTCAACGCACCATTCCTCGAGACGGGTGACCTGGATGGTCGCGTGAAAGAGCCTCTTTTCGGTCTTGCCGACGCCGGCGCTCATGGGGGCCTCCGCGAGCGAGATCGCTTCAAACGGGAGCGGTCTGGCTCTTCATCTTCTCGTCTTTGGCACAACTGGAGGAATTCGCTTTGTTGCGTTTTCGTTCCACCCGGACGTGCGATTTGCGCGGAACGGACCGGCCGCATTGCCGTTGAGTTTGTGGTCTTGGCGTGGAGTACCACATGGCGCCGCGTGCGTATTGGAAGGGCTATTTGAAGCTGTCGCTGGTCTCGTGTCCGATCGCCATCTATCCGGCGACGTCGGAGCACGAGAAGATCAGCTTTCACCAGCTCAATAAAAAGACCGGACATCGGATCAGATACCAGAAAGTGGATGCCGCCACCGGCGCCGAGGTGCCGGCCGATCAGATCGTCAAGGGCTACGAAATCAGCAAGGGCGAGTACGTCGAACTGGATCCGGAAGAGCTCGAGGCGGTCGCGATCGAAAGCAAACGCATGATCGCCATCGACACGTTCGTGCCGAGGGACGAAATCGACGACCTGTATTTGAACAATCCGTACTATGTGGTTCCGGACGGAGAAGTCGGCCAACAGGCGTTCGCGGTCATCCGCGAGGCGATACGCAAGGAAGGCATGGTGGCGCTCGGAAAGGTCGTGTTCACGTCGCGCGAGCACGTGATGCTGCTGGAAGCCCGCGGCAAGGGATTGGTCGGCATCACGCTGCGCTTTCCGTACGAGGTCCGCAAGGACGAGGACTATTTCGACGACGTGGCCGACGAGAAAGTCCCCAAGGACATGCTCGAGCTCGCCACGCACATCGTCGAGACCAAGAAAGCGCATTTCCAGCCGGAAAAATTCGACGACCGCTACGAGGATGCGCTCAAGGAGCTGCTGGAAAGGAAACAGCACGGACAGAAGATCGAGCGACCGACCGAGCGCGCCCCGGCGAAGGTCATCAACCTCATGGATGCGTTGCGCCGGAGCGTCGAAACGGGACGTGCCTCCAAGCGCCAGCGCCCCGCCAGGAAAACCGGACGCACGGCGCGGCACAAACGAGCGAGCTAGATTAGGGCACTCAACGCGCGCTACCTCGAGGTTGCGCGGCGGCGCCGGGAAAGGCCGGGCGCAACGCGCTTCCCGTCATCGGGGCTCGCTTCAGAATTTGGCGCGTACGCCCGCATAGGCGGTGAGCGGCATCCCGGGGACGAACGTCCGCGGATCGTTGAAACTCAGGGACGAAATTCCGTGCGTGTCGAAGAAGGTTCCGGCGACGTCGTAGTGCCGGTTGAACAAGTTCTGCAGCAAACCGAAGACTTCCACGTTGTTCGTGACCTTGTAGGAGGTGTGCAGGTTCACGACCCAATAGGCCGGCACTTTCGGATTTTGATTGGACTGGTCGGCGATGAGAAACTGGCTGCCGATGAGGTTCAGGTCCGCGCCGATCGTCCAGGGCTCGGTGATGGAATACTCGGCGCCCGCCTTGAAGCGATGCCGAGGGATGGCCGGAATCCGGTCCCCCGGCACGACGGAGATATTTCCATTGACGTCTGCCGCAGGATTGAACGGCGAGGAGACGATCAGCGCGGTCTGGAATGTGGCGTCGACGAACGTGTAGTTGGCATAGGCCTTCCAGCGCTCCTGCTTGTAGGACACCGCGGCCTCGACCCCCTGCCGTCTGGTCTTGGCGGCATTCTGGAAAAAGCCGAAGCCGCTGATCCGGCTCGGAATGTCGATGATGTCATCATCGTTGTCCGTGCGATAGGCGCCTGAATTCCAAGTCAGCAGTCCCTTGTCGCCGACGTCGAGAGTGCCGCGCAGCCCCGCCTCGTAGGTGTGCGCCACCACCTGCTTGAGCGGCGGATCGGCGATCAGGAATCCGTCGATCAGGCAGGGATGCGCCGGGTCGGCGCATCCGAGCTCCAGCGGCGTCGGGGCACGGTTGGCCTCGGAATAGCCCCCATAGGCCGTGAGGCCGCGCATGATCTTGTATGTCAGGCCGACGACCGGGTTGAGGCGCGAATAAGTGTTGTCGCCGTTGAGCGCCGTCCCAAACTGATCGTCGAGCCTGATATGGGCGATGTTGAGCCGGGCGCCGGCCGTCAACGACAGCCTAGAGGTGATGTCGAACGTGTCGGTCGCATAGACGCCGGTGTAGCTGGTGGCGCTGTGCAGGCTGACCGGCGCCAGGTCGCTCGCCGGCTGCTGGATGAGAACGCCGGTTCCGGTCACGAACAGATTCTGGTCGATGGTGCCGAGTTCGCTGTTGGCGGTGAATTGCACCAGCCCATGGTCGATGCTCGTTCCGACCACGAGATGGTTGTCGTGGCCGAAAAGCTGCGCCGTGCTGGCGGCCTGAAGCGAGCCCCCGAAGCTGTTGGAGGTGGTCCATGTGCGATCGATCTGGCCGAGATTGGGGCCGAAAATATCCGGTACCTGATTGCCGGCCAGATCGAGCAGCGCCGTCGTGCCGCCGTTGAAGCAGAGCAGGCCGGGCACCGCGCAAGGTTGCGCGTCGGTGATGTTTCCATCCAGATGGCTCTGCCAGAAACCGCGCCAATAGGCGCCGGCCTGGAGCGAAAGCGTATCGCTCGGCTGGTAGCTCCCGCTCGCCTGCAGGAAGGCCAGCCGGTTGTGGGTCTCCTGCGGCCAGGTATAGACACTCGACCAACGTCGATTGAGCATCTCGACCGGAGTTGCGGCGACCCCGCCGAGCTTGTTGTCGGCGCCGGTGAAGCTCAGGTGAAATTCGGTCTGTTCGCCGCGCGCGCCGAGGTCGACATACATCCTGCGCAGTTGCGATGACGAAGAGAAGTCGCGCCAGCCGTTGTCCTTCACGGCATCCGTCGCGATATAGGCCGACAGGTTTCCGTTCTGCACGCCGGCCTGCGCCGATCCGCCGACCCGGCCGTACGAGCCGCCACGGAGCTCGCCCTCAACGCCCCGATAGGTGAAGCCGCTCTTCATCTCCATGGTGATCGCACCGCCCAGGGCGTTGAGCCCATAGACCGGATTGTTGGGGGCGAGCGTCATGCGCCGGATGGCCATTTCGGGGATGAAGTCCCAATTGAGCGTATCGCCGAACGCTTCGTTGATGCGCGTCCCGTTCTGGTAGACGGCAAGACCCTGGGGCGTGCCGGTCACCGGCGAGACCGTAAACCCGCGGAAATTGATGTCGGATTGGAACGGATTGCCGGTCTGGTCGCCGAGCCCCACGCCCGGCAACCCCCTCGTCATCGCACTCGTCAGGTCGGGAGATTTGGCGTGATCAAAATCGGACAAATCGAGCGTCTGGACGTTCGATGGGATCTTGCTGCGATCGATGTCGGCCCCCGGCAACGGCGCAATGCCGACGACTTCGACGGGCGGCAAGACGACGAGGTCCTGAGCCAAGGCCGGAGCGAACGCCAGCGTGGTCACGCCGATCGTCGCCGCAACCGCGGCTGCACTTGCACGCGGATGATTGCCTGAGGGCACCGCCCGTCTCCCCATCGACCCTATCCTCGGGTCGTCCCACCGTTTCGGGCTGGCCACGAAAGTTCTTCTCCATCTATCCGACATCATAACACGTCGGCTGCCCTGCACGCCCAAGCACCGCGCGGTCGACCGGCCCGCTAATTTGTCATCCAGCGATGGAGCAACCAAGCCGCAACCGCGATTGCCAACATCCAGACGGCGATGATGACGGCAGCTGCCGCTTTGCTGCCAGGGCGGTCCTGGACCGCGGCGGCGAGTTCGCGGCGCTGTTCCATGATCTCAGGTGGAATGAGACGGATGACGAGAACCAACCCCAATGGGACGATGATCACGTCATCCACATATCCGATGACCGGGATGAAGTCGGGAATGAGGTCGATGGGCGAAGCGGCGTAGGCCGCTTCCGCAAGCGCGGGCGCTTTTACAAACCAGGGAACACGCGGGTCTCGCGCCACGAGATAAAGCGCATGGGCATCACGTTTGACCGATCTCGCCCAGCTCTTGAGCCGATCAAGCATCCGACGACCTTTCTCGACGCCGCCATGGGCACGCGCGCCGATCGCCGTCAACGGCGTCATGCCTTATCCTTCGAGAACGATTCCGATGGTGTAAGCACAAGCGATTAAAGCATGCGATGCAAGAGGCTGCGAAGCGACGCGCATGCTTTTTGCGGCCGGCCCCGACTCCAAACCGGCCATCATTGCGAAAATAAGAGAGACCGGTGCCACACGGAGGCGTACACTCATATGCACGAGCCGACGGCCATGAAGGTCCCGCGAGCAAGACCGGCGGCTAGGCAACGGCGAGGACGCCAACCGTTTCAGGAGCGAACAATGACCAAAGTCACCTACGAGATCGTCGAGCATGACGGCGGCTGGGCCTACCGGGTCGACGGGGTGTTCTCCGAGCCTTTCCCGTCGCACGACCAGGCCCGCCAAGCGGCGGAGCGCGTCATGAAGGAACAGATCGTTCCGGGAGACACGACCAGCATCTCGTACGAAGACAAGGACGGTCATTGGCACGAGGAGCTGTCGGCCGGCAATGATCGGCCCGAGACCGACGTCAAAGGCTGAGGCGACCTCTCGGGCGTCGCCGAGGCCCCCGATGACCGCGACTTGCAGCCACCTGAAAACCATCCGGACCGTCAAGCCGAGCGCGCGCGGCTGCGAGGAATGTCTCAAGAGCGGGTCGCGCTGGGTTCACCTGCGCCTGTGCCGAGCCTGCGGGCATGTCGGCTGCTGCGACAACTCGCCGAACCGGCACGCCACGAAGCATTTCCACGCCACCGGCCACCCGATCATCGAGGGCTATGATCCGCCCGAGGGCTGGGGATGGTGCTATGTCGACGAGGTGATGTTCGATCTGTCGGACCGCGCCACGCCGCAGATTGGGCCGATCCCGCGCTATTATGACTTTTGACGGGATTTATGTGCTTTAGCCCGTCAAGGTCGAATCCGTTTTTGCGAAGCGTGTTCATCGTTGATGGAGTTTGCCGCAGCGCCTGGCTACAGCGCGCGCGTAGCCAGCGATGGACCGCACCAACAAGACTCTTGACAGCATTCTGAGGAATTATTCTTGGCCGAATTCCGAAAATGTGGTAGGAGAAATTCTACAGTTGGAATTGCGCCCGGAAGCTCACCAGCGACCGGGCTTTTTCACGCCGCAAGAAAGTGCGATGGGTCGAAGTGCTGGAGTGAGTGGCCGGCGAGAGCGGTGCCAAACGCGTTCGGCGACACCACGCGTCCCTGCAGATTCCCTGCAGACGCCTGCTTTTAGCAGGAAAAAACAGGGCCAGTGCCTGTAGATTCTCAGCCGCGGCCCTGTTTTTCGTGCCTGCTATCTCCTGATCCCGTGTCGTTTTACAGGGGTGCGGCTCATCGAACAGGTGTGACGCGAGTAAGCTGCGTTAGGGGACACGGCTGGCGGTTGGCGAGGCCGTTCGGAGATATGGCTGACACCATGGCAAGCGCAAGCGGCTACCCTCCCTCCGTGTCCCTCCCCCGCCGCAAGTCGGGCTTGCCCGACTTGCGCACTATTGATGCGAAACCCGGGCAAGCCCGGGGTTCGTGGGGGAGGGAACGCAAGAGTCGATAAGCATGCCTCACGCCGCCGCGTCCGCCGCCAGCACTTGCCGAATGCCGATCCGCACGGCCTCGCGCTCGGCATCGCTCAAGCCGGCGAGCGAGTGCGCCTCGTAGGCGATGCGGGCCGGGCGCTCGAACACGATCAGGCGCCCGCCGAGGCGGAGCGCCTCCTCTATCGAGTGCGTGATGAAAATCCCGGTCGCGCCGGTCTCGCGCAGGAGCTCGCGGAACTCGTCGCGCAGCGCATTGCCGGTGTGCTCGTCGAGCGCGCTGAACGGCTCGTCGCATAGCAGAATGTCGGGCTTGCCCGCGAAGGCGCGCGCGATCGAGACGCGCTGGCGCATGCCGCCCGAGAGCGCATGCGGAAAGTCGTGCTCGTGTCCGGCAAGGCCGAGCTTGCCGAGCCAGGCCGCCGCGACCGCGAGGCGATCGTGGCGCGCGACCTTGTTGAGCTCGAGCCCGAGCGCGACGTTCTCGATCGCGCTGCGCCACGGCATCAAGCCGGTCGTTCTGGAACACGATGCCGACCTTGCCGCGGAACCAGTCGAATTCGACGAACGGATCGTGCCCCTCGACCAGGACGCGCCCCTCCGAGGGACGCAGCAGGCCGGCGATCAGATTGAAGGTGGTCGACTTGCCGCAGCCGGTCTTGCCGAGGATCGCCACCAGCTCGCCGCGCGCGATCGAGAAGCTCAGGTTTCGCACCGCCTCGAACGGCTCGCCGTCGGGCCGCGTGAACGACTTGCTGACGCGCTCGAAAACGATCTCGGGCTGCTCGCTCACAGCGTGCGCTCCGCCGCCGCCCGGTAGCTCAGGGCGCGGCCTTCGACCGCGCTGATAATGCCCTGCACGGCGAGCACGAACACCACCAGCACGATGGTCCAGGCGATCGCGCCCGCCATGTCGAAGATCTGCTGCTGCTGCAGCAATTGGTATCCGACCCCGCCGGTCGCGCCTACCAGCTCCGCCACCACCACGACGCGCGACGCGTTGCCGAGATTGACCTTCCAGGCGGTGAAGATCCCCGGCAGCACGGTCGGCCAGATCAGGGTGCGAAAAAGATCGTAGCGCGTCGGCCGGAACGCCAGCGTCATCTCGAACAGGTCCTTGGACATCGAGCGGTAGGAATCGAGCAGCTGGAACGCGAAGGCCGGCAGCGTGGTCATCACCATGATGAAAAAGATGCGGAATTCGGTACCGCGAAACCAGATGATCGAGATCACCACCCAGGACAGCGCCGGGATGCCCTGGTTGAAGTTGAGAAGCGGATAGCAATAGCGCTCGAACCGCTCGGATCGCGCCATGAAGACCGCGAGCACGCTGCCGAACACGAAGGCGCCCGCGAGCCCGGCGAGAATGCGCGCGCCCGTGGCGACCGCGTTATAGGCGGTCTGCCAGGAAGAAAATATCTCGACGAAGCGCGTCGCGATCTGCGGCACCGACGGAAACAGATAATCCGGCACGAACAGCGACACGATCTGCCAGATGACCGCGAGGCCGACCAGCGCATAGACGCCTTCGAGCTTGATGTCGCGGCCGAACAGCCGCAGGCCGTGCTCCGCCGTTGTTGCCGCCATGGTTTTCGATCGCCCCATCCGTGTGCGCCGCAGGATAGTGAAGTGAGCGGGCGCCTACAATGACGGCGCCCGCCACGAACTCGGCGAGCCCCCTCTCCCGCTTTTGCGGGAGAGGGTCGGGGTGAGGGGCGGCCACAGGCACAGACTCGCGGAGACGCCCCCTCACCCGGTGTCCTCGCTGCGCTCAGACCCCGGCCTCTCCCCGCCGGCGGGGAGAGGTGCGCCGCGCAATCGGCAGAGCCCCGCGCACCATTGCCACCCGCCATTGCCTCGCCGCTATCGTGATCGCGGCGCAAATCATCCCCGTCGGTCGGGTCGCGGAGGATTCCTTGCACGCCCTGAAGACTGCCGCTGCATTCGTCGCTCTCATTCTCACGCTGGCCTCTCCCGCCGCACGGGCCGACGACTGGCCGTCGAAGCCGGTGCGGGTCGTGGTGGCGTTCGGGGCGGGCGGCAGCGCGGACATTTTGGGCCGCCTGCTGGCGGCCGAGCTGTCGTTGGCGTTCAAGCAGCAGTTCTACGTGGAGAACCGGCCGGGCAACAGCGGCAGCATCGGCTCGACCATGGTGGCGCGCGCCGAGCCCGACGGCTACACGTTGCTGGTCGGCGGCTCCGGGCCGCACATCACCGGGCCGGTGATCAACCCCAATATCGGCTACGACCCGGTGCGCGATTTCACCCATATCGCGATGATCGCCGGCGACACCTATGCGCTCGCCGCCAATGCGGCGCTCGGGGCGCGCACGCTCGACCAGCTGCTCGCTCTCGCCCGCACACGGCCGCTCGCCTCCGCGTCGCCCGGCCCCGGCTCGCTCGGCCATCTGCTGCTGCTCAAGCTCAACCGCATCGCCAAGATCGACATCCAGCACATCCCCTCGCCCGGCGGCACCGTCACCGACGTGCTCGGCAACCATGTCCCGCTCGCGCTCACCACGGTGCTGACCGTCGGCGAGCATCTGCGCTCCGGCGCGCTGGTGGGGATCGCGCTCACCTCGACCGAGCGCAATCCGGCGTTCCGGGACGTCCCGACCTTCACCGAGCTCGGCTATCCCGACATGCGCGGCAGCACCTGGTTCTGGCTCACGGCGCCCAAGGGCCTGCCTCCCGACATCGTCGAGTCGCTCAACCGCGAGGTCCGCCGTATCGTGGTCTCGCCGCGCGTGCGGCGTTACTTCGACCAGCAGGCCCTGATGTCCATGGACCTCGACGTGGCCGGCGTGAACAGGTTTCTGGCCGACGAGCTGGCCTATTGGGGACCGCTCGCCAGGGATGCGGGGCTGAGGGTGCAGTGACTTGTTCCCTCCCCCGCTTGCGGGGGAGGGCGGGAGGGGGAAGCCACACGCGCATGCGCAAGCGGCGCCCCCTCCCCGCCCTCCCCCGCAGGCGGGGGAGGTAGGCTGAGTCCGCGGAATGACAGGAGACCACCATGGACGCCATCGTCGACACCAAGCCGCAGGACCACCGCCGCCTCGTCGCGCCGCGCGCCCGCGTCGGGCTCATCATTCCGTCGGTCAATCGCATGAGCGAGCCGCAGTTCAATCATTTCGCGCCGCCCGGCCTCGCCATCCACGTGGCGCGCGCGCGCATCACCGGTCAGTGGCGCAAGCCGGCGATCGAGATGAAGGACGAGATCGCGCGCTCGGCGGCGGCGCTCGCCGACAGCGGGCCGGACCTCATCGTCTATCACTGCACCGACTCGTCGATGCGCGAGGGGCGCGCCGGCGAACGCACGCTGATCGACATCGTGCGCGACGCGACCGGCATCGAGACCGTCGCGACCAGCGCGCTGGTGGCCGAGGCGCTGCGCGCACTGGGCATGAAATCCGTCGTGCTGCTGAGCCCGTACCTGAGCAACGAGGTGATCGTGCGCTTTCTGCAGGAAAACGGCGTCGCGGTGGTGGCCGACGTCGCGCTCAAGCTCAACGGCCACGAGTATGCGGCGATCACGCCGCAGCGCTGGCTCGAGCTCGCCCGCACGCACACGCGCGACGACGCCGACGGCATTTTCCTGAGCTGCACCAACACCACCCAGATCGAGGCGATCGAGGACATCGAGCTCGCGCTCGGCAAGCCGGTGGTGAACAGCAACCAGGCGGTGCTGTGGGGATGTGTCAAGCGCCTCGGTTCGAAGCTCGGACCGGTCGCCCCGATGCCGCGGCTCGGGCGCCTGATGGCGGCGTGAGGCTGGTCGCCCCGGAGGCACATTATACATGCGCGCGACCGCGGCCCTGTTTCGCGCTCCCGGCGCGCCGCTGACGATCGAGCCTATCGAGATCGATCCGCCCGGCCCGACCGAGGTGCAGGTGCGCGTTGCCGCCGTCGGGCTGTGCCGCACCGACTATCATGTGATGCGGGGCGAGCGACGCGTCGCCATGCGGCCGATGGTGCTCGGCCATGAGGCCGCCGGCGTCGTCGAGGCGGCCGGCCCCGAGGTGTCGGGCATCGCGATCGGCGATCACGTGGTGCTCACCTTCATTCCGGCCTGCGGCCGCTGCCGCTGGTGCCGGCAGAACCTCCATCATCTGTGCGCCGAGGGTCCGCGCATCACCCAGGGGCCGCAGCTCGACGGCACCTACCGGCGGCGCGACGGCGCCGGCGAGAACGTCGGCGCCTTCTGCATGATCGGCGCGTTCTGCGAGCGCACGGTGGTCGACCAGGCTTCGGTCGTCGTGATCGAGCGCGATATTCCGCTCGACCTCGCCGGGCTCGTCGCCTGCGGGGTGCCGGCGGGCGTCGGCGCCGCGCGCCACCGCGCCAGGGTCAAGCCGGGCGACAGCGTGCTCGTGGTCGGCTGCGGCGGCGACGGCATGAACGTCGTGCAGGGCGCGCGGCTGTGCGGGGCCTCGACCATCATTGCGGCCGACATCGTGCAGGCCAAGCTCGACTGGGCACGCGATTTCGGCGCCACCCACGGCGTCAAGGCCGAGGGCGAGGCGCTCACCCGCGCGGTGCTGGAATTGACCGACGGGGTCGGGGTGAACCATGCGTTCGTGTGCATCGATCCGCCCGCGACGCTGCTGCCGGCGTTTCGCGCCACCGCCAAGGCCGGCAACGTCGTGGTGACGGCGCTCACGCCCGACACCGTGACGGAGATCAAGATCCCGCCGCTCGAGCTGTTCGTCACCCAGAAGGCGATCATGGGCGCCGTCTACGGGTTTGCCAGCCCGCGGCTGCAAATTCCGGAATTGCTCGGCCTCTACCGGCGCGGCGAGCTCAAGCTCAAGGAGCTCATCACCCGCACCTATGGGCTCGACGAGGTCAACCGCGGCTACGCCGACCTGGAGGCCGGCCTGAACCTGCGCGGCGTCATCGTGTTTTGAGCGTCGCCGGACCGAACGGGCGCTATTTCGTTTCCACCAGCTCGATCGCCTCGCGGCTCGGACCTTCGATCATGACGGCGCGGGTGTCGCCCAGCCGGTAGGGCTGCTCGAGGAACGTCACGCCCTCGGCCGCCAGCTTGGCGACCCAGGCATCGAGGTCGGTGACGCTGAGCGCGACGTGATCGTAGAGCTGCCCGCGTGTCGCGGCGAGCGGCGCATCGCCCTGGCGCATGTAGGAGGGGAACGCCACGTCGCCGAACATGACGGCGGCGGACGGCACGCGGGTGAGCCCCTCGGCTTCGAGCGCCGGCCAGGTCGGATCGGGACTGCGCGCGACCCGGCAGTCGGACTCGGTGCGCGCCGTGCCCGCCCGTCCCGGCAGCACGGATGCGTTGAGGTGCTTCCGGTACCAGAGCTGCGCGCAGAACGGCTGCTCGTGGAAGAAGTGCACGTGGTTCATGCGCTCGGCCGGAAAG
The DNA here is from genome assembly GCA_963791155.1 of uncultured Pseudomonadota bacterium. Taxonomy (GTDB): domain Bacteria; phylum Pseudomonadota; class Alphaproteobacteria; order Rhizobiales; family Xanthobacteraceae; genus JAVDCA01. The sequence goes on from CAWBRI010000010.1 coordinate 87,522, forward strand.
TCCCCCATGTATTCCACGATGGCGTGGTCGGGCCCCCGCATATAGGCGAAGCCGCCCTTGCGGGTCGGCTCGACGCCGCTCTGCCTGGCGTCGGCGATCTGCGCCTTGGTGAGTCCGAGCACGCCGTCGCGCCCCGGCCAGGTGTCGGTGCTGATCAGCACCGAGCCGCCGTCCTCGGACGTGTAGAGCGGCAGCAGCGTCACGTCCGGTCGCTCCTTGTAGGTGTCGCGGTTCTTTCGCACGTCGGTGACGTGCCAGCCGAAATGCCAGATCGCGCTCTGCGGCGCCGTGGCGGGCGGCGTGGCGACCTTGCTGAACAGCACCAGGACGTTGTTGGGCGACCTCAGCGCCGGGAAGCCGCCCCACTGCGTCTTCGCGGTGCTCGGAAATTGCCTGGTATAGAAGTCGATCGCGGCGTCGGGATCGACCGAGTTGAGGTGCAGATGATGAAAGTCCGGGAGCCGGGAGCATGGCGGTCTGTCCTATGGCGGGGGCTTGGTTGCAGACCGCGAACCCCAGGATCGCCATCCACCCCGATATTGCGGTTTTCATGCTATAGCCCTCGGTCGCCGAGCATAGCCCAACCGGGGTCGAAATGGTATCAGGCGTCGAACCCACCAAGCCACCGCCATCGCCGTCACGCCAGGACTCTTCAGCATGAAAATCGTCATCCCGGACGACTACCAGGACATGGTCGACCAGCTCGCCTGTTTCGACCTGATCCGCCACCACGACGTGACGCGCTACCGCGAGCCCGCCACCTCGTTCGAGCAGCTGGTCGAGCGGCTGCGCGATGCCGAGGTCGTCGTCGCCATCCGGGAGCGGGTGGAATTCTCGCGCGCCCTGCTCGAGCGGCTGCCGAAACTCCGCCTGCTTGCGCTGGTCGGCCGCTCGGCCTCGACCATCGACTTCGCGGCCTGCACCGAGCTCGGGATCCCGGTCTCCACCGGCAAGAGCAACTCGGCGACGGCGCCCGCCGAGCTCACCATCGCCCTCATGTTGGCGGCGCGGCGCAACATCGCGCGCGAGGCCGAGCGCATGAAGCGGGGCGAGTGGCCGTGCACGCTGTCGCATCGCCTGCGCGGCAGTACGCTCGGCATCTTCGGCCTCGGGGCGATCGGCAGCCTCGTCGCCGAGGCCGGCCGCGGGATGGGCATGAAGATCCTCACGCTCGGGCGCGACATGACCGCCGAAAAGGCGCGCACCGCCGGCTACGGCGTCGCCGGCAGCAAGGCGGAGCTGTTCGAGACGTCGGACGTTTTGTCGTTGCACGTGCGGCTGACCGCGGAAACGCGCGGGATCGTCGGGCCGCAGGACCTGGCCCGCATGAAGCCGACCGCGCTGATCGTCAATACGTCGCGGGCCGAGCTGATCGCGCCCGGCGCACTGCTCGCCGCATTGCGCGCGGGCCGGCCCGGCTATGCGGCGGTCGACGTCTACGAGAAGGAGCCGATCACCAAGGGCGACCATCCGCTGCTCGCCCTGCCCAATGTGCTGTGCACCCCGCATTTGGGCTGGGCCGAATGGGACAATTTCGAGCTCTATTTCTCGGAAGCGCTCGAGCAGATCGTGGCGTTCGAGCAGGGCCGCGCGATGCGCCTGGCCAACCCGCAGGTCAAGCCGCGATTGCGCTGACGAAATGCCCGCCAAACCGCTTTCGCCTGGGCTAACATGTAACGCCCTGAGCTTGGCTTCGTTGGTGAGGTTGTTATACGATCATCTCAAATCGCCCTTGGCGTCGCTCGCCGAGCCGGCGTTAAATCAAATGGGGGGGCCGCATGAACGTTATGCTCGGTGCCGACGGAGCGACGGATGCTCGTCCCAGCGGTTGAGATCGATCGAGGTTGATACCCACTTCCATCATCAGCGCCGAAAATGGCCGCCTATTTATCGAGAGGAAATCACGTGGCTACCAGAAACCCCATGCCGGTCGACGTCCTGGTCGGGCAAAATATCCGTATCTGCAGGCTGCAAAAAGGGCTGTCGCAAGGCGAGCTCGGTCAGCAGATCGGCGTGACATTCCAACAAGTGCAAAAATACGAGAAGGGCGCGAACCGGGTCGGCGCCAGCCGGCTCAACCAGATCGCCAACGTGTTGGGCGTGTCGCTTCCGTCGCTCTTCGACGGCGCCCCGACCGCGACCGACACCACGTCCGAACAATCCCCGCGCTTTCTTCTCTCCAAGCCGCACTCGCTGCGCCTGCTGCAGGGATTTGAAAAGATCGGCAATGAGGGGACTCGCGCGGCGCTGCTGCAGCTTGTGGAATGCCTTTCACAGGGCGCGGTTCGCAGCGGCGGCGCGAAAGCAAAAGGCCCTCATCGCGGCTCCTGATGTTACGCTCTCAGGAGCCGGCGCGGATCGGCCTCCAGTTTGTTTTTCTTGACCCACCGCGCGATCTCGCCGTGCGACGCAAACCAGACGTCCGGATATTGCGCCATGTAGGCGAAGATCTTCTGGTAGATCGCCGTGATCATCGGACGTCCGCCGTTGTGACAGTGCATCGACACCGGCAGGTAAGCCCCGGGCTCGTTGAAATAAAGGTAGTCGAACGTCGCCTTGTATACGTCCCAGAGGTCCATTGAGCTGGAGCGAAGCACGCGGTTGTCGGTGAAGTCGCTGCCCGGAATGTGCACGATCGGGCCGTTCCTGGTGTCGAGGAGGCTCGGCAGATCCGAATCCCGCGCATCGCCGTGCCAGAGCAACCCGGCCGCCGCGAGCAAGTCGCGGGTGTGCGGCGAGTACGCCATGCTGGGACTGATCCAACCTTCCGGCCGCATGCCTGACGTCTTTTCGAGCAGGTCCAGGCAGCGCGCGATCGTCGCCTTCTCTTCCTCGGGCGTCATGCCGGACAGGAGCTGGTCCTGAAGATAGGCATGTCCCCCGACGTCGTGGCCGGAGCGGACGATTTGCGCCACCGCATCGGGAAAGATCTCGGCGCATCGCCCGCTGATGCAGAATGTGCCGCGAATTTTGTGCGTCTTGAGCAGATTGATGAGGCGATAAACGCCGATCTTGCCGCCGTAGCTCCCCCAGGCGATCCCCGCCAGGTCCACGACGCCGGCTTTGGGCGGGCTGGCCTGCACCGAGTACGGCGGGGCCTTGCCTTCCGACCAGGTCTCCAGCATCACGGTGACCGCGACGGCCACGCGCTTGCCGTCGGGCCAGTGAAAGGTCTCTGCCAATCTATCCTCCTTGGGTACGATCTACTGCTTTTCGATTCCCGATTGCGCGATGACCCGGCTCCAGCGCTCGCTTTCCAAGCGCATCCGCTGGGCCATCTGGTCGGCGGGGGCCGTCTTGACCTGCAGGCCGAGCTCGTGAAAACGCTGCTGCATCTCGGGTTCCGACAGGATGTCGGTCACGGCCTCGCCGATCGTTCGCATGACCTCCGGCGGCGTTCCAACCGGGGCGTAGAGCGCATTCCACGACGAGACGTCGAAATCCGCCACGCCGGATTCCTGGACCGTGGGAACGTCGGGAAGCTGCGGCAATCGGGCCGCGGTCGTGGTGGCGAGAACCTGGATTTGTCCCTGCTCGATGCCCTGACGAAGGCCCCCATAGGCGTTCACCACGACATCGACGTCGTTGCGCATCAAAGCCACCGAAAGATCGGTCGCCCCCTTATAGGGAACAACCACGAAGTCGAGACCGAGCACCGACTTGAAGAGAAGCGCCGTGAGATGATTGGTCGTGCCGGCACTCGACGTGCCGAAAGTGAGCGAATTCGGCTTTGCCCGCGCGGCGGTGATGACCTGCGCAAGAGAATGATACGTGGAGGCCCGGCTGGTGACGAACAGGTAGGCAAACTCGCTGATGCCGACGACCGGCGCCAGGTCCGTACGCGGATCGAACGGGAGATTTTTGAAAAGACCGATGCTGACCGCCCAGTTGTTGCCTCCGAGCGCAAGCGTGTACCCGTCCGCCTGCGAGCTCATGACCGCGCGGGCGGCGGAGACGCCTCCCGTACCGGGCTGATTTTCGATCACGACCGGAACGTGAAGCCGGCTGGAGAGCTTCTGTCCGAGAAAACGCAGCGATATGTCGGATACGGAAGCGGCAGCGAGCGCCGACACGATCCTTATCGTGTGGTTCGGATAAGGGGCCTGCGCCGGGACAGCGGACGGCGAGAGGCCGACGACCACCAGCGCCGCCAATATCGGCCGGCACATCATCCGACGAACGAACCACCAACTTGGCGCCACTGGACCGCTCCATCGAACGTTCCGGAATGCCCGAACGTTGTGGGCGACACGCGTGGCGCCGTCAAGCCGACGTAACGTCCGCGTAGCGCCGCTCCCGCACAGTCGAGCGCGTTACGCCGCCGGCCGCGAGCGCTGAAAGTCGCGCGCCTGCTGGCGCAGCAGGTCCAGGAACTCGCGATGAATACGCGTCGGTTCCCAATCGACCCGGGTTGCAACCCCCTCCTTCCTCGCCAGCGCGGCGGAATCGAACGGCAGCGTGGTCAGCCCTCCGGCCTTGTTGTCGAACTGGGCTTCGAGCCGCGACAACAAGGTTATGCGGTCGCTGGTGGCGAGAATGGTCCGGTAGATGGCCGCCGACGTGGTCTCGATGGTGACCTTGGGCGAGTAGGCCGAGCCGGCGAAAATACGTTCGAATGCTTCCCGCCGCGGGGCGCCGCGCGCCGGCAGAATCCAATCATAGACCGCCAGATCGCGCGGCGTGACCTTGCGAAGACGCGCCAACGGATGCCCGCGCCGAACCACGACCGCATAGGGATTGGAAAAGAGAAGCTCCTCGTCGACGTCGGTTGCCCAGCCGGGGCGCCGCAGCACCCCGAACAGAAAGTCGAGGTCTCCGCCGCGAAGGTCATCGAGCAGTGCCTCGTAGCGCCCGCCCAAGACCTGCACGATGGCGTCCGGGTAGAGTGCGAGAAGCCTGTTGAGCGCGGCCGAGAGCAGGTGCGCATCTGAATGGGCGATATTGCCGATCGTGATGCGTGACGTGAAAATCCCCTGCGCGGCCCGGATCTCCTCGACGCCATACTGGATTTCCCGCAACGCGACCTTGAGACGGCGGGCGAGCTCCAATGCCTGCAGGGTCGGCGCCACGCCGCGCGCCGTCCTTTGATAAAGGGTGCGTCGGACTACGCGTTCGAGATCGCGCGCGGAGCGATGCAGCGAGGGCTGGGAGATCTCGAGCTTGCGCGCGGCGCGCTCGAAGGAACCGCCGTCCGCAACCGCGATCAGGCTGCGGATATGCGTGCCGGTGATCTTGATCTCCAGGGACTTGACGGTCTCGCGGTCCGCGAAAGACGCGCCCACGAGCGGATCGCACAGCGCCTCTTGAATATGCGCCAACAGCCGCCGGACGCGCGGCAGCAAGACCGCGCCCAGCGCGGTTACATAGGATCCGGTTCGGCGACGTTCCAACAACGCGACCCCAAGCTGCCGTTCGAGATTGGCAATGGCCTGCGTCACCGCGGGCTGCGACAAATGCAGCTCTTTCGCCGCACCGCTGACGCTCTCGAGACGCGCAACCGCGTCGAACGCCCGAAGCTGGCGCAGGGAGGGAAAATGGTGATCGTGACGTATCAATGCTGGCAGTCCTAGGGGACTTTCAAGGGAGCCAAGTTAGCAAAAACTTATGGCTAAGGGCAGCCTTCCGATTGAGCCGTGGCACACCCGTCATGCGATGGTGAAGTCCCCGGTGCCCTCCGGTGGACCAGACGAATTGCGCCGCCACGCCGGGACAGCGCCAAAAAGCCCCTGAACCATAATCGACGGCAAAAAGGGCGGACGGAGACCAGGGAGGTTCGACATGCGGGCGCACGCACAGAACTTCGACGATCGTCGACGGCGCGGCCTTTACGTCGCCGCGATGGCCGCAGGCGCGGCAGCCATGCTTGCCATGACGCCGCTCCGGCCCGCATGGGCCGATCCGACCTACCCCAATCACCCCGTACGCATCTTCATCCCTTTTGGACCAGGCGGCGTGGCCGACGTCACCATGCGGCTGCTGGCGCAAAAGCTCGGGGAGGCGACCAAGCAGCAATTCGTGATCGAGAACCGCCCGGGCGCCGGCGGTTTCCTGTCCGCCAAGGCGGTCATCAATTCGCCGGCGGACGGATATACGCTCGGGGTGGTGGGAAACAGCCAGGCGATCGGCGTGTCGCTGTTCAAGACCCGCCCCTTCAATCCGCTCACCGACTTCACCCTGGTATCCATTACGGCAAGGTTCGAGATGCTGCTGGCCGTCAACGGGGAGTCGCCCTACCGGACCCTGCAGGACGTGGTCGCCGCGGCGCGGAAGAATCCCGGCAAACTCAATTTCGGCGCCATCAATCCGGGCAGCACGCAGAACTTGTCGGCCCATATGTTCAAGCAGATGAGCGGCCTGGACGTCGCGATCATTCCCTACAAGACGACGCCGGATCTTCTCACCGCGATCCTGCGGCGCGATGTCGATGTCGGGTTCGATTACCTCGCGGGCTTTCAGGGATCGCTGAGCGACAACAAAGTCAGGATCATCGCCACGTCGGGCGATGAACGCAATCCTCTGTTGCGCGACGTCCCGACCGCGAAAGAGAGCGGATTCCCCGACTACGTGGTGACGAGCTGGAATGGCTTGGCCACATCGGCCGGTTTGCCTGCCGACGTACTGACGGTGCTCAATCAACTCATCAACGTGGCGCTGTCGGATCCGGGGCTTCGCGACAAGGCACAAAAGCTTGGCATGGATGCGCGCGGCAGCACCCCGGAAGAAATGCGCGACCGCATGCTAGCAGATATCGAAAAGTGGGCGGCCGTGATCGACAAAGCCGGGATCGAAAAGCAATAGAGGCCGCGCCGCCGCGCATTCCCATCGAAGAGAACACAATGACAGACAAGCCAAGGCTCAAGATCGCGATCGGCACCTACGGGCACACCAAGGGGGTCAAGAACGGCAGCGTGCCGATCAAAGGGGTCGACCCCGATTTCGTCGAGGTGGTGCCGATCATCGGCGCGTTCCGCCGGATGGTGCGCGATGTCGAGTTCGACGTCTGCGAGATGGCGCCGACCACCTACATGATCGCGCGCGCGCTCGGCGCTCCGTTCGTCGCGCTGCCGGTTTTCGTGATGCGCCGCTTCCATCACGGCGGCTTCGTGGTGCCGCCCGGATTCCGGCATCAAGACGCCGAAGGACCTCGAAGGCAAGAAGGTCGGCGTTCGCGCCTATTCGGTCACGACCGGCGTGTGGACGCGCGGCATCTTCGTCAACGAATACGGCCTCGACTCCTCCAAGGTCACCTGGGTGGTCGACGACGAGGAGCATGTCGCCACGCTGAAGCTGCCGCCGAACGTGATCCACGCGCCGGCCGGCAAGTCGCTCGCCGGCATGATGGCGAGCGGCGAATTGCAGGCGGGCTTCACCGGAAATGCCGGCATCGGCGCGGGCCGGCCCGCCGACCGGCGGGCTGGGCACAGGGCGGACAGACCAGCGCGCAGGCCTATCCCGAGCTGATTCGAGAACGCCGCGAAGGTCGAAGCCGACTGGTTCCGGCGGACCGGGATCTATCCGATTCACGGCCTGATCGTGATCAGGACCGAGGTGCTGTGGAAGCATCCGTGGGTCGGCGACGTCGCTGTTCGATGCCTTCGTCGAAGCGAAGAAGCCCTACATCGAGCGTCTCAAGGCCGGACGAGGCGAGTTCCGCGGACGACAAGAAATATCGCGGGCTGATGCCGCTGGTCGGCGATCCCCTGCCCTACGGCCTTGAGGCCAACCTGCGCGAGCATCGAGGCCATGCTGACCTACGGCCTCCAGCAAGGTCTGATCCCGCAACGAATGCCGCTCGACGAGGCGTTCGTCGACCCGCACGCAAGCGCGTGATGCTCGGTGTCGCCGGCCTCTGCGAACGAGCCACGTCCATGCCAACAGCCGCAGTGCCACAATGGCAACCATCGATTGATATCCATCCGCACATCATCGCCAACGACACCAAGCGCTATCCGCTGGCGCCGCTCGGCGGCCACCAGTCCGACTGGTCGCGCACCCGGCCGGTCTCGACCGAGCAGATGATCGCCGCCATGGACAAGGCCGGGCGTCGCACAAGTCGGCGCATGGTGCAGGCCTCGACCTGCTACGGCCACGACAATTCCTATGTGGCCGACGCGGTCGCGGCGCATCCCGACCGCTTCACCGGCGTGTTCTCGGTCGACGTGCTCGCCGCCGATGCGCCCGAGCGCATGCGCTACTGGGTCAGCCGCGGACTCACCGGCATGCGGCTGTTCACCATCGGCAGCACCATGCCGGACCAGGCGTCGTGGCTCGACGATCCCAAGACCTATCCGGCCTGGGAATGCGCCGGCGAGCTCGGCTTGTCGGTCTGCCTGCAGATGTCCGCCGAAGGCGTTTCCGCAGATGATACGCATGGTCGAGCGCTTCCCGAAGGTGCGGATCATCCTCGATCACCTGGCGCGGCCGGTGCATGGAGGACGGCCCGCCCTACGCGCGCCGCCGAGAGCCTGTTCGCGCTCGCGCGCTATCCGAACATCTATCTCAAGCTGACGCCGCGCAGCTTCACCGAAGTCGCGCAACGGCAAGGCGACGCCGGAAACGTTCTTTCCGAAGCTGGTCTCCGCCTTCGGCGCCGCAGCGCCTCGCCTGGGGCTCGAACTATCCGTCGTCGGAAGGCTCGCTGTCCCGAGCTTCTGGCGCTGGCGAAGATCGTCGCTCGCCTGCCTGCCGCAGCACGACCAGGACTGGATCTTCGCCAAGACCGCGCAGATCGCTGTATCCGGCGCTCGGCCAAATGACGGAGCATGACGCATGTCGCGCATCACGACAAGACGACCCTGCACACGATGCTGGGCAACTATCCGAACACCAAGGCGCTGAAGAGCGGCGCGGTTCATTCCGACCTCGTCGACTTCGATTTCGTCGACGTCAAGGTCGCGAACAACCTGTTCAAGCAGCTCGTGCGCGACGCCGAAATACGACGTCGCCGAGCTCGCGATCGTGACCTACCTGCAGGCCAAGGCCTACGGCAAGCCCTACGTGCTGCTGCCGGCCGTGCTGGTCAGCCGCGGCCAGCACCACACGATCGCCTACAATGCCGAGCGCGGCACGCTGCGGCCGTCCGATCTCGCCGGCAAGCGCGTCGGCGTGCGCGCCTACACGGTGACGACCGGCACCTGGGTGCGCGGCATCCTGGCCGAGCGACTACGGCGTCGATCTCGACAAGGTGCGACTGGGTCACGTTCGAGGATCCGCATGTCGCCGAATATCGCGACCCGGCGATCGTCGAGCGCGCGCCGGCCGGCAAGGAGCATGGTCCAGATGCTGCTCGACGGCGAGCTCGACGCCGCCGTCGTCGGCGACAAGCTGCCCGATCCGCGGCTCAAGCACCTCATTCCCGATCCCGACGCGGCCGCGCGCAAATGGGCCGAGACGCCATGGCGGCGTGCCGATCAATCACATGGTGGTGGTGCGCGACGGACATCTCGAAATCGCGGCCCGACGTCGTCAAGGAGGTCTTTCGGCTACTGTTGGCTTCCAAGCATGCGGCGAAATCTCCGACCGACGGCGCCGCGCTCGATCCGCTCCGTTTCGGCGTCGAAGCCTGTCGCCCGGCCCTGGAGGTGATCATCGATTATTGCGCACGCCAAGGGCTCATTCCGCGCACGCCGGCGGTCGACGAGTTGTTCGACGACACGACGCGTGCTTTGATCGCATGAGGCGGCTCGCCGATCGTCGCACGGTCCTTTGGCCACAGCATTGGCCCGCCTGACCAATGGACAATGGCGTCATCGGTCCCGAGGAGAAGCAGCATATGGACAGAATAACCGGCTTCGCGCGACACATTCCTGTTTGGGCGACCGCATGCCTTCTTGCGGCGGCGGCCTCGTCGCCCGGCGCGGCAGACGACTATCCGTCGCGGCCGGTGCGCATCGTCGTGCCGTATGGCGCGGGCGGCATCGCCGACGTCACCATGCGGCTCACGGCGCGGAAAATGAGCGAGAGCCTCGGCCAGCAATTCATCATCGACAACCGGCCGGGCGGTGGCGGCGTGGCCGGCATGAAAGCCGTGGCTACCTCCCCGCCCGACGGGTACACGCTCTCCATGATCGGCGGCGGGCTCACGATCGCCAAGTCGCTGTTCAAATATCTGCCCTACGATCTCGAGAAGGATTTCATCCCGATTTCCACCACGGCGGCGTACGGCCTGCTGGTCGCCACCAAGCCGAGCTCGTCGCTCAAATCGGTGCAGGACATTCTCGCCGCAGCGCGCCAGAACCCGGGAAAGCTGAATTTCGGGACCATCAACCCGGGCAGCGCGCAACATTTGTCGGCGGAGCTCTTCCGCTCGCTCGCCCATATCGATGTCACGATGGTGCCGTACAAGACGACGCCCGAGCTTCTCACCGGGCTTTTGCGCGGCGATATCGACGTCGCGTTCGAATACGATGCCGGGCTCCGGCCCGCCTTGGACGATCACACCATTTTGGCTGTCGCATTCACCGGGCCGGTGCGGGCGCCGCACATTCCGGACGTGCCGACCGTCGCCGAAGGCGGGTTGGCGGGCTACGACGTCACCAGCTGGAACGGGACTGCGGCGCCGGCCGGTACGCCGGCGGAGATCGTGGGGCTGCTCAACAAGGCGGTCAATGTCGCCGTCTCGTCACCCGACGTGAAGTCCGCCATCGCGGGCTTCGGCATGGAGGCCCGCGGCTCGACCACGGCGGACTTGCAGGCCAGGATCCACTCGGATGTCGCCAAGTGGGCGAACGTGATCGAGCGGGCCGGGATCGAGAAAAAGTGACGCGCGGGCCTACGAATTCGAGCCCGTCGTCGGGCGCGCCCGCGTCCACGTCGCGCCGGCTGCGATAGGTTGCCTCGCCGGCGCATTTGAGCGCGTGAATGTCGCGGTTGATCACCTGCAGGTTGGGCGCGCCCCAAAACCCCAGCAGATCCGGCCAGGGCGTGTCGCGGCGTTCGCGCCAGACCTGAAAAAGCGGCACGCGATGGTCGACCTCGGCGGTCTTCCAAAGCCGCTTGCCGGTCTGGGCGCAGCGGTGCCGCTGCAGGCGGCGCAGCAGCCGGACGTAATGGGTTGGCGTATTCCAAAGCTCCCACGCCACCACGCAGGCGGTGTGCCATTGCGCCCTGGCGTTCGGGCCGCGCTCCCACAGGTCGGCATGCCAGCCGAACGCATAGACCGGCTGTCCGCACACGCAGCAATGACCCGGGCCGCGGTGGAAGGCTTTTTCGCGATACGGCGCCGCCGGAACCCGGAACGTCGCCGGAAGCTCCTTCGCGCAGCCCGACCCCAATCGCCAGATCCAGCCCGGCGGCGTACCGCTGCGCGCCGCCAGCACGCGGGCAAGGCGATCGGCACGCAACGGGTGGGCGCGCCAATAGGAATCGACGGCGAGCCGCGGCATCGGCGGCGTGAACGCCCGATTGAGGGCGTGGGTGAGCACCGGCGCCGGAAAGATCTCGGGCAGCGCCTTGTTCAGCCGCGCAAGCGATTGGGCGTTCTTGGCGGCGCGCCATTCTGACATCTTCATGCGGGCCCCCGGCACCGTGTGGGCCGCGAGGGTGCCAGAAAGACGTAAATCTTTGGTGTTGGGTGCGCCGCAACCAGCACCCGTGCGATCCCAAATCGCTTCGCTCGCCATGCTGGCGCGAGCGCCGGCCGTGCACTAACATTCGGGCTCGACCGATCGGTGAGGGACCGACCGCAAACCAATGAAAACCCGGGAGATAACGTCATGGACCGTCGTGGCTTCATCGGTTCCCTTACGGCAGCGGGAGCTGCGGCGCTGGCGACCTCGCCGGGCGCCGCCTTGGCGGAGACCGACGGCGCCGCGATGACCAAGCGATTCGCGCAACAGCGCTGGGCGCTCGACAATATCATCCGGGCCAATGGAATCGACTGGGACCAGCCGCGCTCGCTTTATCTTTCGGCGCCGTGCGGGGCCGAAGCCAATGCCGACTTCGCGGCCATCCGGGCGCGCGTGCAGAAAATGGCCGATATCGGACCGGCGTTCGAGAGCACCGCCACGCGGCGCGAGGCCAAGGCGCGCGCCGCCGAGGCCGACGGCAATCCGGTGACGGCGCGCGACAATTGGTACATGGCGGCAATCCATTACGGCGCCGCCGAGTGGCCTTACGATGATTCCGGCGAGAAGCATTTCAGCCTTCATCGCAAGAAGCGCGAGTGCTTCGCCAATTACGCGCGGCTCGCCGACCACAAGATCGAGGCGGTCTCGATTCCTTTCAAAGGCAAATCGATTCCGGCCTGGTTCCACCTGCCGCCCGGCCACACCGGCGGAAAAGTGCCGGTGATCATTTCCATTCCGGGCATGGACTCCTTCAAGGAGGCCAGCGTGGCGCTCGCCAACGACCGCTGGATGGGGCGCGGCGTCGCGGTCCTGGCGATCGACGGGCCGGGTCAGTACGAAAGCCCGCTGCTCGGCGTCTACGTGTCGATGCAAAACTGGGTCGACGCCGGTCCGGTGGTGGTGGACTGGCTGCTGCAACGCCCGGAAATCGACGCGCAGAAGATCGGCGTCACCGGGACCAGCTTCGGGTCGTTCTTCGGCACCATCATGACCGCGAACGAGCCGCGCATCGCCGCCACCGCGGTCGCCTCCACGTGTCTCGAACCCGGATGCCACACGATCTTCGAGGAGGCCTCGCCGACCTTCAAAAAGCGCTTCATGTGGATGTCGAACCATACCGACGAAGAAAAATTCGACGCGTTCGTCAAGACGCTGACCTGGGAAGGCCATGTCGAAAAAATCCGCAGCCCGTATCTGGTTGTGGCAGGCGAGGCCGACGAACTCAGCCCGCTCGTACATGCCGAGCGCATGATCCGCACCATGACGGGTCCGCGCCAGCTGGTGGTCTACGCCGACAGCCGCCACTCCGTCGGCAATGTGCCGGCGGCGAATCTGGGCCCCTTCCCGCCCGTGCTGGTCGCCGACTGGCTGGTGGCGCGGCTCAACGGCAAGCCGCTCACCAGCGAGCGCTGGTTCGTGGAGCCGACGGGACGCATCGTCAAGGCGGCGCTGTGAGAATGTCCCATCGCCACATCGCGGGGCAGACATGATGACCGCCACGTCGTTCGACTTCGCGCCCTTGCTGGCCGCCGGGCTGCCGGCGCCCGCCTCCCGGTTCGCCGGACTTCCCAAATACAATTTCATCGGCGGGCACAACGACCCCGAGCTTGTGCCGGTTGCGGCCCTGATGGCGGCCGCGGCCGCGGTGCTCGGGCGCGAAGGCCGGACGCTCGCCACCTACGGCCTCGACAGCGGTCCGCTCGGCTATCGGCCGCTGCGCGAGTTCCTGGTCGCAAAGCTCCGGCGCGACGCCGGCATCGCGTGCGCGGCCGACAATATATTGGTTACCTCCGGCTCTCTGCAAGCGCTCGACCTCGTCAACGGCATCCTGCTCGAGCGCGGCGACACCGTCATCATCGAGCAGGAAACCTATCAGGGCGCCCTCACCCGCCTGGTGCGGCTCGGCGTCAACCCGGTGGGCATTCCGCTCGACCACGAGGGTCTGCGCATGGATGCGCTCGCGGGGGCGCTGGAGGGTCTCCGGCGCCGCGCCATCCGCCCCAAATACATCTATACGATCCCGACCGTGCAGAACCCGACCGGCACCATCATGGGGGAAACGCGCCGGCACGAGCTGTTGCGGCTGTCGCACCAGTACGGCGTGCCGATTTTCGAGGACGACTGCTATGCCGACCTGATCTGGGATGGCCGGCGGCCGCCCGCGCTGCACGCCATGAGCACGCGCGGCGGCGTCATCCATATCGGGTCGTTCTCCAAGTCGGTCGCGCCGGCGCTGCGGGTCGGCTACATCGTGGCCGACTGGGACCTGCTCGCCCGCATGCTATCGCTCAAGACCGACGCCGGCTCGGGCGCGCTCGAGCAGATGGTGCTGGCGGAGTTCTGCACGGCGAATTTCGCCACGCATGTCCCGAAGCTCACGCGCGGCCTGCGCCTCAAGCTGGAAACCCTGATGGCAGCGCTCGCCGAGCAGTTCGGAACCGCGGCCGAGTTCGACGACCCGAGGGGCGGCATCTTTCTTTGGGTCAAGCTGCCGGACGTCGTCGACACCCAGAAGCTCGCGCAAGCCGCGCTCGCGGCGGGCGTCACGCTCAACCCGGGGCCCGAATGGTCGACCGACAAGGCCTATGCGAAGAGCCGGATGCGGCTGTGCTTCGCCCACCCGTCGCACGACACCATCCGGGCCGGCGTGGCGGCGCTCGCCGAGGTGTGCCGCAAGCAGTTCGGCGTGCCCGAGCGGAGCGCGAATGTGGAGACAAGGGCGGACGCCGTGTGAGGCTCGAACACGCTTGCGTTCGCATCCCCCTTTCGGGAGCGCCGCCCAGCTGCTACATCTGGCCGCGCCGAAATGCCGTCAAGGGTCTCGGCTCACATGCATCGTCACGGGGCTGATTTGAACTTTCCGATTTTCACGATCTGTTCGTGCAATTTCCTGCCGCAGGCCCGCACCCTCTTCGAGTTCATTCAGGCTGCGAAGGCAACATCGCATTTCGTCATTTTCGTCGTCGACGGCAAACGCGATTACATAACGTACGAATCGACGGGATGTCGAATCATCTACGTCGACGACATCGGCATACCCAATTACGACTACATGAAATTTATCTATACGATCGCGGAATTGAACACCGCCGTCAAACCATACTGCTTTCGGTTTCTTTTCTCCGCCATGGGGCAAAGCAGCGCCGTCTATCTCGATCCCGACATCGTGCTTTTGAAGTCCCTCGAACACGTCGAGCGCGCGTTCTCCGACGGTACCGAACTTGTGCTCACGCCTCACATATCCGCGCCGATCGAAGACGACCTTCGGCCTTCCGAAATGGACATCATCCGCGCCGGAATTTACAATCTCGGCTTCGTCGCGCTCAGGAATACTGCCGAGACCCGTCAATTTCTGGGTTGGTGGGGAAAGCGACTGGAGAGGGATTGTGTTTTCGACCTCGCCAACGGCTACCACGTGGACCAGAAATTCGTCGATCTGGCGCCGGGCTTCGTTGAAAAGACGAAAATATTGCGCCACCCCGGATACAATCTAGCGTATTGGAACATCGCCCAGCACCGGCTTACGAACAGCGATAATCAGCTGCTCGTCGACGGCGTTCCGGTTCACTTCGTCCATTTCAGCAGCGTCGATTTCGCCAACCCGAAGGCGTTCTCTCGTCATCAGAACCGGCTGAAGTCGGCCGACCTGGGACCCCTAAAGGATATCTTTGAGAATTATTTGCAAAGCGTTTCGAGGAACATGTTCCTGGAGGGGAACAATCTGTCGCAAGAACCATATACCTACGAGCGCTTCTTGGACGGCCGTAAGATATCTCCGATCCTTCGCCGCGCGTACCGCGACCTCGTGGGTCCGCATTCAGGAAACTTCGAGAGTCTCTTCACATTGAACGGCGCTCTATTCAACGCGAGGGCGCTGGGCCTCCCGGAATTCACCGGATTGAAGATTACAAAATTGTATGACTACCTCTGGCGCTCGCGTGCCGACCTTCAGTCAACCTACAATTTGCACGACTTCGGCGGCCAATGCCGGTTTTTGGCCTGGGGTAAAGCATTTCTGGCGCAGGAAATCCCTCCTGAATTGATCACGGACATTCCGCGTGAGGCGCTCGATACCTGCGATATGGCCAATCCGTTTCCCTTTCCGGTAACGGCTGAAACGATCATGAGCGTATTTCGGCCTGCGTTCGTGGCGAAACATTACTTACACGCCCTCCTTCACGGCAAGGAACGGGCGCGAACGAGGTTGCAACGCCGGCTTGAAAGGATGATTGCCGCGCCGGAGCGTTCGCTCCCAGGTTCGACGGAATTGAAACACGGTGTTGCGTTGTTCGGCTTCTTCAGGGCCGAAACCGGAGTTGGCGAAGTCGCCCGAAGGTGCGCCGATGCCCTCGCTCACGCCCGCGAGCCGTTCACCGCCCACTTGTTGCGGGCGGGGCCGCCTTATCGTGAAAATCTGCATTTCGAAGCCGCCGATGCTCCTTGGAACGCATTCAGCCGCGCGGTGATTTGTGCCAATGCCGATGCGGTCGCAAGTCTCGACCGCCTTGTCCCGGAGGCCGCGCTGACCGGCCGCCGAACGACCGGGTACTGGAATTGGGAACTGCCCGTGTTTCCCGCCGCCTGGGCTCCCGCATTCTGGCGGATCGACGACATCTGGACGCCCAGTGAGTTTTCCGGTCGGGCCATCGGCGCCGCCACCCGAAAGCCGGTCCATGTCGTTCCCGTTGCGGTGCCGGAGGGGATGATCGACAAGTCGTCGGCACGACAGCAACTCGGCCTCGGGCTGTCCGAATTCATCGTACTCACCATTTTTGACGCGAATTCTCATATGGCACGCAAGAACCCCAAGGCCGCGGTCAAGGCATTTGCCGATGCGTTCGCCGCGAGGAATGAGTCGCGTCCCCAAATGTTGATCAAGCTCCACGGTGCCGCCGGGCGAAGTCCGGAGTTCCGGGAGCTTCTCGCGTTTTCCGCCAAGGCGGGCATCACCATCATCGATGACGTGTTCGATCGAGCGAAGATCCGCCTGCTGCAAGCGGCCGCCGACGCCTTCATTTCGCTGCATCGGTCGGAAGGATTTCGGGCTGAATATCGCCGAATGCATGTCGCTGGAAAAGCCGGTTGTGGTCACCGCGTTTTCGGGGAATATGGATTTCACGAATGAAACGAACAGCTATCTTGTGCCATGGAAGATGCGGCAGGTGGCTCCCGACGAATACCCGCACGGAGCGGGACAATGGTGGGCCGAGCCGGACCACGACGCCGCCGTGTCGGCGCTTCAAAGTGTAACGGAACAATCCGCGCTCGCGGCGCAGCGCGGCGCCCGAGCCCGGACCACGATTTTGGCTCATTGCTCCGTCGCCGCCGTAAGCGGCAGAATGTCTCGTCTTCTCGCCGATGGCCATTCCGGAACCTCGTGAGCATCACATGGCGATCACGACGCAGATCTCCGAGGACGCCTATTGCCCCTGCGGCAGCTGTGAAATGTTCGCGAGCTGTCACGGAAAGAAGTCGACTGATGCGGGAAACACAATCGGTCAGCGATCGTCAATCATCGACGCGGTTACGTTCTTCAAGGAAGCGGAAATCCTACAGCTCCGGCTCGAACTTCTCTGGGACGTCGTCGATAAATTCGTCGTCGTCGAGGCCAATAGGACACATAGCGGCGAGCAAAAGCCGTTCATTTTCCCGGACCTGGAAAACTCGACGCTGAAGGACTATCGCAGCAAGATCGTCTTTCATCCGGTTCAATTTGATATCGGCGGTTTGGATCTCGACGCGAAACCCTCCGGGTACAGCCCGAGATCGGCTCACTGGAAGCTGGAAAACGCACAGCGTAATGAAATTGATCGCGCGTGTCGGGACTTTAGTCCATTCGATATCTTGATGATCAGCGATGTCGACGAAATCCCGGACCCGGACGCACTGAAGGTGATTTTTTCCGAACGCCATGTGCTCGAAGGACTGCCTCTTTCGCTTCATCAACACCTTTTTATTACAAGCTGAAATATTTGCGAAAAAGTCATGGATCGGCACTGTCATCACCACTGTTGGAAAATCGCGGCTGCGTTCAGCGCATTGGCACCGCGCGCAGCGCGAGATGTTTCCTGCATTTTCCACTGCCGCCGGCTGGCATTTGTCGTATTTTGGCGGACCGGAAAATATCAAGCGGAAGCTAGAGTCGTTCGCACATCAGGAGTTCAACAATTCCACGATCAAATCGGATGAGCATATCGAGCGATGCGTTGAAAGCGGTACTGATCTTTATGGCAGGCCGGTCGACACAACCTATGTCTCCGAAACATTCTTCCCGAAAAATTTCATGGATTTAACGAATCTCCGGAGAGAGTTTTTCTGGTAAGCAGAAACGTTTCACATCGTGAGCTGATCCAAACTCCTGGAGGCGCCGTTACACGTGTCTTCCCTGCGATCGTCTTTCAGTCCATTCCTGCCAGCCATTCGTCAGAATAAGGCTTGGCGATATTTCGCAGCAGAATCTGCTCGCCGGTACGGACGTCGATGACTGAACGTTCTTCGATCAGCCGCAACCGATTCCTGCCGCGAACAAAAGTCAACTGGCCGTCGCGATCGCGACTATCGCGATGACGCGAGGGAAACGCCCTTACGCGACGGATATGGCCCAAGGCCGACTCGGCCAGCTCATTACGCACGAAAAAGGCATTGATCCCGTTCGAGTTCGTCCCGACAAAGGCATAGCCCTTGCGTTCGGCCAAATGCCGGAGCGCTGCGATCGAGCAGCCAAAATAAAGTCCGCTGCAATCGGCATCGAAACGTCGGAACGCGGGGTCATAAGGAATGGAGATCGGCAGCATGTCGCCCATGATTGGGTTGTATTCGCAAATCACGATCGCGGGCTGGACGCACTCGATGGTCTCCCACACCCAATAATCAATCCCGTCCAAGTCTATGGACAGGATTCCCAGCGGTCCCGCAAAGCCTTCGTCCGCGATCAGGTCGTTTATGTTTTCGCGGGTAATGAAGGCTGTCCTGACAGCGAGGTCATGCCGCCAGAAAAGCTGTTCTCTGCGAAGAGCCGACATGTGCTCCTCGCTGCCGTCGAGCACCAATCCCCGCCAGTTTCGGTGCTGGAGCAGGAAGCGGCAGTTTGCCTCCCGGAAGTTCTCCACGCCGAACTCGATGAAGCGGTTGTTGGCGTGGCACGACGTGGCGCAATAGCCACTCGATGATGCCGTCCTCGCCCCATTGCGACGATACGCGAAACTCCGCTTCCGAAAGATCCTCGATGTCGTCCGGCAGAAGATTGGCCGCAGCCGCCCCTCGAGGAGCAAAGAGCGTTCGAAGAATCGGCAGTTGCACATGGTTGATCCGCCCGTAACTCGCCGCCTCACTCGACAGACTTTCGATTGTTCGCAACCGCCTGACGTAATTCGCGCCACTTTTCTCGCAGTCTGGAAAAACGTCGAAATACCATCGAGATAACCTTGTCAGCGGCGTCGCGGCCGTGCCTCATACGAAATTATTCGACAAAGCCGGTCAATGACTCTGAATGACATGCCTGTACGGGTCCATACTCCATTCGACCTGTTGTGGATGAATTTTCCCGTCTTAAGTGCCGGATCTGCTTCGTTCCAGATCGCCCGCCACCCGCCGGCCTTCAGCGGCGGGCCAGCTGTTCGAAAAGCCCCCTTACCCGGTTTGCCGCGCTCCTGCCGTACCGAGCCGTCGTCGCCCAACGCGCGTTGACATCCGCCGCGAGGGAGGCGCCGCGCTTTCCGGCGGGTTGCGGTGCCGGATGCTCCTGGTCGGAGCGCGAAGCCTCCAGGTCGAAGTTGGAGCCCAATTTTCGGTCACCGATCGCCTGTCGAATATCTTCGTTGGATCGCTTCGACGCCAGCTCGCCGTGGGTCAAATCAAAGATGATGGGAATCCGATCTCATCGGCCATCCGTATGGCTTGCATTATTTGTTCATCACGGTCGTTGTGTCGAAACAGGATATACTTCCACACCGCGCGCGTCGTGCTGCGCTTGGCGCGGATCGCCGACGCAAGCTTGCCCGCGAAGGCATATGCCTTGGCGAAATCTCCGCCCTCGCGATACGCCACATAGACTGCCTGATCGCAGCCGTCGATGCCAAGCCGGATTTCATCGAGGCCGCAATCGGAGATTTCCTCGGCCCGCCGGTCGCCGAAATTCGCGTTGGTGTCCATGAAAATCCGCGCCCGCGGGAATAACTGCCGGCACAGCCGCGCCATGTCGTGAACGCCGGGAATGAACAAAGGTTCGCCGTAGCCGACGAATGCAACTTGACCGTCCAGGAGTGCGGCCCGCTCGACTTCGCCGAGCTTCGCCGCGAACAGGTCGAAGTCGAGATTATTGCGCGGTGGCGGATTGTCCGAACGGCGCTCGAAGGTGCAGGCACAGGCTTCGCAGTAAAGATTGCACCGGCTGGACGGTTCGATGTGAAGCCTGATGTTCTGCTCGGTCGTCTCGAATCGCGCCATGGTGCTGGAACGCGACAAGCATCCTGCGCAGAAATCGAACGGCTCTGCGCCTGCAAGAAAGCTCTCGCGAATATAGCGCTGCATCTGGCCATTGAACCATTGCCCGATATCTATCTCGCGCGCATCGGCCAATACATAGGTGTAGCGCATGCAAGAGCACGTAATCTTACCGTCCGCCTTGATGAATATTTGATTCACCTGATCGCATCCGGAAAACCGCGTCGGCTGTCGACGCGACCGGTAACCGGGAATTTCCGCAGGCGTAACCAGCGTTTCGGCAGGCGTCAGGTATGGCATGGGCCAGAATGATATTTCACGCCGGCCCGGATGTAAACTCGATTACGGGCGCGCAGCTCTGTCCGCTATGGTGCCTCGGCCACCGCTGAAATATCGCAGGCGCCGCGAGGCCAAGGCAATCGGACCGCTCGATCGGCCCGCTCCGATCGCTCGCCGCGGCATCCGGTCTCGATCCCGGCCTCATCGAAAGTCGCAGCCGCGATTGCACCGGACTCCCGCCGTCGACGCGCAGGACTTCACCGAACACGCAAGCCCGTCGAAGGGCGGATCGGCCTACCGGCACCGCCATCCCGATTTCATTCCTGCTTCGGACCTTCTCATGACGACGCAAAACACGGAGCGCTATCAGCGCGATCCAAACCAGGATCGGATTGCCGCCCATCGCCGGGAATTGTGTCGTTCGGTCGGCTCGCGTACGTCTTCCGTCTCGCGGCTGTTTTTCCTCCCTTCGGGAGACGATTTTATTTTGGACAATATTTGAATTTTTGGACTCCCTCGTCGAAGCAGGGTCAGTTGGTTCTCCAACTCTTCCGGGGCCGGCGGACGCTTGAGTACCGTGAGATAGGCGCACACGACGAAGCGACGATCTTCATGCTGCAATAACGATTCCAAGTCTTCCGCCGCCTCTATCGGCTTTTCGGTGCCGACGGCATCGCCGACCCGCTCGGTCGCATCGATGCGATTGCGAAGCCGACCGAACAAGTCCTCGTCCCTCAGTGATCGCGTGAAAAATTCCGCCAGACCGTCGACCCACTCGTCCATCCCAATGGCCGCGCCGTCGTCGACGTTACTGTCGCGATCCTTCATGGCATTCGACAACGCTGGACCAATTTCGGTGTCATTATCAAACAGATGAACGCCAACTGCCGTCCGGTACGTCGCCAGGATTTCGCGCGTGGAGGCGATATTCCGGGCCACGACGGGCTTGCCCGCCGCTAAAGCGCGCACAACACCGAATCCAAACCCTTCGACGTGAGACGGCAAGACCACGACGCTGGCTTCGGAAACCAGCCGGGATACCAACTCGGGTTCCAAGGCGTCCGAACAATATCCGCGTGAATTGCCGTTTTCGAAATGTCTGGCGCCCACCGTCACGCACTTTAGCTGCGGAAACTCCGCACTCAATATCTCGGCGGTCGATTCGGATGCCTTATGCGGCAGGTGGCCGCCAAGAATTAAAACGTGTTTTCCCGGCCCCTTCGGGAGCGGCCCTCCATAGCTAGCCAATTTCGTCGGCAACAGGCGGCCATATTTGGGGATGGCCAGAGCGTCGGAGAAGCGGGCGCAAAACGTCCTTTCGGAGGACGCGCTCATGAAAATGAGGCCGTTTGCATACCGTGCGACGTGCCGCCAAAGAGCGCTTGGACGAAGCGACGTGGCGACGTGGGCGCAATCTTCTGCAACCGTGTCGAATACGGCAAAAATGTTGATGGGAGCCACGGATCCCATCAACTTGAGATCGTGCCAATCAAGCGGCAACCCGAGCCGTACCGCTATGGCGTATCGACCCGGGCTGGCTAAATCCACCCGTGCCAGAGTTTCAAGTCTTCCCAATTCGAGGTGATCGAACACCAAAGTCGAACAGAGTACGCTCAATCTGTAGCGACTTCCGTGTCGTCGGCACAAGGACTCGATGATGCCGCGCGCAAACTCGTAGGTCCCATCGTGCCTGCTGCCAAGTCCGGTAATATCGAAGATGATTTCGACAGGCCCGGAGTCGAGCCCGACGAGGCCGGAAAGCAGCGCCTCGGCCTTGAAATGTGCCGAGGACAGATATTGCGCTATCGAAGGTCCGAACTCGGGATGCAGCGAATACAGAATTTCCGTATTTGTCTTTTTGAGCGCCTCCAAATCGAGCGCGAGCAATTTAAACGAGGCGGAGCCAGCGTGATATGAAAAAGACCTGTTTGCAAATACCGCACGATAACCGCACTTGTTTGCCCTCATGATCAGATCGTTTTCCTCCTGATAGCCGAGTCCGAACGCTTCCCGGAAGCCGCCAAAATTGGCAAGCATTTCGTGCTTGATGAACAGGTAGAATCCAATTGCGGTCGGCGTGTAGTGAAGCCGGGGGAGAGTGGCGCCGATCCTCTTCCACCGTTGATAGGATTCCTCCGGCGACAGGCTTGCGTCAGACGGCGACAAATGCGGCAACGAGCAGATCGATGCATTGTTCGATCGCGGGCATGCAAACCCTATTTGCGGGTCCGAGTAGGCCGCATCCACGAGTTCTTTGAGAGTATCGGAAAAACTTTGGGTGTCCGAATTCACCAATATGACGTCGTGTCCCTCCCGCTTGGCTAGGTCAAATCCTCGATTTACCGTCTTTACGAACCCGTGGTGTCCTGTATTCGCGAGCACCACGACGTCGGGGCTCGATGCGGCCAAGTCGTCGAGCATGTGGTTGACTTCATCGTCGTCGGGCAAATCGTTGATCAACAGTAATCTGGGAGAATATCGGGCGAATCTCGTGAATGTGCGCCAGAATGGAGTCAATGCAGCGCTTCGTAACGAACGCATTCCTGTAAATTGGGACGATGATGTCGATCGTCGGACTTCTATTCATGTTTCGGCTCTTTTTATCCGACCGACGAAGGCACCGCATCGATAATGAAGTTCGCAAATAAAATCGGGCCTGAGCGGAATGACGCCGTGGCCGGGATCAAATTCAAGAAACATAGCCGCAGGTTTCTTACTCAATTTTCTCCGTACGGGGCGCACTCTGCTCGATAATTATCGCCGCCTCATGGACGCCGCTGTACAAATCTTGTCGCTCTCCGTAATTCACACCTTGAGTACTCCAGGCGCTTCGCAGTGACGCGTCCTCTGCCAGGCGAATCGCAGCAACGAGTTCATGTTGGTTAAACGGCTCCGGGAGCACGATGCCGGCGCGCGCAGCGTCGACGTGAGATGAATTTCCGCATGCCGCGGTCGCTATCACCGGCAGGCCGTTGACAATCGCCTCGAGGATAACGGTGCCCGTCGTCTCCCTTCGCGCGGGGTGGACCAAGACGTCGGCTGCCGCCATCAATTCCGGGATATCTTCTCGGACCCCGACCGCGATCAATTGTGAACCAACACCGAGTCTGTCTGAAAGCTTGGCGAGGCGTCGCCACCTTGGCGAGTCCGTGGCCAATCCCGCGACGAGGAGACGCGCCGAAGGGAAGCGCGCCAGCGCCCCTATGGTCCTGTCGAGCCCTTTGGTGTGCGGATGCCCACCAATAGAAAGGAGCACCAGCTCTCCTCCTTTTATTCCCAATGCGGAGCGAAGCGCAGCCCGGTCGCTGGCGTGTCGTAGTTCAGGCCGCCGGCGAGATCGGTTCACGAGCGGGGCAATGACCGTGATGCGCTCCGGCTCGGTCTTCCATGCGCGCCGATACGCGATTGCTTGATCGGAACTGAGGAGAATCAACCGAGTCTGAGCGCCTTGCTGAAAGCAGGCGCCCTCCAGCCGCGCAAAAGTCCGGTAGCGCGGCCGAACGGCTAGTGCAAACCGAGACACCGTGTCGCGAATGGAGGGATCCGCGCAATAAAGCATGTCAACGCCGGGCATCTTGTCGAAACCCACCACAAGGTCGAACTTGCCACGGGTCCTTTCCGCAAAAGCGCGTGCAAATTCGCGATTCCGGCCGTGATTTGTCAAACTTCCCGCGGGTAACACCACGATCGGAACAGTTGCGGTCACGCGACTGCAAATCCGGCTGGTATAGATGGTCACCGAATGGCCGCGCTGCTTCAGAACCTCCGCAACAGCAATACAGTCGCGCTGAAGGCCCCCGCCCTGGAACAGGGATACGATGCCGAACGCCAGCCTCCGGCCTGGTCCGCACGACCACATGCCCGTTTTTCCATCGGAGTCGGCCGGTGCTACGCTTCGAGCGGCCTCCGCCGCGTGCGAACCTGATGCCCCCATGGAACGGTCTTTAATCAGCCCACGCAACTGATACCTGAATGCTGATGACATGCGACGAGACGATCCTTTGGCTGCACCGGCCTAGTCCGAATGGACGATCATTCCAAGCCGGCCAACATCGGCAATATTCGCGCTCTGCTGCAGCTCGAACAAAGTCCGATAGCGGGATGGTCTTCTCAAAAGCGTCGCGTGGTTCCCCTCTTCAATGACGCTGCCCCCTTCGATTACACAGATTTTATCGGCATGTGCCACAGAGTGCAACCCATGCGCGATCATGATCGTGGTGCGATCCTTCAGAAGGTGCGCCAGTGCCGCCCGGACGGAGTGTTCCGCCTCCCCGTCCAGAGCCGCTGTCGGCTCGTCCAGCAAGATGATCCTGGCGTCGCGGACGAGTGCCCGCGCAATAGCAATGCGCTGCCGTTGTCCGCCGGAGAGTTGCACTCCGTTCTCGCCGACCGGAGTGTCGTAGCCGCTTGGGAGTTGTGCGATGAATTCCTCGGCGAAGGCAGCCCGTGCGGCTGCGGCTACTTCCTCATCTGTCACGCCGAATTTTCCTCTTGCTATGTTTTCGCGCACCGTCCCCGGGAATAGGAATGTCTCCTGCCCGACGTAAGCGATGGCATGGCGAACAGACGCTCGGGTGAACTGGCGTATATCTCTTCCGTCGGCAAGCACAGATCCATCGTAATTGTCGTAAAGCCGCAAGAGAAGATTTAGAGCGGTCGTTTTCCCGCCCCCGGAGGCTCCGACCAAAGCTGTGACCTGTCTCGGCTCTGCAAAAAATGAAAGTTCATGCAGAACGGGAACTCCGAGACGATACCCGAACTTGACCTTCCTGAATTCGATCGCCCCGGGCCCGATGGCAATGTCAGGCTTGGTTCGGTCGTCCGGCTCAGGCGGGAGATCGAGAACAGAATAAAGCGCCTGAAGTCCCACCGATGTCGCATTCAAATCGACGCTGATCCGCGCGAGCCGCTTGGCCGGCTCGTAGGCCAGCAGGAACGCTGTAATGAAGGCTACGATCTGGCCAGGTGGATAGTCCAGCACAAGAACCTGATAGCCGGTGTACATCATTACGAGCCCGATAGCGATTCCACCGAGAGCCTCCATGAGAGGACTTGCGCGGTTGGCGATCCGGGCGAACTCATTGGAGGCCCGTTCGATTGCGGCAACACTGCGGGTGACTCGGCCGATCATATCCTCTTCGAGATTGAACGTTCTGACGATCTTGTATCCCTGAAGCGTTTCCTGGAGGATTTGGAGGATCATCGCCCCACCCTGGAATTGGGCCGTAGCGATGCTCCTCGCACGCTTGATGATCTTGCGAAGCCCGATGACCGAAAGTGGGAGAACAAGGACGGCTATCAGCGACAGAATAGGCGCCTGAGTTGCCATGACGATTGACAGGCAGATGACGGACAGCAGATCTCGCCCGAGCGACGTGGCCAGCAGGTTGAGCGTCGTCGCAGCCGCCGTCGGACCATAACCGATGGTCATGCTGAAGTCCGAAGAATGCTTATCGGAGAAAAATCCGATCGGTTGCTGGATGAGCTTGCGGAATATCTGCTCCTGATTGTATGCCACGATGCGGTTCATCATCCGCGCCAACAGCACCGATTGGAAATATGCGGCGATCCCTTTCACCGTGAACACAGCGATGGTTACGACAGACAGCAATGTGACGGCCGCGACGTTCCTGCTCAGGTAAGTTTCGTTGATCGCCCTTCCAAACAGATAGGCGGGCGCGGCGGTGCAGGCCGCAACCGCCACCATGCAAACCAGAACCAGCGCATAGGTCCGCAGGTGCAGCGGCGCCTGCTCCTTGATCAGCCGGACGACGAGTTAAATCGCGTCAGGGCGCGATCGCGAGATGATCGCAACGATGCCGGCCATGCTCAGGTGGCGCACAGAAATCCCCGTCAATCGACTGGCTACACTGCCATTTTCGGCGTCCTCCCAGACAGCCATAGCACCCCGAGTGCGCCGCGGAAACGGCCGAAACCGCTATGGGCGAGACGAGTGGCTGATCCGACCCGGGCGAGACATTCGCCCCGGCCATGTTCATCGCCAGCTAGGCGACCGCGTCGGGTGCCGGCCCGGAATCCGGCGGCCGACGCGATGTTGCGATGATCGCAAAGAAGCGAGCGGCTGCCTCGGCCCACGTGGGATGCCGGAATCGCATGCGGATCGCTTGCTCGAACGGTCTTCGAGCATCGGGGTCGACAATCCATTCCTTGATGGTCCGGTACCACGCGTCCTCATTCTTCGGATCGAGACACGGCGAAAACTCCTGCACGAGCTCTGGTATCGCGCCACCGGTCGAGGCGATCACGGCTTTTCCGTGCGCGAGCGCTTCGACGACGGGCAAGCCGTACCCCTCATATTCCGACGGATACAGGCAAAATGCCGCAGCCTCGTAAAGAGCCGCGAGAACGTCGTCATCGATGTCGTGCACGACCACAATATGACTCCTGACAACGGAATCTCTCCGAAGGTCCGACATGAGCTCTTCAGTCATCCATCCCGGACGACCGACGAAAACCAACTTGAAATTTTTCGCCTGGGGCAAGCCGTCCGCCATCAGACGGCGCCATACTCGATAGAGCAACGCATGTCCCTTGCGGGGTTCGATCGTGCCGACCAGCATTGCGAACCGACCCGCTTCCACTCCAGCCGGCAGAACGGCACTTATCCCCGAGCGATTCGCGCCCGTTTCGAACCCGAAAGGCGCGACAGCGGTCTCGCGCAAGGCAATGCCGTGTTTGGCGCAATATTTCCGACAGTCGGCCTCGATGACATGTGAGCTCAAAACGACCATCTCCGCCATCGCGAGCGCGTCGTGCATGTATTTTCGGAATAGCTGAACGTCGTGTTTGCGGTAAAAATGCGGGAACAGCAACGGAATGAGATCGTAGCATAACAGGATCATGCGAAATTTATCGGTCGACTTGAGACGTCGCAACGCGTCGATATTCGTATTGCCCCATCCCGATCCCGCACAGATCAGCGTATCGCCGGACGAAAACTCGAACGGCGCGCCAAGCACCATCTCATATGGAAAAAAAGGTCGCCGCGTGCCGTCAGGCCTCACCATGATCTTGCGATATTTCGTCGATATGAGCGGCCGCTGCACAAGATCGGAGATCGCCGAGCGCCATCCTGGTCGAGCGCGGAGACGCGCTTTCTCCAGTAGCCTCAACATCATCCGGCGAGACTGGCCGATCCAAAGGAATGCCGGCTTGAGTGCGGGAGGAATGCGGTCGGTACGGCGCTGACCCGGTGACGCAGCGTTGGTCAGTCCCAGAGTGTCGAGTGTCGCCTCTCCGGTAAGGAACAGCATTGGATCAATGCGTAGTTTCCGGAACACAAGTTGCTCGGGATCGAAAAAAACGAATTCGATTTCTGGAATGTTTGCCCGCGCCCACCGGGCGAGCTCGCGCTCGACCCGCACAATGCCGACCGGCGGTCCGGTCCATCTCATGGACGTCGAGATGTCCAATACGACGCGAGCATTTTTGACACGCTGCAAGTGAGAACTCGTCATTTGCGAACAATCTGTGGTTGCGCGTGCGTCGGCTGAATTACTTGCCAGAAAGAACGGACCAAAAGAGTGACATTCCCCGCGGCGGATGCAGGTAGAGCATCCAAAACCACGTGGCAACCGTGATCTTCCCCCTCTTCTGTTTCTTCAGGAGCTCCTGGAGCCAAGCCTGCGCAGCTTTTCGTTCGGCGTGATTCAGTCCGGCCCGTCCAAATATGCGCAGATCTCGCGCCGCAAACGGCCTATCCGTCGTGCTTGCGAGCATGCCATAGAAATCGACTGTCGCACGAAATGCCTCAATTCCTTCGAGCGCCGACAGGCGGGCGGGATATTCCAACTTTTCGAGAATGTCCGGCCGCAGCGCCCGTCGCTCGGTAGCCGAGATACGGGCCAGCCGCGCCGCGAGAAGTCGCCCCAATTCTGCTGCTCTGTCGGTGGGTGTCGAACGCCGCCGATAGCTCATCAAGAATTCCGGCAGATTGGCGAGCTTAGCGTGTTCGGAGATCCTGAGCCAAAGATCGTAATCCTCCGCCCCTTCGAGGGCCCTTCGGTACGCTCCCACACGCCGGAGGAGGTCCGCCGAAATCATCATGGAAGAATGCACGAATGGATTTTGTTTGAGCAGGTAGGCGCGAAGCGCCGCCGGTTCGGTTGCGGGCATCAGCTCGCCCGTCTCACGTTCCCCTTCGTCAATGACGCGAGCCCAGGTGCCGATCGCCCCGATCTCCGGATGGTCCGCCAGATAGGCCAGCTGTTTTCGCAGACGCTCTGGGTGGGCAACGTCATCAGCATCCATTCGGGCGATGAAGCGGGAGTGCGCGAGATCGCACCCGCGATTCAACGCGGCGGTGATGCCGAAATGCTCCTGGCGTTGGACACAAATGCGACGATCGTCCTCCGCATTGCGCAGAAGGATGTCGCCGGTCTCATCGGTCGAACCGTCGTCGACGATGACGAACTCGAAATCCGCTAAAGTCTGCTCTTGGATGGATTTGATTGCCGCCGGCAGCCAGCGAGCGCCGTTGAACACGGGCATGACCACGGACACCAACGGAACCGTCATACTTCGCCCGCTGCGCATGGCTGCCTACATCCGCGGATCTATGACCCGTTCCGTTCAATGCGACCAGTTTTCCGTTGGCGTCGCTCACCAGCCTCATGTCGAGACACCCGCCATGCCCGACGGAAATCCCAGCCGATCCTCGGTGGCGAGCGCGGCTCGTGATCCAAGGGCCCAGCAGCCCCGCCCTCAGCATCATTCCGGATCAGACATTTCTTCATTCTATCTCCGTTTTCCTCAATCGCGCCACCGTTGGTGCAGCCAGAGCCACTGCTCGGGATGCTCGCGCACCCATCCCTCGATCACCGTGGTGATCGCCTGCATCGTGCCCTGCACGTCGATCTTGCCGGCGTGGTCTCTAACCGGCTGGACTGCCTCGGTAATTTCGCCGCGAAAGCATCCATTTGGCAGCCGGATGATGCGAGTGCCGTGGATCGGACACTCGACTTGACGAGCCACCCTCGCGATGAGGGGATTCGCTTTGCATCGCCGGCCAAAGAACTCGACATCGACGCCTTTGGCATAGTGCTGATCCACCAACATAGCGACATGGCGGTTGTTCTCGAGTGCGCGCGCAAGCTTTATCGGTGCGTCGAGGTCGGTCGCGAGGAGCACGCCCATGCTGTCTTTACGGATCGCGATGACGGCATCGGCGACTGCGCGGATGTTCGGCCTGCGATAGAGCACGATCGCATCGAGACCGAAGGCCGCCGCCATGACGGCCGGCAATTCCCAATTTGCGAGATGAGCGGCGAACACCAGGGCGGGCTTTCCATCGTCACGCACGCGATCGAAGCGCTCGGCCGAAGCCGCATCGAATGTGAGATAGGGCATATTGTGCGGATCCCCGGCGACGAGCCGATCGAGGTGAGCGAATTCGGCGGCTATGCGCCCGAGATTGTCCCACACTCCTGCGAGGATGTTCTCGATCTCGGCGGGCGATTTGTCGGGGAACGCGGCGGCGAGATTGGCCCGGCCCACGCGATGCTCGCGCCTCCAGGGGCCGACGATACGCATGAACCGTCCGAGCAGATTGCTGACAACCATGCGATCGGCATGGCGGATCGCCTTGAGAACCGACGTGACGAGCATGCCGGCCGCCGAGTTGACGGCCCGCTTTGTCAGGGCGCCCAGCCGCCGGCCGAGAGGTCGTAACGATCTCATCGCCGCGGAACGATCCCTACCCGAATTGAAGCGCGCAAATCTCGCGCAAGCTCGTACCGCGGCCGGTGGCGATGACGTAGTCGTCCGGCTTGCTCTGGCAAGGCAGACGAGCCGATGCCGGCGCGGTGCGGCCGTCCGATATCGAGCAATTGTCGCATGATTTTCCCGAGGTTTCGACGTGGCCGTGGCGCCGGTCCGTTCGCTATTGATCGACCGTGCGGCGCGTTACGAAAAAGCGTAGGCATTGCTTGGATCACGCGCCCTTCTTGCGCTTTCTTTCCTTAACGGCGCGTCGCCATGTCTTGGATGCCGGTCCAAGCAGCCGCAAGACCTTGGAGTGAAGAAGACGATCCAATAATAGAGAATCCTCGGAGTGCTGGCTCTTGAGTGACTCAGGCGCGCCAACTGCAGTCTCGGCACGACTCTTTCCTTGTGCGGCCTGGCTCACGGGTTCTTGGGCATAATAACCCACTCGTTCGGGCAGGCTATTGGCGATGTCGATCACGAGATTCTGATAGAAACGCAGCGATGCGGGCCGTTTGAACACCTGCAGAAGGCGCGCCAATCTCACGTCTGACGGATCTCGAAAGAGCACGCCGAGGCCATGAGAGTGTGGAAATTCGATCGTCTCGAATTTCTCCTTCAACTCGGCCCACAGCCGGTAAACACCGAACAGCCGATCATAAACAGCGATATCGTGAAACAAAATGACGCCTTGCGGCGAAACCGCCGAAAACCAGGTGGTGAAATCCTCCTTGACGGCCTCATAGGAGTGGTACCCATCGATATTCAAGATGTCGATTGAACCGTCTGGAAATTTTCGACGCGCCTCGAGAAATGACGCTCGAATGAGCTCGGCCTCGGGAAAACGCGAACTCAAATAGCCGTTGAGTTCATTAAATAAGGCCTCTCCGTCATAGTTCCCGGCGTGCGGGTCGCCGGCCCACGTGTCGATCCCATGCAAGGTCGGGGAAACACAAAAGGATCTCGCTGCGGTACACGCGGCGATGAGGCTCGCGCCGGCAAAGACGCCGAGCTCGACATACTTGCGCGGCCGAAGCAATCCGAAAAGTACGAACAAAAACGGAATATGCCCCGCCCACGCCGTCAGCGGAAGCCGGTCCGGCAGTTTGAACAACGGCGCGACCAAGGTCTCGTATTGTTCCGCAAGGCAGTTGTCGGGAAACAGTGCTTCCCCGACCCTGATGGATTCGCCTTCGACCGCCGCCGCGGCTCCGGGGGCGTTCAGGTTGGACGCAATGCTTTGGCTCATGGAGGATAACGCAGGCTCCGTGTCGGAGATCGGCCTTCTCTTTCATTCATCTGTGAGATCGTACATCAAGCCTGCGCGTGGGTCGAGTTGCTGTCGCGAGGGCGGAACCGGCCGCCGCGCTTTCGCCGGCGTACGACCGACGGCTACCGTCAAGCTCAAAACGAGTCGCTCGAGCGGGCGAGCCACGTGCCCCATTTTTCGTAGAACAAGCGATAGTTCTCATTCAACTGGGCGACATTTTTTGGTGTCATCCAGTCGACCTGTTTGAGCGTGCGAGACTCGAAATGAACGAGCGTAACGGGTACTTGAAACAGCTGAAATCCACGACTTCGCGCTTCCAAACAATAATCGACATCCATGACGTACGCCCAGGCATATCGCCGGTCGAACTGGCCGCAGGCCTTCAAGACCGCGCGCCGGATGTAAATACCCCCGAAGGTTAGCCAGCCGGCACGCCTGACCTTCCTGAGCTCGCTGCCATAGGGTCGCGCCGCATCGCTCACGAGCCCCTGCCCGACTTCGACGCCGCCGCCGATCCATCCGATTTTGCCGTCCTTGAAAAAACCGCCGGCGCTTTGGACGAGCCATTCATTCTTGGCTGACCTCAACGGGTAAAGGAGATCGCATCCAAGCATTCCGGCCTCCGGCAGAGCTTCGACATGGCCAAGTAGATCATCATACCAGTGGTTGGTCCGATCGTTTGGCATCGGCGACATGTCCGAGTGCATGATGATGATGTCGCGATCGGGAAACCGGTTCCAGCAGGTTTCCATGGCGATTTCCGGACCGACGCGGTTCTCGTCCTTCCAAAGAAAGAACGGAAGGCGACGCCCCGCGGGCTCGTCAAGTCGAAACGCGCCGCGCACGATCTCGACGTCACTGTCGAAAACATATGGACAGATGATGACAGGCTCTGTCATTTCCAATGCCGATCCTGTGTTGTTGACGATTTCGCCCCGATCATCGTCAGGTTCGACAGAGCGGAGACCGAAATGCCGGCGCGACGGGCAAAATCCGCGCCGGCAACTCGACTGCGCAACGCAGCGACATCACGGACCGACGATGAAGGCCTATCGCGCGGCTCGCGAGACTAGCGAAACCACTTGATCCATACAAGCGCGGGAAGCGCACTTTGGCGCCATACGCCGGCACGCAATCGGGCACGGAGCATACGGTCATCGTTCGGCCTTTCGGTCCGACAAGGAGCGCTCCCCCTCTGCTTGCAGCGGCGGCCTCGGAAAGGTGGTCGTGAAAACAATGCTGGAGCCCGGATAAAAGTAATATCGCAAGAAACGTATCGGATCGTGAAAGAATCCGTGACGAGCCCACTTCCAAATGTATTCCAACAGGCCGATCTGATGCAAATCGACGCAAAGACCTTCGGCATTTTGCGGGATCAGTTCGAGGAGGATGTCTTCGACCTGCCGCTCCGACGAAACAAAGAGGTTCGATGAGACAAAGACATAACCCGCATAACATCGTTCCTTGCACAAAGTCTGCAGGCGACCGACGATTGCCGATTGAACCTCAGGTTCTCCGACATAAATCCGGCGCCAGACATCCTCCGGCGGCTGGATCTTCAAACGGTACCAACCCGAAACTGAGTTTTCGACTGCCGAAAGCGATATTTGATGATTTACCGACTGCTCTCCGGGCCGTGCAGGACTTTTCACTCGTGTGGCGCGACGGCGCCGGTTCCAGAACTTGCGGGTAATTGATACACTTTGCTGGAAGACTGGGCTCTGGCGGAAATCTGGAACAAGACGGAATTGTCCCCGCCCCGAGCCACGCGATACATCGACCACGAGACGCCCGTCCGGTTCTGCGCGCAGAAGGTTTGCGCCGGTTCTCAGGTCGATCAGACTGCCGGGGCCTCCTCTTATCGTCTTGCTCGCGATCGGTATCCGCTCTACTTCGCAGATTGTCGATGATGGAGTGGCACTCGTCGGCCGGAATGAAACTGAATTTCTGCGGTCCGAACGGCTTCCGCCACCAAGTAAGGAAACATCTGAGCGGTGCACTATTCTGCCCGAATGATTATTTCCGACAAAAAACACATTGTCAGGGGACCCGCGTAGGGTTCCGTGGCGTAATTCTCCGGTGCCCTCATCAACATAGAGGATGGTGCCAAGGGACGTGTATATCCGAGCAGGTAAAGTTTCGCTGTACCGGGAAACAAAGTACGACCTCCAGTCGTCGCTCGACCGGAGCAGCTGCCGGAAACGTTCGGCTTCATGCATCTCAGTCGGGTATTTCACCACCATGTTTACGTCGGCAATATAGTCGCCGATGGACCAGGCGGTCGGATCGCCCGAGGCCCGCACGAGGAACATAATATAGGGAAAGCGCTCGATCCTGGAGATCAACCCATTTCTCGAGAAATGAAATGCGATGATCTGTTCAATGTTCCAGTTGTGGTTTTCGATCATCGCGTTGCGCATCTGGCGTGGGTGATGCAGAAGGTCGTCGATCAGGTTGCAACTGGCGACGAGGTCTTCTGCGGAAACGACGAGGTGCCGGTCGCACAAACCGCCATAATCTTCGCCATCCGGAATCCAGAGCCTGTCAGCCGCAAGACATTCAAGAGGGGGATGAGGACAGACGTAATAGAAATCGGACCGCGTTATGACGAAGCGGTGGTAAACGCGATCGAGGCCTTCGGCCCGTATGTTGTGCAGCATGAACCAGCGTAGAACGTATAGAATGGCCGCCGCGCCTCTTTGACCGCTCTGGGAAATTCTGCCCAGCCACGAGCCCTTGACGTCGCACAGCACGCGCCAATCTTCGGACGACCCAAGCTGCTTGCGGATGTGGTCGAAAGTCTCGGAAAGATCCGGAGCGTCGGGTACGAGCCACCGGAACCGGGCATTGGTGTAGAACGGGTTCGCGCGATCGAAGAACGCGTCGTCAGGCACGCAGACGGCGAGATCGGCATCGAGTTGCCCGAGGACATTCTGCTTGAAGTTTTCCCACGTCAGCTGGTAGGCGCGGAGTTGCCCGAGCACGATCACCAATGTTCGACGGCTCATGGCTAACGTCCCGATCGTCTCGGGCGGACATCTGGAAGCCGCAGAATCATGGGGCGGCGACTTGAAGCCGTTCCGTCACGCCGGCGTGGATATCGAGCAATATATCCTTGAGGCTGTAGCTGTACGACCACTCCGGGTACATTCGCTGAAATTTGCGGACATCGCTTATCCACCAGATATGATCGCCAGTCCGGTTGTCGTCGCTGTAGCTGTGCTGCATCGGACGGCCGGTCAGTTCTTCCACCATCGCGATCGCTTCCCTCATCGAGCAGTTCGAATGGCGCCCGCCGCCGATATTGAAGATTTCGCCGGCGGACGGCCGACGGAAAAAGCACCAGAAGGCCTCGACCAGATCGCGGGAATGGATGTTGTCCCGGACCTGCTTTCCCTTGTAACCGAAGACCGTATACGCGGACCCGGTGACGGCACATTGCACCAGGTAGGCGAGGAAGCCATGGAGCTGCGCGCCGGAATGTCCGCGGCCGGTCAGGCAGCCGCCCCGGAAGCAGACGCTCTTCAGCCCGAAATAGCGCCCGTATTCCTGCACAAGCACGTCAGCCGCAACCTTGGAGGCGCCGAACAGGGAGTGCAGGCAGGCGTCGATGGGCATCTCTTCCGGAATGCCATGGGCCGCAAATGCGCATTCGGGAGTCAGTTCGAACCGTGTCGGCAGCTCTATGAGCGGCAGTTGATTTGGCCGGTCGCCATAGACCTTGTTCGTGCTTGCGAAGATGAATACTGCGCCCGGTGCATGCCGGCGTGTCGCCTCCAGCATTGTAAGCGTTCCGTTGGCGTTGATCGTGAAATCGGTCGTTGGCTCGCGGACGGCCCAATCGTGCGATGGCTGCGCGGCGCAATGAATGACGACCGCTATATTGCGACCATGTTTCGCGAATATTTTCCCGATTGCCGCCTCATCGCGAATATCGTCGTCGAAATGGCGATAATTGCGGCATGCCCGGCGCAGCTGCTCGACCTGCCAGCGTGTGCCCGCGTCCTTGCCGAAAAAGCGGCCGCGCATGTCATTGTCGATTCCGATCACGTCGAGCCCTCGCTCGGTGAACAGTCTCACGGCCTCCGCGCCGACCAGTCCCCCGGCTCCTGTCACGATCGCGATCGACATCTTCTCTTCATCCTGCGTGCAACGGTCGATTTCAGCGGCAGAAGCAGGTATGCCCGGACACCTGAAATGATGACGCATTCCTTCCGTGCGACCTGCCGGGCGGTCGCGCATCGTTTCTCGCCGTCACCCCCCGCGTCGGGCCTGACCCGCAAGTTTGGCCCATCGCTGCTGCGCGCGATAGATACGATAGTGGCACCATCCCATGGCGGAGGGCAGTTTTCGCCAAGCGCGGGTCACCGCGGGATCGAGCCCTATCCGACGGTGGTCGAGCAATCGAAAAAACCCTTTGTTGAGCCCGGCTTGCCGTCGTCCGGCAATCCGTTCGCAGTCGCGCATGACATAGTACCAGAATCGGGCGCTGGTCGAGTCGTCGCTCAGGCGAATGCTTGCCAGGCTGTCATTGATGACGGCTAGATTGCCCCCCGCGCTCATCAGCTGGAGCCAATACGCCATATCGAATGCGAAAGGCAGCGTGCGGTCGAAGTCGGGTTCAAACGCCTCGATCCGACGTCGCCAGGCCACCAGCGGACGCACGCCGCGCAAATCTCGACCGAGATTGGCCAGCAGGTCGCTTTCGAACACGAAATTTGCCAGCGACCTCGGGTCGATCGATTGCGCTGGATGCGCGGGCAGCGACCAGCCCGAAAGGGCCTCACCCCTGTGATTCATGCCAACGGTGCCGCAGGCGACGACGTCACTTGCGGCATCCTCGCGAAGCCGTGCCGTGATCCGCGCGAGCGCATCCTCGCTGAGGATGCAGTCTGGCCGCAGGTAGATCCGCGCGTCGCCGGTCGCCAGCGCCAGCGCGCGGGCACCGCGCTCGGCCGCATTGGGATCGCCGCCGGCCACGAACCGGACGCGGAAGTTCTTCGGGCAGCCCGTCCGGCCGGCGCGGTCCGCGCGACACGACCAGCAGTTCCCAATCCAGATGGCTCTGGCTGAGAACGGCTTGCACCGCAGGCGTCACGGCGCCGCCGTGATCGGCGTCGAGGATCACCGAGACGCGGCCGCCGAAACCGGCGCTCGGCGCGGCGGGTCGTCCCACGCGAGCTCGCACCTCGACGCGGTGGACGGCGTCGTGCAGCGCCTGCGCGCTTTTGTTCCAGCTGAAATTTTTCAACCGCTCTTTGCCCCTCTCGACGAGAAACTGGCGCAGATCGGAATTGGCGATGATCCGGACCATCCGGTCCGCCATCGCGGGGACGTCGTCGGGAGCGCAACTCAGCACCGCATCTTTGCCGACCTCGGCGAGGGCCGCGATATTGCTGCAGACCACCGGAGTTCCGAAATGAAACGCCTCCAGGAGCGGCATGCCGAAGCCTTCGTAGTTGGTGAAGAACACCAGCGCCATTGCGCGCCGGTAGAGATGCGCCACGTCCCGGCGGGAAAGATAACCCAGATGCTGGATCGGCAGGTGCTCAAACCCGGACAGAAGTTTCGGCCATTCGTCACCGGCGCCCGTCAACACGAGTCCCGTACCGGCCGGCAGCCGCGCTTGGGCCAATGCGAAGGCCTCGAACAGCCGGCGGTGATTTTTGCTCGGCCACGAATTGGCTGGCATGAAGAAGAAGCGGGAGAACCCCTGGACCTCCTCTTCCCATTTTGTATTCGTGTCCAAACCTTCCGGCGCCGCCGCGACGATATCGGGATCGACGGCCGGAGGCATCAGAAAGATGTCGCTGCAGATGGTCCACGGATAGTGCAGGATCGACGCGCGCGCAAACTCGGTCATCGTCGCAACGGCGCCGACCTCGGACAACAGGCGGCCAAAAGCAAGACGCCTATGCCGCAATATCTCCGCGTCGGCAAATTCCGGTCGATCGGAAAACTGCATGTCGGGAACGACGACGATCTGCCGCTCCATCGGAAAAATCGGATGAGTGACGGTGGGATAGGTTCGGATCAGAACGTCGACCGAGCGCGTACGCAGAACGTCGCTTTCGACCGCGTGCAGTGCGTGCCGCGTGGCGGTTATGCGTTCGACCGAGGGGCATCGCGGCAATTCGAGCGAAAAATCGTCGGGGTCGAACAACAAAATCTGGTCTTCGGGAAACTGCCCCGCATAGGCGAGAATGACTCCTCGCAACCATTGAACCTCGCCCCC
Source organism: uncultured Pseudomonadota bacterium (assembly GCA_963791155.1). Lineage (GTDB taxonomy): Bacteria > Pseudomonadota > Alphaproteobacteria > Rhizobiales > Xanthobacteraceae > JAVDCA01. The sequence goes on from CAWBRI010000010.1 coordinate 125,038, forward strand.
GCTTGCACGTTGGACCAAAGGCTGAAAGTCGAAACCGATTATCATATGGTCTTCAAGAGAGCTGGAGCGACGTCCTGTCGAATGTGCGACGCACTCAGCCGATCCCCCGCAATTTTCGAAACATGTAGTTCGGGTTCGCGATGACGAGTTCGTATCTGCCCGTGGCCTTGACCTCTTCGATCACGCGGCAGACCTCACAACCGGATGCGTCGCCGGAATCGTCGAACAGCATGAAGCCGCCCTCCTCCAGACACTCATCGGCCAGTTCGAAGTCCAACTTGGCGCCTGCATACGAATGGTTTCCGTCGATGTAGATGAATCCGATGCGTCCGCCGAGCGCGACTTCTCGACTAAACACGTCCATCACCTTGGCGTGCCGGCGCCAAGACGCAAAGAATTCGGCGGAGGGAGCCTCGATCGTGTGGGGCAAATCGTCCCGGCTGAAGAATCGCACGTTTCGCAGGAACAACTCTCGGACGAAATCCCGATATTCGTCGTGCGTCACCGCAGCGCACTTGCCAAGCAATTGCCCCGGCGCATCTCCTGGGAATTTCCAGGGGTCGCAGGTAAACAGCCGGTTGGTGCGACCATGGAGCCGCTTGTAATAGGTGAGGAAATTCGCCGATAGGCCGCAGAACGAGCCGATCTCCACGATCGCTGCGTCATCCTTCAGATTCTTGATTGCATGGTCGAAGCTGCAGAGGTTTCCGCGGTACAACATTCCCGCGTTCGCCCAGGTGAGCCAGTCAGGATAGTGGTCGATGAAAATCGGAACCACCGGGATGTTCTGAACGACGGAGACGTCTTGAACCGTCTCCTCCTCGCGCGGTCGCAAATCGGCCCTTGAACGGCGCAACATGCTGGCGCCGCGTTGCAACAACCTCTCTAGTGGCTGCATGTTCTCTGCCATCTACTCTCAAACGACTGCTGACCGTCGGAGACGGACCCATCCGTCGATACAATGAAACTCGGATGCCCTGAACCTCCCATCTTACATCGTCTCACTCACCTGCAATAGGGACACGACATGAACATGCCCGGACGTGACTTCGTCCGGTTCCGTTCGCGCTGGAAACACCCTTCTACCTGCGGCTCGAATGATCTTCGGGGGCGCTCCGTTCCTTGCAAGATCGAGACGAGGCGTGATATTGCGGCAGGCGGCATTGCGGCGAAGCCGACGGTGCACTGGCCGGCAGGGGCGCGCAACTCACAGTTGTCTATTCGCAACTCGATTGTCGGATCATGAATACAGCCGTCGTTACGATCGTCTCCAAGAATTACCTGTGCTACGCGCGCACGCTGATGCAGTCGGTAGCGGCGGCGCATCCGGAATGGCGGCAATACGTCCTTTTGGTCGACGAGATCCGAGGCGATTTCGATCCGGCTAAGGAAGCGTTTCGGGTCGTCGAGGTGGCGCAGCTGCCGCTGCCTGACAGGAACAAGTTCTATTTCCGATACTCGGTCGTCGAATTGAACACCGCCGTCAAGCCATGGATGTTCGAATGGCTGTTCGAGCACGAGGGTTTCGACCGGGTCGTGTACATCGACCCGGACATCTACGTCTACAGCCCGCTCACCGACATGGAGAGGAAACTCGATGCGGGTGCGCTGATGGTTCTCACGCCCCACCTGACCGGGATGCTCGATGATGATGGCTTCCCCACAGAGCTCGACCTCTTGAGGACGGGGACCTTCAATCTCGGATTCATCGCATTGAGCAGGCACCCCTCGTTGAGCCGATTTCTGAAGTGGTGGCAGGGCAAGCTGGAGTACACTTGCATTCTGGCGCCCGACGACGGAATTTTCTTTGATCAGAGATGGATGGATTTTGCGCCTTGCATGTTCGACGATGTCGTCATTTCGAGGCACGACGGATACAACGTCTCGTATTGGAATCTTTACCAGCGTCATGTGACGATTCAAGGCGGCGACTACCTGGTCAACGGCAAGCCTCTCGTCTTTTGGCACTTCAGTGGCAAGGATCCCAAAGTGCCGGCGCAACTCTCGAAGAACCACGACCGCATGGCGCTTGCCGAGCGCGAGCCGGTGAAGACAATCGCGCGTGATTTCGCGACTCGCGTTGCGGAGAATGGACTCGAAGCCTGCTCAGGCATGACCTACGCGTTCGGCTCGTTCTCGAATGGCGACCCAATACCGTATTGGATTCGCAAAGCCTACCGAGACGATGAGGCGTTCCAGCGAGCGGCGGGGGAGGATCCATTTTCGACATCGATACAGTACTTGAACCAGCCATCCAACGGAAGCGAGCGGGTGGATGAGCCCATAACCAACGCGATGCAGTATTACTGGCGCTTCAAACCAGATCTCCAAATATCGTTTCCGAACCTTTCTGAATACCAGGACAGACACAAATTCGTGGAGTGGTTGGTGTGGTACGGAACGAGAGAGTGGTACGGAACGAGCAATACGGACTTCCCCGCGGCATGCGTGGCGGCCTTGCGACCGCATTTCCGGGAATATCCGCAGCTCGAAGAAGCGCTCAAAGTGAAGACCACACCGGTGGCACCTCAAGGTCCGTATCCTTTGGGTGCACTCCTCCTCGGAGATCATGCGAGATTCCTGGTTTGCGCCTACAATGCCATCCTTATGCGTTATCCGGATCCGGTTGGATTCACCAGCTTTCTTGCCGCCCTGCGGAACGGGGTCAGTCGGATAGAAGTCCTCCATGGGCTGCGGTACTCGGATGAAGGAAAAAAGGTGGCAGCCAATATACCGGGTCTAATGCCGCGGTACGTTTGGGAAAAGGTTCGTCGCCGGGGCAACAGAGTGATGAAGTTTGTGACGGGGCAACGACCGTGATTCGTTCGGGTTCGGGCGCCAAATGTACCGGTACGCGCTCGCTTGATCGGAACCGAGTAAAATCAAACGAGTCGAAGCACCTTTCCGAAAACAAGCGCCGATCCGCACATGCGCCTCTAACGCGCGGACGTCAACATCCCCCGTGAAGGGGAGCGAATACGTGTTCAATACGAGCCTGTTGGAGCGGACGAATGGGTATTCTTTCGGTCGGCAAAGCCACGATCACGCGCGTCGAAGAAACGTTCCTACCGACCTACAGTCCGAAAGACCTGTTTCCGGAATGGAACGACGAGGTACAAGCCCGGCATGCGCACTGGCTCGCGCCCAACCACTACGACCCGGCGAGCGGCCTGATCAAGCTCAGCGTGCACAGCTGGCTGTTGCGGATCGGCGGCAGGAAGATCCTGATCGACTCGTGCTGCGGCAACAACAAGAACAAGCCCGGGCGGCCGTTCTGGACCAACCTCAACACCAATTACCTGGAGCGGCTCGCCGCTGCGGGCGCGCGGCCGGACGAGATCGACATGGTGATGTGCACCCATCTGCACCACGATCACGTCGGCTGGAACACGCAACAGCGCGACGGACGCTGGGTGCCGACGTTCCCGAAGGCGCGCTATGTCTTCTCGAGGCACGACTTCGAGTATTTCCAGGGGCTCGACACCGACCCGAAGACCGCGCCGGCCGAGATGGGCACGTTTCGCGAATGCGTGCTGCCGATCGTCGAAGCCGGGCGCGCGGATCTCGTCACCGGCCCTCACCGTCTCGATGAGCACATCGAGATCGTGCCGGCGCCCGGTCATTCGCCCGGCCACGTCGTATTCCGCCTCGAAAGCGGCGGCGAACGCGCGGTTTTCATCGGCGACGTGTTTCACCACCTGCTGCAGGTCTACTACCCGCACTGGAATTTTCCGAAGAACTCGGATGCCGAACAGGCGCGCGCCAGCCGCCGCATGGTGCTCGAGCATTGCGCCGCGACCGGAGCCCTGACGTTTCCGGGTCACGTCGGGGCGCCGTTTGCGGGCCGCATCGAGGCGACGGCGGAAGGATTCGTGCCGCGGTTCGGTTGAAGCAGCAATTTGGCGGCGCGTCGGGAGACGCCGCTGGCCCGGACTTTCCATGGCTCGAGATTTACAGCGCCGTGCTCGCAGCCGGCCCTGATTCGCCGACCGACACGTCTCCGGTGCCGAAACCAGCGCCGGTCGGTCAGATCATTTTCAGCAGGCTCATCACGGCATGCGAGGTCGGCGCCGCAATCGGATGCGCCTGGCCGCCCGCCTGGAGCAGGTCGCCCGGCGGGGTCGTATCGGCCGTCTGGGCGGCGGCGTCGGTATTCTCCGTCGAGACAGGGCTGCTCACATTCTGAGGCGTCGCTTGCGGAACGCTTCCCGCGCCCCGCGGCACATGGAGATCAGGAGCCGCGACGTTGCCGTTTACTTGGCCGGCGTACGAAATCGCCGCGTGCGCGGCGCCAACCGTGCTCGTGGCAGCGTCGCCCGGCGTGACGTCGATCGACGACGGGCTGGCGACGGGCGCACCCGACTGCCGCGTATAGGCGGCGATCGCCTTGGCATAGTCGAACGCCGTAGCGGCGGCGGGTCCGGTGCTCGCGGGGTTCGTTGCGAAACGGGCAGTGCCGCCCGCATCGGGACCGGGTGCCGGCAGCGCGGTGCCGGCGAGGCGCGTGGCGGGCTTGATGGCATCGGTCGATACCGCGGGCGTGAGCGCGGCAGGTCGATCGCCGGCGTCGATGCTCGGTGCGCCGGATGCCTGCTGCGGCGAGCCGTTGACCGGTGCCGGCGCGTTGAAACCATGATGCGCCGGGAGCACCGTTGTCGCGTTGACGATGGACAAGGCCAAGGGCTTTTCCTCGCGGAATGCGTCTAAATGCGTCGGCCGATATGCCCGTTCTATGCCGATGCTTTTAAGGCGCCGTCTCGCGAAGCCGGCAATATCCCTTGGGTTCGTTATCTCTTTGTTCAGCATGACGACGGGCCGCGCCCGCATTGCCATGGATGATTTTCGAACCGGCTATTCGAGCCTCGATTACCTGCGTGGCTTTCCGCTCGGGCCCTCATCCGGTTTCGGCCGCGCGAACAGGTACCCGAACTGCTTTTCCATCCGGCTCATGGTCTCCGGCGGCATCGCCAAGGGACGGCCCCACGTGCGGGTGGTTTCCGGTCCGATCTTGACCGTGGCGTCGATGCCGAGCTTTCCCGCCAGCCCCGCCTGGGGTGAGGCGAAATCGAGCGGGTCCATCGGCGTGTCGGCGACGACGAGGAGGTCGCGACCCGGATCCATGCGGGTCGCCATCGCCCAGACCACATCAGTCCAGTTGCGAACGTCGACGTCGCCGTCGACGACGATCAGAATCTTGGTCATCGCGAATTGCGGCAGCAGCGACCAGAACCCCATCATCAGCCGGCGTGCGTGGCCCGGATAGGCCTTGCGCAGCGACACGACCGCGACCCGGTAGGAGCACGCCTCGGGCGGCAGCCAGCAGTCGACGACCTCCGGAAACGTCTGCCGTATCAACGGAACGAAGACGTCGACCAGCGCGCTGGCTAGCACCGATGGTTCGTCGGGCGCGCGACCCGTGAACGTGGAGAGATACACCGGCGCCTGGCCGTGCGTGATGGCGGTGACGCGCATGACCGGAAAACGCTCGACCGCGTTGTAGTAGCCGGTGTGATCGCCATAGGGGCCTTCCGGCTCGGTCTCCTCGGGATCGACCCACCCCTCCAGCACGATCTCCGCGTCGGCCGGAACCAGCATCGGGATGGTCTTGGCCGGAACCAGCGCGGTGCGCGCGCCTCGAAGCGCCCCGGCGAACACATATTCCGAAACCGTCTCAGGGATCGGCGTTGCGGCGGCGATCAGAAGCGCAGGATCGGCGCCGATCACGACCGCGACCGGCATCGGCTTGCCGAGCTTGCGCCACAGATGATGATGCGCGGCGCCCCCGCGGCGCGGCAGCCAGCGCAGGATCGCGCGATCGCGCCCGAGCACCTGCATTCGGTAGATGCCCAGGTTGCAGGCTCTTGCATCCTCGTCGTGCGGCGGCCGCGTGATCGCCATGGGCCATGTGATCAGCGGCGCCGGCTCGTCGGGCCAGCACGTCTGCACTGGCAGATCACCGAGATCGACGTCGGAGCCGGAGCGCACATGCGCCTGGCACGGCCCGCGGCGCACGATCTCAGGCCGGCCGCTCAGGGCCGCCCGCAACTCCGCCCAGCGCCGGATCCCGTCGCGCACGCCCTGCGGAGGCACCGGCTGGCGCAACGCGGCGAGCAATTCCCCGAGCGCGGACAGGCCCTGCGGCCCGGCCGCGCCGAGCGCGGCGGCGACCCGGCTCACTGTACCGAACAGATTGACCACCAGCGGAAAATTACTCACGCGTCCGTCCGCCTTGACGGGCCGTTCGAAGCGAAGAACGGGGCCCCCGGCCGCGATCACGCGGCGGTGGATCTCGGTGGCATCCAGGACGGTGGAAACCGGCTCGTCGATGCGAACGACGTCCCCGTCGGCATCGAGGTGCGCCAAAAACGCGCCCAGACTGCGAAAGACTGGCCGTTCGCGCATGAAGCCGGTTTTGGGCATTGCGGGCATTTAAAAGCGTCCGAATGGCCGTGCATTGACCTGAGTCAAATCCTCGCGGTCCGAAATTCCGTAGACATCAAGGTCCATAATTCCCATCCTCGGTTGGGCCGGTCGCATCATGCGTGGACATCTGCCAGCGGCGTTGGGACGGCTGATGGGCATCATGCCGACGCTGCCGCTCGAGGTGATCTGCGGCCGGCTCGCCGCCAACGCCATGGCGGCGCGCCCGTCCTTTGCGGCACGGCTCGGCGAATACGCCGGCTTCACCTTCGCTATCGACCCCGTCGACTGCCCGTTCGCGTTCCTGATCACTTTGCGCACGGTAGCCCGACGCTCGGGCTGGTGCGCGACTTGAACGGCGAGCGTTACGCCGCGCGCATTGCCGCGCCGATGGTGGTGCTGTTCGGCATGCTCGACGGTACCTATGACGGTGACGCCTTGTTCTTCTCGCGCGATCTCGTCATCGAGGGCGACACCGAAGCCGTTCTCGCGCTGCGCAATGCGCTGGACGACGCCGAGCTCGATCCGGCGACCGTGGTCGGCGTTCCAGGTCCCCTGAAGGCCTCGTTCAACCAGGCGACCGACGCCGTCCTCGATCGTCTGCGCCAGGCGCTCGATGCTCCCCGGCCCAATCGGCCCGGCCAGCGGGAAAATCGCGCCATGACGCGACCGCTCGAGCTGGTTTGTCCCGCCGGAACGCCTGCCGGGTTGCGCACCGCGGTCGACGCCGGCGCCCACGCGGTCTATTGCGGCTTCCGCGACGAGACCAATGCGCGCAACTTTCCCGGCCTGAACTTCGACCGCGTCGAAATGCGCGACGGCATCGCCTATGCGCATGGCCGCGGCGCAAAGGTCTTCGTCGCACTCAATACCTTCATGCGGGCGGGTGCGACCGATTTATGGAAGCGCGCGCTCGACCACGCGGTCGAATCCGGCGCCGACGCGCTCATCCTCGCCGACGCGCGCGCTGATCGCCCACGCGCGCGAGAAATATCCGCACCAGCGTCTGCATCTGTCGGTGCAGGCCGCCGCCGCGACCCCGGAAGCCATCGCTTTCTACCGAGACCGCTTCGGCGTCGCGCGGGTGGTGTTGCCGCGCGTGCTGACGCTCGACGAGATCGCGCGCCTGACCGCGGCGGTCGCGCCGTGCGAGACCGAGGTCTTCGTGTTCGGAGGCATGTGCGTGATGGCGGAGGGCCGCTGTCAGCTTTCGTCCTATGCGACCGGGAAGTCGCCCAACATGAACGGCGTCTGCTCGCCGCCGAGTCACGTCGCTTATCGCGAGCAAGACGGCGCGCTGCTCACGACGCTCGGGGGATTTTCGATCGAGCGTTTCGCGCGCGACGAGCCCGCCGGCTACCCGACCCTGTGCAAGGGACGGTTCGCGGCGAATGGCATCGAGACGCATCTGTTCGAGGATCCGGTTAGCCTCAACGCGGTCGACCTGCTGCCGAAACTGGCGGAGGCCGGGGTCTCGGGTCTCAAGATCGAAGGCCGCCAGCGCGGCCGCGCCTATGTGGCGGCGGTGGTGCGCACGTTCAGACGCGCCGTCGACGCGCTTGCGACCGGCGAAGAGGTCGACCTCGGCGCGATCCGGGCGATGACCGAAGGGCAGCGCGGCACCACGGGCGCCTACCGCAAGGCCTGGCGATGACCGGTCTCGACATGAGCACCCGCCGCCCGCAGATCACGCTCGGACCCGTGCTGTTCAACTGGCCTACCGATCAGTGGGTCGATTTCTACGCTCGCATCGCCGACGAGGCGGACGTCGATCGGGTCTGCGTCGGCGAGGTCGTGTGCTGGAAACGCGTCCCGTTCCGCGACGATGCCATGGCCGCGGTCGTGGAGCGACTGGAGCGCGCCGGCAAGGAGGTGGTTTACGCGACCCTCGCCATGCCGACCGCCGCGCGCGAGATCCGCGCGATCGCCCAGATCATCGAGGCCGGCTGCCTGGTCGAGGCGAACGATACCGCCACGATCCACCTGCTGGCCGGGCGTCCGCACGTGACCGGACCGTTCCTCAACATCTACAACGAGGCCGCCGTCGCGCTGCATGTTGGGCTCGGAGCCACCCGGATCTGCCTGCCGCCCGAGCTCTCGCTCGAAGCGGTCCGCCTGCTCGCGGCCGGCAACGACGCGGTCGAGGTCCTGGTGTTCGGGCGGGCCCCGCTCGCGATCTCGGCGCGCTGTTACCACGCGCGCGCCCATGGCCTCGCCAAGGACGGCTGCCAATTCGTCTGCGAGCGCGATCCCGACGGCATGGACGTGCGGACGCTCGACGGCCAGCCTTTCCTGGCGGTCAACGGGACGCAAACCCTCGGGCACGTCGTGACGGCGGCCGTGCACCAGATCGAAGCGCTGCGCGCCGCCGGCGTCGCGTCGCTGCGGCTGTCGCCGCAGTCTTGCGACATGGTCGAGGTTGCGCGCATTTTTCGCGGCCTCGCCGGCGCGAGTCTCGCGCCCGATGAAGCCATGGCGCGCCTTTCGTCCTTGCCGTTGCCCGGGTCGCTGTCGGACGGCTATCTGCGGGGTCAGGCCGGGGCGCGCCACGTCGGGGAGCTGGATTGATGGCGGGTCGAACCAGGCCGGATGCGATGATGCTTCCGCGAACCACCAGACCCCTGATCGAGGCCCGCCACGCGCTCGGCCACGCCAAGATCGATTCCGATCACTTCGCCATCGCCGATTATTGGCTCCAACTCACGTGTTGCGAGCCGATCGCCGTTCCGTTCCATATCGCCCGCCTGCGCAAGCGGATGCGCGACCATTTCAACGACGAGGCAGCCCTGGTCGAGGCCACCGGCCGACCGTTCGGTTGCGCGCATCGCCAGGAGCACGCCGCCATGCTCCGGCTTTGCGACCAGGCCTATCGATTGTCCGACACCAACCAGCGCGGCGCGCGCGCCCTGCTGCGCAACAAGCTGCCGCGGCTGATGCGGGAGCACATCATCTGCATGGATCAGATCGCGGTGTTGATCATCAACACGGCGACGCAGGAGCGCGCGATACCGTAGCGTTTGCCGGCGAAGGCCCGGACCTTGATCCGGGATGAAGCATCCCGTTAAGCGGCGCGACGGACCTGCAGCAGAAAATACGCGAAAAAAGATCCGAGCACCACGTGAATGACGACACCCGGCGCTACGGCCATGCCGGCGCCGAGTTGCATGGTGCGCAGAACCACCAGCAGCGACAAGATCTGGACGGCGAGATTTCCGCCCAACACGGCAATCAAACCCCGTCGGTCCGCGTCGCGCGCCATCCAGTCGATCACGCCGAGCCCGATCAGGGTTGCGCCGTGCGCCTGGGCGATCGTTGCCAGCATCGGCGTCATCGCTATCCCGGCCGGCTCGTAGAGACTACCCGGAAAGGCGATGAGCATTGTCCCGAACAGCCACGCCAATACGGCGGCGATAGCAAGAAACAGTCGCATGAATTTTGCCCCCCGATGGCCAAGCAGCGCGAGTCCGACCTCAACCCAAGACGCCCGATGATTCCCCGAAAGCATAAGCCAAAGGCCCAGCGGAAGGAAGATCCTCCCCGTTTTGGACATCCGAGGGTCGCGTCGGCGCGTAACCCACTACCGACGATGCCATGATCCGCGGCTGATCGGTAGCACCCGAACCCAGCCGACCGGCCTGCCGCTACTTCTTCGCCGTCTCCACGTTGCGCACCGGCGTCTCCGGCGTGAGGCCGGGGCGACGCCGCGCGAACGTATTGACGCCGTTTGCCTCCCAATCGCCGCCACGCATTTGCGCGCGAAGTCCTCCCACTGGTCGCTCCAGTCGCCCAGCAGGTAGCCGTGCCAGGGCGGGCGCATGTTGAGCGGCGGCAGGCCGAGGCGGTGCCACCTGGCGGCGGCGCGCTCCATGAATTCCTTGGTCGGCAGCGCGACCGGCGGCATCGACTTGCTTGAGTGTCGCGTCGATCAGCAAGGTCGACATGGTCGGCGCGCACGCCGCCGGGCGCGCGGTCGGAGATCGGCCCGTGGCCGGTCGACTTGAACGGCACGATGTGCACGTCCTCGATCGGGTTGGAGCGGTAGGCCATCGACCAGAACACCGCGTCGGCATTGTTGGGATCGACGTCCTCGCTCACCGCGATCACGACCTTGCCGGAATCGGCGAGCCGCGTGGAGGCGCCCTGCAGGCCGCGCCAGATCTCGCTCTTCGGGGTGCCGTTGGCGAACTGCAGGAAGATGATCGGCCGGATGTTGCTCAGCGGCTCGTGCATCACCACGCGGCGGATGCCGCGGATAGCCGAGGTGCTTCTGCAGATGCGTGAGGAAGATCGGCTCGAACGCCACCTTGCGCATCACGCTCGACTCGCTCGGCGTGACCTGGCTGATGATGGAGGAGAACACCGCGTTGCGCCGGTGCGTGATCGCGGTCACCTGCATCGACAGATTGAAGTCCTCGAGCGCCACGTAGCCGGTGCTCTCGCCGAACGGGCCTTCCGGCTCGAGCATGCTCGGTGTCGATCAAGCCCTCGATCACGATCTCGGCGTCGGCCGGAACCTCGATGTCGACGGTCAGCGCCTTGACGGTGCGGATCGGCGCGCCGGCGAGCGCGCCCGCGACCGTCATCTCGTCGTGGTCGACCGCGCAGCTTCTGCGGCCCCGTATAGGCGACCACCGGCGCACAGCCGACCACGATCGCGCACGGCATCGGCTTGCCCAGCTTCTGGTATTTGAGCCAGTGCAGATAGCCGCCGGCGCCGCCGATGCGCGACGACATGCGCACGCCCAGCCGGTCGGTGGCCTTGAGCGCCGCCCGGTTGGTCGACATGTTGCGGATGCGGCTCTCGGGATCGACCGTGATGGCGAGCGTCGAGGTCAGGGTCGGCGCCGCGTCGAAGCCGGGCGTCGAGACCGGCACCGGCAGGCAGCGCGAGCCCGCCGCCCGGGCGTCGCAGCTCGTCGCCGGTGATGACCACCTCCTGGCAGGCGCCGCTGCTCGACCGTCACCGGCTCGACCGGATTGGCGATCGCCTGCATCCAGGCGTCGCTGATCTCTTCGACCGGCCGCGCCATGCCGACCGAATAGATCTGCGGCGAGGCCGCGAGCGCGCCGACCACCACCGGCATGTCGTAGCGCCTGCCCTTGGGGTCCACCACGTTGGTGAACAGGAAGGCGCGCCGGTCGCTTCTCGGCGATGCCGCCGACGAACTGGCAGCGCACCAGCGGATGCAGCTCGGTATCCTTGTCGATCGGCTCGTCGATCCGCACCAGCAGGCCCTTCTGCCTCGAGCACGGCGAGATGCGTCTGCAGATCGGGACTCGGGCGCAAACTGTCGGTCATCGTTGCATCCTTGGTTGCGGCGCCGCGCCGCCGGCTTGCCTGGTTTCGTGCAAAGAAATTCCGCGGGATACCGTCAATTGGCCTGCATCCCGACCTTGGACACGAGCGCGCGCCATTTCGCGATGTCGCGCACAGTCCGCTCGCGCAGGGCCTCGGGTGTGCTGCCTTCGGGATAGATGTCCCTGGATCAGCCACGCTTGCCTGACGTCGGGCTCGCTGACCACTGCGCCGATGTCGCGGTTGAGCCGTGCGACCACGGCCGGCGACATACCCTTGGGCGCGATGACGGCGAGCCACAAGGTCGCCTCGAAGCCCGCGAGCCCGGACTCGCCGAGCGTCGGCACATCGGGCAGCTCCTCCAGCCGCTTCTCGGTCGTCACGGCGAGCGCGCGCAGCTTGCCGGCGCGGATGAATTGCAGGCTGGTCGGCAGGATGCCGAACTGCAGGTCGATGCGGCCCTCGTTGAGATCGATCACCGCCTGGGTCGAGCTCTTGTAGGGAATATGATTGAGCTCGACGCCCGCCATCGCGGAGAACTGAAGGCCCGCGAGATGCGCGAGGCTCGCCTCCCCGACCGAAGAGTAGCTCAGCGTGCGCGGCTTCGCCTTGGCGAGCGCGATCAGCTCGGCCACGTCGTGGGCCGGCACGCCCGGATGCGCGACCAGCACATAGGGCGAGACTCCGACCAGCGAGATCGACGCGACGTCATTGACCGGATCGTAGGAGAGCTTCGGATTGAGCACCGGGGCGGTCGCGAGCGTGGTCGAGGTCGCCATGCCGATCGTGTAGCCGTCGGGCGGGCGCGCGCACGATCGCCTCGGTGCCGATGGCGCCGCTCGCGCCGACCCGGTTCTCGACGATGACCGGCTGGCCGAGGCGGGCACCGAGCTTCTGCGCGACCAGCCGGCCGACCAGATCGACCGCGGAGCCGGCCGGCAGCGGAACGATCAGGCGGATGGGCTTGTCGGGCCAGCGCGCGTCGGGCGCCTGCGCGAGCGCGGTGGCAGTCAGGGTGAGGGAGAGCAGCAGTGCGGTGAGCGCCTCCTTTAACCTCTCCCCGCAGGGGAGAGGGAGATCGCTGACCGTGTCGGCGAACTCGATCCCATCATGCATCTCCTCACGGCACCGAGCGCGAACGATCGGGCCGTCCGTGGATGGCGCGCCAGACGCGCTCGGGCGTCGCCGGCATCTCGATGTGCGTGACGCCGAACTCCGGCGAGCGCGTCGACGATCGCGTTGATGACCACCGCGAGCGCCGGCGTGGTGCCGCCTTCGCCGGCCGGCCGGATGCCGAGCGGATGGGTCGTCGACGGCACCTCGCTGATCTCGGTGTTGAAGAACGGCAGCATGTCGGCGCGCGGCATCGCGTAGTCCATGAACGAGCCGGACGAGCAGCTGGCCGGTCCCGGCTCGTAGAAGCAGTGCTCGAACAGCGCCTGGCCCGACGCCCTGCGCGATGCCGCCATGGGTCTGGCCGTGGATGATCATCGGATTGACGGCGCGGCCGACGTCGTCGACCGCGCAGTAGCGCACGATCTCGACGACGCCGGTGTCGGGATCGATCTCGACCTCGCAGACGTGGCAGCCATAGGGGAAGCCGGCATCGCCGACGGTCTCGTCGCTGATCGCCGCGAGCGGGCCGCGCAGATCGTCGGGCAGGTCGTTGCGCTCGCGCGCCGCCGCCGCCGACCTCGAACAGGCCGACCGAGCGGTCGGTGCCCTCGAGCACGAAGCGGCCGTCGCGAAACTCGATGTCGCCGCCTCGCCCGCCTCGAGCAGATGCCGCGCGATCCGCATGCCCTTCTCGACGATGTCGCCGGACGCCTTGCCGATGACGATGCTGGCGAGCCGCATGCCGCGGCCCGAATGGGTGCCGCCGCCGACCGACACGATGTCGGTGTCGCCGGTGATCAGCCGCACGCCGCTCGATCGGCACGCCGAGCCATTCGGTGACCAGCTGGGCGAAGCTCGTCTCGTGGCCCTGCCCGTTCGACACGGTGCCGAGCACCACGTCGACGCAGCCGTCGGGCTGCACCGTGATCTCGGCGCGCTCGCGCGGAACGCCGGTCGCGGTGTCGACGTAGTTGGCGACGCCGATGCCGCGGCAGCTTGCCGCGCTTGCTGCGCCTCGCGCGCGGCGCGCCGCAAAGCCGTCCCAGTCGGCGAGCGCCAGCACCGCGTCCATGCGCCTTGTGGTAGTCGCCGCTGTCGTAGATCATGCCGAACGGATTGGTGTAGGGCAGCTCGCGTCGGCGTCACCAGATTGCGCCGGCGCAGCTCGACGCGGTCGAAACCGTACTGGCGCGCCGCGAGGTCGATCAGCCGCTCCATCACGAACATCACCTCGGGCCGGCCCGGCGCTGCGGTAGGGCCGCGTCGGCGTCGTGTTGGTGGTCACGCAGCGCGCGCGGAAATGCGCGGCCGGCATGCGGTAGATGCTCGACATGATCTCGACGCCCTTCTGCACCATCGAGAAGTTGCCGGTGAGCGCGCCGAGATTGCCGGTGTTGGAGCCGCGCATCGCGAGGAAGCTGCCGTTGCGCGTCGAGCGCGAGCTCGGCCTCGACGGCGAGATCGCGGCCCTGGTAGTCGCTGAGGAAGGATTCGTGGCGCTCGCAGGTCCACTTGACCGGCCGGCCGACGCGGCGCGCCGCCCAGGCCACCAGCGCGAACTCCGGATAGATCGCGCCGCGCGTGCCGAAATTGCCGCCGACATCGCGCATGACGACGCGCACCGCTCGCGGGCGCCACGTCGAGGATGGTCGCGATGTCGGTCTTGAGCCGCACCGCGCCGCCGCTGCCGGCATGCACGCGTGTAGCGCCGGCTCGCCGCGATCGTATTCGCCGACCGCCGCGCGCGGCTCCATCGGCACGCCGGTGACGCGCTGGATCCAGGTCTCGAGCCGCACCACATGGGCGGCGCGCGCGAACGCCGCGTCGGTCGCCGCCGCGTCGCCGACCTCGCGCGTCGATCAGCACGTTGTCGGCTTCGTCCCACAGGCGCGGCGCGCCCGGCTCGGCCGCCGCGACCGCGTCGGTCACCGCCGGCGAGCGGCTCGTAGTCGATCGCGACCAGCTCGGCGGCGTCCTTGGCGGCCGCGACCGTCTCGGCGATCACCATGGCGACCGCCTCGCCGACGAAGCGCGCCTTGTCGGCCGGCAGCGGATAGTGCGCGGCTGCGAAGATCGGCGCGTCGTCCCGGTTGCTGCAGCGGGATCTCGGCCGGATGGTAGCGAGAACGCCTTGTGCGGGATCGGCTTGACGCCGTCGTCGATGATGTCGCGGCCGGTGAGCACCGCGAGCACGCCGGGCAGCCGCGCGCGCCGCCCGCGGTGTCGATCGCCGCGGATGCGCGCATGGGCGTGCGGCGAGCGCACCATGACCGCAAAGGCCTGGCCGGCAGGTTCACGTCGTCGCTGTAGCAGCCCTGACCGGTGACGAGACGCAGGTCCTCCTTGCGGCGCACCGGCTGTCCGATGCCGGCTCCGGTTGACGCCGAGCGGAAGCGGCTCGTGCATGTCGTCGTGATCGCGCGGCGTGAGCATCGGGCGCCCTACGCCGTTGCGGTCGCGGCGGCCACCGCGGGCACCCGGAACAGGGCCTCGGCCGTGCCGCCGAGGATCGCGGTGCGCTCGCTCGCCGTGAATCCGCATGCATCGATCAGCTTGACGGGCTCGCCCTCGGCGATCGCGAACGGCAGATCGGTGCCCATCAGCACGCGCTCGGGCCCGAGCATGTCGGCGATGAAGCGCACGGTGCGGGAATCATAGACCACGGTGTCGACGTAGAGCCGGCGGAAGCCGTCGACCGGATCGGCGTTCTGCGCCGGCGCGGTGGCAAAACTCTGGCGCAAGCGCCCGAGCATCATCGGCAGCGCGGCGCCGCCGTGCGAAATGACCAGATTCACGCCCGGATAGCGCGCCGAGGTGCCCGGAAAACAGCAGGCGCGCGATCGCGATCGAGGTGTCGGTCACCCGGCCGACCGCGCTCGACCAGCCCGTAGGCCTTGAGCCGATCGTCGCGCGCCCCGAAGGTCGGATGCACGAACAGGGTCGCCTGGCGCGCCGAGGCCGCCTCCCAGAACGGCGTCAGGTCCGGATCGTCGAGCACGCCCGACGCGCCCTTGGGCTGCGTCCCGATCATGGCGCCGTGGAAGCCGGCGTCGAGCGCCTCCTCCAGGATCTCGGGCGGCGAGCCGCCCGGACTGCATCGGCACGGTCGCGAGCGGCACCAGGAACGGCAGCTTGCGCGGTGGCAGCCAGCATGTGCGTGTTGAGGAAGCGGCTCCAGTCGGCCGCCTCGTCGGCCGGCAGCTCGTAGCCGAACATGTCGAGCCAGCCGCCGACCACCTGCCGGTCGATGCCGTGCGCCGCGAGCCACTGGCGGCGCGCCTCGGCGGTGCTCATGCCGGCCGGAACCGGACGCTTGGCCTCGTTGCCGGCGAAAGAGAGCCGCACCCCGCCGTCGGCCGCAACCTTCACCGACGGAAAAGGCCGCCGCCCCGACGTAAGCTCGTCGAGCAAGGCCGGCGGTACAAAGTGGGCATGCGCGTCGATGATCACGGTCTTCCCCCTGTACCACCCTACGTTCATTGCGCGTGGGCGTGCTTCGGCGGGCATTGGGCGCACCCGATGCGAGGCCGGCCGGATTTCGAATGGTAGGCGCGCCGGGACAGGCGGGCAATCGCTGTCGCCGCAAGGCCCGTTGTGAATTTCGCAGTGCAGCCGATGGCACTGCGTGTAGAGTCACGGCCACGGACCGTCCGGCCGCAACATAGGGTGGCAACGAGGGTGAACTGCATGCGGACCATCTCCACCGCCCTGTCGGCGGCGCTCCTGATCGTCGCGGGCGCCGGCGTCGCCTTGGCCGACGACTATCCCAGCCGGCCGATCCGCGTGCTGGTCCCCTATGCGGCGGGCGGCCCGAGCGATACCGGCGCGCGCTTTGCCGCCGAGGCGCTTGGCCGGGTGCTCAGCAAGCCGGTGTTCGTCGAAAATCGCGGCGGCGGGGGCGGACTGAACGCGACCGAGGCGTATCTCACGAGCGAACCGGACGGTTACACTATCCTAGTCGGCGCGATTGGCCCGTTCACCATCATGCCGGCGGCAAAGCACGTGTCGTACGACGTCGAGAAGGATTTCATCCCGCTCGGCACGGTCTGGCGCTCGGCCCAGGTGCTGGCGGGGCGGCGCAACCTGGGCGTGGCCACCGTCGCGGAATTCGTCGCGCATGCGAAGGCGCATCCCGGCACCGTGACCATCGGATCGGCCGGCGTCGGCGCGGTGACCCATCTGGCGATCGAGCTGCTCAAGCGCGAGGCCGGCATCGACGTGATCCACGTCCCGTTCCGCAGCACCGGCGAAAGCCTGCCGTCGCTGCATCGGCGGCCAGATCGACGCGCTGTTCGGCGATGCCCCGATCATTGCACCGCAGGTGCATGGCGGGGCCATCCACGCGCTCGCGGTCGCGGCCCCGCGGCGCGCGCTCGCCCTGCCCGAGGTACCGACCATGGCCGAAGCCGGCCTGCCGGGCGTGATCGCGGAAAGCTGGTACGGCTACGTTGTGTCGGCGAAGACGCGCCCGCGATCGTGAAGCGCCTGCAGGACGCGCTGGCGGTCGCGCAGGACGATCCGATCTACCAGCAGAATCTCGCCCGCCAAGGCGCGAGCGCCGGCGACCACGGTCCCGCGTCGTTCGCCCAGTTGATCTCGGCCGACGCCGCGAAATGGCGCGCGATCGTGACGGCCGCCGGGATCAAGCTGGACTAGACGGCACGGAGCATCAGTCCGGCCTGATATTCGCAGCTTTGATGATCGGCCACCATTTCTCGATTTCGGCCCTGTGAAAGGCACCGAGGGCCTCCGGCGTCTGCTGGTCCGGCGCAGGAAGCTCGAGGCCGAGGTCGGCGAGGCGCCGGCGCATGCCCGGATCCGCCAGCGCCGCCACCACGGCGGAATTGAGCCGCGCGATGATGTCCGCCGGCGTCCCTTTCCGCACCCACAGCCCATACCAGGTCGATACGTAAAGTCCCGGGACCCCGGCTTCGTCGACACTCGGTACCTCGGGCGCGGCCGCCAGGCGGTGCGCGGCCATCACCGCATAGGCCCTGATTTTGCCGCCGCGCGCGTGCGGCAGCACGTCCGACGGTTGGCCGAAGAGCAGGTCGATCTGCCCGGCCATCATATCCTGCAGCGCCGGCGCGACGCCGCCGCGATAGGGAACGAACTGAAAGCGGGTCGCGGTGCGGTTCTGGAAGAAGACCCCCACCACATGCTGCGGGCTGCCGGGCCCGCCGGTCGCAGCCGTGGCCCGGTCCGGATCGGCCTTGAGCCAAGCGATCAGCTCGGCAAGGCTTTTCGCCGGCACCTCGTTCTTCGAGAACACCACATAGGGATTGCCCGGCAAGATCGCGATCGGCGCAAGATCGTCGAGCAGATCATACGGCAGACGCTGCACGGCGCCGTTGACCACATGCGTGCCCCAATTTCCGATACTCACCGTGTAGCCGTCCGGGGCGGCGCGCGCGACGCGTCCGACCCCGATGGTGCCGGAAGCGCCCGACACGTTCTCGATGATCACCGGCTGGCCGAGCGGCCCGCGCAGCCCCTCCGCCATGATACGCGCCAGGATGTCGGTCGTGCCGCCGGGCCCGTACGGCACGACCAGCGTGACGGGGCGCGACGGATAGATCTGCGCACTCGCGGGCACGCCGATCGTCAGCGCCGTCGCAAGCACTGCGGCGCATATTGCATCGTTCATGCGCACCGTCCGCCGAAGGGGTCGTGCTCGTCTTGCTGCGGCTCAAACCGCGCGCCGCTTGAACACGGCCCGGCGGCAGGGTGACATCGTTCGTCGCCGCGAGCAACCAGCGCGCCGGGCGAACACCGGTCTGCCGGACCGCAGTCTTATGTTATCCGGGCGCTACGCTATGGCGCTCCCAGCCAGCGGGCGGCGAGATATCCCACCGCAAAGGCGATCACGACGGCGACGAGACCGAGGACGAGCACGTAGCGCACGTTATGGCCGGTGACGCCTTGCCGCGCCTCGTTGGCGTTCAATACGGGCCGGTCTTGCAAGTCCTGCATGTCGTTCTCCGTCGCCGGGTCTCGTTTGGCCATATTGGGGAACACGCGGATGCGCGCGAAAGTTCCGCAGGGTTGGAACCCGCCGTTCGCGTCGGCGTTCCGGAACAGGACCCGCCCGCCGGCGTTAGCCGCAGGATGGATGCGTCATGACCCTACAATGCGACGCATCTGGCCCGCCTGCTGAAGCGCGATCTGCTTCCGGGCACCGCGTAACCCAGGCGAGCCGCTGCCTTGCAAGGCGAACATCGCGATCTGCGCACCGGACGGACCGTCTGGGAAGCCGGCGGGCTGCCCATGCTGGCGCGCAGCTCCGTTGGGCGCACCATCGAGACCGACGTGATCATCGTCGGCGCTGGAAATCACCGGCGCCATCCTGGCCGACGTCCTGACGCAAGCAGGCTTGGAGGTGGCGATCGTCGACCGGCGCGGCCCCGTGCGCGGAAGCTCCGTCGCCAGTACGGCATTGCTGCTGACCGAGATCGATACGCCGCTGACGACGTTGGCCGGGCGCATCGGTCGCCGCGACGCCGAGCGGGCATGGCTGCGGTCACGTCGATCCGTCGACGACCTGGCGCGGCAGGCGGCCGGCATCTCCTGCGACTGGACGCCACGCGACGCGCTTTATCTCGCGGGCGACGTCCTGGATGCCCGCGCGCTTCGCAAGGAGGCAGAGGCGCGCGAGCGTATCGGATTGGCGTGCGAATTCCTCGGCATGGATCAATTGCGCCGCCACTACGGCATCGCCCGCGATGCCGCGATTCGCACCTGCCATAATGCGGAGGTCGATCCGGTTCGTCTCACCGCGGGATTCCTGCGGCGCGCGCTCGGGCGCGGCGCGCGTATATTTGCGCCGGTCGAAATCACCCGTGTCAGACCCTCGCCGCGCCAAGTCACGGCGCTTGCGCGAAACGGGTTTGCGTTCAAGGCTTCGGCCCTGGTCTATGCGGCCGGCTACGAGCTTCCGCGCCTGATTCCGCGTGCCCACCATCGCGTGGTGTCGACCTGGGCAATGGCCACAGCGCCCCAGCCCGACCGCTTGTGGCACTCGCGATGCCTGATCTGGGAGGCGTCCGATCCTTATCTCTATATGCGCACCACGCGCGATGGCCGGGTCGTGCTCGGTGGGGAAGACGAAGAATTCTCGGACGCGACCGCGCGCGATGCGCTGATCGGTCGAAAAATCGCCGCCTTGGAGCGCAAGCTGCACACGCTCTTTGGCGCGCTCGACGCGACCGCGGAATTCGCCTGGGCGGGCTCGTTCGGCGACAGCCGGTCGGGACTGCCGACGATCGGGCCGCTGCGCGGGAAGCCGAACTGCTTCGCGGTGCTCGGCTTCGGCGGCAACGGCATCACTTTCGCGATGATCGCCGCGCAGGTCGTACGCGGGTATCTGCGCGGACCGCGCGACCCGGATTGCGACCTGTTTGCGTTCAAGTGATCCGGCAGGCACTCGCCGATGTGAACTCCGGCCCTCGCCCTCCTCCCGATGGGGTCGCAACGAGCGGGACTCGGCAGAATCGCTCGGGGCCGGCACAAGTGCCGGCCCCGATGCGGCGCGGATGCGCCATCATCCTCGATGCTAATGCGACAGCAGAATCAGCAGAATGATGATCGGGATCGGAATTCCTATCAACCACAGTAGGATCGGCATCGCAGTTCTCCTTTCGGTTCAGGGGTTCACGGGTAAGTCCGGCGATCGCGCAGTTGACCGCCCTCGATCGCCGCAAGGCTGGCCGCAAACGCCCCGGCCAGAAGGGCCGCCGTCAGCCAGAGCGCCAGTTTCGCGGCCGCACTGCGCGCCTTGTCGAGATCCGACTTCGCCTGCGCGGTGACGTCGGAGACCCTCTTGTCGGCATCGGCCTGAACTCATTCCGGTACGAGCCTCGACCAGCTGCGCCATATAGCTGCGATCGGCGGCCGTGATATCGCTACGGTCACGAAAGCTCCGAAGAAAAATGCGGGAGACTTCGGCACGCACCGCTTGGTCGGCGCTGCCCTGAGCGGGGGCGACCAGACCCGCCGCGGTTCCGCCCGGCGCCGAGACGCCTCCTTGGGCCGAGCCGGGGTTGGGTCGAAACAGCTGGTCGACATAGATATCGGCGGGTCCGCCCGCCGGAGCGTTGCGTTGCGACAATCCCGCCGTCGCTCCCGAGACGATCGCCGTCATGGCTGCGCCGAGCACCGCGGCGCTCAGCACGGTCGCAACCGCCCAAGCCAGAAAGCCGTGCGCGGTGTCGCGAAAATAGACCTCATCGGTGTGCACGCCGACCCAGCGCGTGCGCAACCGACCAGCCACATAGCCGCCGATCGTCGAGGCGAGCACCGCCGCCACCACCAGGTAGATGCCCGCGACCACGCTGAACGTCGTCGACGACACGCCGGCGTTCGACCAGGGAGAAACTGCCGATAAGCCGGTGCCGGCGCCAAACGCCATCAGAAGCAGGGTCAGCGCCGCAGCCGCGAATGCGCCCGCCGCGACCGCGGCCCACGAGACCGCGGAGTTGGCGGCCCCGTCCATCCCGTCCGTCACTATGGCTAATTCGGTAGTGCGCAAATCCGTCATGGCTCGCCCTCTATGGCTTTTGCCGGCGACTTATGGATCCGGCGCCCAGACAAGCACGTAGGTAGCGTCTTTGTTCCGCCCGGGCGGCTTGATGCTGTGTTCCCCCCAGCGGGCGATTTGGTCCTGCTCGCAGAGCGGAAAATCTGTTTTGCGCCGCGGCGAAAGGGTCGCACCGCACTCATCGCTGACGGCAAGGGATCCGCCGAATCCGAAGGAACCGGATTCTCGCGAGGGCGTTCTATTTCACGGTCCAAATATCTCACACAGGAGCAGACCATGAAGAAAATCGTACTAGCCTCGCTTCTCGTGGCAGGAATCGCCACGCCGACCTTGGCGGCCGAGTTCTATGTCGTTCAGGACACCGCCACCAAGAAGTGCACCATCGTGGACAAGAAGCCGACCGTCACGACCCAGATCGTCGTCGGCGACGGCAAGGTCTATACGACGCGCGAAGAAGCGACCACGGGCATGAAGACCGTGAAGGTTTGTCAGGGCATGTGAAGTCCCCGCGAGGCCGCCATCGGGCGGCCTCGCTTTTTCCCGCAAGAGATCGAGCGATGTTGGACGAGCGGCGGACATTGATAATCCTGGGGTGGCTGGTGGGCAGCACCGCCACCTTCGTTTTCGTGCTCAGCGCGATGGCGCTGCCTTGAGCCGTACCGCGTTCGGCTGACCGGCGAACCAGAACCACAAGGAGACGCATATGGGCTTCGGAAGAGGTGTGCTGCTTTGGCTGTTGGGAATTCCCCTCCCGATCATCATCCTGCTGGCGCTGTTCTGGCATCACTGAGCCGTCCCCGGCTTTGACGATTCTTGATGCCGAAAGGGCTCGACCCATCCACATCGTCATGGCCGGGCATAGCCGTTAGACGAACGGCGTCGCCGCTTGCCTATGTCCCGGCCATCCACGTCTTTGATGTGAACTCGTAAATAAAGGCGTGGATGCCAGGCTCAATGCAGTGCTTGACGGATCAGCGTTTGCGAGTTTTGAGCTTCGGCAGGCTGGCGCTCGTCGGAGCATGATCTTTCCCGAAAACCGGTGCCCACTTTTCGGGTTATGCTTGGCGCCCGGCCGAAAACAAAAGCCCGGCCGCGAGGCCGGGCTTTCGTCGCTCGTGATGTCGATGCCGCTTACTTGTTGTAATCGAACTGCGGCATGGCCTTGAGCTGGTCTTTGGAAGCATTGAACACGGCGTGATCCGGATAGGTGCGCTTGGCCTCGTTGCGCGCCGCCATGGTGTTGCCGGTGCCGGTGGTGCTGGTCGGCCGAGCGGCGGGGGTCGTCGACGCGGCTGAGTTGCTTGCTGGCTCGTCGACCCATTTCAGCTCGCTGAACTTCACCGCGACGTCATGCTCGCCCATCCCGAGGAATCCGCCGACGCCGATCACCGCGGTTTCGATATTGCCGTTCTTGTTGACCATCAGCTCCTGGATGTCGCCGATCTTTTCGTTTTGGGCGTTGTACACGTTCATCTTGATCAGCTTGGAACCCTGCCACAAACCGCTCGTAGAGGCGCTCTGGGCGGTGGTGGCGGTGTTTGGAGTGTTCTGCGCCTTTGTGGCGTTCTGCGCCAGTGCCGGCGCGACGCCGAGCGCCGAGCAGATCACGGCCGTGGCCAGATATTTAGAGAGCATGGTGGTTCTCCTGCAAGAGTGTGGTCCTCCCGCCCATCAACTCTCGCGCAGCCAAAGCGTTCGGCGGCCGGCGAAAAAAAGTGGCTTCTTTTCCGCCATGAATCCAATCACGCCCGCCGAGAAAATCGCCGCGTGTTCACGTGTGCTCCGAGATAATCTGAAAGAAGCGCAAACGGTTCCATCGACATCGCGCGACGCCGACCAGAACCGGGACCTCCCAACGGTTCCGGAACCGGAACACGCGGTGTTCCAGGAACCGGTCCGGCGTTCGGCCGATGTCCTCGATCACAACAAGTCTCCATCGCTCGAGACCGTGGAGCAGTCATGACCGCCTCGTCATGCCCCGCTTTCGCCTTTCGCGGTAAATGACAACAGCACTTTAATTATCGACCCTCAGCTTGACACCAGCACGACCGAGATTGGCGATTTCTCGAAAATGCCGGCAGCTGTCTCGCCGAAGAACAAGGCGTCGCCGGGCCGCCGGCTCACCCCCATGATGATGAGATTGTGGCCGTCGCGTTTCGCCTCGGTGAGCACGGCCTCGTCCGGAGATAGATCGGCGCGCACCGCCGTGCTGACCTCCTGGTCGTACTGGTCGGCGAGCACCACGATCTCCTTGAGAATGGCCTGCTCGTGTCCACGCTCGCGCGCTCCGCCGCCGCGCCGCCCGCGCGCGTTCGGCTTCCGGCCCGACACGTAGAGCGCCGTTATGGGCGCCTCGAAGGCGCGGGCCACCGCGATGGCAAGCTCCGCCGCCCGGCGCGACACTTCCGTGCCGTTGACGGGCAGCAGAATGTTCAGCGGGCTCTGCTCGGGCCGTTTGAGATGACTGCCCTGCGCCACGACGATCGCCAGAGGTCCCTCGAATGCCATCGCGATGCGATTAACGTCCTTGTGAAACGCGCCGTTCTTCGCGCGCGTGTGCTCCAAGCCGACGAACAGCAGGTCGTAGCCCTTCTTCGCCTCCTGCGCGACGGCCTCCGTGGCGGCGACATCGAAGGTCCGAACGGTGACGTCGACAGCCCCCGGCTCGTCGTCCTGCGGCTGCGCCTTGCGGGTGTCCTCTGCCGCCGCCCGGACGGCTTCCTTGGTTCCGGCGGCTCCCGTCGGGGCGGCTTTCTCGTCACCGCGACGGCGGCTCTTCTCGGATATCCCGGATTCGGGCCCGTCATCCGTCTTGGTTTCCTGCTTGGCGTCTTTGTTGTCGTCCGCCGCCAGCGGCAGGAGCGTGATCGGCATGCCGCGTTGACCGGCGAGCAGGCCCGCGAGCCGGGAGGCGAACTTTCCGTTGGGGCTGTGATCGACCGCGATCAGCAGCCGCTCCAGGTTCGGAACGAAACCCTTCGCCTCGATCTCCTCGCGCTCCAGGCGCTCCTTCTCGGCCTTGCCGAGGGGGACGCGCGCCAGCGCCCATCGCAGCATCGGCGGCATGGCCATGGTGGTGCTGATCGCCATGGCGACGATCATCGTGAACAGATTCTGGCTCAACGCCCCCATCGTGAGGCCGATGCTGGCGACGATCACCTCAGTCGAGCCGCGCGCATTCATGCCGCACGCAATCGCCAGCGACTCCGCCTGGCTCAGTCCGCCGATTTTTCCTCCAAGGAACGCGCCGGCGAATTTGCCCATGCTGGCGATCGCGATGAGGCCGAGCGTCATGAGCAGGAGGGTGGAACTCGTCAGGATCGTCAGGTCCGCGCTCAGACCGGCCGCGCCGAAGAACACCGGCATGAAGAACGCCATGATCAGGCCGCGAAGCTGCTGGTCGATGTGGCGCGTCAGGATCGGAGATTCGCCGATCAGGATGCCGGACACGAAGGCGCCGAGCACGGTATGGACACCGATCGCCTGGGTGGCCAGCGCCATCGCGCCCATGATGCCCAGAATGATCGTGATCACGGCGAATTCGCTGCTGAAATTGTCGTTCGCCCACCGGATCAGCCAGAACACGACCCGCCGCCCCAAGGTCAGGCTGACCGCCAGGAAGGCGGCCGCACCGAGCACGCTCTTGGCCACGCTGACCACATCGATCGTGCCAGCCTGCGCGAGACTGAACGTGATCGCGATGATGATCCAGCCGATCGAGTCCTCCATGATGGCGGATGCCACGATCACCTGCCCGAGGTCGCGGCGCGTGAATTTCATGTCGCGCACGATCGCGGCGACGATCTTGATCGAGGAGATCGACAAGGCGGTACCGAGAAAGAGCGACGTGAGAAGTCGCTGGTCGGGCCTCGGCAACAACGATTCCGGCATGAGCGCGCCCAGCCCGAACGCCGCACAGGAACGGCACGGCGACGCCGGTGAGCGAGACGCTGATGGCTGCGGCGCCCACTTTTCGGACCAGCTTGAGGTCGGTCTCCATACCGGTCAGCAGCAACAGAAGAAGAATACCGAACTGCGACATCGCTTCGAGCATGCTCTTCTGTGCCCGAAGCTCGGGAAACAGCGCGTGCTGCAGATCGGGCCACAGCAGGCCGAGCAGCGAGGGCCCGAGGATGACGCCGGCGAGCAGCTGGCCCATGACAGCGGGCTGGCCGATGCGCTGCATGGCCTCGCCGAGCAGGCGGCCGGACAGCATGAGGACCACGACCTGGGCGAGAAAGAGCGCTTCCGACGGACCGGGCGCGCCCTCCGCGGCGAGCGCACGCTCCGTCCCGAGGACGCCGACCAGCAGGATCGCGGCGCCGCCCGCACAGAAGCCCGCGCGCCCCAGCGCCCGCCGTCCGACCGGTTTGGAAATGCTCATCGATTTGCCCCCAGGCTAATCCACCCGGGTGCCATTGGTTCCGTGTTTTTCTCGCTGGCCGCCATCCATCGCTCGCCCAGATTGTCGAAAGCAAGCCGGATCAGCGGCGCGCGGGCCCGCTTCACCCCCGCTTGCGCAGACTTTGCAGGTCGGGCAGCTTCTGCCGGACGCGGCCGATATCCTTCCACGGATCCTGCTTGAGACCGCGCAGGCGCTTCATCAGGTTGATGACGGTATATTGATTGCCGCCGGTCGTGCGGCCGAGCTCGCGCCATGACACCGGCACCGACACCGGGGCGCCGGCGCGGGCGCGCGTCGAATAGGCGGCGACCGAGGTCTGCTCGAGCGAGTTGCGCAGATAGTCGACGAAGATTTTGTCCCGACGCAGCGATTTGGTCATGGTGGCGACGTAACGGTCGCGATCGTCCGCGGCCATCGCCTGCGCGAACGCCTGCACAAACGTCTTGGTGGCGTCCCAGTCGGCGGCTTCAATCGGCAGGACGACGTGCACCCCCTTGCCGCCCGAGAGCTTGACGAAACTTTCGAGATCGATCGCCGCCAGCCGCTCCCGCACGTCGTTCGCCGCGCCCAGCACGTCGGACCAGCCCGTGTCCTCGCCCGGATCGAGATCGAACACGATCCGGTCGCAGCGCTCGAGCCGGTCGATCATCGAGCCGCGGACATGGACCTCCAGCACGCCCGCCTGCACGAGCGAGAGCAATCCTTCGACATCTTCGATGGCGATGATCTGGCGCCCCTTGGGGTCCGTCACGGTGCGCAGATTGCGCTCGGTCAGGCCGGCCGATGCGTGCTTCTGGAAGAAGCATTGGCCCTTGGTGCCTTCCGGACAGCGCACCAGCGCGAGCGGCCGCCCGACCACGTGCGGCGCCATCCAGTCCCACACCGCGCGGTAGAAATCGGCCAGGTCCTGCTTGGTGACGCCGGCGTCGACCCAGTAGACGCGGTCCGGATGGGTGAGGCGGACGTCGCTTTCGTCCCATGGCTTGGCGCGTTGGGTCGCACGCGACTGCGCGGCGGGCTTCGGGGCGGGCTTCGGGGCGGCCTTCGGCCGGGACGGCCTGGTACGCTTGACCATGGCTTTCGCCGCGTGCGCGGCGGCTCGCGCGCCCCTGGAGTCCTTCGGCGCCTTGTCGCGTCCCGACGTCTTGTCTCGACCGGACATTTTTGGGACCTCCCGTACGACCTCCTGGGCCGGCTTGTCCTCGCGCAGACCCTTGAACGCAGCCTGTCGCACCAGGCCGTCGGCGGTCCAGCCGCGGAAATGCGACCCGACCACGAGCTTCGGCTGCACCCACCGAATATCGCGGCGGCGCTCCGTCGGCGGAACGCGATCGAAGGGCGATTTTGCGGTCTCCAACGGATGCAGCCGCTTCCACAAATCCTGCGCGGTCGCGCGCGTGTAGCCGGTCCCCATGCGCCCCGCATAGACGAGACGCCCATCGTCGTAATATCCCAGCGCCACGGATCCCACCGCGCGCGGCAGCGCGGTCGAGGGCATGTAACCGCCGACCACGAATTCCTGCGCATTGGCGCATTTCGACTTGATAAAGGTCTCGGACCGGCCGGAGCGGTAAGGCGCGTCCTTCCGCTTCGAGACGATGCCTTCGAGCCCCATCTCGCAGGCCCGCCGATGCACCTGCGAACCTTGCGTCTCGAAATGCTCGCTCAGCCTGACCGGGCCGAGCGCCTTGGCGCGGCTCAACAAGTCCGCGAGCAGTCGCTTGCGCTCGATCAGCGGCTCACCGGTGAGATCAAGCCCATCGAGATAAAGAAGATCGAACGCGTAGTAGACGAAGCGTTTGCGCTCGCCTGATTTGAGCGCAGCCTGGAGTCCCGAGAAGCTCGATATGCCGTTCTCGTCCTCGACCACGATCTCGCCGTCGAGCAGAGCCGTAGTGGCGGGAAGTTCAGCGACCGCCTGCGCCACATTGGGAAATTTGGCGGTCCAGTCGAGGGCCTTGCGGGTGAGGAGTCGCACCTTTCCGTGATCGAGCCGGGCCTGGATGCGGTAGCCGTCGAACTTGACCTCATGCACCCACCCCGGCCCTTCCGGGGCCTGCGCCCGCAAGGTCGCGAGCGAAGGCGGGACGAAATCCGGCAACGGCGCGTGGCTCTTGGGCTCCGCCTTGCTGTTGCGCGCGGATTTGCCCGCCTTCGTCGCGGACCGCCGCGCGGCGCGCGCGCCCCGCTGGCGCGGCTTGGCGGCGAGCGCGGGCTTGGCGGCGACCTTGCGCGGCTTTGTGGCGGGCTTCGCCTTTTGCTCCGGCGCGCGGTTCGATTGCCAGACGCGCTGGCGGCCCCTGCCCTGCGCGATGTCGGAAATCGAGCGGCCGGTGACGACCGACAATGGCTCCTCTTCCAGGATGTCGGGATCCTTCGCGTCGCGCGCCGCGTCGTCATGCGCCTTGATGAGCAGCCAGTTCTCCTTCTTCTCGCCGGAGCGCCCGCGCATCCGCACGAGGTGCCACATGCCATGCAGCTTTTCGCCGTCGAGCCGGAACGAGAGATGGCCTTTCGCGAGACCCTTGTGGGGGTCGCCCTCGGGAAGCCACGCGCCGCGGTCCCAGATCAGCACGGTGCCGCCGCCATATTGGCCTTGCGGGATCGTCCCCTCGAATGTGTTGTAGTCGATCGGATGATCCTCGACGTGGACCGCCAGGCGCTTCTCGCCCGGCACGAGGCTCGGACCGCGGGTCACCGCCCAGCTCTTCATCACGCCGTCGAGCTCCAGCCGCAGGTCGTAATGCAGCCGGCGCGCCGCGTGCTTCTGGATGACGAACCGGCTGCCCTTACGCCGAGCCTGCTTGCCGCGCGGTTCGGGCGTGGCGCCGAACTTGCGCTTGGCGTGGTAGACCTGAAGGCTCATGGCGGCCCGCCCGGGTTCCGGCGCTTCCCCGCTGGGAAAACGCCCGTGCGACCCCAGGGTTCCAGGAGCGAACCGTCCCATCCGCGCCACCCAGGTCGCAATTCTGGCTCATGACGGCGCCGTCCGGGGTCGCGGCGGCAACCGCCGCACCGCCTTGACGGGCTCCCTCCCCGGCGCGACAGTTCGCGCAACAAGCCGCCAATTCGCCGGTACCCGACAACGCACGGTCGAGTCACCGCCAACCCGACGGGAGGAATGCCATGTCCAAGCGCCGTCAATCCCCTGACTCGAGCCGCCGCAACTTCCTCAAAGGCGCGACGCTGGCCGGCGCCGCGACGCTCGCCACCCCGGTCGCCGCGCCTGCGCAGGTGAGCGCCCCGCGCGCCGCCCTTAAGGCCGCGGTGCCCGGCCCGCGGCAGATCGCGGTCGAGACCATGCCGCCGTCGAAGGATCCGGTCAATCAGAGCTCGAGCGGCGGCGATTTCATGGTCGACGTGCTCAAGACGCTCGACTTCGACTATCTGGCGATGAACTGCGCGTCGAGCTTCCGCGGCATCCACGAGGCGATGGTCAACTACGGCAAGAACAAGCCCGAGATCCTCACCTGCCCGCACGAGGAGATCGCGGTCCACATGGCGCAGGGCTACGCCAAGATGGAAGGCAAGCCGATGGCCATGATGTGCCACGGCACGGTCGGCCTGCAGCATGCCTCGATGGCGCTGTACAACGCCTGGTGCGACCGCGTGCCGGTCTACGTCATGATCGGCAACATCGTCGAGGCCGACAAGCGCGCTCCCGGCGTCGAATGGGTGCACTCGGCGATCGACCCGGCCGCGCTGGTGCGCGATTTCGTCAAATGGGACGACCAGCCGACCTCGCTGCAGCATTTCGCCGAGTCGGCGGTGCGCGCCTACAAGATCGCGATGACGCCGCCGATGGCGCCGGTGCTGCTCTCGCTCGACGCCGAGCTGCAGGAAAATCCCATTCCGGATCCGCGAAAGCCTGCGCATCCCCAGGCTCTCCAGGGTGGTCCCGCCGCAGGCGGATTCCGGCGCGCTCGCCGAGACCGCCAAGATGCTGGTGGCGGCCGAGAACCCGGTGATCATCTGCGATCGCGTGGCGCGCACGCCGGCCGGCATGGCGCGGCTCGTCGAGCTCGCCGAGACGCTGCAATGCGCGGTGGTCGACATGCAGCGGCCGCATGAATTTCCCCTCGCGCCATCCGCTCAACCATACGTTCCGCCGCGACGCCGTGCTGAGCCAGGCCGACGTGATCCTCGGGATCGAGATGAACGACATGTTCGGCGCCATCAATGCGTTCAGCGACCGCATCGTGCGCACCACGCGGCCGTCGACCAAGAAGGACGCCAAGACCATCACGCTCGGGGTGCGCGACCTCTACATGAAGGCCAACTACCAGGACTTCGGTCGCTACCAGGACGTCGATCTCGCGATCGCCGGCGACGGCGAAGCCTCGATCCCGGCGCTCACCGAAGCGGTCAAGCGGCTGGTCGATCCGGCCCGCAAGTCGGCCTACGAGGCGCGCGGCAAGAAACTCGGTGCCGCGCGGCTCGCCATGGTGGAGCGCGCGAAGTCGGACGCCACCATCGGCTGGGACGCGAGCCCGATCACGACCGCGCGCATGTGCGCGGAGGTCTATGCGCAGATCAAGGACGAGGATTGGTCGCTGGTCGGCAACGCGCATCCGCAACACCTGGCCGCACCGGCTGTGGAATTTCGACAAGCCCTACCGCTGGAACGGCGGCTCGGGCGGCGCCGGCGTCGGCTACAACGCGCCGGCCTCGCTCGGCGCGGCGCTCGCCAACAAGCGCCATGGCCGGCTCACCGTCACGATCCAGGGCGACGGCGATCTCATGATGGTGCCCGGCACGTTGTGGACCGCCGCGCATCACCGCATCCCGATCCTCTACGTGGTGCACAACAACCGCGCCTATCATCAGGAATACATGTACCTGCAGGCGATGGCGGCCCGTCACGGCCGCGGCATCGAGAACGCGCATATCGGCACCACCATCACCGATCCCAATGTCGACTACGCGACGGTCGCGCGCGGACTTCGGCGTCCATGGCGAGGGGCCGATCATCGATCCGAAAGATCTCGGACCGGCGCTGAAGCGCGCGATTGCCGTGGTCAAGAGCGGCCAGCCGGCGCTCGTCGACGTCGTCACCGATCCGCGCTGAGGAGCAGCATCATGACACGCTTCAATCGGCTCATTGCGGCGGCCTGCGCCGCGGCCCTGCTCGGTGCGGGCGGTTTGGCGGCGCACGCCCAGGATGCTCCGGCGGGCGACGTCGCCAAGGGCAAGCGCGTCTATCTGGCGGACGGCTGCTTCACCTGCCACGGCCGGTCAGGTCAGGGCGGCGCCTATAACGGACCGGCTCCGGTTCTGGCAAAGACCCAGATGCCGTTCGACGGCTTCAAGGGCCAGCTGCGCGCGCCTTCGAACGACATGCCGGCCTATTCCGACGCCGTCATGTCGGAACAGGACATCGCCGACATCTATGCGTTCGTGCAGTCGCTGCCCGGGCGGCGGAACGCGAAGGATATCGCGATCCTGAATGACTGAGCGAGGGCCGCTGCGTCCTCAGAGGCCCGCCAGATATCGCGCCATGGCGTCGCGCTCGCTGTCGGACAGCGACTCCATGAATCTCGGCATGTCGCCGTTATTGGTGCGCGTACCGTCGGCGAAGCTCTTCATCGCCGCCGCCAGGTAATCATAGCTCAACCCTTTGAGCCGCGGCGCGGGGGGCCCGCCGTCGAAATTCGGCTGGTGGCAGGGCTGGCATTGGGCAATACCGTTGGGTGGCGAGGCACCGGTGCCACTGGGTTGTGCCGTGGGCCAGGTCTTGGCGGCGAACTGATTGGCGATCTGGCGCAGATCCTGAAGCGAAATGTCCGCCACCACGGGACCCATGATCGAACTCTTGCGGTCGCCGCTCTTGTAGTCGTGCAACTGCTTGTAGAGGTAGCTCGACTGCTGACCCCAGATGATTGGCGTGGTCTTCGGGTCGGCAGGTACGCCGTTCTCGCCATGGCAGGCGGCGCAGGCCTGGACTTGCGCCTGCACGTCGGCGCCATTGGCCACGCCCGTGCAGAAAATCCCAACCGCGGTCAAAACAGTCACAGACAGACAACTCGACATGGCAACTCCCCCTCACGGTACCGGATCGGAACATGACGACAATGCCGCGAAGTTCGGCGGCGCACAAGGCGTGTCGGGACGACTGATTCTTCGTTCCCTTCCCCTTTGGGGGAGAACGCAACGCCATTCATTGACCCGTCAAGATCCCTACTTCATTCCTAGATTCATCTCCTTGATGGCCGGTACCCATTTGTTCACCTCGTCCTTCATGAACTGGGTGAACTCCGCCGGCGTCATCGCCTTGGTCTCGACCGCTTCGGATGCCAGTTGCTCCTGCACCTTGGGCTGATCCATCGCCTTGTTGACGACGGCGTTGATCTTATCGACGATCTCGCTCGGCATGCCGGCCGGGCCCGAGAGCCCGTACCAGGTGCGCACCACGAGATCCGGATAGCCGAGTTCGACCAGGGTCGGCACGTCGGGCAATTCCGGCACGCGCCGCGCGGAGGAGATCGCGAGCGGGCGCAGCGTGCCGGCGCGGATATGCTCGCTCATGGTCGAGAGCGTCATGCTGCCGAGCTTCACGTGGCCGGCCACGAGGTCGAGGATCGCGGCGCCGCCGCCGCGATAGACCACGTGGGTCAGTTTGACGTGCTCCTTGGCGGCCACGTATTCGGCCACCATGTTGCCGACCGATCCGATGCTCGGCGAGACGTATTCGAGCCCATCTTTCTGCGCGCGCATCAGCGCGAGCAGTTCCTTGAACGTCTTCACCGGCGACGAATTGTGCACCACGAACACGTTGGGCGGCCCGCCCAGATAGGCGATATGCGTGAAGTCGCGCACCGGATCGAAGCCCGCGTTCTTGTTCATCGCCGGCGCGAGCACGTGCGACGGCATGCCGGAGACGATGAGCGTGTAGCCGTCGGGCTCCGCCCGTGCGACCGCGCCGGTCCCGATCAGGCCGCCGCCGCCGGTGCGGTTCTCGACGAAGAACTGCTGGCCCGAGCGCGTCGCCCAGGCGCTCGGCGAATACCCGGCCCAGCAGGTCGTTCGCCCCGCCCGCCGAATAGGCCACGATGACCCGGACCGGCTTGGCGGGCCAGTCGGCGCCGGCCGCGGCCCCGATACCGATGACCATGCCGCCGAGCGCGGCGGCGATCGCGACAGCGTTTGGTGCCAACAGTCGACGCATGATGTCCTCCCGCAAGGCCCGAACGGGCGCGCCCGCGGGCTTGTCGTCTCGGCCTATCCGATTGCGGGGCGGCCTACTCCCGGCACCAACCGCGATCTGATATGACGACCCGGCATAGCTTGTTGTGCGGGCCGGAGTGTACGGTGCCGGCCACCTTGGCGCGAGTGGAAACCAGCGATGAACGAGCGCAGCAACCTGCAGGGTCATATCGCCTATGACGACCTGCGCGAGTGGCTCGACCATGCCGAGCGCCTGGGCGAGGTCCGCCATGTGACGGGCGCGAGCTGGCAGGAGGACATCGGGCTCGCGGCCGAGGCGATCCTGCGCGCCGAAAACGGCCCCTGCGTGGTGTTCGACGACATCCCGGGCTGTCCGAAGGGCTTTCGGCTGCTGCTCAACATGTTCGCCGGGACGCGGCGCAACATGACGTTCGGCTTCCCGGACCATCTCGGCAAATGGGAGCTCAGCGAGGCCTACCGCGACGCCTATCTCAAGGACATGAAGCTCGTGCCGCACGAGATCGTGGCGGACGGTCCGGTGTTCGAGAACATCATGATGGGCGACGACGTCGACGTGCTCAAATTCCCCTCGCCGGTCTGGCACGAGAAGGACGGCGGCCGCTACATCGGCACCGGCACCTATTCGATCACCCGCGACCCGGAGGAGAACTGGCTCAACGCCGGCGCCTACCGGGCGCAGGTGCACGACAAGAATTCGGTCGGCGTGCTGATGGCGACCGGCCACCACGGCTACCTGCATCGCGAGAAATACTGGAAGAAGGGCGAGCCGCTGCCGATCGTGATGGTGCTGGGCGGCGATCCGCTCGCCTTCTTCTACGGCGGCACCGAGGCGCCCTACGGGGTGTTCGAGATGGACATCATCGGCGGCCTGCGCGGCCGGCCGGTCAAGATGGTCAAGGGCCAGATCACCGGCCTGCCGTTTCCGGCCCATGCCGAGGTCGTGCTCGAGGGCTACGTCACGCCCGACAAGCGGGCGACGCGAGGGCCCGTTCGGCGAATGGACCGGCCACTATGCGGGCGGCGCGGCGCCGCGCCCGGTGCTCGACATCAAGGCGATCTATCACCGCAACGATCCGATCCTGCTCGGCGTGCCGCCGATGGGCGCCGGACCCGACGAGATGGCGCGCTACCGCGCGGTGCTGCGCTCCGCCATGGTCAAGCAGAACATGACGGCGGCCGGCGTGCCCGGAGGTCGCCGCAGGTCTGGTGCCACGAGATCGGCGGCTCGCGCCTGCTGCACGGCGTCGCGATCAAGCAGAAATATCCCGGTCACGCCACCCAGGCGGGCTTCATCGCGGCGCAATGCGGCGCCGCCGCCTATGCGTCGAAATACGTGATCGTGGTCGACGACGACGTCGACGTCACCAATCTCGATCACCTGTTGTGGGCGATGCTGACCCGCACCGAGCCCAAGGAATCGATCCAGTTCATCCAGAATGCGTGGGACTCGCCCGCCGATCCGCGGCTGTCGCCGGAAAAGCGCGCAGTCGGCGACATGACCCATTCGGTGGCGGTGATCAACGCCTGCAAGCCCTATCACTGGCGCGACAAGTTTCCGCCCAGCAATACGCCGAGCCCGGAAGTGACCCGCAAGGCGAAGGAGAAGTTCGGGTGGTTGTTGGATGGGAAGAAGCCGGGGTGAGCAAGCAGCCAATGTCAGTCTGTCAACACCTATCATCGTCATTCCGGGACGGCCCGAAGGGCCGGGCCCGGAATCCATACTCGCCGACGTCCGTGGGTATGGATTCCGGGTTCGCGCCTTCGGTGCGCCCCGGAATGACGGCTCAACGTAGACTGCGTTCATGCCCCGCATGAAAACCTACGACTACATCATCGTCGGCGCCGGCTCGGCCGGCTGCGTGCTGGCGAACCGCCTGATCGGAGGACAGCGACGCCAAGGTCCTGCTGCTCGAGGCCGGCGGCTGGGACCGCGATCCCTGGATCCACATTCCGCTCGGCTGGCCGCGCCTGCTGCTCCGTCGCATGCACGACTGGATGTATTTCTGCGAGCCCGAGGACAGCATGGGCGGCCGCGGCGTCGAATGCGCGCGCGGCAAGGTGGTCGGCGGCTCGTCCTCGATCAACGCCATGGCCTATGTGCGCGGCCACCGCGGCGACTACGACCGCTGGGCGGCCGCCGGCCTGCCGGAATGGTCCTATCGCGCATGTGCTGCCCTATTTCCGCCGGCAGGAATCCTGGGAAGGCGGCGCGAGCTATTTTCGCGGCGGCGACGGCCCGCTCACGGTGCGGACCACGCGCTTTACCGATCCGCTGGTCGACGCCTTCGCTGCGGCCGGCGCGTCCGCCGGCCATCCGGCGACCGCGGACTACAACGGCGCCCGCCAGGAGGGCTTCGGACGCTGGCAGATGACGGTGCGCCACGGGCGGCGCTGCAGCGCGGCGGTCGGCTATCTCAGGCCCGCGCTGGCGCGGCGCAATCTCAGCGTCGTGGTCCATGCGCTCGCGACCCGCATCGTGATGGACGGCGCGCGCGCGATCGGTGTCGAATATGTGCGCCACGGGCGCAAGACGACGGTGCGCGCCGAGCGCGAGGTGATCCTCTGCGGCGGCGTGATCAACTCGCCGCAGCTGCTGATGCTGTCCGGCATCGGCGACCCGGCCGAGCTCGCGCCCCACGGCATCGTGGCCCAGGTGGGGCTCGCCGGCGTCGGCAAGAATCTGCAGGATCACATCTCGGTCGGCCCCGCCTGGGCGCGCCGGGACACCGGGGCGTTCCACGGCCAGATGCGGATCGACCGTATCCTGCGCGCGCTCGCCAAGGCCTATTGGGGCCGCGACGGGATGGCGGGCGACCTGCCGGGCGGCATCATGGCGTTCCTCAAGAGCCGCAGCGACGCGGCGCTGCCCGACATCCAGCTCCTGTTCAATGCCGCCCCGATGACGGCGCATCCCTATCTGGCGCCGTTCCGCAAGCCCTATGACGGACGGCTTCTCGTGCCGCGCCGTGCTGCTGCGGCCGGAAAGCCGCGGCGAATTGCACCTGCGTCCGCCGATCCGACCGCGGCGCCCGCGCATCCGGCAGAATTTTCTTGCCACCGACGCGGATCGGCGGACGCTGCGCGACGGCGTGCGCATGGTGCGCGCCATCGCGGCCCAGCCCGCCATGCGGCCGTTCATCGCCCGGGAGCTCGCGCCGGGCTCGGATGCGGACGCCGACATCGACGCGCTCATCCGCGCGACCGGCATCACGGTCCATCACCCGATCGGCACCTGCCGGATGGGCGCCGCCTCCGATCCGCTCGCCGTGGTCGATCCGGCGCTGCGGGTGCGCGGCGTCGAGGCCTTGCGGGTGGTCGATGCCTCCGTGATGCCGGACCTCGTCGGCGGCAATATCAACGCGCCCGTGATCATGATCGCCGAGAAGGCCGCCGACCTGATCCGCGGCCGCACGCCGCTTGCAGCTGTGACCGCCGGCGTCGCAGCGTCGCAGCGAATTTCCGGTTGAACACAACGCGGACCAAAGCGATGGACGACCAGACCAACATCCGATGGCCCGACACCATCTATGACCACTTCAAGCGGGTCGGGGTCCGCCAGGTCGGTTACGTGCCGGATGCCGGCCACAGCCGCCTGATCGAGCTCGTCTGCAAGGACCCGGACATCGCCGACGTGGTGCTCACCACCGAGGAGGAAGGCGTCGGGCTCGTCGCCGGCGCGCATCTCGGCGGCCAGCGCGCCGCGCTGCTGATGCAGAGCAGCGGCGTCGGCAACTGCATCAACATGTTTTCGCTGATCCGCAACTGCGGCTTTCCGTGCCTGGTGCTGGTGACCATGCGCGGCGAGTTCGCCGAGTTCAACCCTTGGCAGGTGCCGATGGGCTCGATCACCGAGCCGGTGCTTCGGCTCGCCGGGTTCCTCACCTACCGGATCGAGCAGCCGGACGAGATCGACGACGTGGTGGGAGCCGGTTGCGACATGGCGTTCGACGGCGACCTCGCGGTCGCCATCCTGCTGTCGCAGCGGCTGATCGGACGCAAGCGATGGACCAAGTGATGTGGAAACGCCCCACGCGTCATTCCGGGTTCCCGC
The DNA here is from genome assembly GCA_963791155.1 of uncultured Pseudomonadota bacterium. Classification (GTDB taxonomy): domain Bacteria; phylum Pseudomonadota; class Alphaproteobacteria; order Rhizobiales; family Xanthobacteraceae; genus JAVDCA01. The sequence continues at coordinate 162,047 of CAWBRI010000010.1, forward strand.
GCTTCGCGAAGGCCCCGGAATGACGACTGAAAGGAATGTGTGATGCTGGAACGGCGCAAGCTGGTCAAGGAACTGCTCGCCGACCGGGGCGACCTCCTGGTGGTCTGCGGCCTCGGGTCGCCGACATATGATGTCGCGGCGGCGGGCGATCATCCGCTCAATTTCTATCTCTGGGCCGCGATGGGCGGCGCCGCCATGATCGGGCTGGGCCTCGCGCTCGCAAAGCCCGAGCGCCGCGTGGCGGTGATCACCGGCGACGGCGAGGCGCTGATGGGCATGGGCAGCCTCGCCAGCATCGGGGTGAAGCGGCCGGAGAATCTGGTGATCGTCGTGCTCGACAACGGCCATTACGGCGAGACCGGCATGCAGGCGAGCCACACCACCGGCGGCGTCGATCTGGTCGCGGTCGCGAAGGCCTGCGGTTTCCGGGATGCGCTCACGCTGTCCGAAACAAACGACGTCGCCCATGTGCGTCACCTTCTGCACAAAGCCAAAGGCCCGATCCTGGTGAGCGCCCGCATCTCGAAAGCCGAAACCCCGCGCGTGCTGCCGATTCGCGACGGGCACGCGATCAAGCTGCGGTTCATGCAGGCGGTGAATGGAGCGGCGTAAGCGGCCCTGAGTCGTGTCCCGGGCGCGGTGCAGCGCGCAGCAAAGCAGAGCGGTGCAGCGCAAAACCGGGACATGCCTCAAACGAGCGGCCTGCCCTCTTGCTCCCGGATCGCGCGCAGCACCGCCTCGGCGGTCAGCGGCAGGGACGTGATCCGCACCCCGATGGCGTCGTGGATCGCGTTGGCGATCGCGGGCGAGACGCCGAAGGTGCCGGACTCGCCCAGCCCCTTGGCGCCGAACGGGCCGTTCTGCTGGCTCGCCGCGACGAGCTCGTTGTCCATCGGCGGGATATCGAGCATGCCGGGAATCTTGTAGTCGGCGAGCGACGCGTTGGTGACCTGCCCGCCGTCGAGGATCATCTCCTCGAACATCGTGAAGCCGAGCTGCATGATGGCGGCGCCTGAAAGCTGGGTGCGGGCGATCGCGGGATTTATGGGCGTCCCGGCGTCGGCCGCATTGACGAGCCGGAGCACCCGCACCCGCCCGGTCTGGGTATCGACCTCGACCTCGGCGCCCGCCCCGCCGATCATCCAGAACGGCGTCACGTTGGCCGACTGGCCGGTCGCCGCATCGGGCGACGCATAATCCGGGATGAAAGTGCCGGTGCCGATCACATTGCCGGCCTGCATGCCGTAGCGCTTCTTGAATATTTCCGAGACCGGAACATTGCTCCCCGGCGGCAGCCCGGCTTCGCGTGCCAGCGCCTGGAGCTTGTTGCGTGCGTCTTCAGACGCGAGGCGCACCGCGTGCCCCATGTGGAACGTGCTGCGCGAGCCGAGCGTGCCCATGTCGTAGGGCGTCACGTCGGTGTCCGGGTGCACGACGCGCACGGACTCGGCCTGCAAGCGCGAGCACGTCGGCCACGATCTGCGCCATCGCGGTGTCCGACCCCTGTCCCATGTCGACCGTGTTCATGTACAGCGCGGTGCTGCCGTCGGCGCTGACATTGACGATCGCGACCGAGGTGGTGGGCGAGATCGAGGCCTTGAAGCCGATCGCGAGCCCGCGCCCGCGCCGCATCGTGCCGCTGCCGCGATCGTACGGAGCGCCCCAGTCGAGCCGCGCCGCGATCGCGTCGAGCACCTCGGCGACCGCCGCGTCGGTCATGGCGGTACCGGTCGCCTGCGGGCGGCCGTCGCGCAGGATATTGCGGCGGCGGAACGCGAGCGGGTCGATGCCGAGCCCGCGCGCGATCAGGTCGGTGTGACTCTCATAGGCCCAGACCAGCTGCGGGATGCCGAAGCCGCGCAGCGCGCCCGCCGGCGGCCGATTGGTGTAGAGCTCGTAGGAATCGATCCTGACATTGTCGATGTCGTAGGGACCGGGGGCGGTGAAGCCGGACTTCTGCGTCACCCGCGGACCGATATCCGCATAGGCGCCGCCGTTCCAAAAGACCTCGCATTGGCGCGCGGTGAGCCGCCCGCCTTTCGTCACCGCGCTCTTGATGCGGAACGTGGTGGGATGCTTGGTGATGACCGAGAACTGCTCGTCCATCGCGAGGGCGATCTTGACGGGCCGGCGCGCCAGCAGCGCGAGCGCCGCCACCAGCGCCTCGAGCTTGATATAGACCTTGGCGCCGAACCCGCCGCCGAGATACGACACCTTCACCCGCACCCGGTTCTCGGGCCAGCCGAGCAGGCGCGCAATCTCGCTGCGCACGAAGGACGGCATCTGCGACGCCGTGTGGATGGTCAGCGACCGGTCGCCCGGCTCGGCCACCGACACGAACGGCTCCAGCGGCAGATGCACGGCCTGCTGGGTGCGGAACGTATGCTCGAAAACGTGATCGGCCTCGGCGAAAGCCTTGTCGACGTCGCCGCGCGTCAGTTGAAAGTCGAGCGCCACATTGGTGTCGCGACGGCCGGCGAGATGCTTGAGATCCGGGAAGGTTCCGGCGGGCTTGAGCACGTCATGCACGATGGCGCGCGAGGTCAGCGCCTCGATCTCGTCATAGACCGCGGGAAGCTCGTCGTATTCCGCCGCGATCAGCTGCACCGCCTGCTCGGCCACGTGCGGATCGGCGGCCAGCACTACCGCCACCGGCTCGCCCACATGGCGGACCTTCTCATGCGCCAGGATCGGCTGATCATGGAAGGCCGGGCCGTAATAGGGATGCGGGATGAGCCGAAGGATATCGTCGATGGTGACGACGCGGGCGACGCCCGCCAGCGCGCGCGCCGCGCTCGTATCGACACGGAGGATCCGGCCGTGCGGCACGGTGCTGCGAAAAATCTTGCCGTACAGCATGTCGGGCAGGCGGAGATTGTGCACATATTCGGCGCGCCCCGTGACTTTCTGGCGCGCCTCCAGCCGCGGGATGCTTTGGCCGACCTGAGCCGTCATGATGAATGCCTGTGCTTTTTCCGTCCGTCATGCTCCGCGAAAGCGGAGCATCCAGTACTCCGTGAGACCGCGTTCGGACTCTGTGCTCACATCAGAGGACAGCGGCTCCTGGATTGCCGCTTTCGCGGGCAAAGACGACGGAGAGGTTATCTACGCTTTCTGCGCCAACACGTGATCCGCAATCTCGGCGCGCGTGCCGACCCAGATGTCGGGCGCCTTGACGGCCTGGCGGACGATCTGCTCGAAGTAATAGGCTCCGCGCGGATGCCCGAAGATATGCGCGTGCATGGTCACGTCGATGATCGCAAGCTCGTTCTTGCGCGCGCGCGCGATCTTGACGTTCTCGTTGAAGGACTCGAGCATCATGTCGGGCGCGTTGCCGTATTTCATGGACGGCATGTCGTTCACGTCCGTGCCGAGCGGGATCGCGACGATCTTCTTATCCTCGAACGTCAGCACATAGGGCAGATCGTCGTCGAACACGTCGCCGTACCAGCGATAGCCCGCCTCGGCGAGGAGACGCGGGGTCTGCGCGCGCGACGTGCCGCGCGGCGACAGCCAGCCGCGTATCGGCTTGCCCGCCGCCTGCTCCAGCAACGCGGTGCAGCGCGCGATATTCTTCTTCTCTTCATAGTCCGAGAGCAACGCCGGGATCACGTCCATGGCGTAGGAATGGGAGAGCACCTCGTGGCCGGCCTCGGCCACAGCCCTGACGGCTTCCGGCGCGCGTTCCCCGATGATCGCGCTGGTCATCACGCTTGCCTTGGCACGCTGGCGGGCGAGACCGTCGAGGATGCGATAGATGCCGCGCTTGACGCCATATGCGGCCCAGGAGATCGCCATGGTGTCGAGCACGCCCGCGGGCAGCGGATTGCCCATCGGGCTGATGCCGGGCGCCTTGCCGTCCGACCACGCCTCCAGGCAGACGTTGAACACCACCGCGATGCGCTTTTTCTTCGGCCACAGCCATTTTGGATTTTTCATGTCGCGAATTGCCTCCTGGTGATCCACGGGTCCGCCGGTTCAATGCAAGCTAGCGCAAGCGGGTGTGCCATGGATAGGCTCGCGTTGTGGAGGCCGGACCGCCCCGCCGGCCGCAGGTGGCCGCTAGCGCGGTGGAATCCGAATCAGCTCCGCCAATTGCTGATCCGTCAGCGGCGCCGCCAGGAACTTGAACTGGATCGCGTCCTGCATGCTCTCTGCGGTTCCGGCGATCCTCTCGATCTGCAGGCTCTCCTTGGGGATGAACTCGGCCAGCATGCGCCGCACCGCGCTCTCCGGCAGCTTGGAGAACGCGACATAGCGCGCCAACGCCTCCGGGCTCGCATACATCCAGTCGACGGTCTCCTTGTAGGCCGCGAGGTAGCGCGCGACCGCGTCCTTTTTCTGCTCCAGCGTGCCGAGATTGGCGATCTGCACCCGGATGGTCTGCCCCTGGATGCGCTCGATGTCGCTCGCTCGTGCGACCAGCCGGATCTCGCCCTTCGACAGCGCATCGAGATTGAACGGCGCGACCGACCAGCCGACGTCGACCTGGCCGGACATCGCCTGGGTGGTGGTCGCCGAAATGTCGCCGGTCGCGACCGGCTTCGCCTTGAGGCCATAGTCCGAGATGAACCGCAGCACCGCGATATGGGTCGAGGCGCCGGTCGTCGAATACGCGATGGTGGCGCCTTCCTGGGCGTCGCGGATGGACCGCAACGGCGACGACGCCAGCACGTACCAAAAGAGCTCGCGCGAGCCGGTCGAGCTCGCCCCGATGATGCGGATGGGCGCGTTCTTGGAGAAGGCGCCCATCACGCCGAGCGTGCCGGCGCTCAACCCGATGTCGACGGCGCCGGAAATGACCGCCTGCAGGGTCTCGCCGCCGCCGGCGGTGTACAGAATTTCGAGGTCGAGCCCGTGCTTGCGAAAGATACCCTGTTGCTGGCCGAGCTCCGGGATCGCGCCTTCCCAGCTGCCGCGCTGCGGCGAGGCGACCTTCAGAAGGTCGGCGGCGGGCGCCTGCCAGGCGGCGAGCCATAGGCCGAGGCTCAAGATCGCGGCGAGCCGATGTTTCATCGCTTGCTTCTCCTTCGCTTCATATCGGGCTCGCTCGTCCTCACGACGAGGCCGAGCCGCTCAGTCATAACGCAATCCCAGCTCCTTGAGCGCCTTGCCCCAGCGCCCCGCTTCCTTGCGCATGAAGGCGGCGAATTGCTCGGGCGTGCTGGTCTCGATATAGCCGCCCGTCGCCTCGGACTTCTGCTTGACGGCGGGATCGTTCAATATCCTGGCGACTTCGCGGTTGAGCTTGTCGACGATCGGGCCGGGCGTGCCCTTCGGCGCGACCAGGCCGAGCCAGACCGAGAGATCGTCGAAGTCCTTGAGGCCGGCCGCGTCGGCGAGCAGCGGCACCCCGGCGAGCGCCGGCACGACACGGCCGTCCAGGCGGGCGAGCGCCCTCACCTGCCCCAACTCGATCAGCGGCACCACGATCACCGTCGACGCATAGACGAGGTCGACGCTGCCGCTGAGCAGGCCCTGCGTGGTCTCCGGCGTGCCCTTGAACGGCACATAGACGATGTCGAGGCCGACGGCCTTGTGAAACAGGTGTCCCATCAGCTGGGCCGTGATGGTGCCGCCGCCGAAATTGAGCTTGCCGGGATCGGCCTTGGCGCGCGCAATCAGCTCCGGCACGGACTTGGGGCCGTCGGCGCGCACGGCGAGCACCGACACCGTCTTGGTCGTGAGCGTGATCGGCGCGAAATCGTTGAACGGATCGTAGGGCAGGTTCTTGTGCATGAACTGGTTCATGACGAGCGTCGAATCGATCGCCATCAGCAGCGTGTAGCCGTCGGGCGCCGCGCGCGCCACCGCCTGCGCCCCGATGATGGTGTTGGCGCCCGGCCGGTTGTCGATGATGACCGGCTGGCCCCAGGCTTCGCTCATCTTCTGCCCGATCAGGCGCGAGACGAGGTCGCTCGGACCACCGGCCGGGAACGGGACCACGATATGGATCGGCCGGTTGGGAAATGACGACGCATCCTGCTCCTGCGCGGCGGCCGTCGCGCCCGCGAGCACGAATACCGTCATCGCGAGCGAAGCCAAGCAATCCCGGACACGGGGCACTGACTTGCTCGGTCGCCCCGCGGGCGCCTCGCCATGATATCGCGCTGCTGCCGCCATATCGATCATCACTGCAGCGGCGGCACATTGTCGGACACCGTCACCCGCTTGAGCAGACGGCGCTCCTGCGCGGAAAAATCGGTGCGCGCGTGGCTGGTGCAGCGGTTGTCCCAGATCAGGATGTCGCCGACCCGCCATTTGTGCTCGTAGACGAGCTTGCGATCCTCGATATGGTCGCACAGCTCGGCGATCAGCGCGCGACTCTGCGCGGGCGCGAGCTCGTTGATGCGGTCGGTCATCAGGCGGCAGACATAGAGCGCCTTGCGGCCGGTTTCGGGAATCGTGCGCACCACCGGGTGAACCGCCCTGGGTGCGTCCGCCGACACGGGACCTCCCGCGGTGACGCTGCCGTATTCGTAGATGTGGCGCGCGGTGAGCCCCGCGAGACGCTGCCTAGTCGCATCCGGCAGCGTCTCGTAGGCGCGGCACATATTGGCGAACCACGTGTCCCCGCCGGCGCTCGGAATCTCGATCGCGTGGAGGATGCCCGCCTTGTTGGGCTGCTTCTGGTGGATGCGATCGAAATGGAACGACATCTCGCCGTCCGGCAGCGCGCCGACCAGCTTGCCGTCCATGCGGATATTGGAAACCGCCCAGACCTCGGGCCGGCTCGACAAAGGCGAGCGCGTGCGCGCCATCTCGAGCGGCCCGAAGCATTCGCCGAACCGCACCAGATCGTCGTCGCCGATGGTCGCCCCGTGGATGACCAGAACGTGGTGCGCCAGGAAGGCTTCGCGCAGCGCCCTGGCGTCGGCGGGCGGAATATCGCGCACGTCGAGGCCGGAGATTTCCGCCCCGAGCGCAGCCTCGAGCGGGGTCACGGTGATCGGCATGCTGTCCTCCCGCGGCAGGCGGCTTTTGGCGGAGATTGTAGGAATGACTGCCAGACCGATGCAAGCGCCAGGGGGTAAGCTTTCAGCGATTGCTTTCTGGGAGCGGCGTTGAGAAGATAAATGCAACCACAAACGAACCGGGAAGGACGGGTGGATGCCGAGGCCGAGACTGTTGTCGCTCCTGGCACTCTCCGCCTTCTACGCGTCGCTGCCCGCGTCCGCCCAGGACTCGGTCGCGCAATTCTACAAGGGCCGCACCGTCACCATCGTGGCGGCCTCCTCGCCGGGCGGCGGCTACGATCTGTATGCCCGCCTGATCGCGCGCGTGCTCGGGCGGCATATTCCCGGCAATCCGAGCGTGGTGGTCGCCAACATGCCGGGCGCGGCCAGCAACCTGGCGGCGGCCCATATCTATAGTGTGGCGCCGCGGGACGGCACGGTGATCGGCGCGCTGTTCATGGGGGCCGTGGTCGAGCCGCTGTTTTCCGGCAAGACCCGCCCCACCCACGACATGAGCCGGTTTCAATACATCGGCAACGCCAATCGGGACGTCTATGTGTGCCTGATCCGCACCGATGCGCCGGTCAAGACGTTTTCCCAGGCGATGGAGCAGGAGGTCGTCGTCGGCGGCACTGCGGAAGGGGCGTCCACGCGCGACTTTCCCATGCTGCTCAAGAACCTGCTCGGCGTGAAATTCAAGGTCGTGTCCGGCTATCCGGGCTCGCGCGAGATCAATCTCGCGATCGAGCGTGGCGAGGTGCAGGGCGGCTGCGGCGAGAGCTGGTCGAGCGTCGCCGCGACCTATCCGGCGTGGTTCCGCGACGGCACCGTCAAGGTGCTGGCGCAGGAGGACCGCGCGGGCTATCCCGAGCTCAACCGGCAGGGCGTTCCGCTCACGCGCGATTTCGCCAAGACCGACGAGCAGCGAAAAATCCTCGACCTGATCTACAGCCAGACCGCGTTCGGCCGGCCCTATGTGGTCGCGCCCGACGTGCCGCAAGAGCGGGTCGACGCACTGCGCAGGGCCTTCATGGCGGCGATGGCCGACCCCGACCTGACCGCGGAAGCGCGGCGCATCCAGGTCGACGTGATGCCGGTCGCGGGCGACGAGCTGCAGGCCATGATCGCGACGCTGTACCAGACGCCGAAGGACCTGCTCGACAAGGCGCGGGCCGCGATGACGGGGAAGTAGGCCGGATGGCCTGCGGCCTGACGCCGCCGGTCAAGGTTTCCAGCGCCGGTCGCTGATGATGGCGCGGGCTGCGTTGTGGCCGGGCGCGCCGGTCACGCCGCCGCCCGGATGAGCCCCCGCCCCGCAATGATAGAGCCCGCGCAGCGGCCCGCGATAATCCGCATAACCGATCATCGGCCGCGCCCAAAAAAGCTGGTCGAGCGAAAGCGCGCCGTGAAAGATGTCGCCGCCCGTCAAGCCGAAGATTTCTTCGAGATCGAGCGGAACTCAGCGCCTGCCGCCCCACCACGCTGGCCTTGAAGCCCGGCGCGTAGCGCTCGACAGTGTCGATCATCAGGTCCGCCACGGCATCGCGATGGTCGTGCCAGGACTGGCCGTCCGGCAATTGCGGCGCGACATGCTGGCAAAAAAGGCTCGCCACATGAGCGCCGGCGGGCGCCAGCGAATCGTCCAGCGTGGAGGGAATCAACATCTCGATGATCGGCTCGCGGCTCCAGCCGTGCCGCCGCGCGTCGTGATAGGCGCGCTCCATGTAAGCGCAGGCTCGGCGCCATGATGATCCCGGACGTCAGGTGATCCGGACCCTCGCTCGCCGGCAGGTCCGGAAAAGTCGGCAGGCGCGACAGAGCGAGATTCATCCGGAACGTGCCGGAGCCGCACCGCCAGCGTCGCATCCTCGCCAAGAATTCCGGCGGCAGGGCGGCGCTCGGCACCAGCCGCGTATAGAGCCTCCGCGGATCGACATTCGCCGCGACCGCCCTGCCGCGAACGAGGCGGCCGTCCTCCAGGACGACGCCGCAAACGCGGTCGCGTTCCACCACGATCTCGCGCACCGGAGCGCCGGTCTCGATCTGAACGCCGTGGCTCGCGGCGGACCGCGCCATGGCCTGCGTGATCGCCCCCATGCCGCCGATCGCGTGGCCCCAGATGCGTTTCCTGCCGTTGACCTCGCCGAACGCATGATGGAGCAGCACATAGGCGGTGCCCGGCGTGTAGGGACTGGCGAAATTTCCCACCACGGCGTCGAAGCCGAACATCGCCTTGAGGAGATCGCCGTCGAACCAGCCGTCGAGATAGTCACCGGCCGATTTGGTGACGAGGTCGAACAGAATTCGCAGCTGCTCGGCCGGCAGGCGACGCAATCGGTTCGCCCATGCACCGGTGCGGACAAGCTCGCCCAGGCTCTTGAGGCTCAAGCCCGGGCTCAGATTGGGAGGGGCTCTGAGCACCAGCCCGCGGAGCACGTCCGCGGCCATGTCCAACTCCCGATTGAACGCCGTATAGCGATTCGCGTCGGAGGCGCTGAACTTGGCGATATGTCGCTCGGTCTGCCCGTCCGCGGCGATGAGATAGGTCCCCTCGCCCGACGGAAGGAAGTTCTGCACCCGGCGCTCGACGATCTCGAGGCCGTGCCGGTGCAGCTGCAGGTCACGGATGATTTTCGGATTGAGCAGGCTCACCGTATAGGCGGCGACGGAATTGCGGAATCCGGGACAAAACTCCTCGGTGACCGCCGCGCCCCCGACGACGTGCCGGCGTTCGACGACCTTTACGGTGAGGCCCGCCATGGCCAGATAAGCCGCGCAGGTGAGGCCGTTATGGCCGGCCCCGACGATGACCACGTCAAAGGTGTCCATGAAACCTGTGGCCGACCTCTTGCGTTGCGCGCGCCGCACAGTATTAAGACAGCCCGATCGGCGAGTGTCAGTTTTGCCCAGGCACAATACCAAAAAAAGCAACGGTGTCGTCCGTACCCGCCAACAGTCGAGGCCCTTCCGGGTCGCCCGGTCGCGTACCGGATTGGGGCTTTTCGCCGAGGCGCCCATCCGCAAGGGCAAGTTCATCGTCGAATATTGCGGCAAGCGCATTCTCAGAAAGCATGCGGACAACCTCACGAACAAATATCTGTTCGACCTGAACACGCGATGGGCGATCGACGGCACCGCTCGGCGCAATACCGCCCGCTATATCAATCATTCGTGCAAGCCCAACGCTGTTCCCTACGAGGTCAGGGGCAAGATCCGCATCTACGCCAGGAAGAACATCCGGCCTGGAGACGAGATCACCTACGACTACGGGCGGGAATATTTCGACATCTTTCTCAAGCCCATCGGCTGCAAATGCGCGGCTTGCGCCGCCGGGCCGAAGCGAGGCAAGAAGGCTGTCGGCCGCAAGCAGGGAGACGCGCAGTGAAGGGCAAGATCGGGCTGGAGGAGCACTTCGCCATCGAGGACACGCTCGACGAACTCCAAGGGGTTCCTGCCGGACGACGTGTGGCCCGAATTGCGCGGCCGGCTCATGGACATTCACGACCGGCGCCTCGCCGAGATGGACCGGCACGGCGTCGAGATGATGGTCCTGTCCCTCAATGCCCCCGCGATCCAGGCCATGCCCGAGCCGGCCCGCGCCAACGAGCTGGCGCGCCGCGCGAATGATTTCCTGGCCGAGCAGGTGCGCCGGCGTCCCGATCGCTTCCAGGCGCTCGCCGCCCTGCCGATGCAGGACCCCGAGCTCGCCAGCCGGGAGCTGACGCGCTGCGTCCAGGATCTCGGATTCAAGGGCGCGCTGGTCAACGGTTTCTCGCAGGTGCGCGACCCCGACAGCATGGTCTATTACGACCTGCCGCAATACTGGGCGTTCTGGCAGGTGGTGGAGAGCCTCGACGTGCCGTTCTATCTGCATCCGCGCAATCCGCTGCCGAGCCAAGCCAAGATTTACGAGGGCCATCGCTGGCTGCTCGGGCCGGCCTGGGCTTTCGCGCAGGAAACCGCCGTGCACGCGCTGCGTCTGATGGGCTCGGGCCTGTTCGACGCCTATCCGCGCCTCGCGATCATCCTCGGGCACATGGGCGAAGGCCTGCCGTTCCACATCTGGCGGGTCGACCATACCAATGCGTGGGTGGGCAACCGCCACACCTATCCGGCAAAGAAGAAGATCGCGGACTATTTCAATGCCAACTTCCACATCACGGTGTCGGGCAATTTCTGCACGCCGGCGCTGCTCACGGCGCTGCTGACGCTCGGCTCGGATCGAATTCTGTTCTCGACCGACTGGCCGTTCGAGAACGTCGACCACGCCGCCGACTGGTTCGACGCCGCTCCGATCAGCGAGGCCGACCGGCTCAAGATCGGGCGCACCAATGCGATAAGATTGTTCAAGCTGGACATGACCTGATGCGGGCCGTGCCACCTACGTCATTGCCCGCGCGAGCGGGCAATCCAGAATTCATCGCCGGATGAGATCAGCACCGAATGTCCACTGCCTCTCTCGTGGGTCGGTGCCCCGCTTTCGCGGGGCATGACGACATTTGGGCAGGTTCGATGGTATAAGTCGAAAAAGCATGCCTCATTGGGGCGGGAGGACATCATGGAATTCGGCTACTTCACGCTGAGCGACAACCACTACGAAAACAACCCGCGCGACGCCAACCAGTTCGTGTCCGACATAACCGCCGAGGCAATCTACGCGGACCAGCTCGGCATGCATTCGGCCTGGATCGGCGAGCACCATTTCAACTCGCTCGGCGTCTTGTCCTGTCCCGATCTGGTTCTGGCCTATATCGCGGCTCGCACCCGCCACATCCGCCTGGCGCCCGCCGTCACGGTGCTGCCGCTGCACCACCCGATCCGCGTCGCCGAGCAATGGGCGAGCCTCGATCTCCTGAGCAACGGCCGGGTCGATTTCGCCGCCGGCCGCGGCTACGACAGCCGCGAATACGCGCCGTTCAAGGTGTCGTTCGCCGACAACCAGGGCATTTTCGAGGAAGGCATGGAACTGGTGCGCCGGCTGTGGGCGGCGGACGAACGCATCTCGCATCACGGCAAGCATTATTCGTTCGACGACGTGCGCATCACGCCCAAGCCGGTGCAGCGCCCGCTGCCGGCCTATGTGGCGTCGTTCTCCAAGCCGTCGATCGAGCTCGCGGCCCGGCTCGACTGCGGGCTGATCGTCGCCCCCTTCGCGGCGGCGATGAGCTATGGCGGCCTGCGACAGGTCGCCGACCTCTACAACGAGAGCTGCGCCAAGTACGGCCGCAAGCCGGGCCGGCTGATGTGCAGCTATTTCACCCACTTTTACGACAACAAGGCGCAGGAGCTGGCGCAGCGCGCCCGCCAGATCCGCTACTACAAGGAATGCGTGATTCCGGCCCTGCCGGGCGACCCCAAGACGGCGCCGCCGAGCTACCGCTATTTCGTCGACATGGTGGAGCGGCTGCACAAGGTGAAATCCGAGGACCTCACCGAAAATTCGGTGCTGCTCGGCTCGCCCGCCCAGATCACCGACACGCTCAAAAAGGTCGAGGCCGCCGGGTTTTCCGAGGTGATCCTCTACTTCAACGTGGGGATGAAGCCGCACGCGCAAGTGAAGGAAGAGATGGACCGATTCATGCGCGAGGTCGCGCCGGCGTTCGAGGGAAAGCACAAGAAACGGGCGGCGTAGTCTCATCTCCGTCATTGCGAGCCCTCGGGTCTTGCCTACGGCAAGCCCAAGGACAGGCTCCGCGAAGCAATCTCCAATCGTTGGACGAAGCGCGCGTTGCGGAGATTGCTTCGGGGTGCTTCGCACCCCTCGCAATGACGGCTGCGGCGCTATCCCGGCTCGGTCCGGAAAACACGATCGCGATTGATCCTCTACGGCGCGTGGGCGCCGCAGTCCGCCGTCGAAGCGGATTGCGCGAGACCACTGCGCCGCGCCGAACAGGCGCGCCATCCCTGCAAATCGACCACGCGCGCCCGATTATCAGGCGAAACATCGTCGAAAGAACAGGCGTCCGGAGGCTCAAAACAGGCGTTCTGCCTGATAGTGCAGGGAGTCAGCAGGCGATTTGCAGGCACGGCGTCGCGAAGACGCGCCTCGAGCGCCGCAAGCCTGCGTACGAACGAGCGCTTCAGTTTTTCGTTCTCCATTCCAGATATCCCAAGGGTTCGACACATGTTCCTCGCAATTCGGTTCGGGGTTGCAAAACGACGCGCGGTCGCGCGCGCCGGCGGAACAGCGTTCCCCGCATGGTGCTTTGTTTCATTCGACAGAAGACAGCTGAAACGCAAAGCGCCCGCTCGGCTTCCCGGCGGGCGCAATTCCAACTGTGGATTTTCTCCTACACGAATTTGGCCGGGTCGTCAAAAAAACGCGCGTCAAGAGTCATGATTGAACTCACTCATGGTTTTGCATTGAATTTGCGAAAGGGCGTTTTGGCCGCCATGTAACGTCGCTGCCGCGGAGCTTGCTGTCACCCCATTCGCTGGTCGCAGTTTCTTCTCAACCCACAGGGCGCACGCGAATCTGCGTCAGTGACTCGCGTGAAGCATCTGCCAGCTCGGCAATGCGATTGTCGGCGCGGCGGAGCCGCCGACAGAGCTCGCGGTTGATATTCTGCAGCACCATCGCATACGCGCAGATGTCGGTCTTGTAATATGTGTAGAGGTTTCGAGCCGTGAGCTCGTACAGCACGGTTGGACGGTCCGCGACGACCGCGGCTGATCGGTTCTGCACTTCGATAAGCGTCATTTCGCCGAAAAAATCACCAGGCCCGAGACCCGCCATGCGAATGGCGCGCCCCGACTCCCCGAGCTTGCTCACCGCGAGCTCGCCGGAGTGAACAATATACATTGAGCGCCCCGGCTCTCCTTCCGCCACGACAGTGGCGCCGGCCTCGAAGCGGCGCTCGACCAGCATTGGGATCAGGAGATCGAGACTTGCGTCTGAGAGCCCACCGAAGAAAGGTGTAGCGACCAAGAACGCCTTCAGATCGGGCGAACTGACAGCCATGAGCCAAATATACTCCCGCTCCCGGAGCTTGACAGCACCTTATCGCCTTCCGGGCATCCAAGAAGACCTGGCGTCCACGGCACGTATGGTTGGCTGCATCTGCTCTCGTCCGGTTGTGCGTGGCACGACCCGGAAGTGGCGGCACCCATGAAGGATCATCCGGTCTTGGGGGAAAACCGGAAAACAATTGCTCTATCAGAGCATTACCGGTCGTGACCCGGACCCGCCATCCGCTGCGATGCCGCTATACGTCCGGAGTCAGAGGCGAAGCAGAATCAATGTGCTCGCGGTGAGCATTACCGGTTTTGACCCGTAGCGCCATTGACCGCAGCCCTGCCTCCCTGTTGCAGCGAAGACCGCAGCGTTCATCCACAGGCGCCGAATATGCGGAAAGTTGTCCGAATGATGCGCCTGGGGACGTGATGGCTTGTCGTGCGCCAGCCCGGATCGCGTCAGTTCGGCAGGAAGCGATAGTTGAAACCGACCCGGGCGATGTTGTCGCGCAGCCTGATGACGTCGTCGCGGCCCGTGCCGCTGAGGAAGGTGCGCGAGCCGAAGTCCATGTAGAGATATTCGGCCTTCACCCGCCAATGCGCGTCGATCGCCTTCTCGATGCCGACACCCACCACGCCACCCGCCCGGTTCATCCCTTCCTCGTTGAAAACCGAAGCTGTGGCGACCACCGCCCCTGCGAGCGTCGCGATCGTCGCCGTCGTGGTGTTGTTGTAGTCGAAGTGTCCCACCGCAACGCCGCCGGTCACGTAAAGCAGCCAGCTATCCGCGATGGTGGCGCCCAGGCGTCCGCGCAGCGTGGCGAACCAGGGCATCTCCCAGTGATTGGCCTCGGTGAGGGTCGTTCTGAAGTTGCCGAGAACAGCGCCAAATGACCCGCTCTGGTCGGCATGCTGCCCGGTCCCCTGGAAATCGATCTCGACGCCGTAGAGCCACCGGCCGTACAGCTGGTTGACGCCGATCTGGCCGCCCGCGACCCAGCCCTTGACGTCCGGGCTCGCCACCCCAGTGACTACGCCGTCGACGATGAAATTGCCGTGGGGGGCGTTGTTGTCCCAGTTGCCCCAGCTGTAGCCGGCATTGCCGCCGATGTAGAGCCCCGACCAAAGATCGACGACCGGCGGCGCCACGGGCGCCTTGACCGGCATGTCGGCTGCCACCGCCGCCCCCGCCACGCCGAGCGCGGCAAACGCAAGCCCGGCCACCATGATGCTCTTCATCGACGCCTCCCGCCCCTCAACACACGAGCGCAAGACTAGCATAGCGCGTGCATCCGGGGTGTGACCTGCGGGCAACATGCCAGGATTCTCTGGCCTCAGGGCACGGACTTGTGACTCAACCCAAACGGGTATCGTCGGCCGCCCGCAGGCGCGTGGCGGGTCTTGCGCAGTCTGCGCGGAGGGCAAACGCCCACGAAACGAGTAGACGGGCGGTGGCTGGAACCGCGGCGGCAATTACGTCCGCCAGTGATCCGCATCACGGCGAGGCTCGCCGGATTTTTGATCTTCAGCCATGCCCGGCTGCGGCCGTGCCGGTAGGGAATGACGCGTAGCTTCGACAAGGATGTGCCTCTGGGCCAAGCAAGGCGAAGTTTGCTTGTTGGCCCTGAACGGACGTGCCAGCCACGCCCGCAAACATCCGCCTCCGGATGCGAAGCGGACTCAATATCCTCACTGTGAGTATCTCCAATCGTTAGACGAAGCGCGCGTTGCGGAGATTGCTTCGGGGTGCTTCGCGCCCCTCGCAATGACGGCTGCGGCGCTATCCCGGTTAGCGCGAACCGGGACTAAGCCCCCGCTTTTCTCGCCACGCCCAGCAGCGCGCTCAGCCGCTCCGGGGCAGCGAGCAATTCCCGGCTCGGTCCGGAAAACACGATGGCGCCGCGATCGAGCACGATGGCGCGCTCGGCGAATTCGAGCGCGAGGCGCGCGTGCTGCTCGACCAGGAGCAGCGCGAGATCGTCCTCGCGCTTGAGCCGGTCGAGCCCCGCGAGCAGCGCGTCGACGATGACCGGCGCCAGGCCCTCGAGCGGCTCGTCCATCAGCAGCAGCCGTCGGATTGCCCATCAGCGCGCGCGCCGATCGCCAGCATCTGCTGCTCGCCGCCGGAAAGCTGGTCGCCGCGGTTGCGCCGGCGCTCGGCGAGCGACGGGAAGAAGTCGTAGACGCGCGCGAGCGTCCAGCGGCCCGGCCGCGCTCGCCGACGGTCAGGTTCTCCTCCACCGTGAGCGAGGGGAAGATCTCGCGCTCCTGCGGCACCAAGCCGATGCCGAGCGCGGCGCGCCGATAGGGCGGCAGCGCCGCTGATGCTCCGTGCCGCGAAACCGGATGCTGCCGCCATGCAGCGTCGTGTGGCCCATGATGGTGGCGAGCAGCGTCGTCTTGCCGACGCCGTTGCGGCCGAGCACCGCGAGCGTCGCGCCCGGCGCGAGCGCGAGCGAGACGCCGTCGAGCACGACGGTGTCGCCATAGCCGGCGCGCACGCCGCTCGAGCGCAAGACCGCTCCGTGCGGCGACGCGCTCATGCGTGCCTCGCGCTCGCCGAGATAGACCTGCGCGCACCTGCGGATCGGCGGCGATCTCGCTCGGGCGTGCCCTCGACCAGCACGCTGCCCTGCACCAGCACGGTGATGCGGCGCGCCAGGCGGAACACCAGGTCCATGTCGTGCTCGATGATGCAGCACGCGCGATGTCGGCCGGCAGCCGCTCGATCATGTCGATGATGGCGCCGATCTCGCCCGACGGCACGCCGGCGGCCGGCTCGTCGAGCAGCAGCACCTTGGGCTTGAGGCCGAGCGCGACCGCGATCTCGGTCATGCCGCTGGCGGCCGTAGGCGAGCTCGCTGACCGGCCGCAGCGCCTCGTCGGCGAGCCCGAGCCGTTCGAGCAGCGCAAACGCCTCCTCGATCACGGCGCGGTGGTGCGCCGGCCGGCCGCATGAAATCGCCCGCGACGCCTTCGCGCTCGGCGATCGCCGAGCGTGACGTTCTCGAGCACGCGTCAGCCGGCGGAACAGCGCGTTGATCTGGAAGGTGCGCACGAGCCCGCGCTTGACGCGCGCGCGCCTGCGGCAAGCCGGTGATGTCCTCGCCGCCGAGCAGGATGCGCCCGGCGCTCGGCCGCAGCGCGCCGGTGACCAGATTGACGAAGCTGGTCTTGCCGGCGCCGTTCGGCCCGATCAGCGCGTGGCGGGCGCCGCGCTCGAGCCGGAAGTCGATGTTGCTCGCGACCGACGAGCGCGCCGAAGCTCTTGCACAGGCCGCTGCGTTTCGAGCGCGGCGCGCTCGCGTCATCGGCCTGCGCGCCTGCCGCCGCGTCAGCGCGTCGAACAGGCCGAGCACGCCGCCGCGCGCGAACACCACCATGCAGCACCATGAACAGGCCGATCCAGAAATACCAGTAGACCGGATCGATGGTGGCGAAGCGGTCCTGCGCGATCATGTAGAGCGGCACGCCGATGAAGGCGCCGTAGAGCTGGCCGACGCCGCCGATGATCAGCATGATCAGGATGGTGCCGGAGCGCTCGAGGCTCGAGCACGCCGAGTCCGACGAACTGCGTCGTCTGCGCGATCAGCGCGCCGGAGATGCCGGCGAGCGCCGCCGAGATCGTGTAGACGATGAGCTTGCGGCGGTCGACCGGCGCGCCGATCGCGTGCATGCGCAGCGACGTTCTCGCGGATGCCGGTCAGCGAGCGGCCGAACGGCGAATGGACGATCGCGCGCACCACGAGCCAGCAGACGAACAGCACGGCGAGGCAATAGAGGTAGGCGGTCTGGCCGAACAGGTCGAAGCGGAACGCGCCGAAGATCGGCCACACCTCCATGCCCTGCAGTCCGTCGGCGCCGCCGGTGATCGCGGCCGGCCTTGTTGGCGAGTCTCGTAGAGCATCGCGGCGACCACCAGCGTCTGCATCAGCAGCGTGAGGCCGGAGGTGCGCAGGATGATGGCGCCGGAGACGAGCCCGACCGCGCCCGCCGGCGAGCGCCGCGGCGATCAGGCCGGTGAGCGGCTCGCCCCAGCCGTTCGCGGCCAGGATGCCGGCCGTGTAGGCGCCGATGCCGAAGAACGCCGCGTGGCCGAGCGTGACGATGCCGGCATAGCCGAGCACCAGGTCGAGCGAGAGCGCGAAGATGATGGTGGCGAGGATCTGCGCGCCGAGCGCCAGATAATCGGGAAAGACGAAATAGGCCGCGACCGCCACGCACCCACGGCAGCGCTTCGAGCGCATGAAAGCGATGCCGCCGCGCGAAAGCGTCGAGCATGGCGTGACGGCGCGGCTGGTCGGTCGGCGGCCATCAGGTCGCGCCCGAACAGGCCGCGCGGCCGCCACAGCAGGATCGCCATGGTGAGCGCGTAGATGAAGAACGCGCCGAGCTCCGGCGCGACGATATTTGAACGCGGTATCGGCGATGCCGACCAGCAGCGCGGCCACGAACGGCCCGCGGATGCTGCCGAGCCCGCCGACCGCGACCACGATCAGGAAGTAGACCAGGTTGTCGAGCGCATAGCCGGGCGCGATCGGCCAGCAGGTCGGCGCCGAGCGCGCCGCCGAGCGCGGCCAGCGCCGCTGCCGAGCGCGAAGGCGAGCGCGAACAGGCGCGACGTGTTGATGCCGATCGACTGCGCCATGCGCAGGTTGTCGACCGCGGCGCGCACCTGGGCGCCGAAGCGGGTGCGCTCGAGCCCGAGCCACAGCGCCGTCACCAGGACCGCGCCGCACAGGATCAGGAAGCGTGCGATAGGCCGGGAAATCGCGGCACGCCGAGATTGATCTGGCCGCGCAGCAGGCCGCGGCGGCTGCATCGGCTGCGCCACCGGCCCCCAGAAATAGGTGGCGGCGCCGACCGACATGAAGATCAGCCCCATGGTCAGCAGCACCTGGTCGAGCTCGTCGCCGCCGTAGAGCCGCCGATAGAGCAGCCGCTCGAGCACGAGGCTCGCCAGCGCGACCGACGACGACGGCCGCCGCGAGCGCGAGCGGAAAGGGCACGCCGCAGCGGTTCATCAGGGTGGTCATGACGTAGCCGCCCGCCATCGCGAAGGCGCCGTGCGCGAGGTTGACGAAGCCCATCAGCCCCATCGTGACCGAGAGCCCGACCGAGATGAGGTAGAGCACCATCGCCAGGGCGAGGCCGTGGAAGGCGATGCTGATCGCGGCGGACAGGAAGTCGCCCATGATCTCGGCTGCGGCTCGATGCCGCATGCGTACGGCCGTCGTCGGCGGCCGTCGCTCGCGAGCGACGTTACTTCGGCGGGTTGAGCTCCTTCCAGGGATCCTTGACGTTCGGGATCGTCTCGAACTCGATATTGGCGAGCTTGCCGTCCTTCATCTCGGTGCGGCGCATATAGATGTTCTGGATGATGTCGCGGGTCTCGGGATCGATCGAGATCGGCCCGCGCGGGCTGTCGGGATTCTTCCAGCCCTTCAGGATCGCCATCGCCTCGTCGCCGGTGAACTTGCCCTTGGTCTGCTTGATCACGTCGAAGACCGCCGCCATGCCGTCCCAGCCGCCGACCGACAGGAAGTCGGGGATCGCCTTGCCGGCATATTCCTTGTTCCAGGCCGCGAGGAAGGCCTTGTTGGCCGGCCGGTCGGCCGCGATCGAATAGGTGCCGGCGGTGATGAGGCCGAGCGGGGCGTCGCCCATATTGGGCAGTTCCTCGTCGGGCACGAGGTCCTGCGTCGAGATGATCGTTGATGCCGGCCTCGCGCAGGCCGAGGTCCTTGACGGCCTTCATGCATCGCGGTCGCCTGCGTGCCGGCCGGCACGCCAGATGAACAGCGACGTCGGGCTTGGCGTCCTTGATGCGCTGCACGAACGGCGCGAAGTCGGGATTGTTGGTCGGGAAGCGCACCGAGCCCGACCATCTGCGCCGCCGGCATCGGTGAAGCCCTTGGTGAAGGCGCCTTCGGCGTCGTGGCCGGGAATGAAGTCGCTGACCGCCGTGTAGGCGTTCTTCCAGCCCTGCTGCGCGGCCCATTTGCCGAGCGGATAGGCCTGCTGCCAGAGCGTGAACGAGACGCGCACGACATAGGGCGAGATGCGCGGGATCGCGACGCCGGCCGCATTGGTGATGACGAAGCGGGATCTTGGCTTCCGCGGTCAGCGGCGCGATGGCGGCGGCGATCGGCGAGCCCACGACGCCGACCAGGATGCTGCACGTGGTCGCGGGTGATCAGCTCCTGCGCGACGCGCTTGCCGATTTCCGGGCGCGGCGGCGTCGTCGCGCTCGCATGAATCTCGATCTTGACGCCGGCCGGCAGGTCCTTCTCGTGCTCCTTGACGTAGAGATCGATGCCCTTTTGCATCTCGTCGCCGGGCTGCGGCGAGGAATCCCGAATAGCTGTTGATCGACGCCGATCTTGACCACCGTCTGGGCGGCGGCGGGCGCCGCCAGCGCGGCCGCTGCGGCCAGCACCGACAGGACGAAAACGACTTGTCTGCGAAGCATCAATCCCCTCCCAGGTCAAAGCGACGATGCACGCGGATGGTTGGCTTCTTGTCGCGCTCCGTCGTGACCGCGAGGTTACACGATCGACCCGGCCCGCGCCACCGACGCAGACCTAGAGCGGGATGACTTTTCTTCGAATCGTCATCCCGCTCTAGCTTATTGTTGGAGCATGATCTTTTCCGAAAACCGGTGCCCACTTTTCGGGATCATGCTCTAGCCGCCTCATCGGCTGCAGAACTCCCAGACCCCGACCCCCAGCTCCCCGGGGAAAGGCGCCACCAGCCGGTCGCCGTCGCGGCGCGCCGGAATGCCGCCCCGGCGCAGCGCCGCCTCGGCGGTCGCCAGCGAATCGACCGCGATCGCGCACGCGCCCATGAACGGCAGGCCCGGCATGACGATTTCGGGAAAACGGCGGCTGAATGCCTCCGGCGCCAGCAGCTCGACCCGGCCGCGGTCGAGCGCGATCGCTTGTCCGCCCGCGCAGGCCACGGCCGGCCGGCCGGTGAAACGCCCGAACCGCGCCGCGGCTTCGTTCACATCCGCGACCGCGATCGTGAGCCCGGCGAGCCGGACGGCGCCGTTGGGATGGTCGAGCCAGCGCGGCTGCCAGACCGTGGGTTCGGTCCGGTGGGTGAGGATCTGGATGCGGCCCTCGGCCATCTGGCCGGGCGCCAGGCGTGCGATCGTGAAGGCGGCGATATCGGGCCCGTGCGCGGTCTCGACCGGGCGCTGCATCGCGACCAGCGGCTGGGTGCGAAAGCCCGCCTGGGCGAGCCGGCGGTGGGCCGCGCCGGCGTCCGTCACCGCGAATGCCGCAAGGTGGAGACCGCCATCGCGCGCGAGCGCCGCGTCGAGCTCGCGGCCGAGCGCGGTGTCGGCGGTTTTGAACAGCACCTCGACATAGCCGCGCCGGAACATGGCCGTGAGATTGCCGGTGCCGGACGGCCTGGTTGCGCCCGCCGGATCGGGGTTGAGTTGGACCGAGACCGGCGTGGCTTGAAATCCGGCACGTCCGAGCGCCCGGCGCGCCGCCTCGGGGTCGCGCACGAAGTGGCCAACGTGATCGAGAAAGATCTCGTCGGCGAGCGGCAACTGGCGATCCGCCTCGCCTGCCGAGCGACCGCCTGTCATCAATCTGTTCTCCTCGGAATGCGAATTCTGATGCGCCACGCAAACAGTTCGGCGCGCATTCGCTCCGGCGCTAACACTACTGTGTCATTGCCCGCGGAAGCGGGCAATCCAGTAAACTCAAGATTCGGAAATGGAAGAAAAGAGGTCGTCACAAATTGGATTTGAGTGCGCAGCGATCTGAATTTTCAAGTCGGATGTCATTTCTTCAGAGCTCACCATCGGCGCCCCGGAGTACAGGATTGCCCGCTGGAGCCTGTCCTCGGGCCGACCGAAGGTCGGACCCGGGGACGGGCAATGACGCAGTAGGACTAACCCCCCGCGAGGTCCGCATTCTGGGGCTTCCCGCGCGGGCCATGCGTTCGTGCTTCGACTTTCTTGTACCAGGTTATCATCGCGGCGGTCGCCGTCATGATGACGATGCCCGATACGCTGACCAGAACATGGGTGCCGAAGCCGCCGGACACCTCGACGATCGCGAAGTGGCCGGCAAACGACAGGAATTCGCTCAAACAAAAAATCTCGAGTGAATGCTGTCCGCACAAAATGACCGGACGCAGCAGCGGCGACGCGAGGCCCGCCCAGTCGCGCCGCACGAGGCGTGCGGTCAGCGCCGCAAGCGCCAGGAAGTGGCCGAAGCGCAGCACGTCGAGATTGGTCTTGTCGATCGGATAGATCCATTCGGTGAGCCATTTCGGCACATAGGACTCGAGCGAAGGAATGTGCCAGGTGAGCGAAATCGCGAAGGCGAAACCCAGATAGGCCGCCGCGAACCCCAGCACCGGCCGCGAACGCGCAAAAGGCGCGAAGTCGCGCGGCGCCGCCCAACGCACACCAGGCGCCGAAAACGAAAATAAGCTGCCACGCCAGCGGATTGAAGAACCAGGTGCCGTCCGGGAACGCCGCAGGCCTCCATTCGAATTGCCAGGTCAGCACGTACAGCAGGACCGAGGCCGCGAGCGCTATTGTGGGCCAGCGCAGCAGCAGCCACAGGACCGGGGGGAAGCCGGCCAGCAGCGCGATGTAGAGCGGCAGGACGTCCAGGTTGGCGGGCTGGAACCTCAGCAGCATGGCCTGAACCAGCGTGACGTCTGGATGATTGAGGAAATCGAGAATGCCCATTTCCTCGGCATAGAGCGGGTTGTCGAAGGTCGCCGCCACATAGGAAATTTCCGCCATGTAGATCACGAACAGGAAAATATGCGCGACGTAGACCTGCCATGCGCGCTTGAGGATGCGGGCGCTCGCCACCACGACGCCGCGGTCGCGCATCTCGCGGCCGTACACGAAGGCGGCCGTATAGCCGGAGATGAAAACGAAGATCTCGGTCGCGTCGCTGAATCCGTAATTCCGGATGGTGATCCAGCTCACCATGTTGGACGGGATGTGATCGAGGAAGATGAGCCACAGCGCCAGCCCTCGAAAAAGGTCGAGGCGGAGATCCCGGCCGGCCGGTATGACGGGCGGCATCGCGCTCATGTCCCTGCCGGCCATGGCCTGCGCGCCGTGGTTGAGGTTTTGTTGGGACTTGACGCGGCCGATGGTCCGGCTCCGATTGCCCATCTGTCGATCCAGACCACATCTACCTCGCCGCACAAGCGGGTCGTCCCCATGCCCGGCCAGACGGCGAACGGCTGCTTGGCCCGCCCGCACGATGCCGGAATGGGCGGCGAGATATCCGGCGCGATTGGCCGACATGATCGAGAAAAATCTCGTCGCCGATCGGCAATCGGCGATCCGCTTCTCCTGCCGACCCGCCGCTCGCCATCAGATCCTTCTCCCTTGGGGTAACGTGACATCTCTTATCTTACGCTAGAGCGAGATGACTTTTCTTCGAATTGTCATCCCGCTCTAGCTTCTTGTTTGAGCATGATCTTTTCCGAAAACCGGTACCCACTTTTCGGGATCATGCTCTAGGCATCCCGCCTTACCATTTATATAGAATAGACCGCGAGGGCGCCGTGCGGGCGCCGCCGCGAAGCGAATGGTGGGACATGACCAGCCTGAACGCCGCGCCCGCCCCGAGCGCTCGCGCCCGCCCGGCCGGCGCGCCGGCCATCTCGTTCATGGACGTATCGAAGCGTTTCCCGACCGCCGACGGCCGCATGCTCGACGTGCTGCGCGGGGTGAGCTTCGACGCTGCCGTCGTCCGAGATCGTCGCGATCGTCGGCCCTTCCGGGGCCGGCAAGACGACGCTGCTCAACATCGCGGCAGGTCTGATCCTGCCGGACCAGGGGACGGTCCGGATCCTGGGCGCAGGACACCGCCGGCGCGGTCGACTGGGGCCGGGTCGGCTACATGTTCCAGGACGATCGCCTGCTGCCCTGGCGGGTCGCGCTCGCCAATGTGACGCTCGCGCTCGAGGCCGGCGCGATGCCGGCCGCGGAACGGCGGCGGCGCGCGTGCGACGCGCTCGCCCTCGTCGGGCTTGCCGACTTCGCCAAGGCCTATCCGCATCAGTTGTCGGGCGGCATGCGCAGCCGGGTTGCGCTCGCCCGCAGCCTCGTCGGCGAGCCGGGTCTGCTGCTGATGGACGAGCCGTTCTCCCGGCTCGACGCGCAGACGCGCACCACCATGCATCGCGAGCTCCTGCGCATCCACGAATCGCGCCGCATGTCGATCCTGTTCGTCACCCATGACGTCGAGGAGGCGGTCGTGCTCGCCGACCGCATCGTGCTGATGTCGCCGCGGCCCGGCCAGGTGCGCGGCGACGCTCGAGGTTGCGCTCGTCCCATCCGCGCCTCGGCACCGACGGCGCGGCCGCGCTCGTCGCTCGACTGCGCGCGCATGCTCGAAGAGACCCGCCTCCGAGGAGACCCCCCGATGAGCTTGCGGAAATTCCTGCTCGTGCTGCCCGTCCTGCTGTGCGCCGCCGCGGCCGGCGCCCAAGATGGCGCCCAACACGAGCCGCCAGGAGAAAATCAAGGTCGGCTACTGGACGAGCGGCTTCTCGCGTCGGCTTCGGCGCCGTGCTCGAAGCGGGCAAGTTTCTGGAGCAGCAGGGCTCGCGCCCGAATACATCAAGTTCAGCGACGTGAACGGGCCCACCAAGGCGCTGCTCACCCAGTCGATCGACGTCGCCTTCGCGGCGCCCGCGAGCGGCGCCTTCACGCTCGCCGCCGAGGGCGCGCCGGTCGAGATCGTGCTGGCGACGCAGGTGGCGGAGGCGAATTTCGTCGCCAAGGACGGCTCGCCGCTCAAGACGCTCGCCGACCTCAAGGGCCGGAAGGTCGGCATGTCGCCGGTCGGCAGCGCCACCTACGCGATCGTCGCCGTCGGTGCTCGAAAGGAATTACGGATTGAAGCCCACCGACTACACGCCGGTGCCCGGCAATGAAGGCCAGCTGCGTGCAGTTCCTGCTCGAGCGCGGCGACATCGACGCCGCCTCGCTGCGCGCGGTCACGCTCGCCTCGGTGCCGGATCTCAAGCTGCAGACGCTCGGCAAGCCTGGTCGACGAATGGAAGAAGATGACCAGGTCGAACGCGCTGCCGATCCTCGGCGTCACGATCGTGCACCGACTATGCCAAGCACCATCCCGACGGCGTGGTGAAGTTCGTCCGCGGCATGATCGCGGCGTACGAGATTCGGCCGACGCGAGCCCGACAAGGCGGCCGACATGCTGCGCCAGGCCGCCAATCTCGACGCCAAGGACGCCACCTCCTACGCCAAGCTGTGGAACGAGATCTACATCGCCACGATGGAGCCGCACGACGTCGCGACCTTCAAGACCATGGCGCAGATCTTCAAGGCGCTCGGGACGCATCGAGGGCGACGTGCCGGACAGCGCTCTATGTGACGGCGCCCTACGAGCAGGCGAAGCGCCAGCCGTGAGCGCGATCGCAGTGCGCGGCGTCGCGGCCGCGCCATGCCGGTCGTGCTGCAGCGCTGCGCGCTGGCGCTGCTGCTGCTCGCCGCGTGGTGGCTCGCCTCGCTCGCGACGCCGGTCTACGTGCTGCCGAGCCCGGAACGCGTGTTCGCCCGCATCGTCCAGCTCGCGCGCAGCGGCGACCTGCCCTACAATCTGGTGACCACGCTCGGTGCGCGTGCTCGCCGGCTTCGTGCTCGCGGTCGTCATCGGCGTGCCGGCCGGCATCCTGCTCGGCTCGAATCGCGCGCTCGGCACTTTCTTCGAGCCGATCCTGCCGGTGATGAACACCGTCTCGTCGGCGATCTGGGCGATCTTCGCCGTCATCTGGTTCGGCCTCTCGCCCATGACGCCGATCTTCGTGGTGCTGATGACCGCGATGCCGCTGATCATCACCAATGTGTGGCAGGGCACCCAGGCGGTGAACGCCGATTATGTCGAGCTCGCGCGCACGCTGCGCTTCTCGCGCGCCAAGACACTGGTGAAGATCTACCTGCCGTCGATCCTGCCCTACTTCTTCTCCGGCGCCCGGCTCGCCTTCGGCTTCGGCTGGCGCGTCAGCCTGGTGGCCGAGACGCTCGGCTCGTCGAGCGGCGTCGGCTACCGGCTGCGCCAGGCCTCCGACCTGATCCAGACCGACCAGGTGTTCGCCTGGACGCATCGCGCAGATCGCCATGATGCTGGTGATCGAGATCGGCCTGCTGCAGCCGCTCGAGCGTCGGCTTTTTCGCTGGCGGCGCGACGTGCGGGCGTGAGGATGGTGTGCCTGTAGCCCGGATGGAGCGCCGTGCCGGCGCAGAGCGCCGGCACTCTTGGCGCGAAATCCCGGGATTGGGTTCCGGATTGCGCGCCGGCTTACTGACGCTTTCAAAGCCGAGCGGGCCGACGCGCGCCGGCAGCTCCATCCGGAGCTATCGCCTCCGCCGCCGCCACCCTCTCCTCCGCCATCCGGCGCAACACGGCGCGGTCGACCTTGTTGGTCGAGGCGAGCGGCAGCTCGTCCACGAACCAGACGAAGCGCGGGTGCTGATAGGCCGGCGCGTTCTCGAGCGCGAAGCGCTTGATCTCGTCCTCATTCGCGCCATGGCCGGGCTTGAGGATCACGAAGGCGACCGGCTTCTGTCCCTTGATGTCGTCGTCGATCGGAACCACCGCGGCGTGCGAGACGACCGGGATGGCGCTCCAGCATGCGCTCGACGTCGGCCGGATAGATATTCTCGCCGCCGGAGACGAACATGTCGTCGGTGCGCCCGACGAAATAGTGGAAACCGTCCTGGTCGCGCCGAAAGACGTCGCCCGTGACGTAGAAGCCGTCCGGCGTGATCGGCTTGGGGACGTCCGGCCGATTGTGATAGCCGAGCATGATCGCCGGGCATCTCATCTCCAGCACGCCCTGCTCCACCGGCCGGTGCTGCTCGTCGACCAGGCGCACCTGCACCTGCGGATGCGGATAGCCGACCGACATTTCCGGTTGCGGCAGGCCGTTCGGGTGCGGCCCGAACACCACCGGCCCGCCTTCGGTCGTCCCATACGCGTTGGTCACGACCGCGCGCGGCAGCGCCTGCTCGAGGGCATGCATCAGGCTCAGGCTCACCGGCGCCGATCCCATGCGCACGAACTCGACGCTCGACAGGTCCGTTCGCCCCAGGAGCCCGGTCTCGCGCAGCATCATGGCGATCATCGGCGGCACGGCCGTGAGCCAGGTGCAGCGGTAGCGTCCGATCGCCGCAATGTAGTCGCGCGCGACGAACTGCGGCAGCAGCACGATCGGTGGCGTGGGCCGCGCTCGCCAGCTTGGCGAGCGCGAGCGCGTTCATGTGATAGAGCGGCGCCGCGACCAGATAGCGGTGGCGCGCCAGATCCTGGCCGGCAAGCCGCACCTCCACGACCCAGATATGGCTTTGGTGCGACAGCACGACGCCCTTCGGGACCCCGGTCGAACCGGAGGTGTAGAGAAACATCGCCGGCTCGTCCCGGCGCGGCACGACCGCCCCGAAGGGCCCGCGATCGACGAAGGCGTCGAACGCCTCGTCGCCCTCTGCGCCGAAACAGACCACGGGTGGACCCGGCGGGCAGTCCGCGCGGCGCGCGGAATCGCAGAACACCAGCTTCGCGCCGGCATCCTGGATGATGAAATGAATGGTCTTGCGCGGAAACTTGAAATTCACCGGCACCGCGACCAGACCCGCCCGCATGATGCCGAAATAGGCGGCGAGATATTCGGCGCGATTGGCGGACAGTATCGCGACGCGCTCGCCGCGCGCGAGGCCGCGCGCCAGCAGGGCGCGCGCGACGCCGTTCGCCGCCTCGTCGAGCGCCCGGTAGCTGAATTCGCGCGCAGCCTGCCCGCCGCCGAGGTCGATGACCGCGATCTTGTCGAGGTCGCGGTCGCGGCGGATCAGGTCGCCGAGGTTTTGGAAATGAGCCATGGGTAATAACTTCTCGTGGTCATCCCTTCGGCGGCGCAGTGAAATAGGTGCCGCGGCCGCTCGCCAGCAGCTTGCCCCCTGTGTCGAAGATCTGCGCCTCCGCGGTCGAGAATTGCGCGCCCATGCGCACGACCTTGCCGCGCAATGTGAGATCGCCCGGCATGGCGACGCTGTGATAATCGACGCGCAGATCGATGGTCGGCACCGCGCGGCCCGCCTTCTTCACCATCGCCCAGTCTGCCGCCAGATCGACCAGTGCGGCGAGCACTCCGCCATGGGTATAGCGGCGCTCGGGGTTGACCACCCATTCCTCGCGCCAGGTAGCGGTGAGCTCGATGCCGTCATCGTGGACGGCGATGACCTTGATGCCAAGCCACTGATGATACGGCGCACGGGTGATCATCTGCTGCACCCGTTCGACGGTGATTTCATCGGTCATTGCGTTCGCCCTTTCACAGTCCACGGTTCGTCGGGTAGGCACGATCCGCCATGTACGCCCTTCTGAATGACTCTCAGCCGTCATGCCCCGCGCAAGCGGGGCATCCAGTAACCACCGCCGCTCCGGTGATTACTGGATCGCCCGCTTTCGCGCGCGATGACGCCGCCAAAGCAGTTCAATGGTGGCGTTCGGCTTCTCCACCCCACGCGCCTGCATCATTTATCCAGCCCGCCCTCGGCTATCGCCGCATCGACGATGTCGTCGAGCACCACGTCCTCGTATCGGATCGGCTGCTTGATGTTCCCAAGCTTCACGAGCGTCGCGACCGTGAAATCCCAGGTCGCCCGCGGCAGCTTTCCGGTCGGTGCTGAAGAAGCGCTTCTTGGCGAAATCGCGCGCCGCCGCCTCGAGCTCCGCCGGCGGCAGATCGGGCAGGATCTTCTTGTTGATCGCCGCGGCCGCGTCCGGGTTGGCCATCGCCCAGCGGCAGCCTTTGGCGGTCGCGATCACGAACGCCTTGAGCGCCGCCCGCTTGCGCTCGGCGGCCTCCGCCGCGACCACCTCCCAGGTGTAGAGGAAATCAGGCAGGTCCTTGGCGGCGTCACCGACGACGTGGAGATAGTCGTATTGCAGCACGCGCGCCGCGAACGACGAATTGAGCGGCGCGCCGTCGACCCGCTTGGCGATCAGCGCCTGCACGCGCGCCGCGCTCGCGCCCACGCCCAGCCATTGGACCTTGGATCGGATCGGCGCCTTTCTGCTCCATCATCAGTTGCGGCACGAGCTGCGAGACGGCGCCGACCTGGGAGACCGCCATCGAGCGGCCTTCGAACCCCTTGAGGCTCGTGATCTCGCGATTGCCCACCACCAGATAATCGAGCTTGGGCGTGAACGCGCTGAGCACCTTGAGGCGCGATCCCGCCGCGATCGCCTGCAGGGTCGAGATGCCGCCGCACCAGCACACGTCGCCTTCGCCCGCGATGAGGGCACGCAAGGCCAGCGTCTCCGCCCCGATCGGACGCAGGTCGATGTCGATGCCGTGCTCGCGGTAAAAACCGTTCTCGCGCGCATAGTAGAAGATACAGGCTGGCGGGATCGGGCGGCGCGGTGCCGATGAGCACGCTGAGCTTGGTGAGGCTGCCTTGCGCCAGCAGGGCGCGCGGCCGGGCGACGGCCGCGACGCCGGCCATTGCTGCGAGAAAATTCCGGCGATCCATTGTGTTCCTCCAGCTCTGTTTTCGTCATTGCGAGCGAAGCGAAGCAATCTCACCCTGAAGGTAGTGACTCGGCAGAGATTGCTTCGCTTCGCTCGCAATGACGAGCAATTTCAATTGGCCCGCTCGGTTTCTTTCCACGGCGCCAGCCGCCGCTCCAGATAGCGCACGCTTTCGGTCAGGCTGACGCCGAGCAGCGCCAGCACGATGATGACGACGAACAGCTTGTCGGTCTTGAACGCGTTGCCGTAGTTGATGATCGCGCCGCCGAGGCCGGACAGCGCCGTGAACAGCTCGGCCACGACCATGCCGACCACGGCGCGGCCCATGGCGAGCCGGATGCCGGTGGTGATGAACGGCAGCGACGCCGGAATGACGATCTTGGTGAAGATCTGCGCCTCGCTGGCGCCCTCGGCGAGCGCGACCTCGACCAGGCCGCGGCCGACATTGCGCACGCCGCTGTAGGTGTTGACGATGATCGGGAAGAACGCCGGCGAGGAAGATGATGACGATCTTGGACAGGAGTCCCAGCCCGAACCACAGGATCAGCAGCGGGATCAGCGCGACGTTCGGCGTCGCGTAGAGCGCGTTGATCTGCAGGTCGAGGAGCTGGTCGACCAGGCGGTAGCGGCCCATCAGCAGGCCGATCAGCGTGCCGAGACACGATCGCAGCGCGAGGCCGACCACGAGCCCGATCACGCTCGACACGAACGCCCGCTGCAACTCGCCGGATCGCGATCATCGCCGGCACGGCCTCCAGGATCGCGGTCGGATAGGACATGAAGACCGGATCGACGCCGCGGCCGTACCATTCCCAGACCAGCCAGCGTCAGCGCGAGCGACGGTCCGACTGCGCGACCAGCGTGCCGATGCTCCGCCCGGCGCGCGAGCTCCTGCGCAGAACGCGGCGCGGCGGCTGCTGGATCGCCGCTATGGCGACGGCAGTCGATCGGCCGTCACGCCGCTGCGCCGCATCGCGGCTGGCGTCGTCGTGACGCAGCGTCTCGCGCACCAGGCGGCGCAGCTCGTCGAAACGCGCGCGACGATTTCACGTCGCTGTCGCTGCGCGGCCGCGGCAGCTCGGTCTCGATGTCGGCCTTGATGCGGCCCGGCCGCGCCCCCATCACCAGCACGCGGTCGCCGAGATAGATCGCCTCCTCGATGCTGTGGGTGACGAACAGCACCGTGGTCTTGTTGCTCGTTCCAGATCTTCAGAAGCTCGTCCTGCAGCATCTCGCGCGTCTGCATGTCGACCGCGGCGAACGGCTCGTCCATCAGCAGGATCTTCGGATCCTTCGAGAAGGCGCGCGCGAGCGCGGTGCGCTGCTGCATGCCGCCGGAGATCTGGTGCGGGTAGTGCTTTCGTAGCCCGTGAGGCCGACCCGATCGATGTATGTCTGGCAGATGGCGCGGCGCTTGGCCTTCGGCACGCCGCGCATCTCCAGGCCGAACTCGACGTTGCCCATCACGGTGCGCCACGGCAGCAGGCCGTAGTTCTGGAACACCAGGCTGCGGTCCTGGCCCGGACCGCTGCACGTGCTGTGCCTTCGACCTGGATCGTCGCCGCCGTCCGGCACGGTGAGGCCGGCGACGATGCGCAACAGCGTGGTCTTGCCGCAACCGCTGGCGCCGAGCAGGCAGACGAACTGGTTCTGCGGCACGGTGAAGCTGACCGCGTCGAGCACGGGGTTACGGCTCGCCGCGACGCGGCGCCCTCGCCGCCATAGGTCTTGGTCAATGCGCGATCTCAAGCATCGGATCGGCTCGTCCGGGCGCGCGGTCACGGCGTCACCACCACCTTGCCGACGACCTCGCGGTCGTGGATCAGGCGCAGCCCTTCGGCGGCCTGCTCGAGCGGCAGCACCTTGTCGATCACGGGCTTGCATCTTGCCCTGCTGGATCAGTCTCATCAGGCCCTTGAGGTCGTCGTCGTAGAAGCTGTTGGAGCCGATGATCTCGATCTCGAAGCTCCAGATGTAGCGCAGGTCCTCCTTCGGATCGTGACCCGCGGTGGCGCCGCACACCAGAAGCTTGCCGCCGCGCTTGATGCAGCGCAGCGACGGCACCCAGGTGTCGCCGCCGGTGAAGTTGATCACCACGTCGACGCCGCCCTCGTAGGAGCGGCGCTGCGGCTTGCCGTATTTCTCGACCGCCCATTTGGAGAAGTCGACCTTGGTGTAGTCGATCACTTCGTCGGCGCCGATCTCCTTCAGGCGGCGCAGCTTGTCCTCGCTCGACGCGCAGGCGATCACCTCGGCGCCGAGCAGCTTGGCCAGGATGACGCAGCCGGTGCCGACGCCGCCGCTGGCGCCGAGCACGATGCACGCGGTCGCCCTTCTTCGACCGTGTTGTGGGTGATCAGCATGCGGTGCGCGGTGCCGTAGGCGACCGGCAGCGACGCCGCGTCCTCGAAGCTCACGCCGTCGGGCATCGCGACCAGTTGGTCGGCGGCGACCAGGCAGTATTCGGCCATGCCGCCGTCGAGCATCTCGCCCATCAGGCCTTTCTTCTTGTTGAGCGGATTGACCAGCACGCGGTCGCCGGCCTTCCACCCCGCGACGCCCGCCGCCGACCTCGGCGATCTCGCCCGCCATGTCGAGGCCGATGATCACCGGCAGCGGCACCTTGATGCCGGGCATGCCTCGCACCGTGAACACGTCGTGGTAGTTGAACGAGGACGCCGCGCACGCGGATGACCACGTGACCGTCGATCACCTGGGGCACGGGATAATCCGTCGACGACCTCCAGGTCCTGCAGGTCGCCGTGCCGGCGCAACACCAGGGCCTTCATCGTCTTCGTCACGTGGCTGTTCTCCTCGATCCGCATTTCCCTTTAGAGCATTTTGCGACGAAACGGAAACCGGCCCGCCGGGGACAGGCCGCCCGTGCAGATCGCAAGGGCTCACGTTGACGGCGCGCCGGCCCTTGTCGCTTAGCTGCGGTTGCGGCAGGTCCCCGCAAGGTCACCCGAGAGCCCGATGCAAGAGAATTTCCGCCAGTTCCTCGACCGGCTGCGCCAGGCGGGCGAGCTCGTCGACCTGCACCAGCCGGTCGACATCCGCCATATCGCGACGCTGGTCGATCAGGCCAAGACCGCGCTCTTCTTCCACAACGTGATCGGCTACGAGGTTCCGGTGGTGTCCGGCATCATCCGGACGCGCGAGCGCGCCATCGTCGGAATGGGCTGCGAGACCTACCAGGAGATCGAGGACAAGCTCAAAGCCGCGATCGACCGTCCGATACCCGCCGCGGCACGTCAAGACCTCGCCGACGCGCGAGGTCACGCTCGCCGGCGACGAGGTCGATCTTTACCGGCTGCCGATCCCGATGTCGTCGATCTACGACGGCGGCCCGATGATCACCGCCGGCGTCGTGATCACGCGCGATCCCGAGCTCGGCATGAACAGCGGCATCTACCGCTTCATCGTCAAGGAGAAGAACCTCACCGGCATCGACATCGTCACCCCCAACAACATGCGGCTGTTCGCGCAGCGCGCCTTCGAGCGCGGCGAGCCGCTGCCGATCTCGATCTCGATCGGCACGCATCCGATCGAGATCACCGGCTCGGGCTACCGCGCCCCGCTCGGCGTCGACGAGATGGCGATCGCGGGCGGCATGCGTGGCTCGGCGGTCGAGCTCGCGCCCTGCAAGACCATCGACCTGCCCTATATCGCGGACGCCGAGATCGTGCTGGAAGGCGAGATCCTGCCGACCGGCTGGACCTGGCCGGAAGGCCGCTTCGGCGAATTCACCCGCCTGATGGGCGGGCTGCACTGGAACCCGCTGGTGCGCATCAAGGCGATCTCCGATGCGCAAGGACGCGATCTACTACAACCTCCATATGCCGTGGGAAAACACCTGGCTCGCCGCGCCGACCCGTTACGCCGCGATCCGCCAGGCGCTCAAGACCGCCGGCATCATCGTGAAGGACATCAATGTGACGCTCGGCGGCTGCGCGTTCTGGCACGCCGTGATCTCGATCAAGAAGCAGCCGGGCGAAGCCAAGAACGCGCTGCTCGCCGCGCTGTCGGTCATGGACCTGAAGCATGTGGTGGTGGTCGACGACGACATCGACGTGTTCGATCCGACCGAGGTCGAATGGGCGATCGCGACCCGCGTGCAGGGCGACCGCGACGTGATGATCGTCTCGAATTCGCGCGCAAAGCCGCTCGATCCCAGCCTGCCGCAGGGTTTCGGCGTGGTGCCGACCGGCGCCAAGGTCGGCATCGACGCGACCATTCCCGAGGGCATCCCGCGCGAGCACTATGAGCGCATTACTTATGCGTATGCGGACCGCGCCAAGATCGACGACTATGTGACCGGCAAGGCGGACGACGCCGGGCAGGCAGGCGATCCGCAGCAGGTCGAGGCGCTCGCCGCCGAGATCCTGCAGGCAATCGACCGGGAGCCGCTCTATTACACCGACATCGCCGAGCGGTTCGCGGCTTATGATTTCCGCACCATCGCGCGCGCGCTCGGCCACCTGCACGCGAGCGAGAAGCTGTGGCAGGACCCGCGCGGCCGCATGTGCGTGCGGGGCTCGAAATTCGCCGCGAAGCCGCCGGTGAAGTAATAGCACTGCGCCGTCATTGCCCGCGAAGCGGGCAATCCAGTACTGCGCCGGCGTTCGGAATTGGCGCGGCGATTCACGCGCACGGGCACGGCAGTACTGGATGCCCCGCTTTCGCGGGGCATGACAACTCAGAGTCCGTCTCCCCTCACCGCATCGTCCCGGTGGCCACGGCGTGACCGGCGAACGACATCACCCGAAAATGTGACGCCCGAGGCCCTCCACCAGCCGGTTCAATGCGTCGCGATCGCGCGCCGTGCCATACACGTAGCGATCCGGCCGCACCACGACGGCCGACGCGCCGTGCCGCGTCATCCAACCGGCGAGCAGGTCGCCGCGCTCGGCAAGGCGACGAATGCCGCCGGTCGCCGGGCGCGCCGCGTCTTGAGTGCCGATGACGACGCGCTCTCCGCCCATCCGCCCCCATAGGTCGACCGAACGCGGCGTCAGCCAGGCCTGCGCCTCCCCGGTCGTCGTCACGAGCAGAAAGCGCGGCTCGACCACGTCGTCGAGCAACTTGTCGCCCGCGTGTGTGCGGACGCGCGGCTGGACGAACAAGCTGCCGGCCACATCGCCGCAGCCCGCGTCGAGGACGCCGTTCGTGAGATTGGGAATGAAACGCTGGCGAACGGTCTCCTGTTCGCCGCGCGCCAGCTGGCCGCGCAGCATGATGTCGCGCATCTGCGCCGCGGCGGGATCGAGCTCGCCGATCACCTCGCCGGCCTTCTTGGCGAAGCCGACGAGCGTTTTGACATGCGGCTTGCGCTCGCTCTCATAGGTGTCGAGCAGGCCATCCCGCGCGTCTTGCCGCCGAACGAGCGCGAGCTTCCAGGCCAGGTTGGCGGCGTCGCGGATGCCGGCGCACATGCCCTGCCCCA
Organism: uncultured Pseudomonadota bacterium; assembly: GCA_963791155.1. Classification (GTDB taxonomy): domain Bacteria; phylum Pseudomonadota; class Alphaproteobacteria; order Rhizobiales; family Xanthobacteraceae; genus JAVDCA01. The sequence goes on from CAWBRI010000010.1 coordinate 196,955, forward strand.
TGAAGGGCGGCGTCTGGTGGCAGGCGTCGCCCACCAGGAAGACGCGACCGGCCCGCCAGCGCTCGGCCACCAACGCATGAAACCGATAGACCGCGGAACGCCAGATCTCGATCGCGTCCGGATCGACGAAACGCGCAAGCTGTTTCCTGACATTGTCGGCCGCGCCGAAATCCTCCGGCGTCTCGCCCGGCAGCAGCTTGATCTCCCAGCGGCGCAGGTTGCCGGGCCCCACGATGAAGGTCGCCGGCCGCGACGGCCAGCAATACTGGATGCACTTGGCCGGCAGGTCGACTGGCCTGGTGAGCCGGACGTCGACCACCATCCACCATTCGTCGAAGGCGAGGTCCTCGTGGCCGATGCCGAGCTGCTTGCGCACGAAACTGTTGGCACCGTCGCAGCCCAGCAGATAGCGCGCCGAGACGATCTTGTCCGGCGAGCCGTCCGGACCTCGCAACGTGACGTCGACCCGATCGTCGCGGGGCGCGAACGCAACGGCTTGGGTGGCCAGAAGGACGTCGGCCCGCCCCGAGCGCGCCACGCAGGCGCGCAGCACGGCCTCGACCTCGGGCTGCACGAAGGTCCCGCTCGGCGGCCAGCCGAGCGGATAAGGCGGCGGCTGAGGGTCGTAGATCCGGATGACGTCGCGATCGACGCCCAGATAGTGGGTGCCGGGATGCGGCGCTGTGAATTTCTCGATCTCGCCGGCCGCGCCGCAGGCCTGGAAGACCCGCATCACCTCGTGGTCGAGCGTGATCGCGCGCGGCTTGTCGTAGGTGCCGGCGGCCTGCTCGGCCACTGCGACCCGCAGCCCGTGGCGCACCAGCAGCGCCGCCAGGGTGGCGCCGACGGGACCGCAGCCCACGATCAGGGCATCGTATGGGGCGGATTCCGGCATGCCTTGAGTGGCGAATAGCGAAACACGAACAGTGGCCTCATCTACTCGCTACTCGCCATTCGTCCGTCAATGGATGGTCGTCCCGGCCGACGGATTCGTCTCCACCGCTCTCGCCGGCCCCAAGGCCTGCAGCGCGCCGACCGGGTCGACCAGGCCGGCGCCGGTCGGATCGTCCTTCTGGCGCGCGATCGACCTGGCGGTCCGCGTCAGGATGGCACGCAGCTCGTCCGGCGTGATGGTGGGCTTGCTCTCGATCAGCAAGCGCCGCGATGCCGCTCACATGGGCAGCCGCGACCGAGGTGCCGGTCGTGAGCTGATAGCTGCCATTGGGCGCCGGAACCATCACGTCGACGCCCGGCGCCGCCACCGCGATGTATTTGCCGCGGTTCGCCATCGCGAACGGCTTGTCGGCGTAGTCGGTCGCCGTCACCGCGATGACGCTCGGATCGGCGCCCGGATAGAGCGGCGGCGACTTCGGCCCCGCATTGCCGGCAGCCGCGATCAGGATGATGCCCTTGTCGTGGGCGGTCTTGAGCGTGCGCTCCATCATCGAGGTCGCGCGGACCGGCGAAGCTCATGTTGATGATGCGCACGTTGCTTGCGAGATCGCGTAGTCGAGGCCCTTGAGGATCTGGAAGCTGGTCGCTTCGGCGCTCGAGGCCGACTCGTCGAACGCCTTGATGGCGAGGATGCGCACGCCCGGCGCCACGCCGAGCAGGCGTTGGTGCGACGCGATGGCGCCCGCCATGCCGGTGCCGTGCACGTGCGGATGGCTCGCGGCTCGGCGGTGGCGTCGAACCGCTCCGACGACGACGCCGCGCGAGGTCGGGATGCTGTGGCGTCGATTTCCGAATCGATCACCGCGACGGTGACGTTGCGGCCGCGCACGCGCTGATGGATCGCGCCGAGATGGAGCTTGTCGATGACGTATTGCGCGGCGTCGCCCGCCGGCAGGCTGGTGCAGCGAGGCGGTGTCGCTGTTGGCGAGATCGCGTCGCCGGCTCGCTCGCCGGCGGAATGCTGTTGGTCTGTTCGCTCGCCGCCGGCTGGGCCGGCTGGGCGGCGCTCTGCGCAAGGACGAACACGTAGTTCGGCTGCACCGAGGCGACGAGCTGGTTGTGCTCGAGGGCCAGGATGAGGGCACGGATGTCCCTGCCGTTGGGCGCGCTGAACACGTAGATCACGCGGCCCGAGGCATCCGACGCTTTGCGACGAGACCAGCGTGAGGCCGAACCGCTTGGCCAGCAGCATGACCCGATCGAACGAGATGGTGTTGGAAATCTGCACGACCACCTCGCCCGGCTGGAAGCGGGTCTCGCCGAGCGGCGGCACGCCGCTGAACTGCTGCTCGCTGAGCGTGCGGCCGAGGCCGGGACCGGGCGGTGGACCGTTGGACGGCTTGTTACCGCCATTGCCATTGCCGCCATTTCCGCCGTTGCCGCCATTTCCGCCGTTGCCGCCGGTCGTGAGGTTGATCAGCACCGGCTGCTTGTTGCCCGTGTCGAAATTAATGGGGACGACCTGCTGGTTCGGCGGCGGCGTCACCGGGATGATCACTTGTTCCGGCGGCAGCGGCGGCAGCGGCGGCGTATTGTCGGGCGGGTTCGGCGGCGGCGCGCTCGGCAGCTGCCCGTTGTTAAGGATGAAGCAGACCGTGTCACCGCACGGCGGAATGATCGACGGAAAAGTGGGCAGACCGCCCTTCGGGTTGGTGACGCCAACCTGCGAGCCGGGGCCGGTTCCGGTCGAATTCGTGATCGTCCCGGACGGGAAGCTGGAATTCGGAAGCTGGCCGGGCAGGAAATTGACAAACGTCGCATTTGCGCCGACGGCGCTGCCGACAACACTGTTGGGACCGCTCGCGACCGTCGCATGCGACACCGACGTATTGATCGACCCGAAATTGAGGCCCGCAATCCCGCCCACGAAATTGTTCCCGCCCGTGCCGGTGACCGAGGTGCCATTGGCGACGAGCCCGTCGGTGATGGTGCCGAGATTGATGCCGACCAAGCCGCCGATGAAGCTGTCGGAGGTCCCGGTGACCTGCCCGGGAAGCGGACCTTTGACGAAGCTGGCAGACACAACGTTGCCGTTGTTTCCCGTCGGGATCCCTGCCGACGAGAATGCCGACATCGAAATGTTGCCGCCGTTGATGCCGACCAATCCGCCGATGACGCTGTTGGGACCCGTGCTGGTGACCGGCCCGCTCGCCACCGAGTGGTCGATGCTGCCCGCAATTATCTCACCAGAGTCGTTCTTGTGGAGGCTGAGCGCCCCGACGAGACCGCCGAGCACGCTGTTGTCGCCGCCCGTAACCGCACCAAAGGCTCCCGTGAAAGAGAAGGTCCCGTTGCCGGAGCCGGCGAAACCACCCGCCAGTCCCGACGAACCGACCGTGACCGAACCGAACGCCAGCGCGTTCTCGATCAACCCTTTCTGGTTGAAGCCGATCCCGTGCGTGCAGTCGCCGCAGTTGCCATTGTCCGCATTGTTGTTGCCGACGAACCCGCCCGCGGAACTGTGGGCGCCCGCCACGACGTTACCGAACGCGATGGAGTTCTTGATCACGCCGCTGTTGTTGGCGGCGAACCCGCCGACATTGATGAACTGGGCGTCGGCCGACCCGACGGTGCCCAGTCCGGCGAAAGAATTGGAGATGACTCCCTGGTTCTCGCCGACGAACCCGCCGAGATTGGTGTTGCGGTCGTGCTCGTTGTTGCCGGAACCCGAGGCGCCGGTGACGTTGCCGATCGCGACCGCATTACTGATCTTGCCGTCATTGAAGCCGACGAGGCCGCCTGCCGTCCCGTTCTGGCCCACCTTCACGTTGCCGGTGGCGAATGTGAACCCGAGCTGGAAGCCGTCGCTCGACACTCCATCAAAGGAAAATGTGCTCGTTATCTTGCCCGAGTTCTGGCCGACAAGCCCGCCGGCACTGACGAAGTGGCAATCCGACTTCGAGCAATCGGAATTGGGCAGGGTCGCCGTCGACGTGACGTCCCCCGTCGCGTAGGAGTTCTTGATCCTGCCGAATGCGTCGTTGCTGCCGACGAGCCCGCCGATCGCGGCATCGACACCGGAGCTGGTGACGTCGCCGGTCGCATATGAATTCCTGATCCTCCCGCCGTTGTAACCAACGAGCCCGCCGAGAGCCACGTCGGACCCGTTGCTCGTCACGTCGCCGGTGGCGAAGGAGTTGATGATTCGCGCATTCATGGTCGAATTGCCGAAATTCTGACTGGCGCCGACGAGGCCGCCGGCGAAACTGTGCGAGCCGGAGGAAACGTTTCCGGTCGCCCACGAGTCGATGATGCTTCCGGCGTTGAATCCGACCAATCCGCCCGCATAGTTCCATCCGCCGCCGCAGTTATTGCTGGAACAGGCGACGCCGTCGCCAATGACAACGGATACGTCTGCGGACGAATTCCTGATGACGCCGTGTTGCCTGCTATCGCTGCCGGGCATCGCGAAATTCTGGCCGACGAGGCCGCCCGCGGTAACGCCGGACGCCGAGCCGCCGATGATCCGGCTGCCCGGTCCCTCGCCGCTGCTGACGACGGAGACGTTGCTGATCACTCCCAAATTCTGTCCCGCGACCGTGCCGACATGCTGGTTCGGAGCGGTGGAATTCGGATTGGCGTGAACCGTCACGTCGGAAAGCGTCAGGTCCCAGATGATTCCGGAATTGATGCTGAACAAGCCGATGTCGCTGATTTTTGGATCCGTAGGCGCGATGTTCAGCCGGCTGATCGTATGACCGTCCCCGTTGAACATCCCGCCGAACTGGCCGAGCGGCGCGAAGTTCGCGACGGTGATGGCATCGATATTTCGGCCGAGCGCGTAGATACCGTTGAGGTTGGTCCCCACGTTCCGCAGGTCGGTGATGGTGTTCACCAGCATGTAGGCGGTGAGCTGTGCGCCACCGGTCACGTTCTGGGAATAGGGATTCTTAGCCGGGTTCTGTCCGTTCGGGACGGAGGAGCTGTTCGAGCCATTGTAGCTCTCCGGATTGTAGAAGATCGAAACTTGGCCGGAGGTGGAGACCTTCGGCGACGTTCCATGCCCGTTTTCGTGCTCGTCGTCACCGTCGTTATTGCGTCCGAATGCCACCGTGCCGACGCCGGTTCCGGTGTTGTCGGCCCGCAAGGTTACCGCGCCACCGTCCGTGCTCGTGATATTGGCGTTGACTGCGATATTGCGATAGGCGCTGAGCGTGAGCGATGCATTCGTATCCCAGGAAATCTGGCTATTGACCGTGATGTCGCCATGGCCGCCTTCGCCCCAAGCGGTCGTCGTCGCTATGAAATTGGTCCCGCCGTTGAGCGTCAGGCTGATGATGGCCGCCAACAAGGAATCGATCTTCAGGCTATCGGAATCGAGCAGCCAAGTGCCGCCCTTCCCGCCGTCGACCTGACCCGTGATCTGCACCTTTTGCCCGGAGGTCTCCACGAAGCCGCCATGGCCGCCGAGCGGCCCGCCGCTCGCGCGGATCAGGCCGGCCATGCTGGTGAGCCCGCCCGATATCAAGGCCACATTGCCGCCGTCGCCCTTCGATCTCGCGGAGGCGTCGATGACCGAGTGCGCGTCCATCGACACGCTGTTTGCCGTCTTGTCGCCGATCCGCACCGTGCCGCCGCCGGCCTGGCCCCACGCCTTGATCTTCGCGTCGGTGAGCGCGATGTCCCCGCCGGTGACCACGACCGTGCCACCGCTCTGCCCCTTTTTGTGGCCGGAGGCCGAGATCCTGCCGGAAATCTTCACTTTCTGGTCGGCGCCGGTCGCGGCGCCGAGCACGATCATGCCTTTGCGGGTGCCGACCGTATTCGCCTCGATCGTGCCGGTGTTGTTGATGACGGCGTCGACCACATGGCGCGCCGCCACGGCAGTGAGCGTGACCCGGCCGCCGTTCGCCTTGAGCAGGCCTTCGTTCTTGACCAGCGCATCGAGCGGCTGGCCGGTCGAGACGTCCAGCACCTTGGCGGCGATCTGGTCGCCGACCTGCAGGGTGATCAGCTTGTCGCCGTAGAAGTCGAGGGTGAATCCGTTGCCGGAAGCGAGCGCGACCTGGCCGAGATTGGCCGTGATGGTGCCGGCATTGCGCACGCCCGGCGCAACCAGCGCCGCAAATCCGGAGGTGCTCGGCGTGATATGGATGTTTCCGAAATTGACGATCGAGGCGTCGGGCCGGCCCGGAATGTTGAAGTTGTAGCGGCCCGCCATGAAATCGGCATCCTTGATGTCATGGGTGGTCGCCAGGAACCCGGCGGCATCGACCCTGGAGCCGGCGCCGAACAGGATGCCGTCCGGATTGACAATGAACACGCGGCCATTGGCGGTGATCGTGCCCCAGATCTGCGAGGCGCCGAGACCTCCGGTGACGCGGTTGAGCGCGATGGCCGAGGAGTTGGGCTGGATGAAGTTCGTGAGCTCGCCAACGCCGATATTGAACGTGAACCAGTTGATAATGGCGTTTTGGCTCGACTGCGTGACGGTGACGACGCCGGTGCCCTGCCCTGTCACCGCCGCGCTGCCGCCGGTCACCTGGGCGCCCGCCGGATTGGCGAGCGCGCCTTGCGGCACGACCAGCAGCGCGGCGGTCAGGAGCGAGAGTGCGCGTGATAGGATCATCGCCTGCCCCTAATATTTCGCGCCAAGGATCATGAAGAAGCGGGTGTCGTCGCGCGGTCCGTGAATTGCCTTGTCGACCGAGAGATCGGCGCTGAAGTTGTTCCAGAAGCCGAGCCGCACCCCGGCGCCGGCCGAAGCCGCCGTGAAATTGCCCGGTGTACCGATCGCGAGCGCCTCCGCCGCCGGCGCGAGAATCCACAGCCTGCCGTAGTCGGCAAACGCGTAGAACTGCACCTGCGTGACGAAGGGCGCGAACTTCGGCACATCGTAGCGCAGCTCGGTGAGCGCTTCGAAGCACTGGTCGCCGAGCAGCGCGGAGGGATCGTAGGCGCGGCCGAAGAAGCGGCCGCCATAGCCGCATTGCTCGGGCACCAGCAACGGATTGAAGGCGTATTGGCCATAGGCGGCGCCGAAGGCCGAGAAGTGGCCGAACAGCGGCTGGGTCCGGCTCAAGGTCGCCTCGATCTTCTCGAAGTCGACGCGGCCGAACTGGCGCGATGTAGGTATCTGGTCGCGCAGATCTGCGTTGTTGTTGGAGCTGCCGAGCCCTTGAACGCCCTGGCTGTAGGTCACGTTGACCTGGTTGATGCCGAGGAAGCGGTCGGCCCAGTCGCCGTCCGCCTTCAGGCGGAAGCCGCGGATATTGTCGCGGTTGAGGGGCAGCTTGTCGAGCACATCGCTGAAGTTGTCGCTCACGAAGGCGAGGCCAGTGAGCGTCAGGTTCTTCTCGCGCGTGCGGATGAGCGGGCCGGCCAGCCCGGTTTCGACGTACGTGCTCCCGGTCCTGAATGCAAGAAGCTGGAGCCCCGGGGTGCCCGGGTTTCCGTAGCTGTAGCTCGCATTGGCAAAGGCGAACAGGCCTTCGCTGGTGAGCACCTGACGGTAGTTCAGCGCGAAATATTCGAGCTCCTGGGTATGGGGGACCGCCGCCGCCCAATTGATGGTGAGGGACTCGTGCTGCCTGAGCAGATTGTTGACGGTCGCGCCGACCAGGAACTCCTTGGGCCCGCGCGCCGGCGTGCCGCGGTTGTCGAAGCGGCCCATGAGGTCGACCCGCTTCTCGACCACCGCGACCACCAGCGTCGAGGCCCCGGTGTTGGTCTTGGACGGCTTGAGGCTCGCGCTGAAGTGCAGGCCGGGCAGATCGCTCGCGAGCAGCAGGTAGCGCTCGATGGTGCGGACGTTGGCGGGCCGCTGGGCGGTGATCTTGGCGGTGTAATCGCTGAAGAAGTCGCGGTAGCGCGCGACAGCGGCCGGCCATTCGACATTGTCGATATAGCCTTCGATGATCTCGAGGCACGGCACGCCGCCGCGCGGGGAGAATTGCTGCGGCGGCACGATCGCGCGCGAGAGCGCGTAGCCGTCGCTGCCATATTTCGCGGTGATGCGCTGTGCCAGATCGTAGAGCGACTGGACCGAGATCTCGTGGCCGATCAGGTCGCGGTAGAGCGGCGCAAGCTGGTCCGCGCTGTAGACCGTCGAGCCCTTGATGCAGATGTCGCGGACCGTGAGCATGATCCGCGCGGCGCCGCTCGGCGGCGCGGTGCTCGGCAGCACGATGGCGGGGCCGCGCGGCTCGGCCAAGGGCGGTGGCGGCGTGACGAATCGCTCACGCTCCCGCCCCGGCAGGTCGCCTCGTTGGATGACTTGCGCGGAAGCGGCGAACGGCGCCACTGACGCAGCAAGCACCGCAGCAATACAGACTGCGCGGAAGCTCACAAACGACCCTCTACCCCCCGGGAATAATTGGTGGATTCAATGCCCCCAACGGCTTTAAGTCAACGCGTTTTTACCTTTTCTTTACCAAAGGTTAAGCCCGCTATGTCGCGCGAAATGCGGTAATTAGGTGGCGGGCCACGATTTCGACCGCAAGTCTCCGCGCCAAGACTTGGGCTGGACACGTTGACATCGAGCCATACGTTGATCGTTTGATCTATGCTTGATCTTACGTTTGATTTTACGCTAGATCCTGTTGCTTGATCTTGCTGTTTGATCCTGTTGCTTGATCTTGTTGCTTGACCTGATTGCTTGATCTAGTTGCTTGATCTTGTGCCAAATCGTATTCATCTTCCACAATGTGTTGCAGCCGAAAAGCCACCAGATGTGGCATTCCGGCTACACTCCATTCGGAATGATGGAACTTTTCCACGTCGGCTAACCGACAGTAATTGACACCGCCCGGCTAGCCGAAGAAAAAAGTTCCGTGCCTACTTGGCCATCTGGGGAAGGCCTACTCGGCTTTGTGCATGGGGACACGCATGAAGAAACTCTTGATTGCTGGCGTTGCGCTGACTGGTCTGGTCGCGGCGCCCGTGCAGGCGGCCGACATGCCGTTAAAGGCGCCACCTGTTGCCGCGCTGTTCAACTGGACCGGTTGCTACCTCGGCGCGAATGTCGGCGGTGGCTGGACGGGCCAGTCGCATACCCATGGCGATCCGCTGCCCGATCCTGCAACTTTCCAGATCGCGCCAATTGACATCGGCACCAGCGGAAGCGGTGCGGTCGCTGGCGGACAGATCGGATGCAACTGGCAGGCGTCCTCCCACTTTGTCCTTGGCATCGAGGCTGATGGCTCGTGGAGCGGCGTGCGCGCGAGCGGAGCGGCCGGCCCGATCGCGAGTTTTCCGGGTCCGGGCTTTGAGCTAGGCAGCATCGCGACCGCGAACAACCGCTTTGACTGGCTGAGCACGGTTCGCGGACGCCTCGGAATGGCTGCGGATCGCGCGCTGATTTACGTCACCGGCGGCGTCGCGTTTGCGGAAATAAACAGCAGCGCCAATGAGTCCTTCGTCAGCGGAAACAACAACCCGGGCGTCTTGACCTCCACCAAGACGGGATGGGTGGTCGGCGCGGGCTTGGAATATGCCATGACGTCCAACTGGATCCTGCGCGGAGAATATCTGTTCCACCGGTTCGGCGGCGACGTCTTTGTTGCGCCCAACATAGGGAATGGGGCCCCGTTCGGTGTTCGATACACCACCGGTCAAACCAATTTGAATGTGGCCCGTGTCGGCGTGAGCTACAAGTTTGGCGGTCCCTGACCGGCACCTTGCACGGCGTGCCGACATCCGACCCGTTCCCCAAGGAGCGATTCGCCGGCCTCGATCGGGCCCTGGCGTCGGCGGCAAATTCCGCGCCAAAGATGTAGCCGCAGAATCAATATAAATGCGCCAAACCGCCACGAAGTACTTTAGAGGATCGAGAAGATTCGAGCTTAGACAGGCAATATCGAAGCTTATCTTGCAGAAAAATACGTAGAGTTGCGAAGTCTTCGCGACGCGTGACGCAACTCCGCAAGGGTACCCGCCAGGTGGCGAGTTACCATTGACGTTATTCCGTCTCGTCCGGGCGGAAGTGCAATTGAAATCTCCCGTTGTATTCCTAGATACAGATCAGTCCCGAACGGCTGCCAAACCCCACGACGACATGGTCACGCGCCTTGTGGTGTTGGGAAACTCGATCTTTTTGCTCTGAATCAAGGCGCGCCGTAAGGGAACCGCCCAAGCAGTGCGAGGAAATCCCGTGCAAATGCTGCGTTCGGGACATCGACCGCGATGACGATACCCACAGGCGCCGAGGCCGAGGCTGCCCCAAGCGAATCCGACGTGCGCGCCGCGCTCGAACGCATCGTCGTGAGCGAGACCTTCCGCACTTCGCCGCAGCTCGGCGCGTTCCTGCGTTTCATCGTCGAAGAGGCATCGAGCGGCCGGGGCGCCAGCCTCAAGGGCTATACGATCGGCGTCGAGGCGCTCGGTCGCGACCCCCGATTCAATCCGCAAATCGATCCGATCGTCCGCGTCGAGGCGACCCGCCTGCGACGCGCGTTGGAACGGTTCTATGCGGGAGAAGGCATCAACGATCCGGTCGCCATCGAGCTTCCGCGTGGAAGCTATGTGCCGACGTTTTCCCGCCGTCGCGCGCCGGCGGCCGCCCCCTTGTCGGCGGTACAGGCGAGTGCGTCCGCACGTCTGTCCGGCGCGCTCCGCGGGCTCGGCGTCCTCGCAATCCTGCTGGTCGCCGCCGTCGTCACCGCGTTCCTGTGGTTGCGCGGCGGCAATTCGGGCCCGCCCGCCTCGGAGACGACGGCGAGCACGCGCGCGCGGGCGACCACGAGCGGGCTGCCATACGGCAACGGCATGCCGACGATCTACATCGAATCATTGCGCGTGGTGGGCGCGCCCCGATCCGGCGACATCGCGGCCGGATCGCTGACCGAAAAGATCCGTGACGCATTTGCCCGTTTCGATACGATCAATGTCTCGTTCGGGCCCCGGCCGGCGGACAACGGGGCCTCGAGCTCTTCCGTCCCCTCGCCGGCCGCGCAGCCGCGCGCCGACTATCGGTTGACCGGTTCGGTCGAATACGGCGAGACCACGACCACCATCATGTTCCAGCTGATCGATGCCACCGAGGGCACGATCGCGTGGTCGCGCGCTTTCGAGCAACCGGCCGCCGCGGGCGACCAGAACGGCACGGCCGACGAAGAAATCGTCGGCGCGCTTGCCGACACGCTGCTGCAATCCTACGGCGTCATTCGCGCCCGCGACCGTGCCAAGCATCTCGCCTCTCCGGCCGGCGATCCGCGCTATCGATGCATCCTCGAAGCCGCGGAATCATTTCGTTCGGTCGATCCGGTCGAGCACGAGCGCGCGCGCGCGTGCCTCGAACGCCTGACCTCGCTCGATCCGGGCTTCGCGGTCGGCTTCGAGTTCCTCGCGGTCGTGTACTACCGCGAATATCTGCTGGACTTCGCCGTGCGGGCGGGCGATCCGCCGCCGCTCGAGCGGGCGCTGCGCGCGGCCCGACACGCGATCGAGCTCGCGCCCGCGAGCGCACGCGCCTACCAGATGCTGTTCGTCGTGCAGTATGCGCGGCGCGACGTCGCCGCCGCCTTCGCGTCCGGCGACAAGGCCATGGCGCTCAACAAATACGACATGCTCACCGTCGCCGAATATGGCGGACGGCTGATCATGACCGGCGACGTCGAGCGCGGCATGGCGATGCTGCGGCGGGCGGGCGAGAGCGGCGATATTCGCCCCTCCTGGCACCACTTCTATCTTTTCCTCGGCAACTATCTTGCCGGCGACATGAAGGAGGCCGCGTTTCAAGCCGAGCAGATCACCGCCAACGACTATCCGCTCGGTCTCGTCGCGAAGGCGATCGCCGCCGGCGCGGGCGGGAACGAGGATTTGGCGCGCCGAACCGTCCAACGCCTGCTCGAGCTGCAGCCGGCCTGGCGCGACGATGCGCGCCGCCTGCTGGAAAAAAGCATCTACAAACCCGAGATCGTCGATCGGCTCGTGGGCGATCTCGCGGCCGCCGGTCTGTCGGGCGGGAGCTGAGCGCGGCCGTTGCGGGACCCGAGCCGCAATGCGGCTCCACGGCACGGGAATTCGTGGCGCATGGCAACTCGCCCGTCCGGGCGCCCGCTGGATGGTATATCCGGCGGTTGCCATGGCGGTTTTGCCCGATCCACATCACGTGCCGGCCCGAACGCGGACCGTGCCCTGACGTGGCACGCCATCCGGTGCCGCAGCGGCAATCGGCTGTCTTGCGGATGGAGGGGTGGGGCGGAACTAAGTATTTGTAATTACATGCTTTTTACTGAAAATTACCCCCCGGTCGCCGTATGTTTCTCCCCCCACTGCCCAAAAGTCGGCAGGAGGTTGACCTAAGGTCCGATCAGCATCGGCTCATGATCAACAGAGATAATCTGAAGGTGGATCGCCATGAAAGCCAATTTTGCACAACCGCCGCAGCGCGCGCCCCTGATGGCCACCGACGTGGTCTGGATAGACGCGGCCACGCCCGATCCGCAGGTGAAGGACGAGATCCTCACGATCAGCCAGATGGCGGAGAAGTTCGGCGTGACGCCGCGCGCGTTGCAATTCTACGAAAGCAAAGGCTTGCTGGCGCCGACGCGCGAAGGGCGTGCCCGAGCCTACACGCCGGACGACCAACACCACGTAGCGCTGATTCTCAAAGGCCGGAAGCTCGGATTCACCATCGCCGAGATTTCGCAAATGATCGCCGTCGAGGATGGCCATGCCTCGCCGCAGGCCCTCAAGATGACGCGCGAAAAATGCCTCGAGCAGATCGAGCTCCTGGAGCGCCAGATGCACGATACGAAGGAAGCCCTGGAGGAACTGCGGCGCCTGCACGTCTCGCTCTGCCGCACCTGAACCGGGCACCGAACCGGCATCCCCGAGCAAGCCAGCGGCAGGCTTTCGTACCGCGACGTCGCAGGCCCCGCGCGCTTCAGTTGCGCCGGCCCTGGGTTTGCTGCGTGCTCAACCAATCTGACAGGGACGGCCCCTTCTCTCCTGACTTAGCGGACTTTTTTTTAGCCGCGGCCCGCTTGGCGGTGGCCGGTGCGGGCGGGGCATTCGCCGCGTTTTCGGCGTCACGGGCGAGCCGGAGCGCTCTCAGGCGCGCAGTCTTGTCGCGGATGGCCTGAGCCTCCGCTTCCGGGGACGGCATCGCCTTGCCGCCTGCGCGTGCCTGCTTTTGATTCGATCGATCGGCCACTGTCATCTCCTCATGGGCGAGCCGCAACGGCTCAGGAAAGCATAGGAGGAGTGGCGGCTTGCGTGACCTCACCCCGGGGGCGTCCGTCAATCTACACAACTCTTTGGCGTCTATTTGCCGGCCGCTTTTCGCAGCGCTTGATTGATTCTGTCCTGCCAGCCCGGCCCGTCTTCCTGGAAGTGGTCGAGAACGTCCCGATCGATGCGCAGGGAGACGAGTTCGGTGGCGCCCGGAATAAACGGCTTCTTGGCAACCGGGTCCGGGCCCCTCACGGGTTCCGGAGGCTTGGTGGTCGCGGCCTTGAATGCCGCCTCGGCGGCTTGGCGCGGGTCGTGGCCTCTTCGCGTTCTGTCGGTGCTCATATGGTGATCCCTGGGATCGCGCTGCGGCGGGCAGACCCTCGCATGCGACCGCTTTGGCCCGGCCGCACGCCACGCGACGTGGTCAATGACACCCTAGACCGCTTTGCGTTCTTTCTACAAGGAAATCGGGCCCGAAGCGTGTTCCGGCGATCCGTGCAGGCCGTTCGAGCCTGTTCCCGCGAAAGCCTGCCCTGGGACCTATCGTACCCGTCGGATGTTTCCGACCTGCGTATCCAATCGTGCGGAACTCGCGCAGGCCCGATTTCCGGGCTCGCATCCCGGTTCGCCGCAGAACATGCGGCCGACCAGGGATTTTAGTCGGTGATCTCGCCGCGCCGCTGGCGCACGGCCGGAACCACCATCACGACCAGGATCATGACCGCCGCGATGATGAACACAAGGCTGATCGGGTGGGTGACGAAGACCGACGGGTCGCCCTTCGACATCAGCATGGCGCGGCGCAGATGTTCCTCCATCATCGGCCCGAGCACGAAGCCGAGCAGCATGGGCGCGGCCGGAAAGCCGAGCTTGCTGAAGATGAGTCCGAGCACACCGAACAGCGCCGTCAGATAGATTTCGAACGAGCTCGAGTTCACGCTGTAAACGCCGATCGCCGAGAACGCCATGATGGCGGGAAACAGCAGCCGATACGGCACGGTAAGCAGCTTCACCCACAGGCCGATCATCGGCAGATTGAGCACGACCAGCATCAGGTTGCCGATCCACATGCTGGCGATCAGCCCCCAGAACAATTCCGGCCGCTGGGTCATGACCTCGGGGCCGGGCTGGATGCCCTGGATGGTGAGTGCGCCGAGCATCAGCGCCATCACGCCGCTCGCCGGCAGCCCGAGGGTGAGCATGGGGATGAACTTGCATTGCGCATCCGCGTTGTTGGCGGATTCCGGTCCCGCCACGCCTTCGATCGCGCCCTTGCCGAAACGCGACGGATCTGCGGCGAGCTTCTTCTCCACCATGTAGGACGCGAACGAGGCGATCGCCGGGCCGGTGCCGGGCAGCACGCCGAAGAAAGAGCCAATGCCGGTGCCGCGCAGGATCGGGCCGATCGATCGCTTGAGGTCGTCCTTGGTGGGATAGAGATGGGTCACCTTGGTGTCGAACACCGCCCGCTCCTCCGCCGGATCGCCGAGATTCCTCACGATCTCGCCGACCGCGAACACCCCGACCGCCACCACGATGAAGCCGATGCCGTCGGACAATTCGACGACCCCGAAGGTGAAGCGCGACACGCCGGTATTGACGTCCGAGCCCACGATGCCGAGCAGCAGGCCCATCGCCACCATGGCGAGCGACTTCATCATGTCGCCCTGGGCGAGCACCGCCGCGGCGATCAGGCCCATCAGCATCAGCGAGAAATATTCCGGCGCGCCGAACTCGAGCGCGACCTCGGCAAGCGGCGGACCGGCGAGCGCGACCAGGAACGTCCCGCAGGTGCCGGCGAAGAATGAGCCGATGGCGGCGATCGCGAGCGCCGGCCCAGCCCGCCCTTGGCGGGCCATCTGATAGCCGTCGATGCAGGTGACGATCGAGGAGGTTTCGCCCGGTAGATTGACCAGGATCGCGGTGGTCGAGCCGCCATATTGGGCGCCGTAATAGATGCCGGCGAGCATGATGAGCGCGGCGACGGCCGACACGTTGTAGGTGATCGGGAGCAGCATCGCGATCGTCGCGAGCGGGCCGACGCCGGGCAGCACCCCGATCAGCGTGCCGACGGAAACGCCGATCAGGCAATACATTAGGTTCTGCAGCGACAACGCGACGCCGAAACCGAAGATCAGATGATTGAAAACGTCCATGGTGTTGCTTCGATTTTTCTCACTTTGCGCATGATCTTGTCCGAAATGTCTGTCAACCCCGGATCGTAGGCGAGCAAAGCGACGCCGCTCTTCGAACGGATATGTCCGGGACAGGCTTTTTCGGGATCATGCGCTAGAAGCCCGCGATCAACGGATAAGGCAGTCCGATTGCCCAGATGAACAGCACCACCGCGAACAGGGTCAGGATCGCGGTCAACAGCAGGACCTCGCCGAATTTGAATTCGGTGCCGGATGCCGCCGATCCGAATATCAGCACCACGAGCGCCGGCACGAAGCCCGCGCGGTCGATCAGGACGCCGAACAGGATCAGCGACACCGTCAATCCGATCAGCGCGCGCAGCGACCAGTTGGTGTCGACCGTTTCGGACGCGCGCAGCGACCGCACGATGAAAAAGCCGCCGAACAGCGCCAGCGTTGCGCCCAGCACGGTCGGAAAATATCCCGGCCCCATGCGCAACGCCGTGCCGAACGGGATGTCGCGCGCCAGCACCACGGCCGCGACGCCGACAGAGGCCAGCATGGCGCCGGCCCAGAAGTCCTTGTTGTCGAGAAGTCTCAGCTTCATGGAATGCCCCGGTCAACTCACTCTCGTTTGTCATTCCGGGACGGCGCGCAGCGCCGGGCCCGGAATCCATTATTGCGGCGGTAGTGTTTTATCGAGAACCTGTGGCTATGGATTCCGGGTTCGCGCGCGCCCCGGAATGACGAGTAGCTTCACTCCGCCTTGATGCCGCCCTCCTTCACCACGCGCCCCCATTTGCTCATCTCGCTGACCATGAAGGCGCCGAACTCGGCCGAGCTCATTTGCACGACCGCCGCGCCTTCGCTCTCGAGCTGCTTCTGGGTTTCCGCGGAGTCCTGCACCGCGGTGATCGCGGCATGCACTTTGTCGACGATCTCTTTCGGTGTTCCGGCGGGCGCGAGGATGCCCCACCAGTTGGTCGCTTCGTAGCCGGGAACGCCCGCTTCCGCGATCGTCGGGAGATCCGGCAGCACCGGGCTGCGCTTGGCGCCCCCGGTCGCGAGCGCGCGCAGCTTGCCGGAGCGGATGAACGGGGTCGTCTGCACCAGCGACGAGAACATCACCTTGGTGTGGCCACCGACCACGTCGATCATGGCCGGCCCGCCGCCGCGGAACGGAACGTGCAAGATGTCCACCTTGGCGGTGAGCTTGAACAGTTCGCCGCCGAGATGCTGGAAGCTGCCGATCCCGGCCGACGCATATTGCAGTTCGCCCGGCTTCGACTTTGCCAGATCGAGCAATTCCTTCACCGAGTGGACCGGCAGGTCGGGATGGACGACCAGCACATTGGTGCCGCTCGCCATGATGCCGATCGGGGTGAAGGCTTTGATCGGATCGTAGGACAGCTTGTAGAGCCACGGATTGACCGCGTGTGCGAGCGAGATGACGAGCAGCGTATAGCCGTCGGGCGGCGAATTCGCCACCACCTCGGTGCCGACCACGCCGCCCGCGCCCGAGCGGTTGTCGACCACGACCTGGCGGCCGAGGCGCTCGCTCAGCCGCGTCGCGAACACGCGGCCGACCACGTCGTTGCTGCCGCCGGGCGGGAACGGAATGATGAGGCGTACCGGCCGGCTCGGGTAATCCTGGGCCGCGACCGCGACGGGCGCGGCGAGCCACAAGGCGAGGATCGTCAACGGCAACGAGCGAAGAAAACTCATGAGCGGGGTCTCCCTGACAGGGGTTTCAGGCGAGCGTGAGCTCGAATGCGGTCGTCGTCTCCAGGTCGTCGCCGAACCACGATTTGATCGCGGCTTCGCGTTTTCCGACATATTCGGCGCGGCCTTCCTTGAGCACCATCGGTATATCATGGCCCGGCACCACCATGCTGCCCGGCCGCCTGCGCCAGATTGTCCAGATCGCCGCGATCGAGGCGCTGCTTACCGCCGCATCGTAGCTCGCATCGGCTCGCCCGCAGGTGAGCTCGGCCCGGTTCTTGGCGGCGTCGCCGGTGAAGATCACGTCGCGCTCGCTGCCCGCGAGCACATACATCAAATGGCCGGGCGTGTGGCCGGGCACGAGATGCGCCGTCATGCCGGGCAGGATCTCCTCGCCCTCGGCCGCGGTGTGGACCGTCTTCCACCCCTGCAGCTCCTTCACGTAAAGCTCCGGCACCGGCGTGGTCCCCCACGGCTCGTTGAGGGCCCAGGCCATTTCGTGCGCTCCGATGATGATGCGAGCGCCCCCGAACATGGTCCAATTCACCATGTGGTCGTGATGGGCATGCGTGAGCAGCAGGTCAGTGACGTCGGCCGGCTCGAGACCGCGTTGCGCGAGCCGCGAGAGCAGCAGCGGGCGCACCCCGAATCCGCCGGTGTCGACCAGCGCTACCCTGTTGCGACCGCGGATCAGCGCGATCGAGCTCCAGCCGAGCCCGCCATGGCACACGGTCTTTCCTGGATAACCCTGGATCACGATGTCGATGTCGTAGCCGTCGACCTGCATGGTGTGTCCTTCGCCAACGTCCGTCATTGCGAGCGAAGCGAAACAATCCCTGCTGAGGTTGTTTCGGCGGCCTGCGGCCGCCTCGCAATGACGTCGGATTATATCGCTATCTCTCGCACCTGCTTGGCGCGCTCGGTGCAGGCGGCGAGCAGGAAAGCGAGATCGGTGCCAGTCGACACGTATCTCGCCCCCATGCGCACGAACTCGGCCACCAGCGCGGGGCGGGTCGAAAGCCCGCCCACGCCCACATGCTTGTGGTGCCGGCGGCACGCCGCGATGATCCGCGCATAGGCGGCGCGCACGCGCTCGTGCTCGTACTGGCCCGCCAGGCCCCAATCGGCCAACAGGTCGTTGGTGCCGACCAGCACCATGTCGATGCCCTCGACCGCCACGATCTCGTCGACCTTCTCGAGGAACTCGGCGCTCTCGCACTGCACGATCACCATGGTGGCGTCATTGAGCGCCTTGTTGGCCTCGGCCGGCGGGAAGGAGCGGTATTGCAGATGCGGGACGCCGCCGGCGGCCGAGCGCTCGCCGAGCGGTGGAAACTTGGCCGCCCGCACGACCTCGCGCGCCTGCGCGGCCGAGACGATATGCGGCGCGATGATCCCGAGCGCGCCGCCATCGAGCGCGCGGCTGACATGCTCGGGCCTGATCGAGGGCACCCGCACGAACGGCACGATGCCGGCGCCCAGCGCCGCGATGCAGATCTGGCTGGTGGTCTCGAGCGAGAAGCTCGAATGCTCGACATCGACGTAGAGCGAGTCGAAGCCGGCGGTCCGCGCCAGGCTGGCGATCTCGACATTGCGCACCAGGCGCACCGTCATGGAGGCCACCACCTCGTCGCGCGCGAGCTTCTCCTTGACCGTATTGCGCAGGATGTCGCCGATCCGCTCCGCCATGCCCCCTCCCTGGATGCATTGTGTTTCAGCCTTAGCAATGCCATTGGCGAGGCCGTTGCGCCAGGGTTATGCTGCGGGTCGCGCGCCCCCCAAAGGGGGCGGTTGGCCGACCCGGGGACGAGACTGTTCATGAACTATTCGACCGACTTCAAGTCGATCCGGGACCAGGTGTCGCCCGCGGAGTGGCAGACCCGCCTCGACCTCGCGGCCTGCTACCGGCTGGTCGACAAATACGAGATGACAGACCTCATCTATAACCACATCACGGCGCGCATCCCCGGCCCCGAGGAGCACCTGCTCATCAACCTGTATGGCCTGCTCTACAAGGAGATCACCGCGTCGAGCCTGGTCAAGATCGACCTCGAAGGCAACATCATCTGGAAGCCCGAAACCGACTACGGCATCAACAAGTCGGGCTATGTGATCCACGGCGCGATCCACAAGGCGCGCCCCGACGTGAAGTGCGTGCTCCACACCCATACCCGCGCCGGCATGGCGGTCGCCACCATGGCGTGCGGGCTGCTGCCGCTGTCGCAGACCGCGATCCGCTTCGTCGGCCATATCGGGTATCACGACTACGAGGGGCCCGCGGTCGACCTCGACGAGCGCGAGCGGCTGGTGCGCGACCTCGGGTCCCACGACGCCATGATCATGCGCAACCATGGGCTGCTCACCTGCGGGGCGACCATCCAGCAGGCGCTCAACACCATGTACCAGCTCGAATTGTCGTGCCGCTCGCAGGTCGACGCCATGGCGGCGCGCACCGAGCTCTGCATTCCGGGCGAGAACGTGCTCAAGCACACGGCGCATCTCTATCAGCCGGGAACGCGCCGTCCCTACGGGGTGCTCGAATGGCCCGCCATGCTGCGTCTGCTCGATGCGGATGAGAAGAACGGCGGCTATCCGTCTTACAAACATTAATTTGTCGGTCGCATTTTCTTCGGAAATCCGGGGACCACTTTTCCCCAAAATGCTCTAAATTATCGTCGACGGCGAAAAACGAAAATCCCGAGGTGAAACCATGACAAGCGCACGAGTGACCGGACTGCGGAGCGTCGAGCTGGGCGTGCCGGACCTGGAAAAATCCGCCGCTTTCTATCGCGACGTGTGGGGCCTGGAGGACGTCCTGGCGACCGGCGACACGATCCATATGCGCGGCACCGCCGAGGAACATCACGTGCTCACGCTGCGCCAGCGTCCGAAGGCGTCATTCCTGGGCGTGCATTTCGCGGCTGCCGACCACACGGCGGTGAAACGGCTGCACGCGCAGGCCATTGCGTATGGGGCGACCGTGACGGGCGATCCCGTCACGCTGCCGCGCCACGACGGCGGAGGCTACGGCTTCGCGATGCACTCGCCCGAGGGCCAGCCGATCTTCATCTCCTCCGACGTCGACCGCTTGCCCGGCTCGCGGGCCGACCGCTCGCGCCCGACCAAGCTCACGCACGTTGTGCTCAACGCCAGCCGCACCGACGACGAGCGCGCGTTCTTCATCGACGCGCTCGGCTTCCGGTTCAGCGACTCCACCGACATGATGGAGTTCGTGCGCTGCACCTCCGATCATCACAGCCTCGCGCTGGTGCGCACCGAGGGACCTTCGCTCAACCACATGGCCTACGAGATGCCCAATGTGGACGGGCTGATGCGCGGCGCCGGCCGGCTCAAGCAGCACGGCTTTAATGTCGAATGGGGCGTCGGCCGTCACGGGCCCGGCAACAACGTGTTCAGCTATTTCATCGAGCCGAACGGCTTCGTCACCGAATACACCACCGAGGTCGACCAGGTCGACGAGGCGACGCACATCGCGCAGACGCCGGAATACTGGCGGAATTTCCCCGGCCGCCCGTGCCGCTGGGGCATGGCGGGCCATCCGTCCAATCGCCTGAAGGTCGCCATGGGCGGCGGCGTCGTGACCGGCGAGGGGGACCAGCGCTGCGAGCAGGTGATAGCGAAGACGCTGGGACGGTAGGGGCAGTCCAAGGCGCGATCCACGCAGATGTTCTTGCGCCCCATGCGGTGGGATCGCGTTTGCGGCCCGAGGCTTAACGGGTCACCCGGCTCGGCGGTCGTGTCGATCCGGTCAGCCAGTCGATCAAGGTGATCGGCATGATCATCGTGGAGACGCCCGATCTGATGGCCCGCATGAGCGGCCGCGCCACCATCGTAACCAGAAGCCGGGTCAAGGCGGCTTACCTATATGATTGGATCGGGAGCCTCGCGCCGCTTAGTGGCCGGAAAAAACTCTGGTTTTCGAAGGTAATTTTGCCGTTGTGCTGGCTATCGTACAGACCCGCACCTATATGGCGTGCATCACTGGCAACGACGCGATCGGGCGTCAGTGGCTGAGAGACGCGACCGTGCTCCCGCCTTTCACGGCAGGAGGGCGGCATGCCGCAGTCCATCCATTTATCCAATCATATCCTGGCTGCGCTCACGGCGGCCGACAGGGGCGTGCTTGCGCCACATCTCAAAGTGATCGAGATGCCGCAGGAACTGGTCCTTTTCGACGCCGGCGATACGATCAAGGCCGTCTATTTCCCCCATGTCGGGATCGTCTCGCTGGTCGTGGATTTGACGTCGGGCGACATGATCGAGGCCGCCATGGTCGGCAAGGACGGGGTCGTGGGAGGTTCCGCGGCGCTCAACGGCGACGCCTCCTTGAACAAGGCCGTGGTCCAGCTCGCCGGCCGGGCTTCGGTGGTGGATGTGGAGCATGTACGTTCCCTCGCGGCAGGCAGCACGGGTTTTCGCACGATGCTGATGCGTCACGAGCAGTTCGTCATGGCGCAAGCGCAGCAATCGGCCGCCTGTAACGCCAGCCATACGGTCGAAGCGCGCATCGCACGCTGGCTGCTGCGCTGCCGGGACTTGGCCGGCAGCGACGATATCGCACTGACGCAAGAGTTTCTCGCCGAGATGATGGGCGTGCGCCGGACCAGCGTGTCGCTCGTAGCCAATACGCTCCAGCAAGCTGGCCTGATCAAGTATCGCCGGGGACACATCCGCCTGCTCAACGTGGAGGGCCTGCAAGAAAGTGCGTGCGAATGCTACGAGACGGTGAAGCACCATTCGGATCGGCTGCTGGCATGGCCGGCAAATCACTGAGCGCTGCTCCCTGCCGAGACTGCCGGAACAGGATCGTGATTGCGTAGGCGCGCATATTCCCAGAACGCGGCGGCTGCACCAAACACGACCTTCTCGTCCGCCGCCCAGGTCACCATGCCAAGGACGCGCTCCACATCCGGTGTCGCGGCGCGCGCGAGCCTGGTCGAATGGGAACTCGATCTCGGCGCCGTGGATTCCGGGGTGACCGAGGATCCTCTGGACACAGCGCAGCCATAAAGACGGATCCCGTTTCGGCCCTGCGCTCCTCCGGGTCGTGGAACTTTGTGCCGGGATGTCAGGGGAACTCGAGGAGAAGGCGAGCCGACCTTCGCTCGGGCGAGACGTTTTGGGCACCATAAGCGCCGATTTGAGCCCCCTGGCGGTCCAACCAAGCCGCGTCTGCATTGCGCCGGCGTCCGCGACACCCTAGCTAGGGGCGATAAATCGCGGTTTCGGCAATTACTCAACGAGTATTGGATCGGCACGTGTGTCCAGCACATAGCGGCGACAATCCGGTCGTCGAGCCGAAGCCGCCGGGCGATGCCCCCGACCTGACGCAGCGCGCGCTCCAGCAGCGCATCCGGCAGCAGGAAATATTGGCCGAACTTGGCGTCGCGGCCCTGCAGGGAGCCTCCTTCGACAAGCTGCTCAGCGAGACGGCGCGATTGACGGCCGAGGGCCTGAGGGCCGAGTTCTGCAAGGTTCTCGAGCATATCCCGACGGAAAATCGGCTCCTCGTTCGCGCCGGCGTCGGTTGGGGCGAAGGCGTCATCGGGTTGGCCACGGTCGGCGCCGACCTGGCATCGCCGGCGGGATTTGCGCTGCGAACCGGCAAGCCGGTGATCTCCAACCATCTCGAGAACGAGGAGCGATTCAGAACGCCCGACCTCCTGTTGCAACACGGCATCCACCGCGCGATGAACGTCATCCTGCAGGGCGACGGCAGGCCGTACGGGGTGCTCGAGGTCGACAGCCGCTCGGAACACGAGTTCGTCGAGCATGACCTCGCCTTCCTGCAAGGCGCCGCCAACATTCTCGGCATGGCGATCGAGCGCGATCGTCACGAGCGCAGCCTCAAGGCCGCGCTCGCGCGCCATCAGTTTCTCCTGACCGAGATGAGCCATCGCGTGAAGAACAGCCTCACGATCGTCGCGAGCATGCTTAACCTGCAAGCGGGCGACGTCGGCGACGCGACTCTCACCGAACATCTGAAAGAAGCATCGAATCGAATTTCAGCCGTCGCGAGGGCGCATGACCGGCTGTACCACGGCTCCGACCTCGAGCGGATGGACGTCGGAACCTATATCGAGGCGGTCTGCAAGGATCTGGATGCGAGCGTCTCGCGCTACGACATACGTACGGACGTGCAACAAGGAATCGAGATTACGACCGATCGCGCCATATCCACGGCGCTGATCGTCAACGAGATGATCACGAACGCCGCAAAGTATGCGTATCAGGGCCGATCGGGGGGACGGATCTGGGTGACCGTCGCTCGGGCCGACGACGATCATTTCTCGATTTCGGTGCGTGATGAAGGCACCGGCCTGCCGGCAGACTTCGATCTTCGCAAGGCGAAGGGTCTCGGCATGCGGATCATCGGCGCGTTCTCGAAACAGTTGAACGGAACCGTGAAATTGCGAGCGCACGATCCCGGCACCGAATTCATCGTCACTATTCCGCGCGAACTCCCCCGCCCCTGAAACTTGGCGATCGCGTCGATTCCCAAGTCCAGCACCGTTCTTGCATGGTTTGCGTCGCTCGAGGCGGGTGTCTAGGCTTGCGGACGGCGATTTGACGGGAGAAGCAACGCATGTCGCACATGTCACGCATGTTACGAGCGCCCCAATTCATCAGCCTCGCCCGCCCCCACCCTTCGCGACGCCGTCGCCGGCTCGCCGCATGGGTCATCGCCGCGGGTCTGGCGGCTGCCGCCCCAACGGTTCACGCGCAGGAGAAACTCACGGTCGCGGTCGGCGGGCGCGGGATCGGCGAGAGCTGCCTCACCGAAATCGGCAAGAACGCCGGAATTTTCGCCAGGCACGGGCTGGACCTGACCCTCGTCTATACCGACGGCAGCGGCGAGACCCAGCAGGCGGTCGTCTCGAACAGCGCGCAGATCGGCGTCACCTCCGGAATGCTCGGCGCCATGAGTCTTTACGCCAAGGGGGCGCCGGTGCGAGTGATCGGCTCGTCCTACAGCGGCGGCAGCCAGATCTACTGGTTCGTGCCGGCCGAACTCGCCAGTCGAAGACTCCGCGCGATCTCGAAGGAAAGACCGTCGGCTATTCGACCTATAGCTCGGCGAGCCATGTCGGCCTGCTCGGCCTGCAGAAGCACTACCAGCTCAATTTCAAGCTCACGCAGACCGGAAGCGCCGCCGCCACCCTCACGGCGACGATGAGCCAACAGGTCGATGCCGGCTGGGCCGGCGCCCCGTTCGCCATCGACCAGCTGGAGGCCGGCAAGATCCGGCTGGTGATGAAGGCGTCCGATTCGCCGGACGTCGACAAGCAGACCGTGCGGGTCATCATCGCCAATGCGGACGCCCTCAAGGCGAAGCCCGATCTGTTCGCCCGCTATCTCGCCGGCTACCGCGAGACCCTCGACTGGATCTTCTCGACCCAGGAAGGGTTCCGGGCCTATGCGGCGTTCTCGTCGCTGTCGGAACCGCTCGCCCGGCGCGCGCTGAGCGAGTTCCTGCCGCGCCGCGCGCTCGATCCCGATCGCATCACCGGCATCGACGAAGCGATGGCCGACGCGGTCACGTTCAAGTTCCTGTCCGCGCCGCTCACCAAGGAGCAGATCGCGGATTTGATTCAGGTGCGCGGAAGGTAGGTCGTGGCGGCCGCCTCTCGCGGGCGCTCAAATCTTGCCGAGCAGCAGGAAGACCAGCAGCACGATGACTTCTCCGGGCTCGCGAGGAGTGTCGGCGCGGCGCGCCGGCCCGGCGGGTCGACGCTCAGACCAATTGTCCCTCGGACAGCGGGATGTCGCGCATCGTGCTGGGCACGAACAACTCCTCCAGCGCGACGCGGCGGTGGGTCAGGCCCTGTTCATGGAGATATTGCAGCAGGGCCTCGATCGACGGGCGGTTCTGCTCGATGCCGTAGGGAAACCAGTCCTTGCCGATGATCGCCTGCTCCTCCTCGAGCAAAGGCAGCAGCCACGCCGACGTGACCTTCGCGGAACCTCCTTCGACGATCCAGCGATAGGTATAGTCCTTCGCGCGGCACAGCGCCTTGTACATGCTCAGCGCCACCCACGGGTTCTGTTCGTAGACGTCGCGGCGGATCACCACGGTATGCATGATCGGGTAGATGTGCGTGCGGCGGTAGTAGTCCTTCTCGGCTTCGGCGTAGTTCGGAAAAAGTCGCCGCACCGTCTTGGCGCCGCGCCGGAACGACAGCGGGCTGTTGGCGGTCATGAGAAAATCGAGCTCGCCGCGCTCCAGCAGATCGCCGAGCTCGGTGCCGGGCGGCGCCTGGGTGAGACGCACATCGGGCGGCAGCGCGTGCGCGAGACGGTCCGCGCGGCCTTGCACCCAGCGGATCTGGCTCGGATGCACGCCGTACTCGTGCTGCAGGATGCCGCGCATGTAGACCGAGGCGGTCTGGCTGTATTCCGGTACGCCCCCGAGCTTGCCGGCGAGATCGGCCGGCTTCTCGATTCCCTTGGTGGTGTTGATGAAGAAATAGCCGTGACGAAAGACCCGCGACGGAAAGGCCGGGATCGCCACATAGGGCGCGTTGCCCCGGCTCACCAGGATGGAATAGTTCGACAGCGACATCTCCGACATGTCGAACTCGTTGTACTGCAGCATCCGCCAGAATATTTCGGCCGGCTGCATCGCCAGATAAGTGAGGTCGATCCCTTCGGGCTTGATCGAGCCGTCGCGCAGCGCCTGCGTCCGGTCGAAGGGTCCGCAGGCGAAGGTCAGGCGCAGGCTGGTCATGGGGGCCGTCCGGTTCGGCGAAAAGGTTCGGCGATCTCAGCCGTTGAGATTCTCGCGCAGCGTCGGCCCCGCGTACTTCTTCTTCGAAAGGCCGCGCCGCTGCAGCTCCGGCACCACGCGCTCGACGAAATCCTGGATGTTGCCCATCGCCGAGAATCCGCGCCCCAGGATGAACCCGCCATTGGCGCCGGTCCCCTCATGCAGCTCCTCCAGCTTGTCGACGATCTGCTTCGGGGTCCCGGTCGCCGCCAGGATGCGGTCGACCAGGAATCGGCGGCCGAATTCCTCGAGCGACTGCGCGGGATCGACCGTCTTGAGCAGCTCCTCGAAGCTGCCGAGGTTGCCCTTCTGGGCCTTCACCTCGTCGGCGAAATCGGCGAGCCGCATGCCCGGCTTGGCGATCGAGAAATCGACATTGTACTGCGCCGACATCTCGACCAGGCCGGCTTGCGGCGGGATCGCCTCGAGGTAGCGGCGTTCCTGCTCGCGCGCCTCGCTTTCGGAATCCGCGACCTGCACGCGGATCGACCACAGAACGCCGACGTCGCGCGGTTTGCGGCCGACGCTCGCGAGCTTCGCGTCGAGCGCCTCGCGATGCTGCTTCATGCTCGCGAGCGTGCGCCGCGTACTGAACTGGAGCTCCGCATAGGTGGCCGCCAAGCTCATCCCCGGGCCCGAGAGGCCGGCCTGGATGATCACGGGCCGGCGTTGCGGCGACGGCAGCGCGGGCAGCGGCCCGCGGACGTTGAAATAATTGCCGCGGAAGTCGATGCGATGCACCTTGGCGGGATCGACATAGAGTCCCTTTTGGCGATCGAGAATCAGCGCATCGGGCTCCACGCTCTCCCACAGGGCGCAGGCCACCTTGAGGAATTCCTCGGCCCGCACATAGCGCTCGTCATGATCCATCATGACGTCGAAGCCGTAGTTCGCGGCCTCGTTCTTGTAGGCCGAGGTCACCGCGTTCCAGGCGATCCGTCCGCGCGTCACGTGATCGAGCGCGTTGAAGACGCGCGCACAATGGAACGGATGGTGATAGGTGGTCGACATGGTCAGGGCGAAGCCGACGCCCGGCGCCGCCTTCGCCATCAGCGGGATCATCGGCGTCATGTCGTGGCGGGGCCATTTGGCGCCGTATTTGACGACCGCCTCGTGGCTGCCGCCGAAATCCTCCGGCGTGCCGCCGGTGTCGCCGAAAAAAAGCATGTCCATCACGCCGCGCTCGGCGATCCGGGCGATGTCCTCGTAGAACTCGGACGTGCCGTAATACGGATAGCCGATCCACGAACCCGGCATGCGCCAAAGATAATCGGTGTGAAGAAACGACAGGTCCGCGGCGAGATGTATCGTCTGGGATTCCGACAGGTGGGATTTTCCTTATGTCAGCGCCATGACCTTAATACCGGACCAGCACTCCCGTAAAGAAGCGCGCGCCGCAGCGGACTTTACGCGCGACGTCCGAACTTGCCGGCTCCATTGATGGATGTGAGAAGACGCAACAAGCCGTGCGAGCCCCCTCTCCCCGCTTGCGGGGAGAGGGTCGGGGTGAGGGGGCATCTCAATAGAGATCAGACTCGCGGAGAGGCCCCCTCACCCGGAATCTGAACAAGCGCATCGGCAATTTGATGCTGGTGGCGTCGTCGCGCTTCGCGGAGCCGACGCGATGCGTCCGGCGCAGGAATGACGGGGTTGACGGAATGGCGAGCTGGCCGTCGCGCGTGAGCATCTCGGCTCGGCGCGCGCCGCGACCGCCGTGCTGCGGCGGCCTGCGTCAGTTCAGGGCGAGCACAAACCTCTTCGGCTCGTCGGCTGGCTCTGGGGCCGGCTGGTCGTCGGCGTCGGCGCCCGGGACATAGGCGGCCCCCGTCAACGTGGCCAGCGTGATCTTGGAACGGTGGTGACCCGACGGACGCTGCGGTTGGCCGGGCGGCGCCTCGCGCGACTGGGCGTACAGGGCCTGGCCGAGCGCCGTACCCCAGGTTTGCACCAGCACGTCTTCGGTGCAGGTTGCCGCGATCGCCAGACCGATGCGGTGCAAGTGGGATTTGCGGTAGCAGAACATCGCCAGACAGGCGCGCTCCTGCGACGAAAGATCCGGCAGCACGTCGGCGACGGTGTTCTCCGTTGCACGATAGAGCCGTCCGATCAGATCATCGGGCACGACTTGGTCGTCATCCAGTTGCGACGCCGTCCCGACAGAGGGAAGTGGTTTCATGGGATTGCCTCCTGCGATCCACAACGCATGAATGTCGCTCCGCAAGGTTAACGCGCTGTTAATGTCCCCTTACGGACTGTTACTTTTCGTGAGCCGCACCCCTTTCCCGCAATCTCAGGGGGGAACCCGCCGGCCGCGCCGTTGACGCTCCATTTCTTCTATGAAAGCCTCCGCCCCAGCCTCTTGAATGCCTTGGGTTTCCGGCGGTTTTCGTTGGTTTGGGCGGGCGTCGCCGGGTGGCAGGCCAAGCGACGAGCCGATCGCCTGTACGAATGGCCCCGTCCTTGCTTTGCTCTGGGGTGCGGCTTGCGGCCCGCTATCGCCATCCAGACCCCGAGGTCCGCCACTCTCGCGCGCAAGGATCGACCCCCATGCCCCACCCGTCCTCATCCCGACGCCAATTCCTCCGCCGCGCCGGCGCAGCGATTCCTCGCGGTTCCGTTCGGGCGCGCCGCGCGCGCGCAGGCCAAACTGCGCGACGTCACGTTGCGGCTCGACTGGGTGTTCCAGGGGCCGAATGCCGGATTCATGGTGGCGAAGGACAAGGGCTACTACGACGAGGCCGGCCTCAACGTCGACATCGGTCCGGGCAAGGGCTCGGGCAGCACCGCCCAGCTGGTCGCCAGCAAGGCGACCCAGTTCGGCTTCGCCGACGGCTTCGTGGTCGGCAACAGCGTCTCGAAGGGCATGAGCATCCGCACGGTCGCCGGCATCTACC
Source organism: uncultured Pseudomonadota bacterium (assembly GCA_963791155.1). Taxonomy (GTDB): domain Bacteria; phylum Pseudomonadota; class Alphaproteobacteria; order Rhizobiales; family Xanthobacteraceae; genus JAVDCA01. The sequence continues at coordinate 225,565 of CAWBRI010000010.1, forward strand.
GGCGCAATCCGACCGCGGTCGATCGTGCTCGCCGACTCCGACATCAAGACGCCGAAGGATCTCGAAGGAAAGAGCATCGCGCATCACGCCCGGCTCGGCCCAGTTCCAGCAATGGCCGGCTTTCGTCGAAAGGCTGCGGTCTCGACGCCGACAAGATCCGCGTCGTCAGCATCGATCCCGCCGGCACCCCGCCGGCGCTCATCACGGGCCAGGTTCCGGCGATCGCCGGCTTCGCGCAGGGCCAGGTCCCGAGCGTCGAGATCCGCGGCAACAAGAAGACGCGCGTGTTCTGGTACGCCGACTGCGGCGTGGACGCCGTCAGCAACGGCATCGTGGTCCACAACGACCTGATCAAGGAGGATCCCGCGCTGATCCAAGCATTCGTCGCCGCGAGCCTCAAGGGATTCCTGTACGGCCGCCAGCATCCCGACGAGATGGTCGCGATCGTCAAGAAGTTTTCGCCGACCGTCGAGCCCGCCATCACGCGGCGCGAGGCGGAGCTGTCGTGGGAGACCTGGGTCACGCCCAATACCGCGGGCAAGCCGCTCGGCTGGATGGCGCAGCAAGGATTGGGAGCAGACCGTCGAGGTGCTCAAGCAATATGGCGGCGTCACCACGCCGCTCGAGGCGCAGCAGCTCTACACCAACGACATTCGTTCCGACCGGCGCCGAGTTCGTCCCGCCGCCCGCGCCGAGCAAGACCTGACGGTCGAGTCAGACCGGCGCGATGACGCCCGCTTCGCCCCGCACGGAGACCGAGCAGCCCTATCTTCACGTGCACGGGCTCAGCAAGGTCTACGCCACGCGCGACGGCCCGGTGCGCGCGCTCGACCAGGTCTCGGTCAGCGGCGCGACGCGGCGAGTTCATCTCGATCGTCGGGCCGAGCGGCTGCGGCAAGAGCACGCTGCTGATGATCGCGGCGGGCCTGATGCCGCCGTCGAGCGGCAGTCGTGGCGATCGACGGCGCAGCCGTCGACTGGCGCCGCGCACCGACATCGGCATCGTGTTCCAGAGCCCGGTGCTGCTCGAATGGCGCACCGCGCTCGGCAACGTCATGCTGCAGGCGGAGGCGAAGCAGCTCGAGCGCACGTCCGCCGAGCGGCGCGCGCGCGCGCTGCTCGCCGCGGTCGGGCTCGCCGGCTTCGAGGACAAGTATCCGCACGAGCTGTCCGGCGGCATGCGCCAGCGCGTCTCGATCTGCCGGGCGCTGATCCACGATCCGCCCCAGCTCCTGATGGACGAGCCGTTCGGCGCGCTCGACGCGCTCGACGCGCGACCAGCTGGTGCTCGACCTGCAGCGCATCTGCAACGAGCGGCGCATGACCGTGCTGTTCATCACCCACAGCGTGCCGGAGGCGGTGTTCCTGTCCGACCAGGTGATCGTGATGACGCCGCGGCCCGGGCGGATCGATCGCGTCATCGACATCGACCTGCCGCGCCCGCGCACGCTCGCGATGCGCGAGACGCCCGGAGTTCGCGCATTACAGCCGCGAGATCCTCGATCTGTTCCTCGCCCGCGGCGTGCTGCGGGAGCATTGAAGGCGGCCGATGAGCGAAACCCCGCGCACGCCGTCCACGCTCTCGGCGCCGTTGCGCATCGAGGACGTGGAGGCGAGCGTCCAGCGCCATCGCGCGCGGCGCGCGGCGCGCCGCCGCGTGTCGGCGGTGCTGGCGCCGATCGCCGTCGTGATCGTGATGCTCGTCCTTTGGGAGGCCGGCACGCGCGTGTTCGGCGTGCCGGCGTTCCTGCTGCCGCCGCCGAGCGCCGTCGGCGGTCGCGATCGTGACGCATGCGCCGCTGCTGCTGGCCGGCGCCTGGGTGACGACGCATCGAGATCGTGCTCGGCTTCGCGCTCAGCGATCGTGGTCGGCATTCCGCTCGCGCTGATGATCTTCCTGTGGCCGCCGTTCGCGCGCGCCGATCTTTCCGCTGCTGGTCTCCTCGCAGGCCATGCCGAAGGTCGCGGTCGCGCCGCTGCTGCTGGTCTGGTTCGGGTTCGGCCTGCTGCCGAAGGTGCTGATCGCCTTCCTGATCGCGTTCTTTCCGGTGGTCATCAACACCGCGGTCGGGCTGGCGGCGATCGAGCCGGAAAAGATCCATCTCGCCGCGCTCGATGGGGCTCGGCGCGCTGCGACACGTTCTTCAAGATCCGGCTGCCCGACGCGCTGCCGGCGATCTTCGGCGGGCTGAAGATCTCGATCACGCTGGCCGTGGTCGGCGCCGTGGTGGGCGAATTCGTCGGCGGCGACGCCGGGCTCGGCTATCTGCTGATGGTCGCGAACGGCAGCATGGATACGCCAGCTGCTGTTCGCCGGCATCGTCGTGCCTCACGGTGCTCGGGGTTGCGTTCTGTTCGGGCTGGTGGAGCTGGCCGAGCGGCTGGCGATTCCGCGCCATATCGTTTCGGACGACAAGGGGATGGGCGGGACGTTGTAAGAGCGAGCCCGACAAGCTTATCCTGAGTTTCGATCCACTGCGTCCGGCGGCGGGACGGCGGAAAATCAACGCCGGCATCCGCCTTGCTCGATGACAATCGTCTTGGGGTTCGATGGCAATCAGGACCTGGTCCCCTGTCGCGGTCGTGGGTGCGGGCGCGATCGGCTGCTATGTTGGCGGTATGCTGGCGCGCGCCGGCCAGACGGTGACCCTGATCGGCCGCCGGACGCATGTCGAGCCGATCCAGCGCCATGGACTTCTGCTGCAAAGCCTCGATTTTCGCGACTACCTCGCGGTGGCAGCGACCGAAAACATGGCGGTCGTCGGCGACGCGCGACTGGTGTTGTTGTGCGTCAAAAGCGCCGATACCGACGACGCGGCGTGCGCCATGGCGCCCTATCTCGCACGCGACGCCGTGGTTCTCAGCCTGCAGAACGGCGTGAACAACGTGGAACGCATTCGGCTGCACGTAAAGCAGCGCGTGATCCCTGCGCTCGTTTATGCGGCGGCCGAAATGTCGGCTCCGGGATGCGTGCGGCATACCGGCGGAGGCAGCCTGATCATCGGTCGGTTGAACGAGGCCGGCGGGGACGAAGAAACGGACCGGCGCCTGCTGAACGAGATAGCGGCCCTATTCGTGCGTGCCGGGATCGCGGTCAAGATTTCCGACGACATCGCGGCCGAGCTTTGGTCGAAACTGGTGATGAATTGCGCCTACAACGCCATCTCCGCCATGACCCGGTCCCCTTATGGCCGAATGGTCGCGATGCCCGAAATTCGCGAGGTCATGCGCCAGACGGTCGAGGAGGTCGTGCGGGTCTCCCTGGCCAAAGGCGTTCGGTTGCCTGCGGATATGGTGGAAGCCGCATTCCGGCTGGCCGACGCCATGCCCCGAACCATCTCGTCGACCGCCCAGGACATCCTCAAGGGAAAGCGCACGGAGATCGATCATCTCAACGGCTACGTGGTGCGCGAAGGCGAGGCCCTTGGGATCCCGACGCCGGCCAATCGGACTCTCAATGCGCTCGTGAAGCTGCTCGAGCTGACAGAGCCAAGCGCATCCGGCTGACCCGCGCCAACCCCTTCGCAGACCTCAGGTGTGCCGGCGCGCCGGCTCGCCGGCTCGCCTCAACGCCAATCATAATGGGCATAGCGGTCGTAATGACCATGGCCCTCACGCGCGCGATGGCGGCCGTAGCCGGCGTAGCGGTAATCGCCAGCATATCGGTCGCCGCCCGCATGGTGCGCGTAGCCACGACGGCGGCCATCGGCGCTATGGCGGTGAAGGCGCGCCGGGCGATCGATGTTGAACGCAACGGCGCGGCTCGTCAGCTTGGCGGGAAGCTTGATATCTTGTGTCGGCGGCGCCATGGCGCTCCGCGCCGCTTCGAGCGCGGCGTGCCGCTTGGCGTAGCCTTTCGCGAAGGTCAGCTCGCTCGCGGACATCGGGACGCGGGCCTTTTGCAGCGCTGCGGTCCGCACGGCCGCTGGCCGCGTCGGCGCGGCTCGCACGGGCTCCGGTACGTTGACCGCGACGGCGGCGACCGCGAGGGCGGCGACTGCGACGGCGGCGCGTGGGTCCGCTTCCACGGCCTCGCGCACCGGCGCGGCCGCGTGAGTCGCCTGCCGTACGACCGGATCGCGGGTCGCCCCGGGCGCGAACAGCTCCACCATCACGGCGGCGCCGCTGACAGCGGAAACCGCCGCAAATACGACGATGAACGACACGGCAACGAGGACCCAATGTCCAGCCGTGCGGCGAACGGGCACGAGCGAACATCCCGGGCCAAAATGGCGCGGAGCCAATCCCGAATTGATGCTTCCCTCACCGCGGCGCGGTCGAGGGCTGGCGGCCGCCGGCGTCGACGCGCGACCGTGTCCCATTTGCGCACTTGATAGGCGATCAGATTTTCGTTCGGCGGTGCGGGCCAAGCGGGCACCAAGCGCCGCAAGCAGCGCCGACAAGGCCACCACGGGCCACGCGGCCGCCGCAGCCGCCGTCATGGCGTCGCCTGATGGGGCCAGCTGGCCGAGCGTCGTGAGACCAATCACAAACGCGGCCAGCAGTCGCGCGCCACGAGACAGCCGCCGGCTCGCGGCCACATGCCTAGTCAGCACTACGCCGAACGGTCCGACCCATAACGCAGCGACCGCAATGCACCACCAAGTCGACCAAATCAAGGCCGATCGGGGTTGCGTGAGCCTGTCGATGATCAGAACATCCCGCACGCTGGCGAAGTCGAGACCGAAATGCTGAAGCGCCGCCTGCGCCGCCATCCCGAATATGGCGCCGAAAACCAGGGCGACGCCGACCTGCACGCTCCCGGAAATCGTTTTTGTTTCGTCTTGGCACATCTACGGGAACGCCCACGCCTGAAACCGCAGTACGGGAACCCGAAGCACTTCCACACTACGCACTTCCACGCCACGATAATGCGGCAAACTTTTTTTTTCAAATCACAACTGACAATGTCGATCTCCCGACACGGAATCGGAAAACTCCCCTCATTTCTGCTTGCGCGCCCGATTCCGCCACCACCTTCGCCCACTTCTCGTATTCGCTCCGGATGAACCGCCCGAACTCCTCCGGCGTGCCGGGCATCGGCTCGGCCCCGAGCACACGGACCTGATCGCGCACGGCCGGATCGCGCGAGCGCGGCGACGATCGCCTCGTTGAGCCGGCCGATGATCTCCGGCGCCGTGCCGGCGGGCGCCACGAAGCCGAACCAGCCGATCGACTCGTAGCCCGGCAAGCCGGACTCGTCGAACGTCGGAACATCGGGCAGCGCGGCGAAACGGCGCCGGCTCGAGATCGCGAGCGCCTTGATCTGCTTGGCCTGGATCTGCGCCAGCGCGCTCGGCGTGTCGGTGATGCCGAGCGGAATATGGCCGGCCAGCACGTCCTGCGTCACCGGGCCGGTGCCACGATAGGGCACGAGCGTGAGGTCGAGCCCGGTCATGTGGTTGAACAGCTGGGCTGTGAGATGCATGGCGGTGCCGTTGCCGCCATGGCCGATCGACAGGGTGTCGGGCTTGGCCTTGGCGAGCGCGATCACGTCGGCGATCGAGTTGCCGGCAAACGACAGCGGCGCCGCCAGGATGAACGGCGACTGCGCGAGCCCGCTGATCGGCGCCAGATCCGTGAACGGGTCGTAGGGCAGCTTCTCGTTGAGGCTCGACATTGACGGCGAGCGCACCGGCGGCCCCGATCGCCGATGACGTAGCCGTCGGGCGCCGCCTTGGCGACCGCGTCGATGCCGATCGCGCCGCCGGCGCCGGGGCGGTTCTCGATCACGATCGGCTGGCCGAGACGCTTCTCGAGATGCGGCTGCAGGGCGCGCGCCATGGTGTCGGTGCTGCCGCCGGGCGGGAAGGTCACGATCAGGCGGATGGGCTTGGCGGGATAAGGCTGGGCCGTCGCCGCGACGCCTGCGATGCAGGCGACGCCGGCCGCCAACGCAACGGCGATCCATGGCTGCTTCATTGATGCCTCACTGGCCGC
>CAWBRI010000011.1:0-15653 GCA_963791155.1 uncultured Pseudomonadota bacterium
CCCGAGGCGCCCGCGGACTTCCAGCTGTTGCGCCATGCCGAGCACCTGATCGCATCCGCGATCGGTGCCGCTTCTTCGCGCCTGGTCCTGTCGCTGCTGCTGCGCCGGAGCACCGTGTCCACGCAGGCGGCGCTCAAGCTGCTCGACGATGCGAGCGCCGCGCTCCACTACAATCGTGAGATCCTGCAGACCGCGCTCGATCACGTCCGTCAGGGCATCGCGGTGTTCGACAAGGACATGCACCTCGTGTGCTGGAACCGGCAATTCGGCGATGTGCTCGACCTGCCGCACGAGTTGGTTCGGATCGGCATCGGGCTCGACGAGATCCTGCGCTTCAACGCCGAAAAGGGGGCATTCGGACCGGGCGAAGTCGAAGCGCTCGTCGCCGAGCGGCTCGCGGGCTATGTCGGACGCGAGCCGTTCCTCGAACGTTTTCCCGACCGCGAACTCGTGATCGAGGTGCGCGCGAACCGCATGCCGGGCGGCGGCATCGTGACGACATTCACCGATATCACGCCCAGCGTCGAGGCGGCCGAGGCGCTGGAGCGGCGCGTGCACGAGCGTACATACGAGCTCAAACTTCTCAACGACGAGCTCGTTCGCGCCAAGGCGGCGGCGGACGAGGCCAACATCTCCAAGACGCGCTTCCTGGCGGCGGCGAGCCACGACATCCTGCAGCCGCTCAACGCCGCGCGACTTTACGTCACCAGCCTGGTCGAGCGTCAGAGCGGTGGCGAGGTGGCGCGGCTCACGGGCCATGTCGATGCCTCGCTCGAGGCGGTCGAGGAGATCATCGGCGCCCTGCTCGACATTTCCCGCCTCGACACCGGCTCGCTCAAGCCCGATATGGGGAGCTTCCGCATCGACGAACTGCTGCGCCAGCTCGAGGTCGAATTCGCCCCGCTGGCTCGCGAGAAAGGGCTTCGGCTCGTATTCGTCCCATCCTCGCTTACGGTGCGTTCGGACCGTCGGCTGCTGCGCCGCCTGTTGCAGAACCTCGTCTCCAATGCGGTCAAGTACACCAAGGCGGGGCGCGTGCTGGTCGGCTGCCGCCGCCGCGGCCGCCAAGTGCGCATCGACGTCTACGACACCGGTATCGGCATTCCGAAGTCGAAGCAGAGGATCGTGTTCACCGAGTTCCACCGCCTCGAGCAGGGCGCCAAGGTGGCGCGCGGACTTGGTCTCGGGCTCTCGATCGTCGAACGCATCGCGCGCGTGCTCGACCACAAGGTCAAGCTCGATTCCGCCGTCGAGCGCGGCTCGCATTTTTCCGTCGAGGTCGCGCTCGCGCCGGCGGCGGCCAAACCCCGCAGCCGCGGCGAGCCGAAATCGATCGACATGCGCCAGCTCACCGGCATGACGGTTCTGTGCATCGACAACGACCCCAAGATCCTCGACGGGATGAAAGCCCTGCTGGGAGGATGGGGCTGCCGGGTCGTGACGGCGACCGATCTTGCGGCGGCCGCCGACGCGCTGCGCGAGGAGAAGACGGTGCCGGCCGGCCTTCTGGTCGATTATCACCTCGACCGCGGCGACGGGATCGCGGCGATCACGGAGCTGCGCCGCAGCTATGGTGCCGATATGCCCGCGATCCTGGTCACCGCGGACCGCACCGCAGCGGTGCGCGAAGCCGCAAACGCGCACGACATCCAGGTCCTGAACAAGCCGATCAAGCCGGCGGCGCTGCGGGCATTGCTCGCCCAATGGCGCGTGCAGCGCGTGGCGGCCGCGGAATAACCGGTTTGCGCAGCGGATCGCCGCAGGCGTGTTGACGCGAACGAGTGCGGCGGATCACCCGCCAGCTTGAGCGCGGGCCGCCTTGACGCTCACAAGACCTCAAGGCCTCGCCAATTGGAACGGATAACGGCCGGTCTTTTGCCTGAAACAGGACTCGAATGCCGGAAGCGCGATGTTGCTGCCCGCCGGACCGCGATAACCGCTGAATTGGCCATAGCATTCGTGCCACGCCCGCAGATACGAGGCGCGCGTCGATGCGTCGAGGTTCTGCGCTCCGGTGCGCGCTTTGGCGGCTTCCGGCGCACTAGACCCGGAGATCAGCGCACAGGCCAGTACACTCCCGCCGAGCAGGAAATTCTTCATTGCAAGCTCCCCCCAAGCCAATCTGCTGGCCGGAGCCTAACCGCGCCTCGCGTAATCACAAGGTGCATAAGAGAAATTAACAACTCAATTCCGGCGCGACCATCGGCATCTTCTGGCTTGCCGCCCCTACTGCAGCGGCGCCGCCTGCGGCCAGTGGCCGACCTCGATCTTGGCGGCGGCGATCACCGCCTGGGTGCGGCTCTCGACCCCCAGCTTCTGCAGTATCGCCGAGACATGCGCCTTGACGGTCGCCTCCGACACGCCGAGCTCGTAGGCGATCTGTTTGTTGAGCAGCCCCTCGGACAGCATCATCAAGACGCGCACCTGCTGGGGCGTCAGGGTCGCGAGGCGCGCCAGCAGCGCGGTCGTCTCGGCGTCCGCCACCGAGTTGAGGTCGACGTCGGGCGGCGTCCACACCCCGCCCTTGAGCACGCCCGCGATCGCCTCCCGCATAGCCTCGACGCCGAGCGTCTTCGGAATGAAGCCCGAAGCGCCGAAATCCATGCAGCGGCGAATGACCGCCGGCTCGTCGTTGGCGGAGACGATGACCACCGGCACGCTCGGATACTGGGCGCGCAAATACATCAGGCCGGAGAATCCGCGAACGCCGGGCATCGTGAGATCGAGCAGAATGAGATCGACATCGCTCGCGCGGTCGAGAATCACCGAGACCTCCTCGAGCGTTCCGGCCTCGGCGATATCGGCCCGCGCGAACAGGCCGGAGACCGCCTCGCGCAACGCTCCGCGAAACAGCGGGTGATCATCGGCAATGACCAGACGATATTGTGCAGCTTCGCTCAACCCACCGTCCAATTCTGTCCGTCATGCGACAGAGCGCGTTTGCGAAAGCAGAAGCCGGTTTGGCGTCTGGGCGCGCTCCAACATTCAACGCGAACGCGCTCTCGAGGCGGCTGGCCGGCGGCACTCGGCCCGACAGCGCGCGGGGGTGTGAAAACTGTAAGCCGGTATTTCCATGGCCACAATGCCGATTTTCTGACCACCACGCTGCCCGGGCAAGCCGCAAGGTTACGCATTGTTAACCCCAGAGGCCCAAACTTCAGCGTCAAGGCTCCGCCGCAACCACAGGCAGGGGCCGGGCGGCACGTCCTATGCATGTCGGGGGACCGAGGCCGCCGCCGGGTGGCGTCTTGCAGGTGGGGCCGGGCGAAAGCACGGCCCGAGCGTGACAGGTCGCTCTACGAGAAGGACCCGGACGATGCAGAATGCGTTCCATCCCACGGCCATCTGGACCGATTTGGCCGCATTGACCCCCGCCCTCGAACGGCATTTCGGACTGAGGCGGCTCAAACGCGGCATGCTCGCTATGCTGGCGGCATGGCTCGGCTATTTCATTGTCATCAGCATGTCGGTGCGCACCCTCAACAAAGTAACGGTGCCGTTGCTGGACATGCCGCTCGGCGTCTTCCTGGCCGCCCAGGGAACGGCCGTCGTCTTCCTGGCCGCGCTCATCCTGCTGGTGAAGACGTCAGGCAACGCGAGCGCGGAGCGCTGACCGCAGCCAGCCGCCGCACGGACGTCTTCCGGCGGAGGCCTGCCTCGGAAGTCCGGGGCGGACCGCCGTTCGACCCATTGCCGACCACATTCGACATATGGAACGCCACATATGGAACGCGTTCCGTCGCGAAGGGCACGGTACTTGGCCGTACGGCCTGGGCTTTATCTGCGACTGCCGATGAATTGCATGACCACCTCGCGCCGGTGCGCGCCGATGCGGTGCTCCGCCACGTAGATGCCCTGCCAGGTGCCGAGCGCGAGCGCACCGCCGGTCACCGGAACGTGGAGCGACACCCCCGTCAGCATGGCTTTCACGTGGGCCGGCATGTCGTCGGGCCCTTCGATGTCGTGAACCCACGGCGCATCGGACGGAGCGACCCGTCGCAGCGCCGTGACGAGGTCGGTGCGCACGTCGGGGTCGGCGTTCTCCTGCACCGTGAGTGACGCCGAGGTGTGCCGGATGAAGAGAAACAGAACCCCCTCGCCTGCGCCGACATCCGCAACGAACCGCGCCACGTCGCGCGTGATCTCGACGAACCCCTCCCCGTCGGTATCGACCGTCAGCGTCGCCGTCGCGATCGACTGCGGCACCGTCTCGGTGACGGCGGACATCCGGGTCATGGCGCGGCGAGACATGGTGGCAATCGCGGGCCTCACGTCTTCTTCATGAAGTCTTTCTGCATATTGACGATCATTTCGACCAACCTCCGCCAGACCTTCTCGACCACCGCCATCATGCGATCGATATCGGCATTGTTCGGCAGCTTGAGGTCTCTATCGCCGCTGCGCGCGGCCGGCGCCCCCAAATCGATCCCGCCCGGGAGCGGCAGCCCGCGGTCGAGCAGCGACTTCTTCAATGCCCCGTTCTCGGCCTGAAGGCGCGCGATCTCGCCGTCCAATGCCGCGCGGTCTTCGGGAACCACACGACAAGCCCATCCGACCTCGCGGCGGTTGCACAGGGAAACCTGCCCGGACTTGAGATCGAGCCGGAGATAGCCGTCGTCGACCCGGTTGAGCTGATAGCGGCCGTCTTCGCTGTCGGGGCCTTGCGCATAGGCGGCGGGCGCGAACAGCACGCCCGCGAGGGTCAGCGCAACGAGGGATCGGATCATGGTGATCTCCGCGCCCCAATAGGATCAGGTTTGCGGCGGCGCCATGGCGATTCGCGTCCAGCCCCACCCGACACCCGCGCCTGCCATGCGGTTCCGACGGGCGGGCGCCGAGTCGACCCGTCGCGCTTACGCTAGCATCGCGCAATGACGGCCGAAACCACTGTGCGGCCGAAACCCCGTGCTGGTTCGCGGCCGCGACCGCACGGGCCCGCGGGCGGTCCGGCCAAGCGGGTCATTGGTTTGTAACTTCAACCGCTTAGCCAAAAATCAACAATTCTCTGACTCACCCCGACCCAGTCAGTATGGTCCGCCCGGCTTTGAAGGGCGCGGACAGTTCGAATCTGTCTTTTTGTCCCGCAGGTGTCGGCAAAATGAGCGACGACACGGGCGGAACAAGGGATCCGGACCGCCAGCTTCCCGATGAGGCTGCTCTCTCCGCGAGGCTCCGGCGTCTCGGCGACCGGCTCGCCCAGGATCGGGCGGGTCAGCCTTCCGATCTTACCCCCGACGCCAAGCCTGCCGCCGACGGTGCGGCGATGGCGCGCGGCCTTCGGCTCTCCTCCGAGCTGGTGGCGGGCGTGCTGGTGGGAGCCGTGATCGGCTATATGCTCGATCGATGGCTTGGACTCTCGCCGTGGGGGTTCATCGTGTTTGTGTTGCTCGGCTTCGCTGCAGGCATCCTCAATCTGATGCGGGCAGCCGGAGTTGCGGCAAATTCCGGCGACCGCGCACCGTGACGGCGTGCGACGCCGGAGTTGAGGACCTCGAGAAGGGACCTTTGCGGTCATGGCCGACCCGATCCATCAATTCCAGATCAACGACCTCTTCCCCGTCGTAAAGATCGCCGGGCAGCAGATCCACTTCACCAATTCGGCGTTCTACATGGTGCTCGCGGTCACCCTGACGGCGGCGCTGATGCTCGGCCCCACCATGGGACGGCGGCTGGTGCCGACGCGCATGCAATCGCTCGCGGAAATGTCCTACGAATTCGTCGCGAACACGATCCGCAGCACCGCCGGCGAGCAGGGACTCACGTTCTTCCCGCTGGTGTTTTCGCTGTTCATGTTCATTCTGATTTCCAACGTGGTCGGGCTGATCCCCTTCACGTTCACGGTGGCGAGTCACATCATCGTCACCGCCTCGCTCGCATTGCTGGTGTGGTTCACCGTCATCATCTACGGCTTCTGGAAGAACGGCCTGGGCTTCCTGAGGCTGTTCGTGCCACGCGGAATCCCGATCTATATTCTCCCGCTGATCGTGTTCATCGAGCTCTTGTCGTTCCTGTCGCGTCCGATCTCGCACAGCGTGCGACTGTTCGCCAACATGCTCGCCGGTCACATCACGCTCAAGCTGGTGGCGAGCTTCGTCAGCATGATCGGCGCATTCGGCTTCTTCGGCTGGCTCGGCGCCACGATGCCGCTCATATTCACGGTTGCGCTGACCGCGCTCGAATTGCTGGTCGCCTGCCTGCAAGCCTACGTGTTCACCATTCTCACCTGCATCTATCTCAACGATGCGATCCACCCCGGACACTGAGGCGCAAGTCCTCCGAGCTTTTCCTCAATCCAGTCCCTCTCGAAAGGAGTTTCATCATGGATCCCCTCGCAGCTAAATTCCTCGGCGCCGGCCTTGCGTGCATCGGCATGGGCGGCGCGGCCGTCGGCGTCGCTACGATATTCGGTCAGTTCCTCGCCGGGGCCCTGCGCAATCCCTCCGCGGCGGCGGGCCAGACGACGACCCTTTATCTCGGATTCGCCCTGGCGGAAGCCTTCGGCATCTTCTCGCTGCTGATCGCGCTTCTCCTGCTGTTCGTGCTCTGAGGCGTCGGCGGAATGACGTCCGCCGCAGGTCGGGGAGTGGCCGATGGCCGCTGAAAAGACCACCGCGCATACCGAAGCGCCGGGTTCCGCGCACAAAGCGTTCCCGCCGTTCGAGAACGAGACCTTCCCGTCGCAGCTCTTCTGGCTGGCGATCTGCTTCGTCGCTCTCTATGTGATTACGTCGAGGCTCGTGCGGCCGCGTGTCGGCGGGATCATCGAGAACCGGAAAAGCCACATCGCGGGCGACCTCGCCGAGGCGGAACGGCTCAAGCGCGAAGCCGACGACGCCATGGCGGCCTATGAAAAGGCGCTCGCCGAAGCCCGTGCCCGCGCCCATGCGATCTCGACAGAGACCCGCGAGCAGCTTCAGGCCGAGGCCGACCGGAATCGCAAGATTCTCGAGGACCAGCTCAACGCACGACTCGCCGACACCGAAAAGTCGATCGCCGCAACCAAGCTTGCGGCCATGGCCAATGTGCGCGGCATCGCCGTAGAGGCGGCGGCCGCGATCGTGGCGCGGCTGACCGGCGTCACGGCGTCGGAGCCGGCAGTGGCCGCGGCGGTCGACGCGGCGCTCAAGCGATAAGGGATGTGACATGTCCTTAGACGCCGAATTCGTGGGCGAACTCTGGGTCGCGGTCGCGTTCGCGATCTTTCTCGGCGTGCTGGCCAAGATGGGTGTGCACCGCATGATCTTGGGCGCGCTCGACGCCCGGAGTGCCCGCATCAAGGCCGAGCTCGACGAAGCCAGGCGCGTGCGCGACGAGGCCCAGGCGCTGCTCGCCGCATGCCAGCGCAGCCGCAACGAGGCGGATCGCGAGGCCGGCGCCATTATCGTCGCCGCCAAGCAGGAAGCCGAGCGCATGGCGGCGGAGGCCAAAACCAAGGTCGAGGAATTCGTCGCCCGCCGCACCAAGATGGCGGAGACCAAGATCGCGCAGGCCGAGGCGCAGGCGCTCGCCGATGTGCGCGCCGCCGCCGCAGACGCAGCGGTGGGGGCGGCGGAAAGGATCTTGGCCGAAACCGCCAAAGGCAAGGTCGGCGAAGACCTGGTCACCCGGGGTATCGGGGACCTGAAGGCCAAGCTGAATTAGAGCATTTCCCGATTGGATTGACCCAATGGTTCGTCATGCCCGGGCTTGTCCCACGGCTGTCCGGTTGGATTTTGTTGGACAGGGCGCATGGCATGGATTCTTCTGCGTTTCGAGCGTTTGGCCGCGTTCGAGACACGGAAGGGAGACCACGCCATGCTGCATCAGAATAGCGTATTTCACAGTCTATTGAAGCTGGTTCCTTGGCATAAGTTGGAACGATCTGTTGAGAAGCATGGCGCCGACGAACGGTCGCGCAAGTTGACGACGAAGCGGCATCTCACTGCGTTGCTCTACGGGCAGTTCAGCGGCGCAATTGGCTTGCGGGAGATCGTCGGCGGCATGGCGAGCCACGAGACGCGGCTCTATCATCTGGGCGCTGCCCCGGTAAAGCGCTCGACCATGTCGGATGCCAATAGGGATAGACCATGGCAGGTTTTCAGCGAACTCTTCAACGAGATGCTGGGACAAGTGCATCGCGGGCTGCGACGGGCAGCCGGCGAGGCGGTGCTGCTCATTGATTCGACGAGTGTACGGCTCTCCCGCCTCAGCCAGGACTGGGCGACATTTTCGACCAATGTGTATGGAGCCAAGGCGCATATCATCTATGATCCAAATGCTGATCGACCGGTTTATTTTGCGGTGACACCGGCCAACGTGAACGACATCACGGCGGCCCAAGCCATGCCGATTGAGGCTGGCGCGACCTATGTCTACGACCTCGGCTATTACGACTATCGCTGGTGGGCGGAACTCGACGACGTCGGCTGCCGCTTTGTGACGCGGCTGAAGAAGAACACGCCATTCACCGTGGCGTGCAAGAGCCGCGTCCCTGACGGCAGCAATATTGTCAGCGACTGTATCGGTCATCTGCCGGCGCGGCTGGCCGCCAGCCGCAACAACCCGCTGCAAGTGCCGGTCCGGGAGATCCGGGTCGTCATCGAGACCGGCAAGATGTTGCGCATTGTCACCAATGATCTCGATGCGCCAGCACAGGAGATCGCAGATCTCTACAAGCAGCGCTGGCAGATCGAGCTGTTCTTTCGCTGGATCAAACAAACCTTGAGAATCAAGCGCTTCATTGGGGTCTCCGAGAACGCAGTGCGCATTCAGATTGCCGTCGCCCTGATCGTGTTTCTTCTCTTGCGCATGGCCCAGGCGGCGCAAAAGACGGTGCACAGCCCCCTCGAGTTCGCCCAACTCGTGCGCACAAATCTCATGCACAGACGCCCCATCGACCGGCTGCTCGAACCTCTTCAGCCCATCGATGCAAACCCAAATCAGTTGAAACTTGGCCTATACTTCACATGAACCGGACAAGCCCGGCCATGACGGAATCCCGGTTCATTCCGAGTGGAAAATGCTCTAGAGCAGAATCCGATCAGGTTGGAGCATATCCGGATTTTCTGAAGTAGTTGCGACATTCGTTTGGCTGGAAGGAGCCGATCAGGTTTCCGATCCGGTCGTACAACGCGGGCACGGTGCGTTCTTTTGCTTTGCGCAGGTGAGCCTTGAGCTTCGCGAAGGCCTGTTCGATCGGATTGAGATCGGGGCTGTAGGGCGGCAGGTAGACGCAACTCGGCGCCGGCCGCTTCGATGATCTGGCGCACCTCATCGCGCTTGTGAGCCGACAGATTATCGATGATGACGATGTCGCCTGGCCTAAGCGTGGGAACCAGGCATTGCCGCAAATACTCGATAAAGATCGTCCCGTTCATCGCGCAATCGATGACGAACGGGGCGTTGAGACCATCCAGCCGGAGAGCGGCCACGAAGGTTACCGTCTTCCAGTGCCCCCAAGGAATGCGCCCGATGACTCTGCGACCACGCTTGGCCCGTCCGTAAAGACGCGCCATCTTAGTCGAAGCGCCGGTCTCATCGATGAAGATGAGCTTGGCCGGATCGAGCCTGATCTGGTCGTTCTTCCACCGCGCCCGTGCCTCGGCCACGTCAGGCCGCTCTTGCTCGGCCGCGTGCACGCTTTTTTTTGAAGGTAATGTTCTCGTGCGCGAAGAAGCGCCACACGGTCCCGTAACCGACCGTCATCCCACGCTCCCTGAGCTCGTCGCGAAGCTCTTCCAGCGTTACATCGGGTTGCGCCTCGACACGCTCCAGCAGCCACGCCCGCTCCCGCGTCAAGCGTGACCGGTGGTCACCGCCCATGGGCTTTGCCGCAAGCCTGCCTGTCTCCCGCCAGCGCCGGACCCAATTGATGACCGTACTGATCCCTACGCCGAATAACGAGGCGGCCTTCCGACGCGACAGGCCACCCTCAACCGCCGCAACAACACGTTCGCGCAGATCCTCCGAATAGGGCTTCGCCATCCATGCTGGCCTCCTTCCCAGTGGCCAGTTTGAATCACAATTTGATCAGTTTGGGAATCGCAAAATCCAATTCAATCAGATCGGACAATGCTCTAGCGTCCGGCTGCGCGCCGGACCGAAGGCTGTGGGGTAACGGCGGATTTCGGTTTAGACCGGGGTGAGCGGCGATTACCGTTTCGGCTTCGCCGAAGGCCTGGCAGGTTTTTTCTTTTGCTCCACCGCCGCGCTCTCGGGATCGAAGCCGACATAAATCACATATTGGTCGAACTCCCGGTTCGACGGCATGGGGACGGTCAAGTCTTCCTCGACTTGCGTGAACAAGACATTGGGCTGGCCGGGCGGCAGCGTCACCGGCACGGAATAGAATTTGGTCCAGATCGTCTTGGGTTCGAGCCCTTCCTTCACGACGGCAAGGCGCAGCGGCAGCGTGAGGGGACCCGGCATGCCGGCGGGACCGATGATGACACGGCCCTGCACGCCGACTTTCATCGTGACGTTCCCGCCGCGCAACGCGCATTCCCGCGCGGTTTTCACGAAACTGGCCTGGAATCGCAGCGACAACGCGTTCGTTCCAGTGTCTTGCGCCGACTGCGCGAAGGTGGAAGCTCCCTGACGAATCTGGACAGCAGGGCAATCGATATCGGGCGGCGGCGCCCCCCCGCCCTCCGCAACGGTGTTCGGCGGCGTCCCAAGGATGAGGTTGTTGAACCGGTCGGTGAAGGAAGATGAGGAGGATGAGGACGAAGTGCCCGTCGAGACGGCCGGCGACGGCTTCGAGCCGAACAGGCTCTCGTACGACGAACAGCCGGCCAGCAGCACGGCCAGCCCCAAGGCCGCGCCGATCGCGCCTCCTCTAATTCGACCCCAAGCCTGCATCGTCCCGTCCGTATTTGTGGCCGTCCGAACTATATCAGCCCAACCGTGGCAGGCCCAAGGCTGCGGCCGGCCTGCGCCGCCACGGCTCTATCCGCAGGTGCGGAACACGACCTATCCGGCATTTTCTTTGAGTCGCGCAAACAGCAGGTGGTCCTGCCAGATTCCATTGATGCACAGATACTGGCGCGCATAGCCCTCGCGGAGAAAGCCGCATCCCTCGAGCAAACGAATCGAAGCCGTATTGGTCGGAATGCAGGCCGCCTCGACACGGTGCAGCCTGAGCGTCTCGAAGGCGAACGGCAACACGGCCTTGACGGCGGCGGTCATATAACCGCGCCGCGCGAACCTCATACCCAACCAATAGCCGATGCTGCCGGCCTGAGCGACGCCGCGCCGGACGTTCGCGAGCGTGAGGCCGCCGAGCAGCACATTGTCCTGCTTGCGAAACACGAAGAAGGCGTAGGACTGGTCGGTCCGCCAGTCCTCGGCATAGCGTTTGAGGCGGCGCCGGAATGCGGAGCGGGTGAGGTCGTCGGCCGGCCACGTAGGTTCCCACGGCGTGAGAAAATCACGGCTCGCCGACCGCAACGCCACCCACTCCTCGAATTCGGCCATCTGCGGCAAGCGCAGAGTCACGCCCTGGCCGTCGACGGTCGGCAAGGTCTCGGCAAATCCGACGGTGCGAAAAAACGCCATGCAACCGACCGATCCTCAAGCCACCTTGCGAACCAGGCTCTCGGCGATCGCAGCGGCGCTCTCGAGGCCGGCGGGGCCGAGCGCCGCGACCGCCGGACGGCCGCGCGCGATCAGATCGCGTCCGGCCGCCCGCGCGCTTTCGACCGTCACCGCGTCGATCCGGCTGACGATCTCCTCGAGCGGAATGGGTCGCCCATAAATGTGAATATGCCGCGCGAGCTGCTCGGCGCGCGCGCTGGAGCTTTCGAGCGCCATCAAGAGGCCTGCCTTCATCTGCGCCTTGACGCGCGCTATCTCGGCGCCGGTGAGCGACTCCGCCGCCATCGAAATTTCGCCGACCACGACCCGCATCAGCTCGGCCGCATCGGCGACATCGGTTCCGGCATAGAGCCCGAACATGCCGGTGTCCGCATAGGCGGCATGAAAGGCGTAGATCGAGTAGCACAGGCCGCGCAGCTCGCGCACCTCCTGGAACAGCCGCGACGACATGCCGCCGCCCAGCACATTGGTGAAGACCTGGAGGCTGTAGATCGACGGATCGCGTTGCGGCACGCCTTCGAGCGCGAGCGCGATATGGACCTGTTCGAGGTCGCGCGGCTCGACCCGCACGCCGCCGCGAAACTTCGCCGCCTCCGGCGCCGCGCCCGCGCTCCCCTTGAAGGCCGCAAACTGGCGCTCGGCCTCCTCCACCACCATGCGATGATCGACACCGCCCGCCGCGGCGATCACCGTATTGGGGGCCCGGTAGTGTCGCGCCAGGTAGGCCTTGAGACGCTTGCCGTCGAACGAACGCACGGTCGCCCGCGTGCCGAGGATCGAGCGGCCGACCGGCTGATCCGCATAAGCGGTCGCCTGCAGAAATTCGAACACCAGGTCGTCGGGCGTGTCTTCGACCGCGCCGATTTCCTGAACGATGACGTTCTTCTCGCGCGCGATCTCGTCGGGGTCGAAGGCCGGCGCGGTCAGGATGTCGGACAGGACGTCGAGGGCGAGCGGCACGTCGGCCTGCAGGGCGCGCGCGTAATAGGCGGTCATCTCGACGCCGGTCGCCGCATTGAGGTCGCCGCCGACCGCCTCGATTTCCTCGGCGATCTGGCGCGCCGTGCGCCGCGTCGTGCCCTTGAACGCCATGTGCTCGAGAAAATGCGAGATGCCGTGCTCGTCCGGCTGTTCGTCGCGGCTGCCGCAACCGACCCAGACGCCGAGCGACGCGGTCTCGAGATGCGGCATCGCGTCGGTGACGACGACGAGGCCGGAGGCAAGACGGGTGACCTCGACGCTCATGCGGCTGCTCCTTCGCGCGCTGCACGGCTGACGTCCAGAACGAAACGTTCGACCGCCGCCTGTTCCGGCGGCAGCACGGTGACGCGCTCTCGGCGCGCGGCCGAGATCGGCGAGCCAGTCCGGCAATCGCGGCCGCACCCCGCAGGCCGCCTCGACCGCATCGGGGAATTTCGCCGCATGCGCGGTCGACAGCACGACCATCGGGATCGCCGGATCGCGCGTCTCCTTCTCGGCGACCGCGATCGCGACGCCGGTGTGCGGATCGACCAGGGTGCCGGTCTCGCGCAAGGTGGTGCGGATCGCCGCGGCGGTTTCCGCCTCGCTGGCGCGATCGGCGGTGAACAGGGCGCGCATCGCCGCCAGCGCCGGCCCGCCGACCGAGAAGCGCTGCGACTGCGCGAGCGACGCCATGGCGGCGCGCACCGGCTGCGGCATCGCGGCCGCAGGCCTCGAACAGCAGGCGCTCGAAATTCGACGACACCTGGATGTCCATCGAGGGCGACGCGGTCGCCACCACGTCGCGCACCTCGTAGGTGCCGGTCGCGAGCGTGCGCGCCAGAATGTCGTTGACGTTGGTCGCGACCGTCAGCCGGTCGATCGGCAGCCCCATCTGCGCCGCCACATAGCCGGCGAACACGTCGCCGAAATTTCCGGTCGGCACCGTGAAGGCGACCTTGCGGTGCGGCGCGCCGAGCGCGACGGCGGCGACGAAGTAGTAGACGACCTGGGCCGCGATGCGGGCGAAGTTGATCGAGTTGACGCCCGAGAGGCCGACGCGATCGCGGAACGCATGATGATTGAACATCGCCTTCACGATCGCCTGGCAATCGTCGAAGGTGCCGTCGATCGCGAGCGCGTGGACGTTGGCGTCCTCGGCGCCGGTCATCATCCGCCGCTGCACGTCGGAGATGCGGCCGTTCGGAAACAGCACGACGAGATCGACCTGGGTGCGGCCGCGAAACGCCTCGACCGCGGCGCCGCCGGTGTCGCCGGAGGTCGCGACCACGATGGTGGTGCGCTCGCCGCGGCTCGCCAGCGCGTGGTCCATCAGCCGGGCGAGGAACTGCATCGCCAGGTCCTTGAAGGCGAGCGTCGGCCCGTGAAACAGCTCGAGGATGAAAGTGTTGGCGCCGATCTGCCTGAGCGGCGTCACGGCCGGATGACGGAACGTCCCATAGGCCTCGCGCGCCATGCGGGCGAGATCGGCGTCCGCGACCGCGCCGCCGACGAAAGGACGCATGACCTCGACCGCGACCTCCGCATAGGGCCGGCCGGCGAAGCCCGCGATCGTCTCGCGATCGAGCTGCGGCCAGGTTTCCGGCACATAGAGGCCGCCGTCGCGGGCGAGGCCCGCGAGCGTGACGTCGACAAAGCCGAGTGGCGGGGCTTCGCCCCGGGTCGAGATGTAGCGCACCGGTTCCGTCCTCGGCGGCGGCGCCTTCGCGCTGCCGCACGGGGCGATCCCGTCGCCCCAAGGGTCGAATAAGTCATTGAAATCACAATCGTTAACGCCGGCGTCCGGGATCGCGCCGGCCTCGCCGGCAGACTAGTCGGAAGGCTCGCCCGGCACAAGAAAGGCTTTGGCGCCCACCGTTAATGGCCGCGCCGACGGCCGACCAACCAGGCCGCGAACGAGCCCGCCAGCACCAGGGCCAGGCCGTACCAGGTCAGCGCATACCCGAGGTGGTTGTTCGGAAGCGATGGCTGCAACTTCCCGACCTGCGGCAGTCCACCCGGAACGGCCGGCGATTCCTGCTCGACATAGAAGGGCGCGACCGGGCCAAGCCCTTTGGCGTCCGCGATGGCGGCCGGATGGCGGGCAAACCAGAGGTTCTTCGCCGGATCGCCGGGCGGGGTGAAAAGCCCGGGTGCTCCGGCCATCGCATGACCCCGACGATGTCGACCGGGCCGGCGATCTGGCCTTCCGGCCGCGTGGCCGGATCCTGGCGGCCCTCGGGCACGAAGCCGCGGTTGACCATCACGATACCGCCGGGCAGACGCGCCGGCGTGAACACCCAATAGCCGGGGCCCGCCGCATCGCCGCGCAGGCTCGAGCCGGTGGTGTAGACCAGCGCCTCCTTGTCGTTGAGAAACTCGGCCGCGAAAGGCCACGCGGCGAAACTCGTCGGTCGCCGGGTCGAGCCGCGCCCATTCGGCGGGCGGCGGCAGCCGGACCGGCGGCGCCGCGAAGCGTTCGGTGACGGTCGCGATCAGCGCCTCTTTCCACGCCTTGCGCTGGACCTGCCAGGTGCCGAGCCAGACGAGGACCGCGAACGCGCCGCAATGCCGCCATGCTCGGGACCAGCAGCCCCCGCCGCAGCGACCTGTCGGACGTCACGGCTCGCCTCGGCGTTCGAGCCGGCCTTCCGCCGCCTTGTGGTGATACTGCAGGGCGATCAGCACACCCTTCATCGGCCCGCAGCGGCGCCAGCGTGGTGATGAGGATCAGCGGCAGCCACAGCACCGCATGCAGCCAGAACGGCGGCTGATAGAGCGTCTCGACGACGAGCGCGGCGCCGACCACGATGAAGCCGGCGAACAGGATCACGAACACCGCCGGCCCGTCGCCGGCATCGACGAACGAATAGTCGAGCCCGCACGCCTCGCAGCGCGGCTTGAGGCCGAGGAAGCCGGAAAACATCTTTCCCTTGCCGCAGCGCGGACAGCGGCAGGCGAGCCCGGCGAGGATCGGATTGGGCGGCGTCGATGGGTGAACGGCCATGGGGCTCTCCTAGAGCATGATCCCGAAAAGTGGGCACCGGTTTTCGGAAAAGATCATGCTCCAACAATAAGCTAGAGAGGGATGACAATTCGAAGAAAAGTCATCCCGCTCT
>CAWBRI010000012.1:0-371700 GCA_963791155.1 uncultured Pseudomonadota bacterium
GCTGGGCGAGCACGCGCGCGCATGTCACCGGCAAGGACGACGGGATCACGGCCTGCGCGCCCATTCGCGAACGCTTCCCGCGCTTTGCCGAGCTGCTTGCCGCGGAGCCGGATGCCGATGCGTTCGCGCGTCTGCGCGCAGCCGAGACCATCGGCCGGCCGCTGGGTGACGATCGATTTCTGGCCCGCATCGAGCGCGCCACCAAGCGCCGCCTCAAGCCGAGAAAGCGCGGACCGAAACCGCGGACCCTGGCGGATGCGAGCGACGGCGAGAAATTAAATGCACTGTCACTGTAATTGGTGCTGGCATCCTTGCAGCCCTCGCACCTAAGTAAACGCGCAGCCACATCGGTTTTGAACTAGCTCGAAAGCAGGTCATCACGCGGGTCGCAAAGATACATAACTGCTAATTATCTGTATTAGTCCTCCGGGACGCGCGCCATAAGGCGGCATGCAGAGCACCGTCGCGAGGAACACTTGGCTGGCATTCTCCATGATGTGCCAGCGATCCGCGATCTGGACCGGATGACGAAGTGCCTTGGCGGCAGCTTCGCGATATCCCCCCGCAAAATGATAGATGATCGCGATCTCGTGATGTTGCGGGAGCCAGGTTGCCGTCCTCACCGATCCTCAGTCAGGAAGAAGAACCACTGGCCGTCGTCGATCGAGATCGCAGACAATGGTCCTACCTCTGATTTCGTCGCCAAGCCCAGCTGTCGATACCGAAGGTGGTCGACATCGGCGACGAACGATACGCGACAATCTGTTGTTGCTCGCCGGCCCCATTAGCCGACGGGCGAAGCTCGCTCCCAGACGTCGACAGCAACCTGAAGACGGTCGATCCGGCCGCGCCTGCGGACGTGCCGATCCTGGTCGACACCGAGTTCGACCGGCGCCGCCATGGGCATCGATTTCGTCTCCCGGACCACAGACGCCGCTCGCAACACCTATTGGAGGCTCGCGAGCGGCCATTCGGTGATCGACGCGCAACGCAACGTCGTTGCCGAGCCGACATCGGTGCAGGTGATGGCGCAGCAGCCGGCGAACGCGGTCTGGCAGAGTTTCACGGGCAACGAAATCGGCTTCATCGAGCGCTGGTGGGCCAGTCGCTGCCCATTGACGTGGCGTAGAGCGATTCGCGCAGGCTGCTTGCTGCGATCTCGCGTCGTGCATGCCCGCACACCGTCCGATGCGCATGGCAGTCTGCGGATGGGCAATGCTATCGCGGACGCAGCGAGCTTGGCCCTCACGCCGCCGAAGCCCCGCACGTAATGGGTGAGCAGTGGGTGTGACTTATCCACAAGTGTGTGCGAGCGCCCTCGGACCGCTTAGGCATTGAACTCAAATAAGATTCAAGCTCGATAAATTTCGCAACGCGCGCATTCATGTTCTCATGCAATTATCGCTTGCGATGCTACCGAAGCGCGAACTAGCATGTTGGCGCTGTTGAACCTTGAGTGGGCACATGGCGGCTGAGGGGCGACCAAGTGCGGCTGGGCGGAGTGGAAGTGGGCCCTCGTATCCTTTTTGTGCGTGCCAATGCGAGATGGCCTCATGAAACGAGCCGCGGTTCTGTTCCTCGCCGTAGCAGCGGCGCAGTTCATTTTTTTTGCAGCCGCGACGATGGGCGAGGCATCGGCTCAACCGTTCAATCCAATTCGGGAGCTCACAACCTGGTACACCGACCGAGGCCTCATCGACATCGAAGTTGTCGGGTCCACCAGCCTAGTGCCGCAAACTCACCAGTTGGAGCCAGAGCGTTTGCTCCGATTCCGCCTGGAACGGGCTTATGTTGAATTTTTTCGCGCGCAGACCGAGCTCGGCTTCGAACTCGTCACTTTCGGTTTTGACCTAGAAACGGGCCTCCCCGTCTCTCTTCTTTCAGCCGTCGTGATGAGCGGTCGGTTCCACGAAGACATCCCTGGCGTGCCGCGCGTGCCGCAGCGAGAGCGTGTGCGACGGAGTTCTTTTGATTTCTCTTAAAAGCGATTTTTCAATGAGGTCGCTGCGCAGCCTGAGTGATTCTCTCAGAAAATGTCGCGGCGCTCCAGTCGGAAACGGACTATGGGCTTATGAGCCGCATGGGCGCCCAAACTGCTATCCACCTGCGTTTCCGACCGGATCGCAATTTGTTGCGCCGTTTGACGACGATCTTTTGCTGCAAATTCAATGTCATGAGAACTCATATCCGGGTATCGGGTGCGCCCTTCGATTCCCATTCGAGAGATTCGATGTTGAGGTCAGCTTTCACCGCGATAATTTGCCAAAGTGGCGGGAGATGATCGGGCGAGCGAAGTCTTTTCTCGAATCCAAACGATATCGTTGAAACCGACATAGAGTGGAGAACCACAATGTCAGATCCCGTCGTAAAAAACGGCAGTGTGGTATTGACGCCAGAAGAGTTGGGCGTTCTCGATTCCATGCTCAAGGCAGGCGATGGAGCGGGCTTTTACATTACCTACTACGCAATGACTGGAAGCGCGCAAGCGCTGCAACAGGCGAAGATAGCCACATTTAGTGGCTTAACAGGCGGGGCAGCTTTCGCGGCCAATCGGTTCCTACAGGACGATTTCAGCCAGTATCCTGGCATCTACTATCTATCGCAACAAGTCGCTCGTTTCGCCTACAACGCTATTTTAGCCAATGCCACAGGTGATGGCACCGGGCTGATCAGCAACGATGATATGCTTGCGTCGGCCGCGCAAGCTTGGACCCGCCAAGGATTAGCCGATCTTTTTCCCGGCAACTTATTCGCAATATCATCGTTTTTTACTCCTGGCACAGGTTATGCGTTCTTAGCGACATCATACGCTCCATTTGTTGGAAAGCAGCCTGGGGATTTTCCATCCGGTCAGGTTCTTTCAAGCGTGAATGGCTTGACTGTTGCCGTCGATGGAAGCGGAAGAATTCAGGCGGTATTTGCGACCACAGCGAGCGATCTAGCGGTCCTTGCCGGCGCTGCTCTTGCGGGTCCTCCGGACCAGACAGTGCTCGATCAGCTGTTCGGCGGGGCCACTCCAAACACCAGCGGACAGGGGGCAGTCAGAGCGGGGTTCAATCAAGGGAACACGTCCGGCTACAACGGCGACATCAATCCTACTCTTCCTAACACAGAGTACGGGCCACTCCAATATTCGTTGCAGACGAGCGATCCTTCTAACCCGATCCTGACGTTTGCTGGCAGTAGTGGCCAGATCATCATCGGCGGTTCAAGAAATGACACGCTCACCGCAGGCGATGGCGACGACATCATTTGGGGCCGTGGCGGCAACGACACGTTGACCGCAGGTTCCGGCGACGACATTCTGCGCGGCGGCGCCGAGGATGACACGCTGATCGGTGGCGCAGGCAACGACATTCTCGATGGTGGTGACATCAATCTGTCGGCCAATCAGGACGGGACCGACACGGTCGATTACTCGCAGCTGCAATTCAGCGTCACCATCGACCTTGCCGCTCAGGACCCGCAAAAACTCAGCGACCAATTGATCCAGATCACGAAGAGCAACGGCAGTCAGGACTGGCTGCATTCGATTGACAAGATCAAGCTGACTACCCATGCCGATACGGTTTTGGTCGGCCCGGGTTACGCAGACGCTCTTAAGGCAGTACAGGAAATCGATGCTGGCGGAGTCGCCGACAAGGACGCAGACGGAAAGGTCATCGGACAGGACATTCTTGACCTCAGGCCAGTGGGCAAAGGGGTCGATTTTACGAACAACAAAATCAAGGGGCTTGATACCGTATTTAAGGGCTTCACGGTCCTTAAGGACGATCCGGGCGATGCCACCGTTATCTTGAAAGGCCCCGACGCCTCCTCCTGGCAAGAGGTCGACTTCGGCGACGGCAACGACACGATCGACAGCGACGTCAAGAACCTCAAGATCAACTTCGGCAACGGCGACGATGTCGTCCGCCACGCCGGCGCCGGCAGCATCGTCAACCTGGGCTCCGGGCACGACAAGGTCGCGATCTCCGACGACATCCTGGTCACGGGCGCCACGTCCTACGACATCATCGCCACCATTGACGGCCGCGTCGAGCACGGCGCGGTCGGCTCGCTCAACTCCGAGAGCGGATGGATCGTCGGGCCCGACGGCACGCGCTACGGCCTCGACACCGAGGGCGACCTCTTGATCAAGGACGCGCTCGGCGACATCACGACGGTCGCGAATTACGTCGGCGGCCCGGACGTGGCCTTGTCGGAGCAGACGGCCGGCATTTTCGTCGGCCGCGCGGCGCAGAACGCCTTCCGGCTGCTCGAGCCGAAGCCGGAATCGCCCTTCGACAATATCTTCACCACGTTCAAGATGGGGCGCGAGATCTGGTTCACCCAGAACGGCTTCCAGGACCCGCTGGTGCTCGATCTCGGCGGCGGCGGCATCGCGCTCACGGCCGAGAGCGGCGTCGCGCCGATGTTCGACATGTTCGGCACCGGCTTTGCGGTGAAGACCGGATGGGTGCAGCCGTCGACCGGCATCCTGGCGATCGCGGACGCGGACGGCACGATCCGGAACATCCGCAATCTGGTCGGCAGCGACAACAATTCCGGCTTTGCGGCGCTCGCGCAATACGACACGAACGGCGACGGCGTGATCGACGCGTCCGATCCGGTCTTTGCGCAGCTGCGCGTCTGGGCGGACCAGAACGGCGACGGCGTCGCCGATGCCGGCGAGGTGAAGACGCTGGCGCAGGCCGGCATCGCGTCGATCGGCGTGGCGTCGACCGCGCAGACCGGGATGACCAGCGCCGGCAACCCGATCACCGCGACCGGCACTTTTACCCGCATCGACGACACCACCGGCACGATCGCGGACGCCTCCTTCGTCACCGATTTAGCCTATAGGGCGATGGAGGCGGACCGCAACACCTGGAAGCGTGCGAGCAGCAGGGTTCGACATCGTGGTCCGTTGCCCGGCCGGGCAGGCCAAACACGAGGACATGTGCGGCAGCGAAACTTGATATTTGAAATGGCTCAAACTCTGATCGTAATTGCAGTGGCTCTAACTTGCACCAACGCCGTCGCGTGCCGGTCCCCGAGTTCTCAGGGAACGATTTTCTTCGATGAATTTCCGAAACAGATCGAAGCTAGTATAGTGGCGACTATTACAATAACCAAAATTGTCGGCGATCCACGGGTTAATGGGATCCCAAAAGAAGATGATATTTATGCCTACTCCTATGTCGGCATCGCGCGGGTCGAACAGGTATTAAAAGGAGATGTGGAAGAAAGTATCAAGATTGTCGCGCCGGCATCAGATTGTGATATTGAATTACGACCGGGCGCACACGGGATGGTGGCCGGAAATATTCGGATTAATGCCAAAGGTGAACGTGAGCTTCTTTTGATATCGGAATCGATCAGTGATGCGTATCGACGCAAATCAATCTCCAAATAGACATCTATCGGGGAGTGGACCATGACTTGGGATGTGGTGCGGGCGGCCATTACCTTCTGGGCGGGACCGCAGGATGGAACCATACCTGGAAATCTCGGCGTTCCATTCTGGGCTGACCAACAACAAACAATTGTAGATTATATTCAGAACCTTTATGACGTCTCTCCGCTGGCGCGCTCAATTTTAGAGGATGGTGCAGCGGCAGGAAGAATACTCCTGTTTCAGACTGCAAATGACGCTCCCGGACTCAGCTTTCCACGCCAGAATACGGCAGGGTTTAATCTTTCAGCTATTGATAATACATATTATTTCAATGACAAGGGTATGTTTGTGAAAGAGATTCCGGAAATCACGATAATACATGAACTGATGCATGCCATTTGGGGAACAAGGGATTTGAATGGGACCGGTCCCCGTAACTGGCCAACTCAAGCAGAACAAAATTCGTCGAACTTCGATTTCAATGGTGAAACGCTACCCCCCCAAAACCCGATCCGGTCTTCGCGCAGCTGCGCGTCTGGGCGGACCAGAACGGCGACGGCGTCGCCGATCCCGGCGAGGTGATGACGCTGGCGCAGGCCGGCATCGCGTCGATCGGCGTGGCGTCGACCGCGCAGACCGGGATGACCAGCGCCGGCAACCCGATCACCGCGACCGGCACTTTTACCCGCATCGACCGCACCACCGGCACGATCGCCGACGCCTCCTTCGTCACCGACCCGTTCACGTCGCGATATCTCGGCGACACCACGGTGAGCGCGGCGGCGATGCGCGCCGTCCGCGACGCCCGGCTCAATTCGCCGGTGCGGGCGCACCGCGTGCGCCATGGCTGCTCCGTACGGTGAGCGCGCGCGTCGCCTGCGGCGGAACGCGCCGACGCGGTTGTCCATAGCGCATCGCCGTCTGTCGGCGCCGATTTGCAATTCGATTCAATGCTGAATTGTATGCGACGGCTTTTGCATGTGACGGGCATGAACGATGTTGTTCAATCTTTCACTTGTGTTTCCCGTTTGCGTGCGTAGCATGTTAAAGGGTTGCACAGCCTGGAGATGAGCGAGGATCGCGTGGCGGCTGATGTAGGGCGGGCAGTTGTGGTCGGGCGGGGCGCCGCGGGGGCGGCGAATCGCGTTGCCGCTGCGGGCGCCTTCAGCCAGCGCGGGGTGGGCCAAGCCAAGCGTGCCCTCCATTTTCATGATACGCCGCCGACCTCACGTCGCCGACCTGCACCGTTCAGGTCGCGTGGGCCCGGCGCGTTTCGCGCCTTTGCTCGCCCTACGCTTGCCGTGGGGGGTCGAGGGATCTTTTGCATGACGCGCATGAGCGATGTCGTTCAATTTAGACTTGTGATTTCCCGCAATGCGTGCATAGAATGTTACAGGTGATGCCCGCGTAGAGACGAGGGGGATCGCGTGGCGGCTGATGTGGGGCGGACGGCTACGGCCGGGCGGGGCGTCGCGAGGTGGCGAATGGCTTTTCGCTCTTTGCGATCACGTGATGGCGGCATCAGGGGGATTATGAATCCCCTGATCCGGCCCGATGCGCCGCGAGCGGTAAAGGTACTTTCGCAATCATTGTCTGGTGGCCAGCGATACGCCAAGGCAACGTATTGCCACTCGGGCGCGGCCGAATGGACGAACGGGCGTTTTATATAAACGGAAGAAGGGCGCATGACTGACGCGAGTGATGAGAAGCCGTTTAAGGTCCGTTCGACGGTTCCCGGACGATGGCTTGGAGTCAAGGAGTGGTCTCCTGAAGAGCTCGATCGGCTGATTACTTCCTATCAGGAGCGCTATCCGGACCAGTGGCGAGCCTATCTCGATGCCGAGAACAACGAGGGCTTCATCACCAATGCGATGAATGACCACATTATGGCGCATATCGTGGAGCTGTTTCCCGGTTTTTTTAGAAATAATGGCCAAGACAAACGTCATTATCGCGCTGGTGTCGTCGATTTTCGCTTTTCGAACGAAAAGGCATTTCACTTCGCAATGTGGCAACCGGAAAACCGGTTCGAACGCATGAAAAAACGGTCCGCGGAGGTCAAAGCTAGAGTTACGGGAGTTACTTCGAATGGCATCGCAGAATGGACCGATCAACAGGTTGACCTATTGTTGAATCACCTGAAAGAGAAGGAGTCAGAACTTTGGGCGAAGTTTTGCGAAATTTATAACGACATCGGCTTTAGTGATCTCGGCCTGACATTTCAGCTGAGAGCGCAAGTATCCATCCTGTTTCCAGTCCCTGAAGATATCGATTACTCCAGTGTTATTGGCGGTCTCATAGAAGAGGCTGCTCGTCGTTATGGTCTTGAGATGGTCAAACCTGAAAACCGAAAAAAAATGCTGCGTCTTCAGCAAGATTGGCTACTTGCCGAGCAGTCGCGTACGTCATTCGATGAGTGGCGCCAGAAGATTAAACTCCAAGGGTTGTTTCAGTTGCGGGAAAGAACAAGACAAAATAGTTTGTAAGAGACAAAGAAGCGACTGCAGCACATTTTCAAGTAACTTTTCTTGTTTGAGCTTCAACGTGGAATCATCGTGCAGTTCTTGGACGGACGGTTGCAATACGTGCCGCAGGGGTTCTACGGGTAAAGTCCGCTGCACGGCTGCCGCTTGCGTGCCATATACCCCGAAGTTTGCATGTTTATCAAGATTCTTGAAGCTATCGACGCGCGTCAATGACGGTGGTTTCATGACATGCCGGCGACTTCACGTCGGGGTCCTGCGCCGTTCAGGGCACGTGAGCACGGTGCGGTCCGCGCCTTTGTCCACCCAAGGTTTATTCGAACTTCAACGCCGCCGTGGCTCACCAAGACTCTTGACACCCGTTTTTTTGACGAGCCGACCAAAATCGTGTAGGAGAAAATCCACAGTCGGAATTGCGCCCGCCGGGAATCCGCGCGGGCGCTTTGCGTTTCGGCCGACACCGGTTCGTCTGCTCCAACCGCCGGTTCTTCCGCGGCGCGTCGCCCGAGGATCGCCCGCGCGTGGTCGATTGAGAGGAAGGGCACCAGCGCGCCGCGAGCTATCGCTTTGACAGGTCTTCCCGCTCCTCCACGGCACCGCATGCTCGGAGGGGGCTTTCCTGCAGATCGCCTGCAAATTCCTGTATTTATCAGGCCCGACCCCTGATAAATGCGTCCCGATCCCTGTTTTTTCGACGACGTTTCGCCTGATCATTCGGCGGTTTGCAGGGACAGTCCCCCTGTTCGGCGCCGGATCAGGCGCACGGAAAAATCGCGCACTTCCTCGGATTGACGCGGATCCATCGATCTGTGGACATCGGATTTGCTTCCGGCTTTCGGCGATAACGGACTCACGCCCCGCATCGCGCGATTTCGGTTTTGCGCCACGACGGCGGGCCCCCGGGACCGAATCCCTAGTACTTGAACGACACGACCTTGCCCTTGTCCGGACCGGCGCCCGCGATGCAGATCGGAGAACGATAGAGCGGCGCGAGGAAGGCCGTGTTCGGCATGTTGGCGCGTAGCCTGTCGAACAGCGGCTCGAGGCCGAGATCGACCCAGGCGGGCGGGTTCGCATCGTGATGCGCCGGCAGGAAGAGCTTCGGCTTGAACAATTCGATGAACGGCAACGTGTAGCCGATCTGGGTGTCGGCGACTGCGTGAACCTGATAGGCGACGATGGCGACGTCGACCGGCCCGAGCTTTTCGGCAAGCGCGCGCACGCCCGGCGTGATCGGTCCCGCGCTGCCGATGAGCACCGCCTTGAAGCCCGAGGGGAAGACCAGCCCGTAGGCCAGCGTACCCTCGGTTATCACCTTGGGGTCGAACGTGCCGAGCGAGCGCACGCGCGCAAGCTCGCTCTTCTCCTCCTCCGAATAGGGCGGCGCATCGTTCTGGTAGAGGCTGGCGTAAATGTCGGTGAGGCCGGCCTGGATGGTCGAATGCTGCGCCAGCGCGATCTCCACCGTGGCGTCGCCGAAACGCATGGTTTCGCCGCCCTTGGCGACGACGATCTGCTGTTCCGGCACGCCCAGCTTCTTTGCGGTCTCCGCCGTGATGGGCGCTCCGACGACGGGCGCGCCGGTTTGCCGGGCGACCGGGCCGATATCCGAAATGTGATCGAAATGCGCGTGCGATACGAAGATCGCTTCGGCCTTCGACACGTTCGCGGCGGTGAAGCCGACCTTGTGGGCCCGCGGCGTGCGATCGAAATAGGCGTCGAACAGATAGACCTTGCGTTTGTGGGCGAATTCGAAATTGGCATTGCCGAGCCACCGGATGACGACGGTGTCGGACTCCGGCGGCGGCAACGGCCCGCCCGTCACGGCGGGCGTGTAGCTGCTGCACGCCTCCGGAATATCGGCGGCGAGCGCTGCTCCCGCCACGAACAGAACCGCGCTTGCGATCCCCGACACCAGCAGCGATTTCGTCATGCGCTCCTCCCTGCGTCGCAGCCGCCGTCGACAGGTCGCGGCGGTATTGTGGTTTCTAGGATGTCGCACGGGGTCCCGTTCGGCAATGGGGCCGTCATCTTCATCGCGTCGTGCACCGCGACTCCTACAGATTTACCGCGCCCGCATCTCCGCACAACTGTACCATCGACTCTCACGACCTCGGCGGCGGCCGCTACCACCAATTTCGACGCAATTGAGCCTATGATTCTCGCCTGAGTTGATTCGCGGGAGGGAGCCATGTCGCCGACGGATTCCGTTGTCCGCACAGCCGCTGCGGACGAACGCTCGGAGCGCGCCCGCAAGCTTGATGCTGTCGTGGAAGAGCGACGGGCATTGCCCGCCAAGGCTCCCCGTTTCTCTTTGAGCATCGTCACGCGGCGCGTGACGCAGCGGTTATGGTCGGCTCGGCTCGAGCCTTCCAATGTGTCGGCTCGCGGTTCGCAGTCCGGCTGCCCAAGGCGGAGCAAACAAATGTTCGGAAACAACGATCTGGTGGACAATCTGAGCCGCGATCTCAAGCGCGCGCGCGTCAAACGCGACACGCTCGCCACGGATGTGACGACCCTCACCGCTCAAATTGCGGAGCTGGAAGCCCGTCTTTCCGTGGAAAAAGATCGGCGCGAGCGCGAGCGCGCCGCGGGCGAGATCAACGAGATCAAGAAGCGGCTGGAAGACACCGCCTTGGCGCTTGCACCCGGCATCGCCGGGCTTTGCGACGCAACGGAGCGGGCGGCGGCGATCGTTCCCGAAGCGCGCGAGCTCAACAGCTCCCTGGCCGCAATGGCGAGAGACGTCGGCACGGGAATCCCTTCGGTGCTGGGCGAGCTGCTCCGGCTGGCCGAGGCGGTGCGCGCCGGCCACGTCGCGCCGCGCCTGCCGCAGCCGCCCGAGGCGACGCCGCGGCCGCCGGAAAACAAAGATGGCCCGCTGCGCCTTCCGGCATTCCTGCCACGCAAAAAGGAAGCGGAGCAATCAAGAACGGCGGAGAGTCGGCGCGGCACGGCGGCGTGAGCCGTTGGAAGGTCTCGCCCCGGCGCCTGCCATCACCGGGCCGCGCGTCACCTGCCGGCACGATCATCACGCCGATAGGCCACGGCCTGTGCGCGGATCACGGCGGCCGAACGGCCAGGCACGAAACGGCGCGCGGCCGCGTGCTCACGACCGCCGGAAAATATCCTTGAGCGTGTTGGCGATCCAGCCCGAGGCGGTCTTCGGGGCGGGCACGTCCGCGAGATGCTCGACCACGACGAGGCGATCGACGTCGCCGCGCAGGAACGCGTTCAGGAACGCCGGGTAGTCGTCGAACGACACGCAGCCGTTGGACTGGCCGTTGGGACCCAGCATGTAGGAATGCGCCAGCATGCCGTCGCGGCCGTGCATCTTGCCGCCGTCGACCGGATTGAGACGGATGGCGCGCACGCCGTGGAAGATCCGCTCGCGCAACGTGAGCTTATAGACGTTCGGCGGCGTCGGCCCGGTGCTCCGCGCGTCGACATAGCGCGGATCGTCCATGTGGCCGCCCAGCCCGGAATGCGCTTCCAGCCGCTGCCCGTCCGGCAGATAGACCGTATGCGCCGTGATGTCGTAGATCGCGGTGCGGCCGTTATCGACGCCGGCGAGCGGGTTCGAATCCTTCGGCGTCAGATCTCTCAGGACCGAATCCGGGATCGCCGGATCGTTCCTCGAATCGGCCGGCGCGTAGGCGGTGGGAATAGGCGTGTCGGACGCGCTGGCGAGCTGGAACGTCCCTGCCGGAGCCCGCTTCGGCGCGGCCTGGGCGAGCACGGAACGCGCCGCCGCACGCGGCGCCGGAGAGCGCCGCAACGCGCGGCGCGGGGACACGCGGCGCATCCGCGGCGGAGCGGACCGGGGCGCTGGCCTCTGTGATCATTCCGTTGAAACGGTCGTCGAAAGACGCCGCGGGTTGCGAGGGCTGCAAGGACCGGCCGGGCAGGCTGGCCTGGTCGAACGAGAAACGTTCGCCGAAGGACGAACGCACCGTCGGTGTCGAATGGTTGTCCGGCTCACCGAACGCGGGTCGGGAATCGTTTCCGGTTTCAAGGCTCGCCAGGCGCAGGCGGAAACTGTCCGGGACGTCCGACTCAAGCGTGGCGGTGGGGCGATCGAACAGGTTCGGATGGTTCGTACCGAAAGCCGAAACGCCGCGGGCCCCGGCGCGCAGTCCGGCGTTCGCCAGCCCGGTGCCGTGCGTCAACCCCGCGTAAAAGCTAATGCCAATTGTGAGCGCCGCGAACGCCGCGGCGATCGACCCCGCACCGACTCGAACCAAGAGTTCCCCGTCCTGCTATCGTGGCCTGTCGGCCTGCCCCGGCAGGCCGAATCCCCATGTGACAGTCTACAGTAAATTCGGGAAATGCGGCAAAGTTGGACCGCCCGTGAGACATCAAATTGGAGTTTGACGGTAACTGGCAACCAGAATCGGAGGGTGGCCCCATCTGAGATGGCGGTCTAGAGGCCGCCAAGGCTGCGCCTCGTCAACGGCTCACGCCGACATCGATCTCGCGCGGGCCGTTTATCTCCCCAAAGCCACAACTCACGAGAGCTAGGCACAAGGAGCGGCGAGCTGGAAGGACATATGCTTCCAGGTCATTCCTGACGACCAGACCAGGGGCGCGGGTATGGTCGAAGGCCAGGCCTCGCGCCGCGACCGTTGCCTCGACCGGCTGATCCTGGCCGCCGTCGATTTTTTTTGCGACCTGAACTTGATCGGCCTCTTTCGCCGGCGCGACACCTTCGTGGGCTTTTCATGCGCCTCTGGTTCAGCCGCCGGAACGACCGGGGCCACTTCCGATGTGCCGGTCTCTTCAGCACGCAAGGCAACGCCCGCGCGCGAGAGACGCTTTGCGCGGTCGATTTCCCGAACGATCCGCCGTCCGACCGTGGCCCACCGGCCGGTGGTGGCCATCAGGCGCTTGAGCCAGTCCGCGATGCCGTCGTCGGTCAGCTCGTTCCTGAGCGCGAAATCCGCGACCGCGGTGACGAGCCATTGCGACCAAGCCTTGTCGGCACGAGCGACTTTGCCATCGAGCCAGATCAGGATTTCGGCTTCCTCGCCGGCGTTGATGCCGTGCGGCAGACAGTCCCGTTGGAGCCGGCGCACGTCGCCGAACGTGACCTGGCCCCTGGTGGCGGTCTGGGTAACGAAATCCTGAAGATGCGTGTTGGTCATTGTTAACCAGCGTCTTGCGAACCCGTTTGTGCTCCAAATTTGCGCCGTGTCCTCTTACCCGATCCCTAAGCGGCGGCCCTAATTCGCGTTCAGGTAAACAAATCCACGCCACGCAAATCCCGCGCCTGATGGACCATGGACCGGCATCTCGCGCGTACTGTGAAGCGATCTTGCGCTAGGCGGCGTCCGTGCTGCGCGGCCCGATCAAGGCGAGCGCCGATCGAAGCCGGCCCTGAACCTGCTCGAGCAATTGCGCACCGCGTTCGGGATCGCAGCCATGCAGCAGCATGAGCGCAAGCTTCACGCTGCCATGGGCCCGCAGCAGGGCGGCGCGGCCCTCCTCCCGGCTGCACCCGGTCAATCGGACCAGCATGTTCTCGCTGCGCCGCACGAGCTTTTGGTTGACCGCCTGCACATCCACCATGAGTCCGTTGTAGACGCGGCCGAGCAGGATCATCAGCAGCGTCGACAGCAAATTCAGCGCAATTTTCTGAGCGGTGCCGGCCTTCAGGCGGGTCGAGCCCGCGATCGGCTCGGCTCCGGTATCGAGCCAGATCGGGTGATCGGCCTCCTCCAGGATCGGCGTGCCGGCATTGTTTGCAATCCCGATCGTCAACGCACCCCGCCGTTTGGCTTCGCGCAGGCACGTCACCGTGAACGCCGTCGTTCCGCTCGCCGCGACCGCGATCAGCACGTCACGGCTGTCGACGACGTGTTGTTGCACGAGCTGCGCCGCCAGATGACTCTCGTCTTCCGCCCCTTCGACCGATCGCACCAGGGCGTCACGGCCCCCGGCCATCAGCAGGACGAGCCGCTCCTCGGGCCAGCTGAAGGTCGGCATCAATTCGGCGCCGTCCTGGACCGCCAGGCGACCGGACGTCCCGGCCCCGGCATAAACCAGGCGCCCCCGGTATCGCAGGCGCGCCTCCATGGCGAGGGCCGCGCGCTCCAGGGCCGGCCGGGCCGCCCGCGTGGCGGCCACCGCCGCGAGCTGGGATTCGATCAAGGCGTCGAGAATTTCGTCGGGATTCCAGAGGTCAAGGCCCGAATATCGTGCACTGGCCCGTTCGGTGTCCATGGTTCGTGCTCCGATCTTCCGTGTCGATGACAACATCCTTGACCCGAAATCGTTCTTGCGCGTTGACCTCGGGGCGACCAAAAGTGGCCAATGCGATCCGACTCGCTACTCCTCGGGGTTGACGGCGGTGGAACCCAATGCCGCGCCCGATTGTGTGCGCCGTCGGGGGCCAAGCTGGGGGAGGGCGCGGCCGGCCCTGCCAACATTCGCTTGGGACTGGACGTCAGTTTTGCCGCCGTTCTTGCGGCCACGCAAGCCTGTCTGGAGCAGGCAGGGCTTTCTTCCCGCGACCTGTCCCGGACCACGGCTTGCCTCGCGCTCGCAGGGGCCAGCGAACCCGCCGATCTCGCCGCCGCACAACGGCTGAAGCATCCCTTCGGGCGCGTCGTGCTCACGTCCGACGCGCATGCCGCCTGCGTGGGGGCGCATGGGGGCCGCGATGGCGGCGTGGTGGTGGTCGGCACCGGCACGATCGGCTGGGCCGAGCTCAGGGACCGCCAGCATCGCGTGGGCGGCTGGGGCCTGAACGTCTCCGACGAGGGCAGCGGCGCCTGGATCGGTCGCGAGCTCCTGCGCCGCGTCCTGTGGGCCCACGACGGGCGTATCGAATCGACCACGCTGCTCGAGCGCGCGTTGGAGCCATTTCAATCCGACCCGCATGCGATCGTGCGGTGGGCGTCAATCGCCTCGCCGCGCGAGTTCGGCGCCCTTGCGCCGCTTGTGATCGAGCACGCGCGATCCGGCGACAGGGTCGGGATCGAGATCATGCGCGCGGCGGCCGCCCATATCGATGCCCTGGCGGCGCGACTTGTCGCGCTGGGTGTCGAGCACATCGCGTTGGTGGGAGGGTTGGCAGACCACATGCGATCGTGGTTGTCGGATGGCACCAAGGCGCGTCTGGTTCAATCGGCCGGAGACGCCCTCAACGGCGCGCTCCAGCTTGCGCGTGTGGCCGCCGAATCCGCCGCGGCCTAATGCGGACTTAGTTCTGGAACATGCGCAGCGCCGAACGCACGAGAGGGGAGGGGTCATGAGTGCCGGTGGTCCTGGGATGGCGAGGGAGCTGCAAGACGCACCCGCGGCCGTGCGCCGGCAGGAGGCCTCGCGCCAGGCGGTGCAGGACCTGGTCTCCCGTTGCCGGCGTCATCCGCCGCAGGTGGTGGTGACCTGCGCGCGCGGCAGCTCCGCCCATGCGGCGACCTTCGGCAAGCATCTGATCGAGCGCTATCTCGGAATTCCCGTTGCGGCCGCGGCGCCCAATATCGCGACCGTGTACCGCCAGCCCCAGAGGCTGAAGGGTCAGCTGGTGCTGACGATCTCGCAATCCGGACAGAGCGATGATCTGACCGAGTTCAGCCGCATGGCGAGATCGGCCGGGGCGATCACGGTCGCCCTGGTCAACGACGTCACGAGTCCGCTGGCCGCGATCTGCGACGTCACCTTGCCGCTTGCGGCAGGCCCCGAGCTGAGCGTTGCGGCCACGAAGTCCTTTATCGCCGCCCTCGCCATGCTGCTGCGGATGACCGCTGCCTGGAACGAGGACGCGGATATGTACGGCGCGCTCGAGCGGCTGCCCGATCGCCTGATGCAGGCATGCGCGCTCGATTGGGGCGCATCGCTCGGCGCCTTGTCGAAAGCCAACAGCCTTGTCACCATCGGCCGGGGGCCGACGCTGGCGATCGCCCGCGAGGCGGCGCTGAAGCTGAAGGAGACCTGTAATCTTCATGCCGAGCCGTTCAGCAGCGCCGAATTCCAGCATGGTCCCATAAGCCTGGTGTCGCCGCTTTATCCGATGATCATGTTCATGCCGACGGATTCCGCCGCAGCGGGGATGCGCGAATTTGCGGCCGCACTTCGGGCCAAGGGCGCGGCCCTGTTCTGCACCTCGAACGACGAGGCGACGGTCGACCGGCTGCCGGTCCTCGCGCCTGACCAGGCCGACGCGGACGCCGTGTGCCTGATCCAGAGTTTCTACGCGTTGGTGATCCGCCTTGCCGCCCTGCGCGGCACCGACGTCGACGAGCCCCGCCATCTGCAGAAGGTGACGCGCACCCGATGAGCACGCAGCAGCAGCACGCAATCGCGGCGGACTGCGTGTTCGACGGCACGTCCGTGCATCGCGCCGCCGCCGTCGTGGTCGATGGTGCGGAGATCGTCGCGCTGGTGCGGCGTGCCGATCTGCCGGCGGCGATGTCGGTCCGCACGCTGCCCGCAGATTGCTGGCTGGCGCCCGGCTTTATCGATCTGCAGGTGAACGGCGGCGGCGACGTTCTTTTCAACGATGTCACGACCCCCGAAGGAATCCGGAGCATCGCGGCGGCGCACCGTCGCTTCGGGACCACCGGTTTGCTTCCGACGCTGATCAGCGACACGCCGGAGAAGACGAAGGCGGCGCTCGCCGCCGTGCAGCAGGTGATCGACAGCGAGCCCGGCGTGCTCGGCATCCATCTCGAAGGGCCGTTTCTGTCGGTCGAAAGGCCGGGCGTGCACGCTTTGCGGCATATCCGCGCGCCTGCGGCCGGAGACACCGCAATGCTGACCGCGCCCAGGCGCGGGGTCGTGCTGGTCACCCTGGCGCCGGAGCGGATGCCGCGAGGTTTCGTGCGGCAATTGGCCAGCGCCGGCGTGCGGGTTTCGCTTGGCCATTCGATGGCCACCTACGCGCAAACGCACGCCGCCATGCGGGAGGGAATGACCGGGTTTACGCATCTCTTCAACGCCATGCGCCCTCTGGCGAGCCGCGAGCCGGGGCCGATCGCGGCGGCGCTGGAGTTCTTCGGGGTCGTGGTTCGGCATGATTGCGGATGGAGTGCATGTCGATCCGGCCATGCTTCGGCTGGCGTTGCGCGGAGCCGCCAAGCCCATATTGGTGA
Organism: uncultured Pseudomonadota bacterium; assembly: GCA_963791155.1. Lineage (GTDB taxonomy): Bacteria > Pseudomonadota > Alphaproteobacteria > Rhizobiales > Xanthobacteraceae > JAVDCA01. The sequence continues at coordinate 16,959 of CAWBRI010000012.1, forward strand.
CGGACGCGATGCCGCCGGTCGGCGGCAAGCATTCGACATTCTTGCTGTATGGCGAGGAAATCGCCGCAAGCGACGGAAAGTGCGTGCGGGGCGACGGAGCCCTGGCCGGCTCCCTGCTGGATATGGCGACGGCGGTGCGCAATTGCGTGCGCCTCCTGGGCGTTCCGCTCGAGCTCGCTTTGCGGTTTGCGTCGGCACATCCGGCGGGCTTTCTGGGTCTCGATCATCGGCTCGGCCGGCTGGCTCCCGGCTGCCGCGCCGATATGGTGGCGATCGAGCCGAAGGAGATAGAAGTCGTGCGAACCTGGGTCGCGGGCCGTGACGGCGAGATCGCGCATTAGAGCAGGATCGCTTCAGATCGAAGTGATTTTGCTCCCCATCTTCTTGTCTTTGCGTGTGATCTTGTCCGAAAAGTCTGTCAATTTTTCGGGACTAACCACCTGACTGGCGAACATTCGGCTCGACGCCGGCCGGCCGATCATTCCGCCTCGATGCCGGCCGCCCGGATGATCGGCCACCATTTCTCCATCTCGGCCTTCTGGTGCGCGCGAAGGGCTTCGGGCGTTTGTTGGCCGGTCGAAAAAATTTCGAACCCGAGTTGGGCGAGGCGCGCGCGCACCACTTGATCGGCCAGGGCCTCCATCACGGCGGCATTGAGCTTGACAACGATGTCCTTGGACGTGCCCCTCGGCACCCAAAGGCCGTGCCAGTTCGAAAAGTAGAACCCCGGCAATCCGGCCTCGTCGACCGTCGGAATATCCGGTGCGACCGCCAGGCGGCGCGGAGCGGTCACCGCGTAGGCGCGGATGCGGCCGGCCGTCACTTGCGGTAGGCAATTCGGCACCTGATCGAACATCATGTCGATCTGTCCGGCCAGCAGGTCCTGCATGGCGGGCGCGGCGCCGCGATAAGGCACGAACTGGAACCGCGTCCCGGTCAGGGCCTGGAACAGGACCCCGCTGATGTGTGAGGGAGCGCCCGCGCCGCCGGTGCCTTCCGAAGCCTTGTCGGGATTTGCCTTCAGCCAGGCGATCAGGCCGTTGAGGTCGTTGGCTGGGACTGCATTCGCCGAAACGATCATCAACGGCGGACTTGCGAGCAGCGCCACCGGCTCGAAATCGTTCATGAGATCGTAGGAGAGCTTATAGACCGCTCCATTGGCGACGTGCGTGGTCCAATGGCCGATGCTCAGCGTGTAGCCGTCCGGCGCCGCGCGTGCGGCGCGGCCCACCGCGATGCTGCCGGCCGCGCTGCCCATGTTCTCGTAGACGATGTACTGGCCGAGCGCGCGCGCCATGCGCTCGCCGACGACGCGCCCGAGCGTGTCGGTCGGCCCGCCCACGGCAGCCGGGACGATCATCGTGATGGGACGCGACGGAAAAGTCTCCGCGCGGGCGACGCGCGCGACTGCCGGGAGCGCCGCAGCCACCGCCGCAAGCCGCAGCAATTGCCGTCGCGAGGGTCTCATCGCCGCGACGGCTCACTTGCCAAAATAGATGTCGAGCTGGCGCATGACGTTTTCCCTTTCATTTTTCGAAATTTGGATTTCGTTTCTCGGCTCCGCACGCAGTACCTCGTCCCGCCAAATGTAGCGCAACGCGCGTCGCTTGACGATGTCGCGGTACGCAGGTTTACGCCAAGGACCCGGCGCACCGGGGCCCGGCAGCGGCGGAAGTACATCGCCGAGCAACAGGCGTGCGGCGTGGTTGAGCACGCCGTCGTCGAAGTTGCGATGAAGCCAGACGGCGTGGGTCATGTCGACCAGCTGATCGAGATCGGAATTCGCCGGCGGCGAGATGCCGAGCTCGCGAATGAAATGCGTCAAAGCCTTCCGGTATTTCACATAATGCGTGAAAAAGGAGCCGATATCATCGAGGAACCAGTAGAACGGATTGTTTCGCGTCGGCAGGTTGAACGAGCGCTCTTCGGATTGCAAACTCAGGATCAACGGCAGCCGGGCCATCTTCCCCTGCAGCGCCAGGGCGTTCATCAGGAAGATTTCCTGGAACAGGGCCCCCTCCACGCGCCTTGCCTGAGTCATGGCGCTGAGCAGCGGCGACACGCGAAAGACCCCGAACGCCCGGGATTGATAGCGTCGCATCAGATGATAGAGCCGTTGCAGCGGATCCTTCTCCTCGATCGTCGGCGTGAACCAAATGACGCGATTGATGTCGATCGTAGCCTCACGGTCCGCGTAGCCGAGGATATAGCCCTGCGCCGCAATATGGTCCTCGTGCGCGCTCAGATGCGCCAGCAAGGAGTCGACCGCATGCGGGAAAGTGATCTTGCGATCCGAGACGACCAGGACGAAGGGGGTCTCGACGCCGAGCAGCGCCATTTCGAGCTTGTCGTATAATGTCGATTCGGTCGCAAACGCCTGATACCGGACGAAGCCGGGAACCGCCGCGCGAACGCGGGCGGCGTTTTTCGGATCGCTCGAATCCGCGACGATGACCGGGAAGGGCGAGCGCTGGAAAAGCCTCAGCTGCCGGGACAGGTTTTCCGGACGATTCCGCGTGGGGATGATGACCGTCAGGAGCGGGGGCGTCACCTGGGTGCCTTATGGCTCATTGCGCAGGTGGGCGATCGTGCTCGAGATGGATGTGGCGCGCCACCACGTCCGGACGCGGGCGCATCTCGATCAGGGCCTTGGCGATCTCGAACGTGTCCTTGTCGTCGATGTCGAGGCCGGTGATCTTCGGGGCCACGATCGGAACGATCCTGGTTCCCATGAACAGACCATCGCGCTCGACCCAGCCTTGATGGCGGAATATTTCGAGGTTGTAGGGCTGGTAGGTCTTGGGAAATTTCGAGCGCAAAGTTTTCGACGTCGTTGCGTCCCAGCCGGTTCCATACGGCACCAGGAAGCCCTCCTGGTTGACGTAGTGCAGCCGCGGGTCCGCCTCGCTGACGATGCGGACGGAATCGATATCGCGGCGTTCTGCAAGGATTTTCAGCGCTTGTTGAACCGACTCGATGCTGCGGAACGGATTGACCGGCTTCAGGCTAACCCAGACGTCGGGCAGGGGAATCGAAAGGGATGGAAGATTGGCCGCGAGGTCCGCGATGATCTCCTGCCAATTGGCGGTGTCGCTGCTTGCGGCCGCGCCGCGCAGGTAAGGGCATTCGCCGCCGTACCTCCAAGCGATCGCGCGATAGGTCTCGGAATTGGTGCTGACGATGACGCGATCGACGGCGATCTTGCGCGCGAACGCAATCGAATAGGCGATGAGCGGATGCCCGTCGATCTCGAGGATATTCTTGTTGGGCAGGCCCTTCGATCCCGAGCGGGCCGGGATCAGGGCGTAAACGTTCATTTTGCTCCGACAATGAGCTGGTGGCACCTATAGCGGGGTTACCATGTCGGCGCCGCTCAGGGCAACGGCGGAGTTGAAGCAGCTCCATGCGCGTACGACGTTATCGGTCGTTGCAGACCATATTGTGAGATTGAAAAGGTTCGCGCGGAGGAGGCGCATGTCATGTCCGGCGCGCGGCGTGCGCCCGGCCCTGGTGGCGAGCCGTTCCAGCAATGCGCTTTGCCCGGTCGTACCAGCGGCGCTGCCATATGCTCCTAAAGAGCAGGAGCGACCCGCACCAAGACTGCGTGGCCTGCGAATGAGAATTGCAAATCAGCCTTTCCCGTCAGCAACAGGCTGATCGGCGCAAGTCGCAATCTTGATACGCGCTTCAAATCGCGTTGTTGTTGACGTCCATGGGTAGGCCGCGCGCGTTCTGCATCAGGTCCAATGGCGAGATCGTCTGAGCGAGCATTGGTGACTCGACCGTCGCCACGGCGGACCTCATGGTATGAGCAGTGATCGCGCCGATCGCCAGCATCGCAATGGTGGCGAGGATCGTGGAATTTTTCATGACATCCCCCTTTGTTAAGGTGGATCACACCATAAAAAACCCCGTTTAAGACGCCGTGTCGATTTTCTCCGCGATCACGCTGAACGCTGATCGGGGTAAACGAAGCATTGCCGAAGCCGGCCTGGCGGACAAAAAAATCTTGCACACTGCCGCCAATGTTCGTGCGGATCGCGAGCCTGCGCGAGCGTGCAACCGTTGCGGCGCAACGGAGGCGCCTCAGCTTCGGCGCCAGGACCGCGGCGGGACATCGTCGGCCGGGACGATCACCTTGCCGACCGGCCAGAGCGCAAGCCCGGCAAGCTTCAGGTGAGCCCAGGCGAACGGGATTCCGATGATGGTGACGGCAAGCAGGATCGCGGTGATGAGATGGCCGAGCGCCAGCCACCAGCCGGCGAGCACGAACCACACGACATTGCCCACGAAACCGAGCGGTCCGGTGCCGATATCCTCGCGACCGAAATAGGCGGCGCGCGACACCGCCTTCTGCCCGAACGGGAGCAGTGTGTAAGCCGCGATGCCGAAAGCGGCCCGCGCCCATGGCAGCCCGATGATGGTGATCGCCATGACGATCGCGGCGATGACCCAGCCGGCCGCCATCCACAGGCCGCCGAAAGCGATCCACAGCAGATTGAGCAAGAGCGCTAGCGCCGACATGGGCATTCCTTCGCGCGTTTCAGGCATCCGCTCCCGGCGCCGTCGGGGACGGCTCGGGACTCCGTGTAAGTAGGTACTGAGGCGGGCGGTTGCCAGCGCAAGCAGCGACGGAAATCAAAGAACGGAACATTTGACAGGTGCCCCTTCCCCACGATCTACTTTTGAATCCGCAGCCGCGAGGTTGCGGTCTTGGTCATGAGGAGGCCCGCTTGGGTCGGTCGGTCAGCTTCGGTTCACTGTCGTACCAGCCGGTCGCGCCCGGCGTCGCCACAGCTCCGATCACCGCGGGAGACCTGCGCAAGATGTCGGCGCAGCTTTTTCGGGTCGATCCCGGCTCCCGGCTCGAGGTCACCGTGCCGGAGGGGTCCGACGGATATCTGTTCATGCTCACCGGAGCGGGCCGTATCGCGGTGAACGGGTCCGAGAAGACCATTGAGCGCGAAAGCTTTGCGGCGGTCGGCGAGAAGCAGAAGTTCTCGCTGGCGAACGCGTCCGGCACGATGGCGGAAGTCGTCTATGTGCTGGCGCCGCCGCCCGGATCGCCGCGCGAGCACGATGGCCTGGCCGAGCCCTTGAGGGTGACGTCGCGCGCCGGCGCGCCGACCGCCTATATCGCGGATCAGAAGAAGAACCGCCGCTATTTCGTGTCGAAGGAGGCGTCCCGGTCCGCGCGCGGCCACGCCATGATCGTCGAATACGAGAAGGACACCGAGACCGTCATGCACCACCACCCGAACGCGGAAAGCATGTTCGTGTTGCTGACCGGCAATATCCGGTTCGTGGTTGACGGCCAGCCGATCGTGCTCGAGCGCGGGCAGGCGGTCTATTTCCCGATGAACAACCCCCACGCGCTGCGCTGCGCCGACGGGACGACCAGCGCGAGCTTTCTCGAGTTTCACATTCCGGGCGCCTTCACCACGATCAAAGAGTGACGCCAGGAGCCTTGTCCGACATAAGGGCGCCGACGCGCCGTGCGATCATGCGCGCACGACCGGCCGGTAGAACCAGGAGCGGAAAGCGTCATGACCAGCGTTGATCGTCCAGAGCGCGCGGTGCCCCATCGTCTCCTGGCGCGCTATGCGAACGCGGCGGTTGCGGTCGGCCTGGTCCTGGCGGCGCCGTGCGCGCTCGCGGCCGAGCCCGCGAAGGTCGTGATCGGCGTCTCCTCGCGCAGCTTCAATCCCGGCTTCTCCAACATGTGGATCGGGATCGCGCTTGGGCTCTACGGCAAGGACCTCGCGCCGGAGTCGGTCGGGACCCAGGGCGCGGCCGAGAATCTTCAGCTGATGCTGGCCGGCCAGGTCACCATGAGCACCGGCACCCAGGACGTCCTGTTCAATGCCGCCGCGGAAGGGCGTCAGCTGCCGGCGATCGCGCCCTGCGTCTACCTGCGCGGGCTCATCCATCGCGTGTCGGTGCCGCCCGACAGCAAGATCGAGCGCTACGCGGATCTCAAGGACAAGCGCGTTGGCCTTCCTACCCTGGCTTACGGCGGCGTTCCCTACCTGCGCTTTGCGGCGAGGCACGCCGGGATCGATCCGGATTCGATCCAGATGGTCGCCGTCGGCGACGGACAGCAGGCGGCCGCGGCACTGATGAGCGGACGCGTCGACGCTCTGACCAACGCGGATGTCGACGTGGCGCGTCTCCAGACCCTCGGCGTCAAGGTGCGGGTGGTTCCGCCGCCCGACACCATGAAGGATGCCGCCAACGCCTACGTGTTCGCGTTCGCCAAGCCGTGGTACGAAAGCCACAAGAAAGAGGCAGCGCTGCTGCTCAAGGGGATGGTCCGCGCGATCATCGTCATGCTGGAGAATCCGGAAGCGGCGGTGCGGGTGAGCTATTACATGCATCCGGAAGCAGTCCCGGCCGGCGTGCCCTTTGACGAAGCGGTCGCGTCCGCGGTCGAGACCATCAAGATCCGCGCGCCGGCGATCGAGCGCGTGGTCGCGGGCAGCACGAAATGGTGCGACTTCTCGCCGGTGGCGTGGGAGAACTTCACCGAGCTGATCGGCCTCAAGGGCAAGGTCGATCCGGGCAAATTCTATACCGACGAGCTGATCTCGCAGATCAACGACTTCGACGAGCCGAAGCTGCGCGCCTGGGCGCGCGGCCTCAAGGTGCCGGCTACCGGCGCTGCGATCGGTGAGTGGCTCAAGACGCTCGATCCGCCATTGTGACGAGGGACGCTCCCAGGTCGCCCCGAATGCCGCAAGACGCAGCGACATCCGCGCCTATCATCACGGTGCATGATCTCGCCAAGACCTACCGATCGAAACGCGAGGGCCTGGTCGAGGCGCTTGCGCCCGTCAGCTTCTCGATACAGGAAGGCGAGTTCGTGTGTCTGGTCGGTCCGTCCGGCTGCGGCAAGTCGACATTGCTCAAGATTCTAGCCGGCATCGTGCCCCGCTCGGGCGGCGACTTCGACATCCGGCACGGCGGTCGTTCCACCGCCGACTGCCATATCGGCCTCGTGTTCCAGTCCCCGGTTCTGCTGCCGTGGCGCACCGTGCTGCAGAATACGGTGCTGCCCGCCGACGTGCTCGACCTCGACCGTGTCGCCGCGGAGCAGCGCGCCCGCGAGCTGCTGGCGATGGTCGGGCTGCAAGGCTTCGAGCAGTCGTATCCGTCCGAGCTGAGCGGCGGCATGCAGCAGCGTTGCGCCATCACCCGCGCGCTGCTGCACGATCCGCCGATCCTGCTGATGGACGAGCCGTTCGGCGCCCTCGACGCCATGACGCGCGACACCATGAACCTCGAGCTGCAACGCATCTGGGCCACGAGCAGGAAGACGGTCTTCCTCATCACCCATTCGATTCCGGAGGCGGTGTTCCTCGCCGACCGCGTCCTGGTGATGAGTTCGCGGCCCGGACGTATCATCGACGATATCCGGCCGGGCCTGCGGCGGCCGCGCGATCTCGACACCACCACCACGCCGGAATTCGGCGAGGCGGTCCGGCGCATCCGCGCGCGGCTAGGCCTTGATGCGAGGGCGCGCTCCCATGTCGAGTGAGGGTCATCGCGATACGACGACGATCGGCCGCAACGACGCCGGACCCCGGCGGCCACTGCGGTCGGCGCTCTCGCGTTTCGCCGACACAGGCCTCAGCGTCGCGCTGTTCGTCGTGCTGATCGGCGCCCTCGAGGTCGTGGTGCGGGTATTTTCGATCCCGAGCTACGTCTTCCCGGCGCCATCCGACATCCTGGTCGCGTTGTATGCCGGGTTCGCCCAATCGATCTTCTCCCGCGCCGCCTACTACCTGCACATCGCCACCACGGCGAGCGAGGCGCTGGCCGCGTTCGCGATCGGAAGCGCCCTTGGGGTCGTGGTAGGGGCGCTCATCGTGCAATTTCCGCTACTGCGCCGCATCGTGCTTCCCTACTTCATCGGACTTCAAAGCGTGCCCAAGGTCGCGCTGGCGCCGCTGTTCGTCGTGTGGTTCGGGCTCGGCATTTCTTCCAAGATCGTGCTCGGCGTTCTGCTGACCTTCTTCCCCCTGATGATCAATACGGCGGCTGGCCTGGCGAGCGTCGAGCGGGAGCGCATCGAGCTGATGCAGAGCCTCAAGGCGACCGGCTGGAAGACCTTCCGCCTGGTGACGCTGCCGAGCGCGTTGCCGTTCATCTTCGCGGGCCTTGAGATGGCGTCTGCCTATGCGGTGCTCGGCGCCGTCGTGGGCGAGTTCGTCGGCGGCACCAGCGGCCTCGGCGTGCTGATCCTCAACCGCAATGCCGCGCTCGACATTGCGGGCTCTCTCGCCGCGCTGGTCATTCTGGCCGTCATGGGAATCATGCTGCAACGGGCGGTCGCGATCGTGCGCGCCCGCGTACTGTTCTGGGCGCCGTCCCAAGATGCCCTGCGTTTCGAGCAGGGCGAGGATGGGTGAACGGCACCCTTCGTCGGCAAGCCGGCCGTGATGGCGCCCCCGAGCGCCACCCACGATCCGCTCAACTCTCCACGAATGTCGCGAGCTTGTGCGCCCGGGCAGGATGGCGCAGCTTCTTGAGCGCGCTCGCCTCGATCTGCCGGATCCGTTCGCGCGTGACGCCGAAAGTCTGCCCCACCTCTTCGAGGGTATGCTCGGTCATTCCGCCGATCCCGAAACGCATGCGCAAGATGCGCTCCTCGCGCGGCGTCAAGCCGGAAATCGCTTCGACCACGAACTCCCGCAGCGCGCTCGCCTCGGCGGCGGCGTGCGGACTGATCGTGTTCGGCGCTTCGATCAGGTCGCCCAATGTCGCATCGCCGTCCTCGCCGATCGGGAGATCGAGGGACGTGGGCTGTTGTACCATCGACAGCACCTGTTCGATGCGCCCCGCCGAAACGCCCGAGCGCAACGCGATCTCGTCCGGCACCGGCTCGCGCCCCTGCTTTTGGTAGAGCTTGCGCCGCTCGCGCAGAACCCTGGCCGCGACCTCGGTCATATGAACCGGGATGCGGATGGTCCGGCTTTGATCCGCAATGGCGCGCGCGATCGATTGCCGAATCCACCACACCGCGTAGGTCGAGACCTTGACGCCGCGACGGTAGTCGAACTTTTCCACGGCATGCATGAGGCCCATGTTGCCCTCCTGGATCAGGTCCAGAAAGTCCATGGGACCGTTGCGGCGATACTTTTTCGCAATCGCAACCACCAAAGGCAGATGGGCCTTCACCATCTCGTCGCGTCCTCGCATGACGTCTCGCCGGGATTTGCTCACTTCGGCGACGCGGCTGCGAAACTCTACGATCGGCAAGCCGACGCGGCGCACGCTTGCGGCAAGCTCGCCGCGCAGCGCGGTGACGCGGGCGCCATGTTGACGCGAGAGCGCTTGCCAGCCCGGCCCCGCCAGCGAGGCCGCTTCATCGAGCCACTCGCCGTCAAGCTCATGGCCGACATGGCGGTCAAGCATATCCTGCCGCGCGATGCCGCAACGCTCTGCGAGCCGCAACAATTCCCGTTCGGTCTGCGCAAGCGCCCGCTGCTCGCGCTCCAGTTCGGCGACCAGATCGGCAACCCGATCGGCGTGCAGATGCAAGCTCGCCACCTCGCCGCCGATCGTCGACAGCAGCTGCTGCAGCCGTGCGCGGCCGGCCTTGGGCAGATCTCGCCCGCGCGCCAGGGCGGCCATGCGCCTTGCGCTCAGCGCGGTGATGTCGCCGGCGAGCAGCGAAATGGCTTCGAAGCGCGCGATGCTGCCGTGCAGCAGCGCGCTCTCGCGGGCGGCGGCCGCATGCTCTTCGTTCGAACGGCCGCGATCTTCCGTTTCGTCTGCCGATGACCCGGATTGCGCTTCGGCCTGCGCGCGGGAGCCGGACGGGACAGTACCGGCGTCGGCGGGTCGGTTGTCATCGGGTGCGGACAAGTCGACGAGATCGCGCAAATGGCGCCGGCCTTCGCGCAGCTCGTTTCCCCACCGGTCGATGCGCCCGATCAGCATGGGGACGCCGCAGAGGCCCGCCAGAAGTGCCGCCTGCGCCGCCTCGATGCGCTTGGCAAGCGCAAGCTCCTGCTCGCGCGAAAGCAGTTCCCGGCGGCCCATCTGGCGGAAATAGGTGGCGATCAGGTCGGGCGAGGGCGTTTCGGCATCAGGCCGGCGGGCGTCGCCGACGATCGCTTCGCGGCCCCTCGCGTCCTGGTCCACACCGTCGAGGCTTGTCGACGCCCGGGCGGGGACGACTCCGGGCGCGCGCAACTCGCTATCGTCCGTCGAGCCCAGCCCGTCGAGCCCGAGCGGCGGGTCCACATCATGGGTCGGGATATCATGGTCCGCCCGGCCGGCCGCGGCGTCCCGCGACCCGAGGTCCGCGACGTCCTCTTCGATCCGATAGTCTGCCGACCTATCCATTTGATTGCGTTGCTCAAAAGAGGTTCTCGGCCGCACCAAAGGCGTGGCGCGGAGAGGCGGACAAAGACGAAAAACCGACACCCCTTGCGACCACCTTCGGTGCCGGTGTGGAAAATCGGGGATGCTGCGGCGCCATAGCGCCAACCCCCGCCACTTGCGGCGCGGCATCCTTGCGGCCACAAATGGTGGTTAAGGGCACGAAAATCAAGCCGCCCCAATGGCATGGTGATGGCGCGGCCGCTGCCGCTGGCGCCGGGCGAATCAGCCGGCGGGTGCGGCCTGCGCCCGCCTGAACGCGCCGCGTCCGCCCTGGCGCCACGCCCAGGCATGCGCCACCTGGGCGGCGACGTCCGCATATCGCGGCGACCATCCGAGGCGCGCGCGTGCGAGCGTGGGGTCGCTCACGAGCGCCGGCGCATCGCCGGGCCGCCGAGGGCCCGACCGTATGGGAATGTCACGGCCCGTGACCTTGCGGGCGATATCGACCAGCTCCCGCACCGACCAGCCGCGGCCGGTACCGATATTTACCGCCGAGCTGCCGCCCGCTTGCAACAGATCGCGCAGCGCACGCACATGGGCGTCGGCGAGGTCGGCGACGTGGACGTAGTCGCGGATGCATGTGCCGTCCGGGGTCGGGTAATCGTCGCCGAAGACGGTGAAGGCCGCGGCTTCGCCTGCCGCCGCGTCCAGGAGAAGCGGGATGGCGTGGGTCTCGGGGACGTGACATTCGCCGATTTCGCCCTCGGGGTCGGCGCCCGCCGCGTTGAAGTAGCGCAACGCCATGAAGGTCAACGAGGAGGCGTCGGCGCAATCCCGCAACATGCGCTCGCAGATCATCTTGGTGGTGCCATACGGATTGGCCGGCTCGAAAGGGCTGTGCTCGGCAATCGGGATGGCGCGCGGCACGCCATAGACCGCGGCGGAGCTCGAGTACACGATATGACGAATATCGCAGTCGCGCATGGCGGCGAGCAATTCGGCGGTGCTGCCCACATTGTTGCGATAGTACAGCGTCGGATTCTCGTTGGATTCGCCCACAGAGGTAAACGCCGCGAAGTGCACCACCGCGACCGGCCGGTGGCGGTCCAATGTCGCGCGCAGGAGCGCACGATCGGCGAGATCTCCGACCACCAGCTCTCCCCATTTGACGGCTTCGACATTGCCGCGCGAAAGATTGTCGTAGGTGACCGGCGCAAAGCCGGCCTGGCGCAACGCCTTGCAGGTGTGGCTGCCGATGTATCCGGCACCGCCGGTAACCAATATGGAGGGCGTCATGACTTCTGGCCTTCAGGCTCGCAGATTGCGCAGCCACGAACATGAGCCATTACACGACGGGCGGCAATGCTTCACCCGGAACCTCGAATAGCCGGCAAGATGCTTTGGTGCGTGCCAAGGGCTCGGTTAAGGCAGATCAAGCGGGTCCCGGCGGATGCCGTCACACTAGAGCTTCGGCGGCGCGACCTTCTGGATCTGTACGCTTCGCAGCGGGCCCGCGAGGCGAGCCTGATGCGCGGATGGTCGCCCGAAAAGAGGTGCGTTGTCCCGGCTCTGCCGTTTGATGTACCTCAATGACCTTTTGCGCCGGAGGGCGGAAGCATCATCGAGCACGCGGTCGGAAAGACCGAATGTTGATCGGGAGACTTGCCATGAAAGTAAAGGACGTCATGTCGCAGCAAATCGTGTCGATTGGGCCCGACGCCCCCATTCTGGACGCGGTGCGCCTGATGCTGCAGCACAAGATCAGCGGGCTTCCGGTCATCGACGCTTCCGGCAACCTGCAAGGCGTCGTGACTGAGGGCGACTTTTTGCGCCGCACGGAAACCGGAACCCAGCGCAAGCGCGCGCGTTGGATCGAGTTCCTGATGGGCCCGGGCCGGCTGGCGACCGAATATGTCCACACCAGCGGGCGCAAGGTGAGCGAGGTCATGACCCCCGACGTCCATACGGTGACGGAAGACGCGCCGCTCGAAGAGGCCGTGCACCTGATGGAGCGCCGTCGCATCAAGCGGGTTCCGGTCATGCGCGGCGCCAAAGTGGTCGGTATCGTGACACGCGCGAATCTGATGCGCGCGCTCGCGCATCTCGCGCTCGCGGCGCAGCCCGCTGCCCCCGGCGACGCCGCCATCCGCGCGAGCTTGCTTGCCGAATTGAAGAAACAGTCATGGGCGCCGGTCGGGCTGATCGACGTCGTCGTCAAGGACGGGGTGGTCAAGCTTTCCGGCGCGCTCACCGACGAGCGCGAACGTCAGGCGATCCGGGTCGCGGCGGAAAATATCCGGGGCGTCAAGAAGGTGGAAGATCACCTCATCTGGATCGAGCCGAACACCGGCGTCATCATCGAGGCACCGGGAGATTGACGACGGCGTAAACGCGGCGCGGGCCGGGTCAGGATCGATTTTGATATTGCGTGCGCCCGCCACCACGCCGCGATGCCTTGCTGCCGGACGGCCGAGCATTTCTGCGCGACAATTCACGATTCTCGCATTGATTCACATCAATGCGGATTTCGCCAAATGTGATCTCTGATATCGAGAGCCGTGCATCGCGGCTCGGCTGACTGACTGCTTGCAGGAATGGAGGATTTCATGAAGCTCAGATCGCTGCTTCCGATCGGCCGCGAACGCAACGTCGCGCGCAGCGATGCCGCTCCGTTCGCGTCCCTGCAACGCGAGATCGATCGCCTGTTCGACGATTTCACCCGCGGATTCCCGTCTCTTGGTGGGGCGGGCTTGACCGGCGCCGGCTCGCCGGCCCTGGTGCCGAGCATGGACGTGACCGAGACCGACAAGGAATTCGAGATCACGGCCGAGTTGCCCGGACTCGAGGACAAGGATGTGCAGGTCAACGTCGCCGACAACACCCTCACCATCCGAGGCGAGAAGAAGGCCGAGAAGGAAGAGAAGGACAAGAACTATCACCTTGTCGAGCGCAGCTACGGCTCGTTCGTCCGCTCGCTCGATCTGCCGGCGGGCATCAATCCCGACGGCATCCGGGCGAGCATCGCTAACGGCGTCCTCAAGGTGACCGTGCCCAAGCCGGCTGCCGCCCAGACGAAGAAAATCGAGGTCAAGACCGCCGCCTAAGTCAGGGGCGTTGCGAACAAGCGCGCCTTGCGGCCAATGGCGCAGGGCGCGCTTTTTCGTCCATCGGAGGATCGTCGCAATTCCCGATGACGGCATGATTCCCGCCGTGGATACGAACTTGCCGAAATTCATCGAGCGCGCCCAGGCGGCGCGGGTCGTGGCTGCGCCAAGAGCGCCGGAGAAGATGTCGCGGAAAGAGCCGGCCTGCGGCGCTTCCCCATCCATTTGATCTTCCTCAATGCGCCCGGCGCCGTTTCGGCCGAGACTCCACCCCATTGCGGGTGGAAGCTCGGGAGAACGCCATGTCGATTGCCGAACGAGCGCCGGCGGCGAGTTACGCGCAGCCGGCAGTCAAGAAGCCAGGCTGGATTGCGGCCAATTGGGGCCTTTTGCTCGCCGTCGCGGCGCTCGTCGCGGTCTTGCTTCTTCCCACGCCGGTCGGCCTGCCGGTTGCCGGTCACCGCATGCTGGCGATTCTCGTTTTCGCGGTGATCGTCTGGATGACGGAGGCGATCGATTATGCGGTTTCGGCGATCGTCATCGCGGTGCTGATGGCGTTCTTGCTCGGTCTTTCGCCCAATCCCGCCAACCCCAAGGTCCTGATGGGCACCGGCGCAGGCCTGACGCTTGCGTTCGCTGGTTTTGCCAATACGGCCCTCGTGCTCGTCGCCTCGGCGCTGTTTCTCGCCGCCGCCATGACGACGACGGGCCTCGATAAGCGCATCGCGTTGACGATCCTGTCGCGCGTCGGCACGGAGGTTCGCCACGTGGTCATCGGTACGATCCTGGTCGGGTTCGTGATCGCGTTCCTGGTGCCGTCCACCACCGCCCGCGTCGCCTGCCTCGTTCCGATCACGCTCGGGATCATCGCGGCCTTCGGGGTCAATCGAAGGGGCGCCCTCGCCGGAATGCTGATGATCACCACGGTCCAGACCGCGAGCATCTGGAACGTCGGCATCAAGACCGCGGCCGCCCAAAACATGGTTGCGATCGGATTCATCGAAAAAACGCTGCAAAAGTCCATCACTTGGCTGGAATGGCTGATTGCCGCCGCGCCATTCGGCATTCTCATGTCGATCGCGCTCTACTTCGTGATGACCCGCATGATGCCGCCCGAAGTCAAGGAGATTGCCGGCGGACGCGAGGCGATCCAGAAGTCTCTCGCCGACCTCGGTCCGATGAAGCTCTCCGAGAAGAAGTTGCTCGCGATCTCGCTCGCCTTGCTCGCATTCTGGTCGACCGAGGGCGTGCTGCATAGTTTCGACACCAGCACGACCACGATCACGGCCGTCGCGCTCATGTTCCTGCCCGGTTTCGGCATCATGACCTGGAAGGACGCCCAGCCGAGAATCCCATGGGGCACGGTTGTGTTGTTCGGCGTGGGAATCAGCCTGGGTACGGCGCTTCTGCAAACGAAGGGCGCAACTTGGCTCGCCGACCTCGTGGTCGCCGAGTTCGGTCTCAAACAGGCGACCGCGATGTTCGTTCTCGCCACCATGAGCCTGTTCCTGATCGTTATCCACCTCGGTTTCGCCAGCGCGACGGCGCTCGCCTCGGCGATGATACCGATCGTCATCGCGGTCCTTCAGGGCGTTGCGACGCCTGGCATCAACATCGTCGGCCTGACCATGGTTCTGCAATTCGTGGTCAGCTTCGGCTTCATCCTGGTGGTGAACGCGCCGCAAAACATGGTGGCTTATGGCACCGAGACATTCGAAGCGAGGGACTTCGTGCGCACCGGTTTGGTGCTCACGCTGATCGCGTTCGCGCTGGTGATGGTGCTGGGCGCCACCTACTGGCGTTGGCTCGGTTACGTCTGAACGGACGGCGTCGGGGCGCTCGTCTCGCCCGGTCCTGCTTTCCCGCAACGGCGGCGCCGGTGCCGCCGCGCCCGACCCGGTTGAGGTCGACCGGTTCGCGTCCGAACGCGGGGCGTGGGCGACGGGGAATTGTTGATTTTTGTCAATGAGCGATGGGCGCCCTCGCAGCATTCTGAATGAGAAAATCTTTCGCGCTGAACATGCCTGCCTGCGTTCGGCGATAATTGAAGGAGTCCACAATGACGCGTTTCATGTCGCGGATGCGGGTGGCCGGCGGAGTCGCGGCGGTCATCGCGCTCATGTCGGTCGCGCCGGTCGCGGCCCAGCCGATGATGGGGCCCGGCGGATACGGCTGGGGGCCCGGCGTGATGATGGGGCCCGGGATGATGGGTCGCGGTTACTCGGGCGCGGCGATGTGCGACCCGGGCGCGGCCGGGATGGCGGCATGGCGTATCGACCTCATCGAGCGGACCGTGCAGCCGGCCGAGGCCCAACGCACGGCCTTGGACGCACTCAAGGACGCCTCGAAGAAGGCAGCCGACACGGTGGCGACGACGTGTCCGCGCGACTATCCGGCGAGTCCGACGGCGCGGCTCGAGACGATGGAAAAGCGTCTCGAAGCCATGCTGCAGGCGGTCAAGATCGTGCGGCCGGCATTCGATGCGTTCTATGCGACATTGAGCGACGAACAGAAGTCGCGTCTCGACGCGGCTTCACCCGGGCGCCGGGGTTGGCGCATGTGGCGCTGGCGGTAGAGCCGGCGATAAGATGCCTTTGGGGCGGGGTGCGATCGCATCCTTGCCCGATCATGCCGGGCGGGCGCACGGCTTTTGTAAATGTGGATTCGCATTTCGCTGAAAGACGAGGAAACCCGATGGCCCTCCCTCATGTGCTCAAACGCATTCGACTTAATCTGGCGCGCTCGAAGGAGTTCCCATCCGGGTCGTCGCGTCACGGTTACGAATTCGTCGCGCCGCTCGATCAGAGCGGACACATCGACCCGCAGCTGTGGCACACGCACCAGGGGCATTGCAGGGTGCGCCGTTTCTGGGAAGGCGAGGAGGATGAAGTGGGCCGCCTGGTTCATAAGCCGGGAGGCGTCGAGCATGCCCGCTGGGTGTTCGACTACAATCCGGACCGCGCCGACGACGATGAAGCGGGCTATCGGTTCGGCGCGCACGCCTTTGTTCCGGGCGAATACGTCTCGATCCGCGGCTCCGACGACGAGCTCCACACGTTTCAGGTCGTATCGGTCCAGCCGGCCGCATGACGGATCGGCGGAGGGGGCGGATTGCCGGCACGAGAACGGATGATCCTGATTGGCCGAGTGAGAGAGACGCCTGTGAGGGGCGCCCGATGATCAGGAAAGGCAGGCAGGCGGCCGTCAAGCTGCGACGGCGCCTCTATGAGATCCTGGAGCACGGGCAGATCGCAGACCGGGCCGGCCGGCTCGTCGGCCAGCTCATCGTCGTCCTGATCATCGTCAATCTGGTCGCATTTGCGCTGCAGTCGGTGCCCGATTACGAGGCGCGTTATCACGCCCTGTTCACCGGAATCGAGCTCGTTTCGCTGGTCGTCTTTACGCTCGAGTACGCATTGCGGGTGTGGGTCGCGGTCGAGCATGCGCCTTACCGGCACCTGGGGGCGTCCGCCGCGCGGCTGAAATTCATGGCCAGCGCGGCCGGCATCATCGACCTTCTGGCCGTGTTGCCGTTTTGGCTGGTGCTCGCGGCGCCGACCGACCTTCGCGTCGTGCTGACCTTCCGGATCGTGCGATTCCTCAAGCTTGTCCGCTATTCGCCCGGCATGCGGTCGCTGATCGACGCGCTCTACGGCGAGCGGCGCGCATTGTTCGGCTGTCTGGTCATCATGATAGGGGCGACCTTGGTTGCCGCCACCGTCATGCACTTCATCGAGCGTCACGTGCAGCCGGACAAGTTCGGAACCATTCCGGACGCCATGTGGTGGGCCATCGTGACCCTGAGCACGGTCGGCTATGGCGACTTGGTTCCGATCACTCCCCTCGGCAAGTTCTTCGGGGCAGCGACGGTCGTCACCGGCCTGGTGATGATGGCGCTGCCGGTGGGAATCATCGCGACCGCGTTCGCCGAGCAGGTTCACCGGCGCGAATTCGTCGTCACCTGGGGCATGGTGGCGCGCGTCCCGTTGTTCGCCGAGCTCAGCGCGATCGAGATCGCCGACATCATGAAGTTGCTGCGGGCGCAGCAATTCGAGGCGGGGTCGGTGATCGCGCGGCGGGGCGAGCCGGCCCATTCCATGTATTTCGTGGCCGCCGGCGAGGTCGAGATCGCGCTGAAACACGAGCATGTCCGGCTGGGCGCCGGTCACTTCTTCGGGGAGATCGCCGCGCTGCGGCGGGCGCGCCGTTCGGCTACCGTCGTGGCGGTGAGGCGGACGAGCCTCCTGGTCCTCGACGCCCATGACTTGCATGCGCTGATGGAGCGACAGCCGCGCATCGCGGAGCATATTCGAGAGGTGGCGCGCAGCCGCCTCGGGCGCGCGACATCGACCCCCAAAGGCGACCTGCTGACCGAAGAGCTCGAAGACGTGGACGCCGCGGCGGACGAGCCCGGTACGCTGGAGAGTCCGTAAGGCGATCCCGCTCCGGCCTCAGTGCGACAACAGCGTGGGGACCGTCATCGCGGCGAGAATACCGCGTGTTGCGCCGCCGAGAACGAACTCGCGAAAGCGCGAATGGCCATAGCCGCCCATCACGATGAAGTCAACTCCCGTGTCGGCCGCACGCGACAGGATCGTGTCTGCCACGTCGGTGCCGACCGCGACGATGCGCTCCAGATTGATGTTCAGTCCGTGACGCGCGAGATGGTGGGCGATATCGGCGCCCGGCAGTTCGTCGCTCTTGGTTCGCTCGCCCGTGATCGTGACGACATCGACCCTCTTGGCGTGCGAGAGGAACGGCAAGGCGTCGGCCGCCGCGCGCGCGGCGTTGCGGCTGCCGTCCCAGCAGACCATGACCCGATCGAGCGTGAGCCCGGCCTTCTGGATGTATGGCACCACCAGGACCGGCCGTCCCGAATTCGAACAGTGCGTTTTCGGCGATCATCTCTTCGGGCGCGGCCTTGTGCGGTTCGGCCTGGTTGATGATCGAGAGGTCGAAGCGGCGGGCGATCCGTCCGAATTGATCGGCCGCTCTGAGGAAGTTTGCATCGAGCATGCGCGATTGCGCTGCCACGCCGGCGCGCCGGGCCGCGTCTTCGAACTTGGCAACGGCCGCCTTCGCGGCCTTCTCGGCTTCGGCGCGTACCGCCTCCATCAGGCTTGGCCTCATGCCCTCGTAGAACGGATCGGCGAAAACCGGGTCATAGATGAAGGCGACGCCCGTCAGATGCGCTCGGCATGTGCTTGCGATCGATACCGCGTAATCGGTCGCCGCATCGCAGGCGCCGCCGACCGAGAGATTGACCACCATATCCTTGAACATGACCGCATCCGGGGTTCGATCGTCGCGCGCGCCCGCCCGAGCCGGCGGCGCCGCAATACGCAACAAAGCCTAGCTCGCGCCACCGCCGCGGCGTTGATGTGAATCAAGCCGGCGGCCCCGCCGTCAACGCTCCTGTATCGATCGAAGATAAGCGATGATGGCGCCGACGTCGCGCGGCGCGAAAGAAAATTCCGGCATTGCCGGGTGTCCCGTCATGATCCCCTCGCCCAGCGCCTCCTCGAGGCTTTCCAGCTTGTACCGGTGTCCGAGGGTGCGGAACGGCGGCGCGATCGACGTCGGACTCCCGCCGCTGCGGCCGATCGCGTGGCACATCGCGCAGTGCCGGGAGAGCAGGGCTTCGCCGCGCCCCTCCATGGCGTCCCGGTCCTGGGCGAACGAGGACGACGCCAGCCCCGATATGGAGGCGATCGCAATCAGTGGGAGGTGAAGGACAAGCCGCATCGCTTCGGCTCACTCGGGGTGCGGCTGGTGGCCGACGACGTCGCGGATCTTCTCGAGCAGCGCATTTCCCAGAAGCGGCTTTTCGATGATCGGTATGCCGGACTTCGCGGCGCGCTCCTTGAGGATGGCCGTAGGATGGGTGGTGATGAGGAGCATGGGGGCCGTGATCTGACGCTTTCTCAGCTCCGCGGCGAGTTCGAGCCCGGTCATGCCGGCCATTTTCTGGTCGATGATGAAGCACTCGCAAGCCGCGAGGTCCGCGGCGCCGAGCAATGCGGCCCCTCCCGCATAGGCGCGCGCCGTAAAGCCCTCCACTTCCAGGGCGAAGGTGAGCGAGTTGCAGACGGCCGGATCATCATCGACGACAATCACGATCGGGCCCTGGGTGGCGATCTCGCGCTGGTGCGGCATGGGCCTTGTTGCATGAATGGTTGTCGGCCCCCTCGGACAGGGGCCCGAGAACGCAATGTGACTCGGGAAAGGCCGGGGGTCTTTGATCTAGCTCAATCTGTGGGCCCGCCGCGATGGGTTCATTTTTGGCGGAAAGGCACGGCCCGGACGCCATCCGCAGCTGACGTCCGGTTGCTCGCCGCGCTGCACGAGGTTGCGGCGGACGACAGAAAATGCCGCCAAACGGGGAATCCAGGTGCGACGCTGGTCACTTCGATGATTTCGAATGTGGGGTGTTCGACGTGCCTTCAAGGATGCCCGCAATCGGCGCCATGCGAACCGCCGAGAGGCCCCCGGTCGCGCCTTGGCCGGTGACGTAGGCCAAGTGGAAACAAGTGGAAACAAGTGGAAACAACTGAATCCGACTGGAAACAAGTGAATCCAATTGAGACCAAGTGAAACACGAGTTCTCTGGTCGGAAGATGCGAGCCCAATAGCCTGCAAAACCTGGCCATTGGGGCGCTTGATCGTCCGTAGGGGATTTCCCTTATGGTGATTATCTGAATTTTCCGATTGCCAAGTTCCCGGTATCCATCGCGTTGCCAGATTTCAACGAGGATCCCGGCCATGTTTACGCGAACCACGAACCACGTCAGTCCGTCCGTCCCGTCGATGGGAAGCGTCGCACGGACGGCGCCACCTGCGGCAACCCATGGGCTCGACAGCTCGATCGACATGATGGGCGCGGCGATGTCCTTCGCCCGCAACACCGAGATCTACGGCGAGAACGAGCCGGCCGAATTCTTCTACAAGGTGATCGGCGGGACGGTGCGAACCTACAAGGTTCTCAACGACGGGCGGCGTCAGATCGGCGGCTTCTATCTTCCGGGCGACGTTTTCGGCCTCGAGGCCGGCGAACACCACGCGCTGTCGGCCGAGGCGATCTGCAACTCGAAGGTCCTGGTGATCAAGCGCAGTGCCCTGGTCAACCTCGCGGCCAGCAACAGCCACATTGCGCGCGAACTGTGGTCGCTGACCAGCCGCGAACTGCTGCGCGTCCAGGATCACATCCTGCTGCTTATCCAGACCGCCCAGGAGCGCGTCGCCGGCTTCCTGCTCGAAATGGCCGCCCGCGCGCCCGCCGGCAATATGATCGAGCTGCCGATGTCCCGCCAGGACATCGCGGATTATCTCGGCCTCACCATCGAGACCGTCTCGCGCACGCTCAGCGTCCTCGAGCACGACCTCGCGATCGAGCTGCCGAGCTCGCGGCGGATCGTGCTGCGCAACCGTTCGGTGCTGCGAGAGCTCAACGGCTGACCTACGCGGCGCACGGCTGGGTCGATCGGCACTCGATCCCCGAACATCGTCCCGCTCTGCGCCCGTCGGAGGCGCGAGCGGCAAGGCTTGATCAGGATCAATGCCCCGCCGTGGGCCGGGCATATCCTGAAGCAAAACGAAGAGGAGACCCGATATGATCGCCGCCGACATGATGACGTCGAACGTGATGACCACCAGCCCGGATGCGTCCGTGCGCGACGTCGCCTCGATGCTGCTCACCCATCGGATCAGCGCCGTTCCGGTCGTCGATACGCAAGGTCAACTCGTCGGTATCGTGAGCGAGGGCGATCTGCTGCGCCGCGCCGAGGCCGGCACCGAACGGCATCGCTCGTGGTGGAACGCATTCAATTCCGCGAAAGACGTGCTCGCCGCCGAATTCGTGAAATCGCACGGCCGCAAGGTCGCCGATATCATGACCCGGAAAGTGCTGACGGTGCGGCCCGACACGCCGGCTCGCGACATCGCCAAGTTGATGGAAGAAAACGCCGTCAAGCGCGTCCCCGTGGTGGAGCAAGGCAGGGTCGTGGGCGTAGTGAGCCGGGCCGACTTCCTCACCGCCCTCGCCGGGTTCTGGCAGCGGCCAGCGCAGGCTGTCGAAGGCGGCACGGATCTGCGCGCCCATATCCTCGCCCAGCTCGAGACGATGCCGTGGGTGCGGCCGTCCATCATCAATGTCGCCGTCCATGGCCGCGTCGTCGAGCTTACCGGCATCGTCGAATCCGAGGCTCAGAAATGCGCGGTGCGCGTTGCCGCCGAGGCAACCCCCGGGGTGAGCGCGGTGGAGGACAACGTCAGGGTTCAGCGCATCGCCACCAGCTATTGAGTCGGCGGTCCGGCGGTCGCGCGCAAAGATTGGTCCAGGTCGGATCGGCGAAGGAAGCGCGGGAGGTTTTCCGATCCCGTCGCACGACCTGGGAAAACAGGAGGCGGGCATGGCCGCGCCGACCGGAACGAACGAATACGACCGATTGATCGCGCATCTGGCCCGATGGTGGCAAAGATGGCAGGACCGGCGCGTCGCGCGTGCCGAGCTCGAGCGCTTGAGCGGCGCGGCGTTGAGACGGCTGCCGCCGGACCTGGGCACCCGCGGCGCGGACCTGGCAACGTTTGCAGGAAAATGGCCGGATGCCGATAACGTCATGGCGCCGCACCTCGCCTCGCTTCGGCTCGCCGCCGCGAAAATGGGCGGCACCGAAAGGACGGCCATGAGCGATTGGGAGCACGCATCCGGGCTGCGTGAGAGCCGGGGCGCACGGGTGATGCCCGGCCCGCCTTTCGAGGATGATCGTCCCGATGTGGCGGCTGGCGCATCTGTGCGCTGCCGGATCCCCGCGGGCGAGACAAGAAAGGCAAGTTGAATGTCACGGGTGAATGGGAGGGCGCTACCCTGCAAGGCGGTCGCCGCCGCCGCATTGCTGATGGGCCTCGCCGATCAGGCCCTTGCACAATCGCCCGCGGCGCAACGGGGCCTCACATTCGCGCGCGCGAACTGCGCAAGCTGTCATTCCACCGACAAGGTGACCGCCAGTCCGTTGGCGGTCGCTCCTCCGTTTCGGACCTTGCACCTGAAATATCCGGTCGAGAACCTGGCGGCGGCTTTCGCGGAGGGCATCAGGACAGGCCATCCAACGATGGCGGAGTTCCGGCTCGACCCCGGCCAGATCACCGACCTCTTGGCATTCCTCAAGACGCTGGAATAATCGCTCGACGTCCGACGACGCGGAACCTTTGTCGATCCGAGCCTTGCGGCGTCCCGCAATGATGAACTTGGCCGCCATTTGATCTGAATCAAAGCTGGTATGGGCGCCTCCCAGCATGGTCGTCCGCACCGGCGGTCGGACTCGCCCGAACGAAAATCCGAGCCGCGCTGCGAGGCATGGGACATGGCGCAAGCGACCGTTGCACGAAAAAGCATGACGTTCGGAGAAGGGGGGCTCGCGTTCGCGCTGACGGCGCTGGCCTTGCTGTCCATCCTGATCGCCGCAAAGGCCTACACGCCCGAATTCGCGTTCCACGCCTATCTGTTCGCTGCGGCGAGCGTTGCGGGCGTGTTCGCGGTTTTCCACCAATATCAGGATCGCCCCGCCGAGCTGCCGCCGCTGATGATCGGCGGCAAGCCCAATTACAATATGGGGCCCGTCAAGTTCACCACCATCGCGGCGGTGTTCTGGGGCATCGCCGGCTTCACGATCGGCCTGTGGGCCGCCCTCGAGCTGGCATATCCCGCCCTCAACTTCGACCTGCCGTGGATTTCGTTCGGGCGCCTGCGGCCGCTGCACACGTCTGCGGTGATCTTCGCGTTCGGCGGCAATGTGCTGATCGCTACGTCGTTCTACGTGGTCCAGCGGACCTGCCGCGCGCGGCTCGCCGGCAACCTGGCGCCGTGGTTCGTCGTGCTCGGCTACAATTTCTTCATCGTCATCGCCGGCACCGGCTATCTGCTCGGAATCACCCAGGCGAAGGAATATGCCGAGCCCGAATGGTACGCCGACCTCTGGCTGACGGCGGTCTGGGTGACCTACTTCCTGGTCTTTCTCGGCACCATCATGCGGCGCACGGAGCCGCACATCTATGTCGCCAACTGGTTCTATCTCGCCTTCATTCTCACGATTGCGGTTCTCCATCTCGGCAACAATGCCGCGATCCCGGTCTCCTTGTACTCGCCCAAGTCCTACATCGTCTGGTCGGGCGTGCAGGACGCGATGGTGCAGTGGTGGTACGGCCACAACGCGGTCGGTTTCTTCCTCACCGCCGGCTTTCTCGCCATCATGTACTACTTCATTCCCAAACGCGCGGAGCGGCCTGTCTATTCCTACCGGCTCTCCGTCATCCACTTCTGGGCGCTGATCTTCCTCTATATCTGGGCCGGGCCGCACCACCTGCACTATACCGCGCTGCCCGACTGGGCGCAGACGCTCGGCATGACCTTCTCGATCATGCTGTGGATGCCGTCATGGGGCGGCATGATCAATGGCTTGATGACGCTCTCGGGCGCGTGGGACAAGCTGCGCACCGATCCGGTCCTGCGCATGCTGGTCGTGTCGGTCGCCTTCTACGGAATGTCGACCTTCGAAGGTCCGCTGATGTCGGTGAAGGTGGTGAATTCGCTCAGCCACTATACCGACTGGACCATCGGCCACGTCCATTCGGGCGCGCTCGGCTGGGTCGGCTATGTCTCGTTCGGCGCCATCTATTGCATGGTGCCCTGGCTGTGGAACCGCGAACGGCTCTATTCGCTCAAGCTCGTCAACTGGCACTTCTGGATCTCGACCGTCGGCATCGTGGCCTACATTTCCGCCATGTGGGTGTCGGGCATCCTGCAGGGGCTGATGTGGCGCGCCTACACCAGCCTCGGATTCCTCGAATACTCCTTCGTCGAGACGGTCGAGGCGATGCATCCGTTCTACGTCATCCGCGCGGTGGGGGGAGGACTGTTCCTCCTGGGCGCGCTGTTGATGGTGTGGAACGTCTTCAAGACGATCGCTGGTGAAGCGGCGGCGCCGGCCGGTGAGACCGCGCTGGCGCCGGCCGAGTGAGGAGCAAGGCATGTCGCTGCAATCGGCCATGGAGAAGAACTCGATCCTGCTGGTCATTGGCGTGCTCGTCGTGATCGCGATCGGCGGGCTGGTGGAGATCACGCCGCTGTTCTACCTCAAGAGCACGATCGAGAAGGTGGAAGGCATCCGGCCCTATACGCCGCTCGAGCTCGCCGGCCGCAACATTTACATTCGCGAAGGCTGCTACAATTGCCATTCGCAGATGATCCGCCCGCTGCGCGACGAGGTCGAGCGCTACGGCCACTATTCGCTGGCTGCCGAGAGCATGTACGACCATCCCTTCCAGTGGGGGTCGAAGCGCACCGGGCCCGACCTCGCGCGCGTCGGCGGCAAGTATTCCGACGATTGGCACCGCGATCACCTCAATGCGCCCAAGTCGGTCGTTCCGGGCACCGTCATGCCGGCCTATCCGTGGCTGGCGCTCAACGAGCTCGATTTCCGGCACATCGACGACGACATGCGGGTGCAGGCGGTGCTCGGCGTGCCCTACACCGCCGACATGATCGCCAACGCGATCGCCGACGTGAAAACACAGACCACCACGGACGCGCCCGACGCCGCCGCGCTGGCGAAGCGCTATCCGAAGGCGCAATCGCGCGACTTCGACGGCAATCCGGACACGGTCACCGAAGCGGACGCGCTCATCGCCTATCTGCAGGGGCTCGGCACGCAGGTCGAGTTCAAGCTCTACGACGACAAGGCGAACATCAGGTGAGGTGAAACATGCCCGACGAATCGACCTATCTGGCGCTAGCGCACTTCGCCCAGACCTGGGGACTCGCCTATTTCGTGGCGGTGTTCGTCGTGGTGCTGGTCTACGCATTGTGGCCGTCGCGCCAGAGCCAATTCGACCAGGCGGCGCGCATTCCGCTTCGTGAGGACTGAGATGGCCGACCACAAGAAAGACATCGACGGCGTGACCGGCACCTCGACGACCGGGCACGTCTGGGACGGTATCCGCGAGCTCGACACGCCGCTGCCGCGGTGGTGGCTGTGGATTTTCTACGCCACGATCGCGTGGTCGGTCGGCTATTGGATCGTCTATCCGTCCTGGCCGCTCATGACTTCCTACACCAAGGGGGTGCTCAACTGGCAATCGCGCGCCGCGATCGTCACTGACCTTGCGGAGCTCAAGGCGCAACGCGGCCCGATGATGGACAAGCTCACCGCGGCGTCGCTCGACCAGATCGTCGCTGATCCGCAGATGCTCGACTTCGCGCGCGCGCAGGGGCGCGTGGCGTTCCGCGAGAATTGCGCGGCTTGCCACGGCGCCGGCGGCGGCGGCGCCCGGGGCTACCCCAACCTGAACGACGACGATTGGCTGTTCGGCGGCAAGCTCGAGGCCATCGCGCAGACCATCCGGCACGGCAGCCACGCGGACGACGACAAGGGCCATCTCGGCACCATGCCTGCGTTCGGGCGCGACGGCATGCTCAAGCGCCCGGAGATCGAAACGGTCGCCGATTATGCGCGTTCGCTGTCGGGCCTCGCGGTGGACCCCAAGACCGACCTCGCGGCCGGCAAAAAGATTTTTGCCGAGAGCTGCGCGGTCTGCCACGGAGACGACGGCAAGGGCAAGCGCGACCTCGGGGCGCCCAACCTGACCGACGCGATCTGGCTCTATGGCTCCGACAAGGCGGCGATCGTCGATGGCCTCTGGAACGGCCGCGGCGGCGTGATGCCGGCCTGGGCCGGCCGTCTCGACGAGACCACCATCAAGGCGGTTGCCGTCTATGTACACACGCTCGGCGGCGGCGAGAAATAAAACCGGCGGGAACCCGCCCTCAACCCCCATGGAAGCAGAACTCACCATCGCGAACGAGCCGGCGCATTCGATCACGAACGCCCCGCACCCGCTTGCCGATCTGGTGACGCAGGCCGAGATCGTCGAGGATGAACCGCACGAGACCGTGGGCCCGCTCTACGCGGCGCGCCGCAAGATTTATCCGCAGAGCGTGCATGGCCGTTACCGCCGGGTCAAATGGATCGTGCTCCTGATCACGCTCGGCATCTATTACGGTCTCCCCTTCGTGCGTTGGGATCGCGGGCCTAACGCGCCCGATCAAGCGGTGCTGATCGATCTTCCGGCGCGCCGCTTCTATTTCTTCTTCATCGAGATCTGGCCGCAGGAGGTCTATTACCTCACCGGCCTGCTCATCCTGGCGGCGCTGGCGCTGTTCCTCATGAACGCGGTCGCGGGCCGGATCTGGTGCGGATATCTCTGCCCGCAGACGGTATGGACCGACCTGTTTCAGTCGATCGAGCGCTGGGCCGAAGGCGACCACCGCGAGCACCTGCTGCGCGACCGGGGACCTTGGAGCCTCGATCGCCTGGCGCGCGCCGGCGTCAAGCACTTCCTCTGGCTGATGGTCGCGTGGTGGACCGGCGGCGCCTGGGTGCTCTACTTCGCCGACGCCCCGACTCTGGTGTGGGACCTCGCGACGTTCCAGGCGTCGATCGTCGCCTATGCGTGGATCGGCATTCTGACGTTCACGACCTACTCTCTCGCCGGGCACATGCGCGAGCAACTCTGTCTCTATATGTGTCCCTGGCCGCGCATCCAGGCCGCGCTCACCGACGAGCACGCGCTCAACGTGACCTACCGCTACGACCGCGGCGAACCGCGCGCCTCGTTGAAGAAGAGCGTCGCGCTGCGTGCGCGCGGCGAGTCGGCGGGCGACTGCATCGACTGCCTGCAATGCGTCAATGTCTGCCCGACCGGCGTCGATATCCGCGGCGGCGCCAATCTCGGCTGCATCCAGTGCGGGCTTTGCATCGACGCGTGCGACGCCGTGATGGCGAAGGTCGGCCGCCCGGCGCGCCTGATCGCCTATGACACCGATGTCAACATCCAGCGGAGGCAAGCCGGCCAGCAACCCGTGTTGAGGATCGTTCGCGTCCGCACGGTCCTTTACGCGACGATCATCGCGCTCGTCGCCGCGCTGATGGTCTATACGCTGGCGACGCGGCGCAGCGAGGGACTGAGCGTCATTCATGACCGCAATCCGGTCGCCGTCCGGCTGTCCGACGGGGCGATCCGCAACGCGTTCGCGGTGCACATCCTCAACAAGTCGCTCGCGACCCGGCGATTCATGCTGACCGTCGACGGCCTGGCCGATGCACTCGTCGAGGTTGTGGGCGACACCGCCAGGCCGCTGTCCCACCCGATCGTCGAGGTCGGGCCCGATCAGACGCGCGAGCTGCGCGTGCTGGTGACGAGCTACGTGCATCTCGCGCCTGCGGGCTCGATGCCGCTGATGTTCCGCGTCACCGAGACGGCGACACAGCGGCAAGCCACCGCCGCCGATTTCTTCCGGGGACCGTGAGGACGCCGATGACGATACGCGAGCCGAACCGGGACGGCGGTCGCAGCCCCAGGGAGCTGACGGGGCGCATGGTGTTGCTCTGCCTCGTGGGCTTTTTCGGCGTGGTCGGGGCCGTCAATGCCGTCCTGGTGCGGGCCGCCGTGTCGACCTTCGGGGGCATCGAGACCGAGAGCTCCTATCAGGCGGGGTTCGCCTTCACGCGCGAAACCGCCGAAGCCCGCTCGCAGGATGCGTTGCGTTGGCGGGTCGAGGCGAAGCTCACGCCGCTGGGCGGCGGCGTCACGGATCTGCAAGTGGACGCCCGCGACGCCGCCGGGCGGCCGCTGCACGGACTCTTGGCCACGGCGCGGTTCGCGCATCCGGCCGACCGGCGTTCCGATCAGGTTGTCGCTCTGCAGGAGACGCAGCCGGGCGAGTTTCGCGGAACGGCCGACGCGGCCGCCGGCCAGTGGGATCTGGTCCTTGCGCTCGCGCGCGATGGCAAGACGGTCTTTCGCTCCAAGAACCGCGTCACGGTACATTGAGGTCGCGCAATGGGCGAGACGCTCGATCTTTCGATCTACGTGCGGCGCCGGGACGGCGCCGCGCATATCGATCTCGCGGTCGAGGGCGTCGCGTGCGGCGGATGCATCCGCAAGATCGAGGGAAGCGTGAAGGAGCTGCCGGGAATTCTCGACGCGCGTCTCAACTTCGCCAATCGCCGCCTCGCGGTCGAATGGCGTGACGGCGAGCTCGATGCCGCGCAGATCGTCGAAGCGATCGAGCGCATCGGGTACCGGGCGCACCCGTACCGGCCCGAGCGCGCCGAGATCGAGGAAGCGCGCGAAGCCGCGCGGCTCATGCGATGCCTCGCGGTCGCCGGCTTCGCGGCGATGAACGTCATGCTGCTCTCGGTGTCGGTGTGGTCCGGCAACGTGACCGACATGACGCCGGAGACGCGCGACTTCTTCCATTGGCTCTCCGCTCTGATCGCGCTGCCGGCCGCGGCCTATGCGGGCCGGCCCTTTTTCCTGAGCGCATGCGCGGCCATCCGCGCGCGGCGGGTCAACATGGACGTTCCGATCTCGCTCGGCGTCTGCCTGGCGCTCGGCATGTCGGTGGTGGAGACGATCGCCCATGCGGAGCACGCCTATTTCGATTCGGCCGTGATGCTGCTGTTCTTCCTGCTATGCGGCCGCTATCTCGACCATGCGATGCGGCGCAAGACGCGTGCGGTGGCCGGCAACCTGGCCGCCCTCAAGGCCGAGATCGCGCACCGGCTCGACCCCGGCGGCGCGGTCGTGACGATTCCGGCCGCGGCGCTTGCGCCCGGCGACCGCCTGCTGCTGCGCCCGGGCGAGCGCGTGCCCGCCGACGGGGTGATTCTCACCGGCATTTCCGAGATCGACGAAAGCCTGGTCACGGGCGAGAGCGATCGCCGCACCGTGGCGGCCGGTGCTACGGTCTACGCCGGCGCGACGAATTTTTCCGGCGCGCTGACCATGCGGGTGACGGCGGCCGGGACCGGTACGCTGATCGACGAGGTCGAGCGCCTGCTCGAGAAGGCGGTCGCGGCGCGCTCGCGCTATCTTCGGCTCGCCGACCGTGCCGCGCGCCTCTATGCTCCGGTGGTGCATGCGACGGCGGCGCTCACCGCGGTCGGCTGGCTCGTGGCCGGCGCCTCGCTGCACGATTCGATCGTCGCCGCCATCGCGGTGCTCATCATCACCTGTCCGTGCGCGCTCGCGCTGGCGATTCCGGCCGTGCAGGTGGTCGCGTCGGGCGCGCTTTTTCGCCGTGGCATCATTCTCAATGTCGGCGACGGGATCGAGCGCCTGGCCGAAATCGATACCGTCGTGTTCGACAAGACCGGCACCCTGACCTTGCCCGAGCCGCGTGTCGCCAATGCGGGCGAGATCGACGCGGACATGCTGGAAAATGCCGCCCGGCTCGCGCTGTCGAGCCGCCATCCGCTCGCCGCCGCGGTGGCGCGCGAAGCGCGTGAGCGTCGTCCGGTCGAGGGCGCGATCGAGGAACCCGGCCGCGGCGTACGCGGCATCATCGACGGCGCGCAAGCGCGGCTGGGCAGCCCCGCATTCTGCGGGATGGAACAGGCGGCTGCGTTCGGCGCTCCCGGCACGTCCGTCATCGCGTTCGCGCATGGCGGAAGACGAGCGCTTCTGGCGGTGCGGCAGAAGCTGCGTGACGACGCGGCGCAGATCGCGCGCGCGCTCGCGGCGCGCGGCCTCACGCTGCATATTTTTTCCGGCGACCGCCCGGACGCCGTCGCGCCGATCGCGGCGGCGCTCGGCGTTCCCGATTGGCGGGGCGGGATGAACCCGGCCGAGAAGATCGCCGCCATCGCGGCCCTCAAGGCGCAGGGACGCCGTGTCCTCATGGTCGGCGATGGGATCAATGACGCGCCGGCGCTCGCGGCCGCCCATGTGTCGCTGTCGCCGATCAGCGCGGCCCATATCGCGCAGAGCCAGGCCGACGCGCTGTTCCTCGGCGAGCGGCTCGCGCCGGTGCTCGACGCGGTGAGAATCGCGCAGCGCGCCCGCCGGCTGATGCAGCAGAACCTCTGGCTGGCGGTGATCTACAACGCGGTGGCGGTGCCGATCGCGATGGCCGGATACGTGACGCCGCTGATCGCCGCGCTGGCGATGTCCGGCTCGTCGCTGCTGGTCACGCTCAACGCGTTGCGGGGCGCGAGTTATGGCGTGCGACGCGCGCCGCAAGCCCGGCCCCGCGCCTTGGTGCCGAACCCGAGGGTCGCATGAACGTGCTCGTCTACCTCGTGCCGATGGCGCTCATGCTCGGGCTGACGGGCCTGGCGGCCTTCCTGTGGTCGCTCAAGAGCGGCCAGTATGACGACATGGAAGGCGCGGCGTTGCGCATGCTGTCGGACGACGACGTGGCGGAGTAGCGGGGGCCGTCGTTCGCCCACAGGAATACCGTGTCGGGCGGGCAGGGGCCGCCGGCCGCAGGCGCGGACTATTCCCCCGTCCATTGCGGCGGACGCTTGTTGAGAAACGCGTCCATGCCCTCGCGAAAATCCCGGCTCATGTAGCAGCTCAGGATGAGGTCTTCGCCTTCCTCGCGCGAGAGCCGCGACTGCAGGCGGCGGAGCGCTTCCTTGGTGGCCCGCAAGGTCAACGGCGCGTTGCCGGCGATCAGGCGGGCGAGTTCCTCGGTCCGGTGTGCGAGTGCCGCGAAATCGTCGACCACCTCGGTCACCAGGCCCGCCTGCAGGGCTTCCTTGCCGTCGAGCAGCCGCGCCGTGAACACGAGATCCTTGACGCGCGCCGGTCCGACGAGCGCCGCGAGCCGGCTCAGGCTGGACATCGACAGGCAGTTTCCGAGCGTACGGGCGATCGGGAATCCGAACCTTGCGGTCGCGGTGGCGACCCGCAGGTCGCAGCAGGCCGCGATTCCGGCGCCGCCGCCCGTGCAGGCGCCCGCAATCGACGCGATGGTCGGAACGCGGCACTGCTCGAGCGCGCTCAGGATGCGGTCGATGCGCGACTCATAGGCGAGCGCGTCCTGCGGCGTCTTGAAGGCGCGGAACTGATTGATGTCGGTGCCCGACGCGAAGGCCTTTTCGCCTTGACCCCGCAGGACCAGGACCTTGAGCGAGCCATCGGTGCTCGCCGCCTCGCAGATCGCGGCGAGACGCTCGTACATCGTAAAGGTGAGCGCGTTGCGCGCCTGCGGGCGGTTGAAGGTGATCCGGCCGATGCCGTCGCGGGCTTCGTAGATGAGGTCCGCTTCGGCGGGCTGCGGGCTCACGCTGGGGGTGGTCACGCGACGTCTCCTGGGTGTGATCGGTGGGTAGGATTCCGCCGTATCTTTAATGCAGAATTATGGTCCCGCAATCTGTTATCCGAGATTGCGTGCCAAGGCTGCCGTGTTGTGGATGCAAGAATCATATGCCGGGAGCGCCCTATGCCGGCCGTTTCGGGGCGCATCGGCAGCCGCATCTCGTCGCTTGTCATCCGCATGGCGGCCGCACCATGATGGCGGTGTGAACCGAAAGAAAGCCGCATGAGCCGAGACGCCGCCATCGCCCGCGCCGCCGATTATTTCGACACCGGCGGTTTCAAGGCCGACCTCGCTCGCCGGGTCGCGATCCCGACCGAGAGCCAGAACCCCGAACGCGCGGCCGAGCTCGCGCGCTACGTCGAGACAGAGATGAAGCCGGCGCTCGAGGCGCTCGGTTTCCGCTGCCGGGTGCTGCGCCACGCCAAGGCGCGCGGACCGTTCCTGGTGGGCGAGCGTATCGAGCACGCCGGGCTGCCGACCGATTCTGGTCTACGGCCACGGCGACGTGATCCGCGGTTTGGAGGCCGGCTGGAAACCAGGCCTCTCTCCCTGGCGTCTGGTCGAGACCGAGGGCCGCTACTACGGCCGCGGGGTCGCGGACAACAAGGGCCAGCACACCATCAACATCGCGGCGCTTGGCGCCGTGCTGGCGGTGCGCGGCCGGCTCGGGTTCAACGTCAAATGGCTGATCGAGATGGGCGAGGAGACGGGCTCGTCCGGGCTGCGCGAAGTGTGCGCAGAGCACCGCGATCTGCTCGCCGCCGATGTGCTCATCGCCTCGGATGGCCCGCGGCTTACCGCGGAGCGCCCGACCATCTTTCTCGGCAGCCGCGGCGGCTATCCGATCGACCTGTGGATCGACGCGCGCGAGGGCGGCCACCATTCGGGCAACTGGGGCGGGCTGCTGTCGAGCCCGGCGATCCAGCTCGTCCACGCGCTCTCGACCATCGCGGGCCCGAGCGGCCAGGTGCGCATTCCCGAATGGGTGCCCGACCGCATTCCCGAGCCGGTGCGCCGCGCGCTCGCCGATTGCGAGGTGAGCTCGGGCCCGGGCGATCCGGTCATCGATCCGACATGGGGCGAGCCGGGCCTCACGCTCGCCGAGAAGGTGTTCGCCTGGTGCTGCTTCGAGATCCTGGCGATGACGTCCGGCAATCCCGAAAATCCCGTCAATGCGGTGCCGCCGCGCGCCTGGGCGCGCGGCCAGCTGCGCTTCGTGGTCGGGATCGACGTCGACGGCATCCTGCCGGCGCTGCGCCGCCATCTCGACCGCCACGGATTCCCGATGGTGCAGATCGCCAAGGGACGCGACGAGATTTTCCACGCCACCCGCCTCGATCCCGATCATCCCTGGGTGCGATGGGTCGCCGGCTCGATCGCGCGCACCACCAACCGGCCGACCGCCATCCTGCCCAATTCGGGCGGCTCGCTGCCCAACGACGTCTTCTCCGAGGGCCTCGGGCTTCCGACCATCTGGGTGCCGCATTCCTACCTGGGCTGCTCGCAGCACGCCCCCAACGAGCACCTGCCGGTCGAGATCGCGCGCGAGGGACTGCGCATGATGGCGGGGGTGTATTGGGATCTGGGGGAGGCGGGAGTGCCGGTGACCTTGGCGGCGAACGAGAAGTGATCACGCGCATGGATCACGTTCTATCCGCCGCGGGGAGCCTCATCGCCGGCGAGAATTTGCGCGGTAGAAGCGCGGCGCGCGAGCCGCGTCACTTCTCGGTCAGCTGCTTCGGGTCGTTCAATATGACCTGTGGCTTTCCCTGGTAGAGCTGGATCTGGCCGGTGACGCAGACTTGTTTTCCCTGCACGGCCTTTTCGGGTGCTCCGAACTTGGCGCGGTCGCCTCCGAGGATGAGGGCCGTGAAGATGGCATTGGGATATGGCTTGCCGAAGTCCAGAAAGGTTGGTCCGCCCCTGGCCTGCCCGGCGTATTTGGCGGAGGCCACCAGGCCGCAGATGGTGACGTTCTCGCCGACGTGGTTGGCGGCTTCCTCGGGGCTGAGCGTGGCGGCGCGCGCCCCGATCGCCCAGAGCACGAATGCCGTGGACGTAATGAGCAGCCTGAGCGGGTGCATCGCCTGATCCCCAATCCGGAAGCCTCGTCCCGCGCGAGCGGTTCTTGACGATGCTAGCCATTTTAATGTCGACTCGGTAGCCAGCCATCGGGTTCCATTTCAAAACCATCGGAGACTGCCTTGCCCGCCATGTCCGGAAAGCGTGCCTTCCTCGAGCTCCTCAAGCAGGAGGGGGTCGAGATGGTGTTCGGCAATCCCGGCACCACCGAGCTTCCGCTGATGGACGCCTTCGCGGTCGAGCACGAGATCAAATACGTGCTCGGCCTGCAGGAAGCCGCCCTCATGGCGATGGCGGACGGCTACGCCCAGGCGTCCGGCAAGCTCGCGGTCCTCAACTTTCATGTGGCGCCCGGGCTCGGCAACGCCATGGGAATGCTCTACGACGCCCAGAAGGCGGGCTCGCCCATTCTGGTCACCGCCGGCCAGCAGGATCAGGACTACATCGTCACCGAGCCGATTCTCTCCGCCGATCTGCCCACGCTGGCGCGGCCGTTCGTCAAATGGGCCGCCGAGGTGCATCGCGTGGCCGATCTGCCGCGCCTGGTGCATCGCGCCGTCAAGACCGCGCTGGCGCCCCCGACCGGGCCGGTGTTCCTCTCGCTGCCCGGCGACATTCTCAAGGAAGAAGGCGACATCGACCTGATGACGCCGACCCGCATCGCGCCGCGGCTGCGCGGCGATGCCGCCGCCATCGCGGCGGCGGCCGCCCTTCTGGCCGAGGCCAAGCATCCCGTGATCATCGCCGGCGACGCGGTCGCGCACGGCCGCGC
Source organism: uncultured Pseudomonadota bacterium (assembly GCA_963791155.1). Lineage (GTDB taxonomy): Bacteria > Pseudomonadota > Alphaproteobacteria > Rhizobiales > Xanthobacteraceae > JAVDCA01. The sequence goes on from CAWBRI010000012.1 coordinate 51,409, forward strand.
CCATGCCGAGCTGGTCGAGCTCGCGGAATTGCTCGGCGCTCCGGTCTATGCCGAGTTCGTTCCGAGCACGGCGTCGTTTCCCGCGTCGCATCCGCTGTTTCGCGGCGCCACGGCGCGCACGCAGGCGGCAGTGCGCCAGGCGCTCGACCCGCACGACGTCCTGTTCTCGGCCGGCGGCGATCTGTTCACCTGGTCGCTGCCGTCCAATATCGATCCCATGCCGCCCGGCATGCGGCTCATCCACCTCGACACCGATCCCTGGGAGATCGGCAAGAATTATCCGGCTGAGGTCGCGATTCTGGGCGATCCGAAGGCGACCTTGCCGGAGCTCACGGCGGCGGTGCGCGAGCGCATGACCAGCGGCGGCCGCGGCGCGGCGCGCAACCGGCTGAAGACCGCCAGCGACGCGACGCTCGCCGAGCGCGCGGCGCTCAAGACCAAGGCCCACTCCCTCGCGGCGCAAACGCCGGTGCTGCCGCTCGCGCTGCTCGAGGCGATCGGCGACATGCTCCCGGACGACGCCGTGGTGATCGAGGAGACGCTGTCCTCCTCGCCCGGCATCCGCTCGCTCATCCGCAGCGACGATCCGCAGAGCTATTTCGGGTTGCGCGGCGGCGGCATCGGTTGGGGCCTGCCGGCCGCGATCGGCGCCAAGCTCGCGCTGCCGCACCGGCCGGTGGTCGCGCTCATCGGCGATGGCAGCGCGATGTACACCATCCAGGCGCTGTGGACTGCCGCGCATTACCGCATCGCGGTCGTGTTCGTCATCCTCAACAACACGTCCTATCGCATTCTCAAGCAGCGTCTGCATGCGTTGCGCGGTCACGCCGAGCAGGTGGACGCCTATGTGGGCATGGAGCTCGTCGACCCGGCGATCGACTTCGTCGGGCTGGCACGCTCGCTCGGCGTCGCCGCCGAGCGCGCCAAGACGGTGCACGAGGCGACCGATCTCGTGGCGCAGGGGCTCAAGAGCAATGCGCCGATCCTGATCGATGTCGAGCTCGACCGGGCTTTCAAGCCGATGTGAGGATGTGTCATTGCGACCGGGAGCCTTCGAAGGCGACGAAGCAATCTCTGCCACACGGCACCGACAGTGGCTGAGATTGCTGCGATCGGGCTTGCCGACTGCGCAATGACGATCTGAAAGGCTCCCTGCCTCACACCTTCGACACCTCGAACGTCGAGCGCGCGAACAGCTCCTCGACGCCGACACGGCGGTCGACCAGGCCCTGCTCGTGGGCATACTGCGTGAGCGCCTCGATCTCCCGCATGTTCTCGTGCACGCCGTATTTCCAGAAATCCTCGCCCATCGCCGCCATGGTGTCGCGCGTTTCGGCCTCCAGAAACGGCAGGCGTCACCAGCAGCGCATTGACGTCGCGAAGATTTTCCATCGCGATCGCCTTGGCGTCGCAGAACGCCTTGTAGACGCTGGTCGCGAGCCATGGATACTGCTCGACCAGGGTCTTGCGGATGCCGATCAGGTGCATGATCGGAAACAGGCCGGTCTTCTTGAAATAGGCGGTCTCGGCCTGCGCGTGTGTCGGCAAACAGCCGCGCGATATGCGGCTCGCCGCGCAGGAACGACGACGGCGCGCGCGCGGTGAACAGGGCGTCGAGCTCGCCGTTCGCCAGCATGCCGACGAGGGTCTGGGTGTCGCCGATCGGCTGCAGGTCGATGCCCTTGATCGGCTTGAGCGGGGTGCGCTCGTGCCGCCCCGGCTCCTCCTGGCCGCCGCTGCGCCAATGAATCTCCGATGGATGCACGCCGTATTCGTGCTGCAGCATGCCGCGCATCCAGACCACCGCGGTGATCTGGTATTCGGGCAGCCCGATGCGCTTGCCCCGCAGATCGGCCGGCGTGCGGATGCCGGCGTCCGCGGCGGATGTAGATGCCGGAATGGCGGAAGATGCGCGACACGAAGGCCGGAATCCCGATATAGGCGGACGTTCCGGTCGCCACCGTCCGGATGTAGCTCGAGAACGAGAGCTCGGAGACGTCGAATTCCTGGTAGCGGAACGCGCGAAAGAAGATCTCCTCCGGGTAGAGCGGCAGGTAGGTGACGGCGCAGCCCTCGACCTTCACCACGCCGTCCTTGATGGCCTGCGTGCGGTCGTAATTGCCGCACGCAATGGTTATCGGCACGTCCATCATCCGGTCCTCGCGCTGGCCTGCTGCTTCGTTCCCCGGGAGCCGGGCCGCGCATTCAAGCAGAAGGGCGGCATGCCGTCAGCTTGTCGCCGCCGCTTTTGCGGGATATTTTTTGCGCCCCGCACGGGCGGCAATCGCGCGTGACCGGGCAAGGAGAAACACCATGATGTCGACGGTGATCGGCGGCGCCATGCTGCCCCACGCGCCTCAGTTCTTCACCATGCCGGACACCGAGGACAAGGCGCTGGTCGCGCATGTGCGCGAGGTGGCGGCCGACATCGGCAAAAGGCTGCGGGCGCTCGAGCCCGACCTGTGGATCATCTTCTCCAACGATCACGCCGAGCAGTTCTTCCACAACGCAGCGCCGCCCTTCACGGTGCATGTCGGCGGCGAGGCGAGCGGCGAGTTCGCCGGCCGCAAATTCCACTGGAAGGTTCCGAGCGAGATCGGCTTCGAGCTGGTGCGCCAGCTCTATCGGCAGAATTTCGATCCGGCCTTCACCAGCACCGCCAAGATCGACTATGCGATCGGCATTCCGCTCACCCATCTCGGCCACACCGGGCCGGTGCTGCCGATCTACGTCAACGCCTACCTGCCGCCGCAGCCCACCATGGAGCGCTGCTACGCGTTCGGCCAGGCGGTGGCGCGCACCGTCACGGCGATGGGGCTGAAGACCGTGATTCTGTCGAGCGGCGGCATGTCGCATTTTCCCGGCACCGACCGCTATTCCAATCCGGAGCTCGCCTGGGACAAGCGCGTGCTCGAGAAGCTGGCGACCGGCAATCTCAAGTCGCTGATCGGCTATGACGAGGCCGAGCTCGACGACACCGGCAATATCGAGCTGCGCTGCTGGGCCTGCGCGGCCGGCGCGCTCGGCGAGCGCAAGCCCGACGTGGTGTCGATGGACCCGAGCTGGCATCACAACTACGCGTCGCTCGCCTGGATCGGCAGCCGCGCCGGCGGAGCACGCCGCGCATTATCCTTCGATCAAGCCGGAGCTGGTCGAGCTCACCGCCGCGCTGCACGGACTCGCCCACGAGGCGGACAAGCGCGCCCAATACGTCGCCGATGCCGGCGCCTATGCGGACAAGTTCCGCCTGCCGCCCGACCAGCGCGAGGCGCTGATCAAGCTCGACATGCCGACGATCGTGAAGATGGGCGCGCATCCGCTGGTGCCGTTCCTGGCGCAGATGCAGATCCAGCGGCTGCGGGCGGGGCGGTGAGCAGCACATTTGTCCGTCATGCTCCGCAAAAGCGGAGCATCCAGTACTCCCCGAGACTGCGGTGGATATCCTGAGGTCATCGCAATCGCAGAGCATACTGGATTGCCCGCTGGAGCCTGCACTCGGACGGCGCGAAGCGCCGATCCGGGTGCGGGCAATGACGGGCTTCTACCGCATCACGTCAGATAATCCAGCATCATGAACGCAAAGACGCGCGCCGCGTCGGTCGTGCGCTCGACCGACGCCATGTCGTGGTCGGTGTGCGCGTACTGGTGCTCGCCGGCGCCGAAATTGGCGGTCGGAATGCCGACATGGTTGAGATAGCCCTGGTCGAAGGCGGCGGGCGAGAAATAGGTCTCGACCTCGTGCCCGAGCATCACCTTGCTCGCACGCAGCAGCGCGCGCACGATCGGCGAGTCGGTCGTGACCAGCGACGGATACATGTACGGGCCCGATGCGCACGTCGACCGCATAGGGTTTGTGGCTCACCGGATCCTTCAGGCTCTCGACCTCCTTGGCGATGCGCACGATCTCGGCGAAGGCCTCGTTCGGGTCCTCGCCCGGGAGCAGGCGGCGGTCGAGCGTGAATTCGCAGCGCTCCTGCACGGTGTGGGTCGAATCCGGGAAACTGCGGATGTGGTTGACCGTCAGCGTCTGCTTGCCGAGCTGGGGGTGGGATTTGTCGAGCTTCACCTTGCCGAGCAGCAGCCGGATCGCCTCGGTGGCGCCCGTGATCGCGTTGACGCCGTCCCACGGACGCGCCGAATGGCAGGGCGAGCCCTTGAGGGTGACGAATACGTCGATGCGGCCGCGATTGCCGAGCGTGATCTTGAGGTTGGTGCCGCCCAGCACCGCCATGTCGGCGCGCACGCCCGCGCCCTCGACCACGCTCTTGATGGCGTCGTGCTTGCCGGTCTCGCCCGACAGGCAGCAGGTGAAGATCAGCCGGCCGGTGATCGGAACCTGTGAGGCGATCACCGTCTCGAGCGCGTGCAGCATGGCGGCCAGATTGGCCTTCTGCTCGCTTGCGCCCTTGCCCATGACGCATTCGCCCGGAAGGCCGAATTTTGCGCCGTCGACCACGTCGCCGTTGTAGGGATTGGGCATGGTCGAGGCCGGCTGGTTCATGGCATTGCCGATGAACATCAGCGATTTGCCGCTCGTGGCCGTCCCGTAGGTGGCGATCAGATTGCCCATCGGGTCGTAGCGCACGTCGGAAAACCCCATGGCGCGCAGGCGCGGCTCGATCGCGACGCGGAGGAACTCCTTGAGCAGCGGCTCGTCCTCGAGCAGGGCGGTCTGCGGGCTCGGCACCTTGACCAAGGCGATCAGGAGCTCCTTGGCGCGTTCCCGCGACAGGCGCCGGTCGAGCAGCGCCTTGATGTCCGCCTCGTTCATCGATGCTTCCTCCTCGCACGACCCGGAAAAACCTGCAGGCTTTTCGGACAAGTTCATGCGGCAGATTATGTCGCCTCGGCGCCGCCGTGGCCGATCCGCTTCTTGACGCCCGGCCACAATATCAGGATCAGGCAGGTCGCAAAGATCACGGCCGACAGGGGCCGCAAGACGAAGACCGAGTAGTCATGGTCGGAGATCATCAGCGCCTGGGCAAACGAGCCTTCCGCCAGCTTGCCGAGGATCAGTCCAATGGTGAGGCTGATCAGCGGATAGCCGTGCCGGCGCGCGAAATAGCCGAACAGGCCGAAGAAGATCGCGATGAACACGTCCATCATGTTGCGGTCGTTCGCATAAGCGCCGAACAGCGTGATGATCAGCAGCATCGGCGCCATCAGCTCGATGCGCACGACCGTGATCAATGCGAACCAAGGGATCATCACCAGATAGAGCAGCGTCGCCATAACGGCGCCGATCAGCAACCCCATGAAGAAGCCCCAGACCAGCTCCGGGTTCGAGGTGAACAGCATGGGACCCGGCCGCAGCCCCTGCAGCGTGACGGCGACCAGCAGGATGGCCGAGGTCACGCCGCCGGGAATCCCGAGCGTGAGCGCCGGGATAAGGCTGGTCGGAATGCAGGAATTGTTGGACGCCTCCGGCGCGATCACGCCTTCGGGCGCGCCTTTGCCGAACCGTTCCGGATGCTTGGACGAGCGCATCGCGATTCCGTAAGCGAGGAAATTTGCCGCGGTCGCGCCGATGCCCGGAATCATGCCGAGAAACGCACCGACCGCGGTGCTCTGGATCAGCACGAACGGATACTTGAAGGTGCCCCAGAAGCCGTCCCACAGCGAGCCCTCGAGCTTGCCCGCCTTGGCGATCGTGCCGCCCGCGATCACCATGTCGATGAGCTCGGTGATCGCGAACAGCCCGACCATGACCGGCACGAAGCTGACGCCGTCGAGCAGATAGACGCTGCCGAACGTGTAGCGCTCGGTGCCGAGGATCGAATCGACGCCGACCAGGCTGATTGCGATCCCGAGAGCGCCCATCGCCAATCCCTTGATGGTCGAGCCGATTGCCGCGACCGACACCACCGTGAGGCCGAGAATCGCGAGCGCGAAATATTCGGCCGGGCTGAAGGCGAGCGAGGCCTTGGCCACAGGCGCGGAAGCAAACATCAGGATCAGCACGCCGATGATGCCGGCCACCATCGAGGCGCCGGCCGACAATCCCATCGCCACCTTGGCGTTGCCCTGCTGCGCCATCGGATAGCCGTCATAGGAGGTCGCGGCCGACGAGGCCTCGCCCGGAATGTTGAGCAGGATCGAGGTGACCGAGCCGCCGAACGCGCCGCCGACCGAGATCGATGCCAGCATCAGCAGCGCCGAGAGCGGGTCCATCGAGAACGTGAACGGGATCAGGATCGCCATCGCGACCGGCGCGCCCAGGCCCGGCAGCACGCCGACCCACAGGCCGATCACCGTGCCGAGGGTCATGAACAGGAACTGCTTCCAATGCAGCGCCGCCATGAGCCCCAGGAGAAGGTTGTCGAGCATTTGCGCCGCCGTCGTCAGATGTCGGGAAACAGCTTGTCGACCAGCCAGTCGCCGACGACGCCGCGCGGAAGGCTCACGTCCAGCAGATATGGGCACAGCACGGTCAGGACCACGACCGTCACGAGCGCGACGACCACGATCTGGCGGCGATGCGGATAGTTCATCAGGATGGGCATCGCCAGCATGGCGGCCAGCGACGCGACCACGAACCCGAACAGCCAGAACAGCAGGCCGAACGCCGGCGCGCACAACAGCGCGGTCAGGAAGCGCGGCCAGCCGACGTTTGCGGCCGGATCGTCGGCGGGCGGGAGCGGCACGCCGGCGAGCGGCCGGCGCAGTTCGACTGCCGCGATGACGAGCGTGAGCAGAATGCCGGCGCCGCCGACGACCCACGGAAACAGCCGCGCGTCGAACGGCAGGGGAAGCGCGAAGACGACGATGCCCGCGAAGAACACGAACAGCACGGCGACGAGCGCGATCTCCTCGCGCCAAAAACTCCTGGCCCGTGCGTTCATGCGCTAACCCAGCACGTCCTTGTACTTTTCGATCTCGATCGCCTGCTTTGCGACCATTTGCTCGATCTGCAGCCGCGAGATCAGTCTGAGATATTCTCCGACCTTCTCCATCTGCTCCCACAGCATCGGATCCTTGAACGCCTTGTCGAAGGCGGCGGCCAGCACGGCGATGCGGTCGTCGGGCACCTTTGGGGTCGTCATGGCGTACCAGATCTGATCGATCGGCGTGACCGCGAAGCCTTGCTCCTTGAGGGTGGGCACGTCGGGCAGCGCCTTCTCGCGCGTCTCGCCGGTGACGCAAAGGAAGTGCAGGCTCTCGCGCTGGCGCGATCCCGAGCCGGGTCCGCTGATCGCGGCGTCGACATGCCCGCCCATCACGGCCGGATAGGCCTTGCCCGATCCTTCGAAATGCACCATTCCGAACGGGATTTCCAGCTCGCGCTGGATGGCGGCGAGCTGGATGTGGCTCGATCCGCCGCGCCCGATGGTGGCGACCACGACGCGGCGCTTTTTGCATTCGTCGACGAAATTCCGGAACGTGCGGATCGGCGAATCCTTGGCGACGCAGAGCTGCCAGCTCACCACGCTCCATCCGAACACCGGGATGAACGAGCTCGCCTTGTAGGTGGTGCGCCCGATCACCTCGTCGACCGCGGCGCCCGGCGCCGACTCGCTCATCATCATGTAGCCGTCCGGCCGCGCCGTGAAGAGCTTGGTGCGGGCGACGCGGCCGCCCGCGCCGAGCACGTAATCCAGGCTGGTCTTGACGCCGTTCTTCTCCAGAAAAGGCTGCATCACGCGCGCGGTGGTGTCGATCGAGCCGCCCGGCGCCTGGTAGATGAGCCAATTGACGTCATGGGCCGGAAACGCCTGGGCGTGGGCCGGCAAGGCCAGGGGGACACCGGTTGTGGTCATGGCGGCGGCGCCCAGCGCCGTGCGGCCCGCTTTGCCCAAAAAGTCGCGGCGATCCATCGTCATGATCCACTCCTCTGGGCTCGTGCCGTCACTGCGCCGAGGGCAGCCAGATCCCTCGGCCCTTCTCCAGGGCACGCTGATACAAGAAATGCGCCAACGCAATATCCTGCGACACCAAGCCCGTGGTGTGGATCAGGATCCGTTCGTCGGCGCGCTCGCGTCCCGTCTTGGTGCCGGCCACCAGTTCATGGATCTCGCCGTGAAGTTGCGCGCGCGAAAACAGCCCGCTTTCGACAGTGCGACGGAACTCGCGCTGGAGCATGTTGTACTCCCAGCTGTCGATCACGACCTTGTCCATTTTCGACCAGCCGGCCGGATCGAGCTCGCGCCGCGCCAGCGAAATGAAGGTGCATCCCGGCTTGAGCCAGGGTTCGCGGCTCACGATCTCGCCCGAGGTGGTGCCCCCGACCACGATGTCGGCGCCGCGCACCACCTCCTCGACCGAATCCTTGGGCACTACCGGGATGCCGAGCTCCGTCGACCAATGTTCCGCGAAGGCGCGACGGGTCTCGGGCCGGCGCGAGGTGCAGCGGATCTCGCCGAACCGGTAGAGCGTGAGCAGGCAGCGCAACGCATTGAGGCCCATGGTGCCGGTCCCGACCAGGCCGAGGATCTTCGGGTCCTTCGGCCCCACCCATTTGCACGCCAGCACCGCTGCGGCCGCGCTCCGGATGGCGTAGCTCCAGTGCTCGTCGACAATCGCGAGAGGCGCGCCGCTGCGCGGATCGGACAGGATGATCAGCCGCGTGTTGTCGAGGCCGCCGACCGTGTTGCGCAGGCCGTCGTCATAATAGTTGTAGGTGCGCACGCCGGTGGCCGGCACGTCCTTGAGGAACACCGACTTGACGTGCCAGTGGTTGTTGAAGCCCTCCGCGACGTCGAGCTTGAAGCTGGGAGGCACCGACATGACGACGCTGCCGCGCGCATGCATCAGGTAGACCTGCTCGCAGACCGCCAGCGCGTCCTCGATGCCGAGCAGGTCGAGCGTGTCCCGATAGGGCACGAACAGGATGCCGCGTTTGTCCGTCAAGGTGGGTTTTCCTTATCGCAATCTTGTCAACACGTCTGCCCCGCGCACTGAGTCACCTCTCCCCGCGTGCGGGGAGAGGTCGGGGTCCGAGCGCAGCGAGGACACCGGGTGAGGGGGCGCCTCCGCGAGTCTGAGCTCTACTGAAACGCCCCCTCACCCCGACCCTCTCCCCGCAAGCGGGGAGAGGGAGCTCGTCGCGTTCGTGGCAACGCTTTCATCCATCCCGCACGAAATCGAACTTCTCCCCCGACGGCGCGTAGATCTCGAAGATCTCGAATACGCCGGTGCCGAGATTGCTGAGCGAGTGCTTCATCCCGGCCGGGATGTAGACCACGTCATCCTCGCGAATCACGTAGGTCTTGCCCTCGACCGTCAGTGTGCCTTCGCCTTTCTTCACGATATACACGTTGTCGGCCTGGGTATGGTGATGAACCTTGCCGCGCGGGCCGCCCGGCACCAGCCGGTTGAGATGCACGTCGATCTTCTCGGTGCCGAGCGACGTGTTGATGAGCTTGATCTGCTCGCCGCGCCCCGGCTCCATCGGGCTGGTCGGGCACTCATCCAGATGCATGATCTTGAACAACGCAGTCTCCTTCGGGTTCACGCCATGCCGTGGACGGCCAGCAGCTTGGTCATGCGGGCCGCCGCGAGCTCGGGATCGTGCAGCACGCGCGCCTTGTCGGCGAGGCGGAACAGCTCGGCGAGATGCAGCAGCGAGCGCGCGCTCTCCTGGCCGCCGACCATGACGAAATGGTCCTGCAGGCCGTTGAGCCAGGCGAGGAACACGACGCCGGTCTTGTAGAAGCGCGTCGGCGCCTTGAAGATGTGGCGCGACAGCGGCACGGTCGGCTCCAGGATGCCGTGGAAGCCCTGCAGGTCGCCGGCCGCGAGCCGCGCGAGGCCGGCCGACGCGGCCGGCGCGATGGCGTCGAAGATGCCGAGCAGCGCGTCCGAGTAGCCCTCCTCGTCGCCGGCGATCAGCTCCGCGTAGTTGAAGTCGTCGCCGGTATACATGCGCACGCCGGCCGGCAGGCGGCGGCGCATGGCGATTTCCTTCTCCTTCGACAGCAGCGAGATCTTGACGCCGTCGATCTTGGCCGCATGCTCCTGCATGATCGCGAGGCAGGTCTCCATCGCCGCCATGTGGTCGGCGGCGCCCCAGTAGCCGGCGAGCGCCGGATCGAACATCTCGCCGAGCCAGTGGATGATCACCGGCTCGCTTCACCTGGCGCAGGATGCGGCCATAGACGCGCGCGTAGTCGTCCGGGCCTTCGCGCGACGCGCGCGAGCGCGCGGCTCGCCATCACGATGAGCCGGCCGCCCATCGCCTCGATCGCCTCGATCTGCTCCTCATAGGCGCGGATCACGTCGTCGATCGTGACGTCGCGCGTCCGGCGTCGAGATGGTCGGTGCCGACGCCGCAGGCGATCAGCACGCCCGGGCGCGCTTGCGCGGCCGCGAGCGCGCGGCGGATCAGCTCCTTGGCGCCGGTCCAGTCGAGCCCCATGCCGCGCTGCGCGGTGTCCATCGCCTCGGCGACGCCGAGCCCGAGGTCCCACAGATAGTCGCGGAACGCGATCGTCTTGTCCCAGTCGATCGCCGCGTCGAGCCAGGGATCGTTGTCGGCGAGCGGATCGGCGACGACATGCGCGGCCGCATAGGCGATGCGGTTGAGCTTCGGCGCCGCGCCCTTCTTCGGCAGCACGATCGGCTCGCCGGTGGTGTAGGGCTCGAAGCGGCGGTCCTTGGTCGGCAGCGAGATCGTCGCCACGCGCTGTCTCCTCAGATGCTCAGCGCCGGCACGTCGAGCCAGCGCCGCTCGGCCCAGCTCTTCAGGCCGAGCTCGGCGAGCTGCACGCCCTTGGCGCCCTCGACCAGATCGTACTTCCACGGCGTGTCCGCGCAACCACGTGGCGGATGAAGTCCTCCCACTGGATCTTGAAGCCGTTGTCGTAGGTGATGTTGTCCGGCACCTCTTCCCACTGGTCGAAGAACTTCATGGTCTGCGGCACGTCCGGGTTCCACACCGGGCGCGGCGTGTTGACCCGCGTGCTGCGTCACAGCAGCGCGTCAGCCCGGCGACCGCCGAGCCGTGCGTGCCGTCGACCTGGAAGGTGACGAGGTCGTCGCGCCGCACGCGCACGCACCAGGACGAGTTGATGTGCGCGATCACGCCGCCTTCGAGCTGGAAGGTCGCGTAGGCGGCATCGTCGGCGTCGGCCGCGTAGGTCTTGCCGCTCTCGTCGACGCGGCTCGGAATGTGCGTCGCGCCGAGGCAGCTCACCGCCTTCACCGCGCCGAACAGGTTGTCGAGCACGTAGCGCCAGTGGCACAGCATGTCGAGGATGATGCCGCCGCCTTCGGCCTTCTTGTAGTTCCAGCTCGGGCGCTGCGCCGGCTGGCCCCAGTCGCCCTCGAACACCCAGTAGCCGAACTCGCCGCGCACCGAGAGCATGCGGCCGAAGAAGCCGGCATCGCGCAGCATCGCGATCTTGCGCAGGCCGGGCAGGAACAGCTTGTCCTGCACCACGCCGTTCTTGATGCCGCGCTGCTTGGCGAGCTTCGCGACCGCGACCGCCTTGTCGAGGCTGTCGGCGACCGGCTTTTCGCAATAGATGTGCTTGCCGGCCTCGATCGCCTGCGTGACCAGGTCGGCGCGCATCTGCGTCGTGGCGGCGTCGAAGAACACGGTGTCGTTCGGGTTCTTCGAGCGCCGCGTCGAGGTCGGTGGTCGAGCGCTCGATGCCGTATTGGCGCGCGAGCGCCGCGACCTTCTCGGCGTTGCGGCCGACCAGGATCGGGTCCGGCATCACGCGGTCGCCGTTCGGCAGCGCGACGCCGCCCTGCTCGCGGATCGCCAGGATCGAGCGCACGAGGTGCTGGTTGAGCCCCATGCGTCCGGTGACGCCGTGCATGATGATGCCGAGCCGATGCGTCGCCACGGGCACTCCTTTTCGTTGCAACCCCGCGCTGCCGGACGTGCCGGCCGCCCCAGGGGCCGGTCGGTTACACTGCATGATGCACGGAGACGTCAAGAGGCTGCGGGCCGCGACCATTGACGGGACCGCCGTTGTCTTTAGAAACGGATGCGAGCAGGGGCGGCCCACACGCAATGCTGCAAGTCCAGGATATCTGCAAGGTCTTCGCGGGCGAGCGCGGGCGGGACGACCTCGAGGTGCTGCGCGACGTGCGATTTGACGTGCGGGCGGGCGAGTTCGTCTCGATCATCGGACCGAGCGGCTGCGGCAAGACCACCCTGCTGCGCATCCTGCACGGCCTGGAGCCCGCGACGCGCGGCACGGTCTCGGTGGCGGGCCAGCTTGTGGCGAAGCCGTCGCCGTCGAGCGCGATGGTGTTTCAGCAGTTCAATCTGTTTCCCTGGCTCACGGTCGCCCAGAACGTCGCCTTCGGGCTCGAGGTCGCCGAAGATCCCGCCCGCCGAGACCCGCGAGCGCGTCGAGCGCCACGTGCGCCTGGTCGGCCTCGAGGGTTTCGGCCCACTATCCGCACGAGATTTCCGGCGGCATGCAGCAGCGGGTCGGGATCGCGCGTGCGCTCGCGCTCGACCCGCAGGTTCTGCTGCTCGACGAGCCGTTCGGCGCGCTCGACGCCATCACGCGCGAGCAGCTCCAGCGCGAGATCGCCGACATCCTGGCGCGATCGACCAAGACCGCGGTGTTCATCACCCACAACATGGACGAGGCGATCTTCTTCTCCGACCGCATCCTGGTGATGGCTTCGCGGCCGGGCCGGATCGTCGAGGAGGTGCAGGTCGGCATGCCGCGCCCGCGCGAGGCCGATGCGGTGCGGGCGAGCCGGCAATTCGCCACCATGCGCGAGCATCTTTGGTCGCTGCTTTCGCAGAGAGCGGATGCGCGGTGAGCCGCGAAGCGCAAGCGCGGCGCAAGACCCTGATCGTCCAGACGATCAGCCACGTCTGCGTCTTGCTCGACATGGGAGCTGCGTGTCGCGCTTCGTCGTGCCGCCGCAGTTCCTGCCGCCGCCGAGCGCGGTCGCGCGCGCGTTCTGGACGACCACGGTGTCGGGCGAGCTGCCGCGCCAGCTCTGGCAGACGTCGAGCGTGCTGGCGATCGGCTTTCGGCTCGCGATCGTCACCGGCATGGCGGTCGGCATCGCGATGGGCACTGTTTCCGATGCTGCGCCGCATCCTCGATCCTTACGTCAACGCCTTTTACGCCATGCCGACCGTCGCGCTGGTTCCCCTCGTCATCATCTGGCTCGGGCTGGGCTTCGAGGCCAAGGTGTTCCTCACCTGGCTGGTCGCCGTGTTTCCGGTGATCATCAACGCCCAGATCGGCGTCGCCAACGTGTCGCCGGCCTTCATCGAGACCGCGCGCGCCTTCGGCTGCAACCGGTGGCAGGTTTTCCGCCGCGTCATCCTGCACGCCGCGGTGCCGTTCTTCATCGCCGGCATCCGCCTCGGCCTCGGCCGCGCGCTGGTCGGCGTGGTGGTGGCCGAGATGTTCACCGCGCTCGCCGGGCTCGGCTACATGGTGGTGTTCTACGGCAACACGTTCCGCACCGCCGAGCTGTTCGTGCCGATCGTCGTGCTGGCGGTGCTCAGCATCGCGATCACCAACCTGATCTACCGCCTCGAACGCTGGATGGCGCCGTGGCGGAGAGCGGAGGAGTAGAGGGCCGTCATTGCGAGCGAAGCGAAGCAATCTCACGCCACGACGTGTGCTTGGCAGAGATTGCTTCGGCGGCCTTCGGCCGCCTCGCAATGACAATGCCGTCTCAATCCTTCGGTCCGAACTCCGCCTGCGCGACGGCGGTCGGCAGCCTCACGCCCAGCCCCTGCGCCAGCGCCTTCCGGTAGATGCGCCACGCGATGCCGATGTCGTGCGACACCATGCCGGTGGTGTGGACGAGAATGCGCTCATCGTCCGTCTCGCGGCCGGGCTTGAGGCCGGCCACCACTTCGCCGATGTCGGCGTGCAGCTGCCCGCGGCCGAACTCGCCGGCATCGATCATGTCGCGGAACTCGCGCACCGTCATGTTGCAGTCCCAGTCGTCGATCACCGTCTTGTCGAAGCGCGCCCAGCCGGCAGGGTCCATCTCGCGCCGCGCGAGCGATACGAACGTGGCCCCGCGCTTCACCCAGTCCTCGCGGCTCACGATGTCGGTGCGGGTCGTGCCGCCGATCGCGAGGTCGGAGCTGCGCACCACCTCCTCGACGCTGTCGAACGTGCGCACCGGGATGCCGAGCTTCGCCGACCATTTCATCGCGAACGCCTCGCGCGTCTCGGGGCGGCGCGACGTGCAGACGATCTCGTCGAAGCGATAGAGATGCTGCAGGCAGCGCAGGCAATTCTCTCCCATGGTGCCGACGCCGACGAGCCCCAGGGTCTGGGGCGCCTTCGGGCCGAGCCACTTGAGCGCCACCATGGCGGCCGCGGCGCTGCGGATCGCATAGGTCCAATGCTCGTCGAGAATGCAGAGCGGCCGGGCGGTGACCGGATCGGAGATCACGATATAGCGGGTGCAGTCGAGCCGCCCGACCGTGTTACGCAACCCGTCGTCGTAGTAGGTGTAGAGACGCACGCCCGCGACCGGCTCGTCCTCCAGGATCACGGTCTTGACGTGCCAATGATTGTGAAAGGGCGCGCCCACGTCGAGCTTCTGGCTCGGCGGCGCCGACCACCTCACCGATTTGCGGGCATGCATGCGAAACACGTCTTCGCAGATCGCCATCGCGTCGGTGACGGAGAGCAGCTTCACCGTGGTTGCATAATCGATGAAAAGAACGCTTTCCACGTGCCCCTCGCTGTTGCGCCGATCGATCCCATTCCCGGTCGCGGGACACTCATAGACGGCACGCCGGGATTGTCCAGCCGCGGCGATTCGGCGCTTGCGGAGGCGCGAGCGCCGCTATCTCGCGCGTGCCGGCCATGGCATAGTTATTGCTGCACGTTGTCGGTCCGCCATCAAGGAGGCTCCGCCATGCTTCGCCGCCGCTTTCTCACCGTCATGGCCGGCGCATCCGCGGCCCTTGCGGCGCCCTCGGTGCTGCGCGCGCAGTCGGCCACCGTCAAGGTCGCAACCAGCACCGCGCCGCCGTCCATCCACAACATTTACCTCCATGTCGCCTACGAGCGCGGGTTCTTCCGCCACAACGGCATCACGGTAAGCGAGTTCATCCAGTTGCGCGGCGGGCCGCTCGCCAACCAGGCGATTGCGGCCGGCCAGATCGACGTCACGGCTTCCGACGCCGAAGGACTGCTGTCGGCGGCGTCGAGCGGCTATGCGATCCGCGGCGTGACGGCGCCGGGCGCGCATCTCTCCTATATCGTGTCGACGCGCAAGGAGATTTCCTCCTTCGCCGACCTCAAGGGAAAGCCCTTCGCGGTGTCGCGGCCGGGCGCGCTGTCGCAATACCTGATGTTTCCGATGCTCGATGCCGCCGGAGTGCCGCGCGAACTCGGTCCAGTGGCTCAGCGTCGGGGGCGGACGCGAGCGCATGCTCGCGCTGCTGTCGGACCGGGTGAAGGGCGCTCTCCTGCACATCGATTTCGCCATGGAGGCGGAGAACGATCCGAACATCAAGTCGTTGAAATCGGTTGCCGACGTCCTGCCCGACTATCCGTTCGAGCTCTTGTTCCTGCGCAAGGACATGCTGGACAAGAATCCGGCGGCCGCCACCGCGATCGTGCAAGCCATCATCCAGGCCTGCCGCTACATCGTGACCGACCGGTCGGGAACGATCGAGGTCATGCTCAAATACGTGCCGGGCATGAACACCGAGGTGCTCGAGCGCGCCTATGCGGAGCTCATCCGTATCCGCGGCTTCGGCGTCAACGGCGACATGACGGAAAAGAACCTCGCGGTCGCGCATGATCTCGCGTTCCAGAACCGGCAGATCGACCGCGCGCTGCCGCTCGACCAGTGGGCCGATTTCGGCCCGCAACGGCGCGCCATGGAGTTGCTCGGGCCGTTTACGGGATGAGCTGTGACATGGTGTTCGATGAGGGACCAATGAACTCAAGCCCGTCATGCCCCGCGAAAGCGGGGCATCCAGTACTCCCGGTCGCCGCGCGACACGCTCAGCGCCCGCAAAAACCGACGGCGATTACTGGATTGCCCGCCTTCGCGGGCAATGACAAAGGAGATTTATTTTCTGTGGCACATGGGGCTGTGCGCCTTTGTGCTGCTCAACACCACTTTCACCGCTCTTGCGGCCGAGCCGATCAAGCTCCGCATCGCGTCGGTGGGCGTGCCGCCCTCGATGCACACGCTCTACATGCAGGTCGCCTACGAGGAGGGCATCTACCGGCGCAACGGCCTCGACGTCGACGAGCTGGTGCAGCTTGCCGCCGGGCCGCTGGTCACCCAGGCGCTGTCCGCGGGCCAGATCGACGTCGCCGAGACCGACGCCGAAGGCGTGCTCAACGCGGCGCGGCCGGCGGGCTTCGCGGCTGGTCGCCGTGTCGGCGCCGGCCCAGCACCTGTCCTATCTCGTGATCGCCGTGCAGCCGGAGATCAAGTCGCTCAAGGACCTGGTCGGCAAGCCGTTCGCGATCTCGCGGCCGGGCGCGCTGTCGCAATATCTGATGTTCCCGGCGCTCGACCGCGAAGGCATCGCGCGCAATGCCGTGACCTGGGTGCCGATCGGCGGCGCCAGCGAGCGGCGGCTCGCGCTGGTCAACGACCGGGTCAAGGGCGCGCTGCTGCATCTCGATTACGCCCTCGCGGCGCAACGCGACGCGCAAGGTCGTGGCGCTCGACCAGGTGGTGCGCACCAATCCGGACTATCCGCACGAGCTCCTGGTGGTGCGCAAGGAGCTGGCCGAGAAGCAGCCCGGAGGCGGTCACGGCGGTGACGCGCTCGATCATCGAGGCCTGCCGCTTCATGGTCACGCAACCGCGAGCGCACCATCGAGATCTACCAGAAATATACCGGCGAGACCGACATGAAGCTCGCCAACGAGGCCTATGACGCGCTGGTGGCGATCCACGGCTATGGGCGTCAACGGCGGCATGACGCGCAAGGGGCTCGAGGACGCGATCAGGCTGGCGCGTCGAGAACGGCGCGATCAAGACGACGCTGCCGATCGACGCCAGGGCGGATTTCAAGTTCCAGGAGGAAGCGCTCAAGCAGATCGGCACGGTCGCCGGAATGAACGACCAGGGCATGACATGGCCGGGCGCGCCGACGCGGGTCGCGAGCAGCATCGCCGACGTGACGGCGGACTGCGGCATCGCGCTGGTCGCGAGCCTGCCGGACGGCTGGATCACCGAGCTGATCACGCACTTCGACCGGCGACGCGCGCTTCCGCCATGTCGCGGTCAATCGCGAGGAATCGGCGATCGGGCTGTGCTCGGGCGCGTTCTTCGAGCGGCATCGGCGCGCTCGCGCTGATGGGCGCGTCGGGCTTCCTCACCTGCATCTACGCCATCACCAAGATCAACTACACCTATCAGATCCCGCTCCTGATCGGCATCACGCTGCGCGGGCGGCCGGGCGACAACGCCAAGTTCCACCAGTCGAACGGGCTCTATCTCGAGCCGGTGATCGCGCTCGATCGACATGCCGTTCGTCCCGATCGAGCGCGGCGACGATATCGCGCGCGCTCGCCACCGCCTATCGCCACAGCCGCGTGATGTCGCGCCCGGTGGTGGTCGGCTTCACGCGCGAGGTCCTGCGGGGAGACGCGTGAATGAACATCGAGGCCTGCTTCAAGCTGCTGGCCGAGCGGCTCAAGGACGAGGTCATCGTCACCTCGGCCGGCAATTGCTCGGAGCTGTGGTGGGAGATCACCGGCGAGACCGAGCGGGTGTTCTATCTCGAAGCCTCGATGAGCCTCGCCTCGCTGTTCGCGGCCGGCATCGCGCTCGGCGCGCCGGAGCGCACCGTGGTGGCGTTCACCGGCGACGGCGCGTTCTGCATGAATCCCGGCATGCTGCTGGTCGAGCGCCAGCTGGCGCTGCCCAATCTCAAGCATTTCATGGTGTCGAACCGCTGCTACGGCTCGACCAACGATCTCGCGCATCCGTTCGGCGACATCGTCGACTATGCCGGCATGGCGCAGGCGGCCGGCATCGAGCGCGTCTACGCGTTCTCGACCGTCGAGGGCTTGGCGCAGGGGCTCGACGACATGGTGCGCGTGCCCGGCCATGCCTTCGCGGTGCTCGACGTCGAGCCGCTCGGCCGGCATGCGCCGTCGCCGCCGCTCGACGGACCGGAGGTCAAGTTCCGCTTCGGCCGCTATCTCGAGCGCACCGGCGGCCGGCCGGTGTTCGACACGCCGCTCGATCCGACATAACCAGAACCGCAGCCACCGCAAGCCGGGATCGCCATGTCATCGTCCGCAGCCGTCGCCGATCGTCCCACCCTGATCGCCTGGGCGCAGAAATTCGCCCGCTATCCGAGCCAACAGACCGCCCTGTTCGAGCAGGAGCCGGAGGTGCAGGGCTTTATCGCCGACTGCGTGATGCCTCTGGTGCGCGAGCTCGGCCTGCCGTCGCGGCGCGACCGTATGGGCAATCTGCTGGTCGAGCTCGGTCCGCAGAATGCCGACCGCAGCCTGATACTCATGGCCTATGCGATGACGCATCCGGCCGCCGCCATGAAGAATCCTTTCGCCGGCGAGCTCATCGACACGCCCGCCGGGCAGGCGGTGCGCGGACGCGGAATCTCGGAGCAGAAGGGGTCGCTCGCCGCCGCGCTCGCCGCCACGCTCGCGGCCCATCGGGCGGGTAGCCTCAAAGGGCGGCTGGTCCTCGCGGTCAGCACGGCGGGCGAAACCGGCCGGCACGACGCCGCCGAGGCGATGATCGACGCGCTCGGTTTCGTGCCGCGGCTCGGCGTCATCGTGATCGGCACCACCAACCGGATCTCGCTCGGCAACAAGGGCCGGCTCGACGTGCTGGTGAACATCTCCGGCAAGGCCGCGCACAGCAGCACGCCGTGGGCGGGCGTAAGCGCGATCGAAGGCCTGCGCCAGGTACTCGACCAGCTCGCGACGTTTTCGCCCTCGGGCGCCCCGCATGACGGGCTGGGGTCGCCCACGCTGACGCCGACCTTCGTCGAGACCAAGCCGCGAGCCACCCATACGGTGCAGGGCGAGGCGGTGCTCACGCTCGATCGCCGGCTGCTGCCCGGGCAGTCGCCGGACATGGCGCTCGCCGAGATCCGCAAGGCGATCCATCTGCCGGAACCCTGGCGGCTCGCGGTCGAGCCGGGCCCCTTCATGTATCCCGCCGAGATCAAGCCCGACGGCGCGCTCGCGCGATCGGTCGCGCAGGGCGCGCGCGCGGCGGGGCTGCCGCCTCCGCCGCATTTCTGGAGCCACGGCGCGCTCGACGCCGGCTATCTCTGTCACATCGGCTGCGAGGCCGCCATGTGGGGACCGGGCCCAATGGACTCATGGCACTCCAACGAGGAAAGCATCTTGGCGAGCGATCTGGTCGACGGCGCCGCCGCCTATGAGGCGCTGATCCGCGATTACCTGATGTGATCCGCGCGGCTGGGCATGGCCGTTCGAAGCACGGCGTCGCTTCGCTCGCCATAGCCGTTCGAAGAACGGCGTCGCTTCGCTCGCCATAGCCGTTCGAAGAACGGCGTCGCTTCGCTCGCCATAGCCGTTCGAAGAACGGCGTCGCTTCGCTCGCCATAGCCGTTCGAAGAACGGCGTCGCTTCGCTCGCCTATGTCGCCCGCATGACGGGCAAATCGATCGAGCCGAGCGGGAAATTCTCTAGGCCAATGCGCCCTGGGCATGCGCGGGCGCACGTATCGCGGCGCCGGTGTTCGGCACGAAATCGCGATCCATCCGGACGATGCCGCTGTTGAGACATTTATCCATCACGAGGGTCGCCCGGTAGAGAAAGCGCGGCGTGACCTCGCGTCCGTAGACCGCGTAGCCATCCTTGCGATGGGCGCCGCCATTGAGCTGCCTTGCGCCGAATTTGCGGATCATCCGCTCGCCCTGTTTGGTCACCGCCGTCATCATGACCGACAGACGGCCGATCGCCACATGGTGCAGCTGCTGGACCCGCCAGGAGAACAGGCTCGCGAGCAGAACCGATTTCGTGATCGGATCATAGTTGTCGCCGACCACGACCGAGCCGATGTAGATGCTGGAACGTTCGTGGCAATCCTGCCGCGTGAGCAACATGTCGGTCGTCAGGTCGGGCTCGGTGACATCACCGGCGACGAAGGCGTCCGCCCATTTTTTCTTCAAGGGGTAGATGCTCGAATAAGCCGCCACGCTGTCGTCCGGCCCGAGCACGGCCGCGTAGATTTCCGGACGGAACTCGAACATCTGATGCGCCATGGCCCGGGGCAGCGAGAGATCCCCGAAAAGACCTTGTTCGACTTCCAGCACGCGCGTGAATTCAGATGAATCCCTGGGCACTCCACACACAAACATACGCCCACGCCCCCCGTTATGATTTTATTTAAATTGAAGGTAGCCCGCCCCGCCGCCCGGGCACAAGCTCGGCCTGCCGAGCGCGACAATTAGCGCCGGACCTGGTAAATGGCGTTGTGCAGCGCCCATTGTGTTCAATCTTGCTCGCCGAGGGCCATTCGCGATCCCATCCACGCCGCAGAAACGCAGGTCTGGCGGTGTCGTACGCAAGGGCGCCAGCGGCTTTTCGCAATTCACGCGAGCATGACGTTGCGCGACCCAACTAGCGCTACCGGGCCGGCTGACCTCAACGTGAGCCGCGCGGGCTGCTCGCATCGGTTGTCAGCCCACCGCCGATCGGGTCAGATCGCGACCGCCGACCGAACGCAAGAAGGAGACAGAGAATGGATACGCAGGAGCTTCATGACCGCGGCCTGAAGCTGCGGCGCGAATTGTTCGGCGCCGCCGCGGTCGAGCAGCGCGTGAGCGCGCTCGGCGAGTTCGGCGCGCCGCTGCAGCACATCATCAATGCTTATGCGTATGGCGACGTCTGGAGCCGGCCGGGCCTGCCGCTCGCGACCAAGAAGTCTCGCGATGATCGCCATGATGGCGGCCGCCGGAAAGCAGGCCGAGCTGCGCGTTCACCTCAAGGGCGCGTTGAAGAACGGATGTACGCCCGAGGAGATCCGCGAGATTCTGTTGCTGGTCGCGCTCTATTGCGGAATTCCGGCCGCCAACGAGGCGCACCGGGCCGCCGTCGATGTGCTGCGCGAAGGCGAGCGCAAATAAGCGGATTTTCGCCGACCGCGACGCGTGGACGCGGATCATCCAAGGCGATGTTGCCAAACGCCGTGCCGCCGGTGAAACTCACGCGCCGAGCCGACGTTATCGAAGGTTGACCGGACCCGACACGCATTGGCGCAGCATGAAACTCTTCGAATGCCAGAACTGCGGACAGCCGCTCTATTTCGAGAACACGCGGTGCGAGAGCTGCGGGTTGAGCCTCGGCTATCTGCCGGAGTGCGAGACCATCACGGCGCTCAAGCCCGTGGACGGGCTCTGGCGCGCGCTGGCGGCGCCGAGCGGCCACTACCGTTATTGCGCCAATGTCGAGCACGGCGTCTGCAATTGGTTGATCCAGTCGGATAATCCGGAGGCGTTTTGCGCGGCCTGCCGCCATAACCGCATGATTCCCGATCTGTCGCAGCCGGGCAATCTCGCGCATTGGCGCATGATCGAGATCGCCAAGCATCGACTGTTCTACACGCTGCTCAAGCTGCGCCTGCCGCTCACGACCCGGCCCGAGGATCCGGACGGGCTGGCATTCGACTTTCTGTCGATTCGGCGTAACGCCGTCCGGCGGCGGCCCGGTGATGACCGGCCACGACAACGGCCTGATCACGATCAACCTCGCGGAGGCGGACGACTGCCGAGCGCGAACGCCAGCGTCATCAGATGGGCGAGCCCTATCGCACGCTGCTCGGCCATTTCCGCCACGAGATCGCCCATTACTATTGGGGCCGCCTGGTTGCGGGCTCGCCGACCCTGGACGAGTTCCGGCGCATTTTCGGCGACGAGCGCAAGGACTACCCGGCCGCGCTCCAGCAGCATTATGCCGAGGGTCCGCCGCGCGGATTGGCCGGAGCATTTCGTCACCGCCTATGCGAGCGCCCACCCGTGGGAGGATTTCGCCGAGACCTGGGCGCACTACTTCCACATGGTCGACACGCTGGAGACCGCGCACGCGTTCGGTCTGACGGTGCGGCCACGGCTCGTGAAGGCCGAGCGATCTCGCCGCCAAGATCGACTTCGACTCCGCATCACGCCGACATGGATCGCATGATCGAGGCGCTGGCTGCCGCTCACTTTCGCGGTCAACTCGATCAACCGCAGCATGGGCCTGCCGGACCTCTATCCGTTCGTGCTCGCGCCGGCGGTGATCGTCAAGCTCACCTTCGTGCATGAGCGCATCAACGCCCAGCGCGGCCGCAGCGTGGCGCCGGACAGCGACATGCGCGCCATGATCGTCGGGCCTCACGCAAAGGTCGGTCGGGCGGGGACCAGCTGACGCCCCGGCGCCGGGCCGGGCGCTCGCCGAAATCTCCAGCATCTTCAGCGTGCTGGCACTTCGCGCCGGCGCCCGACGCGAATCGTCCTGGCCCGAGAATTGCTTCGAGAATTGCTTATTGTGGCGGCAGGCCACAGGATGTCGCAAGCATCGCAGGCCGGGGCTGCGTGCCGACAAGGTCATCCGAGCCAAGACATATCGATGTCGATTCTCGCCAGTATCCATCACGTCACCCGCTACCGGTACGACCGGCCGGTCGCGCTCGGCCCGCAGATCATCCGGCTGCGCCCGGCGCCGCATTGCCGCACGCGCGTGCCGAGCTACTCGCTCACGGTGACGCCGGCCCAGCATTTCGTGAACTGGCAGCAGGATCCGCACGGCAACTGGCTCGCGCGCTTCGTCTTTCCGGAGAAGACCACCGAATTCTCGATCGACGGTCGATCTCATCGCCGACCTCGAGGTGGTCAATCCGTTCGACTTCTTCGTCGAGCCCTATGCCGAGACCTTTCCGTTCGCCTATCCGCCCGAGCTGCGCGAGGAGCTCACGCCTATCTCGCGACGGAACCGGCCGGTCCGCGCCTCGCCGCGCTGCTCGCCGCGGTCCCGCGCGAGCGTCGCAACACGGTCGATTTCCTGGTCGAGCTCAATCAGCGTCTGCAGCGCGACATCCGCTACGTGATCCGCCTGGAGCCGGGCGTGCAGACGCCCGAGGAAACGCTCGCGAGCGCCGCCGGCTCATGCCGCGACACGGCCTGGCTGCTGGTGCAGGTCCTGCGCCATCTCGGCCTGCCGGCGCGCTTCGTCTCGGGCTATCTGATCCAGCTCAAGCCCGACCTGACGGCGCTCGACGGGCCCGCCGGCACGGAGAAGGACTTCACCGACCTGCACGCCTGGACCGAGGTCTATCTTCCGGGCGCCGGCTGGATCGGCTTCGACCCGACCTCCGGCCTGTTGTGCGGCGAGGGCCATCTGCCGGTCGCCGCGACGCCGCATTACCGCTCGGCGGCGCCGATCACCGGCGCGGTCGAGCCGGCCGAGGTCGCGTTCTCCTTCGACATGACGGTGACGCGCATCGCCGAGAAGCCGCGCGTCACGCTGCCGTTCTCCGACGAGGCCTGGGCGGCGCTCGATGCGCTCGGCGAGAAGGTCGACGCGGATCTCACGCGCAGGACGTCCGCCTCACCATGGGCGGCGAGCCGACCTTCGTGTCGATCGACGACTATCAGTCGGCCGAATGGAACACCGACGCGCTCGGGCCGACCAAGCGCGTGCGCGCCGACGATCTGATCCGCCGGCTGCGCGATCGCTTCGCGCCCGGCGGGCTCCTGCATTACGGCCAGGGCAAATGGTATCCGGGCGAGCCGCTGCCGCGCTGGGCCTTCGCGCTCTATTGGCGCCGGGACGGCGTGCCGATCTGGCGCCATGCCGACTTGATCGCGCCCGAAGCCAGCGGCCGTCCGCCGCCGGCCGAGCACCGCGGAGCGCTTCACCGAAAGCCTCGCGCGCCGCCTCGGCATCACCGCCGAGCACGTGCAGCCGGCCTTCGAGGATCCGGTCGCGGGCATGCTCAAGAAGGACGAGCTGCCGGACAATGTCGATCCGGCCGATCCGCAAGATCGACGACCCACGCGAGCGCGCCCGCATCCTGCGGCCGTTCGAGCGCGGCCTCGGCGAGCCGGCGGGCTTCGTGCTGCCGGTGCAGCGCTGGACCGCGCCGGCGCGCCCGGGCTGGGTCAGCGAAGCGTGGCAACTGCGGCGCGGCCGCCTGTTCCTGGTGCCGGGCGACTCCCCGATCGGCTTCCGCCTGCCGCTCGACCTCGCTGCCACCTGTGCCCCCCGAGGCCTATCCGCACGTGGTGCCGGCCGACCCGTTCGCGCCGCGCGGCGCCTTGCCCGATCCGGCCGCCATTGCGCGAGGCCTCTGCGACGCGTCGCGAGAGCGTCGCCGCCCCGTCGCTGGTGCCGGATGACGCAGCGGCGCGCGACGCTGGCGCCGTCGCCCGGCCCGAAGGTCCTCGTGCGCACCGCGCTCGCGGTCGAGCCGCGCGACGGACGCCTGTGCGTCTTCATGCCGCCGGTCGAGCGATCTGGAGGACTATCTCGAGCTGCTCGCCGCCGTCGAGGCGACCGCCGCCGAGCTCGGCGCTGCCGGTCCACATCGAGGGCTATCCGCCGCCGCCCGATCCGCGCATTGAGCGTCATCAAGGTGACGCCCGATCCCGGCGTCATCGAGGTCAACGTCCATCCGGCGGCGTCGCTGGCGCGAGGCGGTCGCGATCACCGCGCGGCCTCTACGAGGACGCGCGCCTGTCGCCGGCTCGGCACCGACAAGTTCATGATCGACGGCCGCCACACCGGCACCGGCGGCGGCAATCACGTCGTGCTCGGCGGCGCGACGCCGGCCGACAGCCCGTTCCTGCGCCGGCCCGACCTGCTCAAGAGCCTGGTGCTCTACTGGCAGCGCCACCCGTCGCTCTCCTATCTGTTCTCCGGCCTGTTCATCGGCCCGACCAGCCAGGCGCCGCGCGTCGACGAGGCGCGCCAGGACATGCTCTACGAGCTCGAGATCGCGCTCGCGCAGGTGCCGGCGCCCGGCAAGGGCGACGCCGCCGCCGCCCTGGCTGGTCGACCGGCTGTTCCGCAACCTGCTGGTCGACGTCACCGGCAACACCCATCGCGCCGAGATCTGCATCGACAAGCTGTTCTCGCCCGACGGGCCGACCGGCCGGCTCGGCCTGGTCGAGTTCCGCTCCTTCGAGATGCCGCCCGACGCGCGCATGAGCCTCGCCCAGCAGTTGCTGCTGCGCGCGCTGGTCGCGTGGTTCTGGCGCGAGCCGCTCGACGGCCCGCCGGTGCGCTGGGGCACCGCGCTGCACGACCGCTTCATGCTGCGAGCATTTCGTCTGGGAGGATTTCCTCGACGTGCTCGACGATCTCGGCCGCGCCGGCTACCGCTTCGATCCGGCCTGGTTCGAGGCGCAGCGCGAGTTCCGCTTCCCGCTCTACGGCGCGGTCGACCACGGCGGCGTGCGGCTCGAGCTGCGCCACGCGCTCGAGCCCTGGCACGTGCTCGGCGAGGAAGGCGCGCCGGGCGGCACCGTGCGCTTCGTCGATTCCTCGGTCGAGCGGCTGCAGGTCAAGGTCGAGGGGTTCAATCCGAGCCGCCACGTCATCACCTGCAACGGCCGCCGCGTGCCGCTGCGTCGACCGGCCGGCCCGGCGAATTCGTCGCCGGCGTGCGCTTCAAGGCCTGGAAGCTGCCGTCGGCGCTGCACCCGACCATCGCCGTCCACGCGCCGCTCACCTTCGACATCATCGACAGCTGGAGCGGCCGCTCGCTCGGCGGCTGCGTCTATCATGTGGCGCATCCGGGCGGCCGCAACTACGAGACCTTCCCGGTCAACTCCTACGAGGCCGAGGCGCGCCGGCTCGCGCGCTTCCAGGATCACGGCCATACGCCCGGCCATCGACAGCCCGCCGCCGCCCGAACGCTCGGTCGAGTATCCGATGACGCTCGACCTGCGGCGTCGCGACCGAGGCTCGCATAGCGGCATGGCGACGTCAACGCGACCAGCGCGGTCGAGCCGCACGGCCGACGGCATCGAGCGGCTCCTGTCGGGCTACCGGCCGCTGCCCGGCATCTTCGACGAGATGATGGACCCGGACGGCCGGCCGCGCGCCCACTGGCAGCCGTTCCTGACGCATGCTCGCGGCGCTCGGCGCCGACGAGATCGACCGGCGCTTCGCCGCCGCCGACCGCCACCTGCGCGATTCCGGCGTGTTCTACCGCGTCTACGAGGATCCGGCCGGCGCCGAGCGCGCCTGGCCGCTCAGCCACGTCCCGCTCGTCATCGACCGCGACCGAATGGGAGCGGCTCAAGGCCGGCCTCATCCAGCGCGCCGAGCTGCTCGAGGCCGTGCTCGCCGACGTCTACGGGCCCGCCAGGCTGGTGCCCGAGGGCCGCCTGCCCGCCGCGCTGGTCGCCGGCAATCCGGAATTCCTGCGGCCGCTGGTCGGCGTCGCGCCGCCGGGCGGCGCGCATCTGCGCTTCTACGCGGTCGATCTCGGGCGCGGCGCCGACGGCCGCTGGTGGGTGCTCGGCGACCGCACGCAGGCGCCCTCCGGCGCCGGCTACGCGCTCGAGAACCGGCTCGCGCTGGCGCGCGCCATGCCCGGACATCTATCGCGCGCTGCACGTCAAGCGGCTCGCGCCGTTCTTCCAGGCGTTCCAGGCCGACGCTCGTCGGGGCTCAGCCGCCAGGACGACTCGCGCGTCTGCCTGCTGACGCCCGGGCCGATGAACGAGACCTATTTCGAGCACGCCTATCTCGCGCGCTATCTCGGCTTCCTGCTGGTCGAGGGCGAGGACCTCACGGTGCGCGACGACGGCGTCTTCATCCGCACCGTCTCGGGCCTGCAGGCGCGCCGAGGTGCTGCTGCGCCGCCTCGACGCCGACTTCGCCGATCCGCTCGAGCTCAATGCCGGCTCGCGCCTCGGCGTGCCCGGCCTGGTGCAGGCGGTGCGCGACGGCAAGGTCGTGATCGCCAACGCGCTCGGCGCCGGCCTGGTCGAGGCGCGCGCGATGCTCGCCTTCCTGCCGGCGCTCGCGCCGCGCGTCGCTCGGCGGCGATCTCGCCATCCCGAACATCGCGACCTGGTGGCTCGGCCATGCCGAGTGCGCGCCAGCAGATGGTCGGCGAGCTCGACGACATGGTGATCGCGCTCGGCGTTCTCCGACCGCGTGCCGGGCGACACCGTGCGGCGGCGGCGTGCTCGGCGCCGCGCTCGATCCGGCGCAGCCGCGACGCATCGCGCAGGCGATCGCGGACCGCGGCGTCGACTTCGTGGTGCAGGAGGCGGTGACGCTGTCGACCATGCCGGTCTGGCGCGACGGCCGCCTCGCAGCCGCGCCCGTTCATCCTGCGGCTCTTCCTCGCCAAGGTCGGCGACGGCTGGACGGTCATGCCGGGCGGCTTCGTGCGCATCGCCGACGACATCGACGCGCGCGCCGTCAGCCTGCAGCACGGCGGCCGCACCGCCGACGCCTGGGTGCTGTCGGACGGGCCGGTCGCCGAGACGACGCTGCTGCCGACGCCCGAGCGCATCGTCGATCAGGCGCGACGACCGGCGTGCTGCCGAGCCGCGCCGCCGACAATCTGTTCTGGGTCGGCCGCTATGTCGAGCGCGCCGAGGCGACGCTGCGGCTGGTGCGCGCGCTGATCAACCGCATCGCCGAGGCCGACGAGACCGCCGCCCCGCTGGTCGCGCGCGATCAGCGCGCTGCTCGGCGCCTGGAGCGCCGGTCCCGAACGACATCCCGCACGCCAAGGCCGGTCCTGATCGCGCGCGCCGCGCTGCCGCGCGGCGACTTCGACGGCTCGCTGCCGCATCTCGTCGACGCGGCGCGCGTCGGCCGCTTCGGTCATTCGCGACCGCTTCTCGCCCGACGCCTGGCGCGCGCTCGACGAGCCTCGCCGCCACGATCGACGCGCCGCTGCCGGCCGGGCCGTCGGAAAGCGCGATGTTCGAGCGCGTCGACGCGGCGCTGCGCATCATCGCGTCGTTCTCCGGCCTCGCGCAGGAGAACATGAGCCAGCTCGCCGGCTGGCGCTTCCTCGAGCTCGGCCGGCGCATCGAGCGCGCGATCGCGACCTGCCGCTTCGTGCGCCAGTTCGCCGACACGCCGGCGCTCGACGGCGCGCTCGACGTGCTGCTCGAGCTTGCCGACAGCCAGATCACCTATCGGCAGCGCTACGTGATGATGGCGGCGCGCGCGCCCGTGATCGATCTGGTGGTGCTCGATCCCAACAATCCGCGCTCGGTCGCCTACCAGCTCGATCGCATCGAGGCGCATCTCGCGGCGCTTGCCCAAGCACAATGCGCGACGGCCGGCTGTCGCCGCCGCAGCAGATCACGGCGTCGCTCGGCGACCGCGCTTGCGCACCGCCGAGCCGGCCGCGATCGACGACGAGCTGATCGCTGCAGCATCGAGAACGCGCTGATGAAGCTGTCCGAGGCGATCGCGCGCGTCCTATCTCGACGCACAACGAGCGCGCCGAGGCCGAGTGGGAGGCGCTGGCATGATCTACGACGTGCGCCAGACCACGACCTATACCTATGCGTCGACGGTCGCCTATGCGCATCACGTGCTGCGCCTGACGCCGATCGATCGGCCGCGCCAGCGCGTGCAGGCGGCCGCGCTCGAGATCGTGCCGGCGCCGGTCGCGCGGCGCGAGGGCCAGGATTTCTTCGGCAATCGCCTGACCTGGATCGAGCTCGACCGAGCCGCACGACCGGACTGACCATCAAGGTCGCGGCGCGCGTCGCGGTCGAGGCGCTCGGCCGAGCCGCCGCCGCTACGACACGCCCGCCTGGGAAGCCGGTGCGCGACGACGGTGTTCGCCGACGCGACCTCGGCGCCGACGTCGCCGGCGCATTTCCTGTTCGCGAGCCGCCAGGTGTCGCTCGATCCGGAGATCCGCGACTATGCGCGCGAGAGCTTTCCGCCCGGCCGGCCGGTCCTCGACGGCGCGATCGATCTGATGCGCCGGATCAAGGCCGATTTCATCTACGAGATCGGCGCCACCACGGTCTCGACCACGCCGCCGATGTCGTTCGCGCTGCGGCGCGGCGTCTGCCAGGATTTCGCCCATATCATGATTTCCGGCCTGCGCGGCCTCGGCCTGCCGGCCGCCTATGTGAGCGGCTATCTGCGCACCGTGCCGAAGGCCGGCGCGCCGCGGCCTGGAAGGCGCCGACGCCATGCACGCCTGGGTCATGGTCTGGTGCGGCGAGGCGGCCGGCTGGTACGGGCTCGATCCGACCAACGCGATGCCTGGCCGGCGACGACCACGTCGTGCTCGCGGTCGGCCGCGACTATTCCGACGTCGCGCCGATCGACGGCGTCGTGTTCGCGTCCGGCGGCCAGCAGCTCGACGTCGCGGTGAGCGTGACGCCGGTCGGGACGGGTTGATTTGTCATGGCCGGGCACAGCCGTTCGAAGAACGGCGTCGCTTCGCTCGCCATGGTCATTCGAAGAACGGCGTTGCTTCGGTCGCCATGGTCATTCGAAGAACGGCGTTGCTTCGCTCGCCTATGGATGCGGAATTCCTTATCTTCCTCACATGATCGCCAGCTCGACATTCTTGCGGTCGGTCACCAGCATGCTGCCCGGATAGTGGGTGATGCAGAAATCCGGCTTGACGGTCGCCACCACCGACTGCGGCGTGACGCCGCACGCCCAGAACACCGGGAGCTCGTCGTCGATGCACCGGCACCGGATCGCCATAGTCGGGCTTGGCGAGATCGCTGATGCCGATCAGCTCGGGCTTGCCGATATGTACGGGCGCGCCGTGGACGGTGGGGAACCGCGTCGTCACCTGGATGGCGCGGATCGCGTCGGCGGGCTTCATCGGGCGCATCGACACCACCATGCGGTCCGCGAAACGGTCCGGCCGGCGCGGTCGCGATCGTGGTGCGGATACATCGGAACCGCGCAGTTGCGGCTGATGTGGCGAAGCTCGATGCCGGCCTCGAGCAGGGCCTCCTCGAACGAGAACGAGCAGCCGATCACGAAGGCGACGAGATCGTCGCGCCACCAGCGCGTGATGTCGGTGGGCTCGTCGACGATCTGCGCCGTCGCGCCAGACCCGGTAGCGCGACAGGTCGGTGCGGATGTCGAGGTCCTCGCCGAGCGCGGGCAGCCGCGGATCGCCCGGCGCCGAGGCGGCGAGCAGCGGGCACGGCTTCGGGATTGAGCTGGCAGAACCGCAGGAAATCGCTCGCGAGCGCGTTCGGCAGGATCGCGAGATTGCCCTGCACGTAGCCGGGCGCAAGCCCCGAGGTCGGTCCGCCGAGCTCGCCGCGGCGAATCATGAGCCTGGCGTCGCGGCCGCTCTTCGGGATCGTCGGCGCGCTGCGGTCGGTCGTGGCGAGTGACATCGCGTCTTCCCGGCGTTCATCGAAACGGCGAAATCCCGTTCGCCGATGCCCATCTTATCATCCGGCGGTGCGCTGCGAAAACCAGTTGAATCTGCGATCGGGATCGCGTTTGCTTGACGCCGGCACAAGAGGTCATCGAAAAGGCCCCGGATCAGGGAGGAAGCCGACATGAAGATTCGTTACGCAAATCCGTCGCCGCGTGGCCGGGCTCGCCGCCATGGCGACGTGTCGCTTCGGTCGCGGTGGCGGCCGCGCAGCAGCCGGCGGCGCCCGTCAAGCTCGGCATCGTCTCGTTTCTGAGCGGCCCGGCCGCGAGCCCGTTCGGCGTCCCGGGCCGCAACGGCGCCGAGATCGTGATCGAGGCGCTCAACGCCGGCACGGCGCCCGCGCCCTACAACACGGTCGGGCTCGGCGGCGCCAAGATCGAGGCCAAATACGTCGACGAGGCCGGATCGACCGCCAACGTGGTCACCGAATTCCGCAACCTGGTCCAGCGCGATCAGGTCGACGCCGTGGTCGGCTACATCTCGTCGGGCAGTTGCCTCGCGGTCACGCCGGTCGCCGAGGAGCTCAAGGCGCTGACCGTCTATTTCGACTGCGGCACGCCGCGCATTTTCGAGGAGAAGCGGCGCGCAAATACGTGTTCCGTGCCTCGCCGCACGCCACGATGGATAATGTCGGCGGCGGCGCGTTACCTGCTCGCCAAGCACAAGGACATCACGCGTCTATTCGGGCATCAATCAGAACTATGCCTGGGGCCAGGATTCCTGGCGCGATTTCGTCGGCGCGATGAAGGTGCTCGCCCCCAAGGCGGCGGTCGACAAGGAGCTGTTTCCGAAGCTGTTCGCGGGCGAATACGGCGCCGAAATTTCGACGCTGCTGACCTCGAAATCGCAGGCGCTGCACACCAGCTTCTGGGACGGCGACCTCGAAGGCTTCGTCTATCAGGAGCAGGCGCGCGGTCTCGATAAGCGCATGCCGATCATCTACACCACCGGCGAGGCGTCGATCTGGCGGCTGCGCGACAAGATGCCGGACAAGTCCATCGTCGGCGGCCGTGGCCCGAACGGCCCGCTCGCGCCCGACACCGAGCTCAATCGCTGGTTCCACAAGATCTACGTCGATCGCTATAACGCCCCGCCGACCTATCCGTCCTACCAGATGGCGCTCTCGCTGCTCGGGCTGAAGGTGGCATGGGACAAGGCGCAAAAGGCCAAGGGCGGCGCCAAGCCGACGACCGAAGAGGTGGCGTCCGCGTTCGAAGGCATCGAGTACGACGGGCCGAGCGGCCATGTGAAGCTCGCGCTGTCGAACGGCCATCAGGGCATCCAGGAAACCGCCTACGGCACCTACCGCTTCAACAAGCAGACCAAGCAGCCCGAGGTGGTCGACGTCATGCGCTTTCCGGCCGAATGCGTGAATCCGCCCAATGGCGTCAATGCCGACGATTGGATCAAGGACGGCATGAAGGGCGCGAAGTGCAACTGAGGTAGAGCGCGTTCGATGAGCTTGGTGCAGGACCGCGCCGCGAACTCGGTCTGCCCGCTCCCCCCTCGTGGGGGAGGGGAGCCCACCGCGGCTCCGTCGTGCTGACCGCGTTCGCGATCCTGACTGACGGCCTCGTCTACGCGGCCTATCTTTTTCTCGTCGCCGTGGGCCTCACGCTGATCTTCGGCGTGATGAAGATCCTCAACGTGACCCATGGCTCGTTCTATGCGTTCGGCGCCTATGGGGCGGCGACGGCGGTCGGCATCTATGTGAACGGCGACCTTCCGGACGCCGCCGGCTTTCTCCTGATGATCGTCATCGCCATGGCGATCGGGCTCGTGCTCGGCGTCATACTCGAGCGCGGCATCCTGCGCTTCGTCTACGGCAAGGACGAGGTGGTGATCGTTCTCGTCACCTATGCGGTGTTCCTCATGCTGGAGGACGGCATTGCGCTGATCTGGGGGCGCGAATCCTATGCGGCCTATCAGCCCATGGTGGCGGCCGGCAGCATCGAGATCGGCGACCTCGTTCTTTCGAACTACGACATCGCTCTCGTCGCGATCGCGGCGCTGGTCGCGGCGGCGGGCTATTGGGCGCTCAAATACACGCGCTATGGCCGCCTTCTCACCGTCGTCATCTTCGATCGCGAGACCGCGGCGGCGTTCGGCATCAACGTCACGCTGGTCTACACCATCACTTTCGTGATCGGCGCCATGCTGGGCGCGCTCGGCGGCGCCGTGATGGCGCCGAAAATATCGGTGACCCTCGGTATCGGGGTCGAGGTGATCGTGCTCGCCTTCGCGGTGGTGGTGACCGGCGGCCTGGGATCGATCGAGGGCGCGCTGATCGGCGCGCTCATCGTCGGGATATGCCGCGCCGCCGCGGTGCACCTCGTTCCGCAGATCGAGCTGTTCGTCATCTATGCGGTGATGGCGCTCGTGCTGGTGTTTCGCCCCTATGGGTTGTTCACCCAGACCCAGCCGCGGAAGATCTGACATGTGGCCGCGCCGGAACATTGTCGGAGCGCTGGCCTTTCTCGCCCTCGCCGTGGCGGCGCCGTTCGCGCCGGCCTGGCTGGTGTCGCTCGCCACCATCGCGTTCGCCAACGCGCTGGTGGTGCTCGGGCTGGTGATCCTGTGGCGGGCCGGCCTCGTGCCGTTCGGGCAGGCGCTGTTCTATGCGGTCGGCGCCTACGCGGTGGCGTTGCTCGGGCGCTACACCGGGCTGCGGGACGTCTTTGTGCTGGTGGCGGCCGGCGCGGCCGCGGCCGGCGTCACCGCGTTCGTGATCGGCCTTCTGCTCGCGCGCTACCGCGACATCTTCTTCGCGATGCTCAGCCTCGCCATGTCGATGATCCTCTATGGCGTGCTGGTGAAGACCGAGAGCCTCGGCTCGACCGACGGGTTCAACGTGCAAACCGCGACCTTCTTCGGCTACGCGCCGCACGGCGCGGCGCTCGGGCTCGCCCTGTTCTGGCTCGTGCTCGCCGCCTGCGCGCTGGCGGCGCTTCTGATCGGCGCTTATTTCCGGTCGGTTGCGGGCGTGCTCGCCACCCCGGTGCGCGACAACGAGATTCGCGTGGAGTTTCTCGGGATTTCGGTCGATCGTCTGGTCCATCTCAAGCTCGTCGTCTCGGGGCTGCTCGCCGGGCTCGGCGGCGCGCTCGCGGCGCTCGCGGTCGCGCATGTCGACCCCAACATGTCGTACTGGACGACGTCGGGCGGCTTCGTGTTCGTGACCATTCTGGCGGGCGCCGGCTCGGTCGCGGCGGCGTTCGTCGGTTCGTTCGTGTTCGAGCTGATGCGGTCGATCGCGGTCGATTTCTTCCCCAATACCTGGCAGATCATTCTCGGCCTGGCGCTGCTGCTGACCATCCTGTTCCTGCCCGAGGGCCTCGGCTCGCTGGTCGGGCGGCTGCGCGGCGCTGCGGAGAAGGCGTCATGACCGCGATCCTGTCGGTGCGCGATCTCGAAAAGACGTTCGGCTCGATCGTGGCGGCGCGCGACATTACGCTTGATATCCCGGCGCATCAGGTCGTCGGCATCATCGGGGCGAACGGCGCCGGCAAGACCACCTTCATCAACATGATCACCGGCCATATGCGGCCGACCAAGGGATGCATCCGATTCGAGGATCGCGACATCACCGGACGGCCGTCGCGCGCGATCACGCGGCTCGGCATCTCGCGCTCGTTCCAGGTGGCGCAGATCTTTCCCTCGCTCACCGTGTTCGAGAACATGTGCGCCGCGGCCGCGATCGCGCGCGGGTCTGACAGTATCTTGGCGCACGCCCTCACGCCGCTGCGCTCGCCCGCGACGCTCGCGGAGGCCGAGGCCGCGATCGAGCTCTTTCGCATCGGGTCCTACCGGCACGCGCGCTGCGCGACCTTGCCGCAAGGGGTGCGCAAGCTCCTCGACATCGCGATGGCAACGGTCGGCGCGCCGCGCCTGCTGTTGCTCGACGAGCCGACCAGCGGCATCTCGATCGAGGAAAAATTCGACCTGATGGACGTCGTGATGTCGGCGCTCAAGACCCGCCGGATGACCGTGCTGTTCGTCGAGCACGACATGGAGATCGTCTCCCGCTTCGCCGAGCGCGTGCTCGCCTTCTATGACGGCACCGTGATCGCGGACGGCGCGCCAGCGGTGGTGCTCGCCGAGACGCGCGTGCAGGCCTTCATCAGCGGAGTGAGGGTCGCACCGGTCGCGGAGGCGGCCGATGCTTGAGGTCGCGGGCCTTGATGTCTCGATTGGTCCGGTGCCGATCGTGCGCGACGCCTCGCTCGAGCTCGAGGAAGGACAGATGTGCGGCTTGATCGGACGCAACGGCGCCGGCAAGACGACGTTCCTGCGCGCCCTGATGGGGGCGCTGCCGGCGCGCGGCAAGGCCGTGCTCGGCGGCGTCGATCTGCTGGCGCTGCCGGCGCATCGCCGGGTCGCGCACGGCGTCGGCTATATGCCGGAGGATCGGCGGCTGGTGCCGCAGTTCACGGTCGAGGAGAATATCCGCCTGCCGACCTGGTCGGTGCGCCACGATGGCGCCGAACAGCGGCTGCAATGGATCTTCTCGATCATGCCGGAGCTCGAGCGATTTCGCGGTCGCCGCGCGCTCGAGCTTTCGGGCGGTCAGCAGAAGATGGTCGCGCTTGCCCGCGCCCTGATGGGCGGCACCCGCATCCTGCTGCTCGACGAGCCGTTCGAGGGTCTCGCCCCCGCACTGGCGCGCCGGCTCGGAGAGGTGCTGGCCAATCTCAAGAGCGAGCGGGTCTCGGTGCTGATCGCGGACTCCAATGAAATGCACATCATCGACCTTCTGGCGCGCGCCTATCGCATCGAGCGCGGATCGGTCAGCCGGGTGTGAGAGGGGGCCGGGACCCGCGGCGTCATTGCGAGGAGCCAAAGGCGACGAAGCAATCTCCGCCGCGTAACGGATTTTGGCTTGAGATTGCTTCGCGGAGCCTGTCCTCGGGCTTGCCGAAGGCAAGACCCGGGGGCTCGCAATGACGGCGAAAGTCACCCGAAATACGCTTCCCGCACTTCCTGCCGGCTCGCCAGCTCCTGCGACGGCCCCGACGCGACCACGCGGCCCTTGGAGAGCACATAGCCGTCATGCGCGATCGCGAGCGTCTGGTGGACGTTCTGCTCGACCAGAAACACCGTGATGCCGCGCTCGTTGATCTTCCTGATGATGTTGAAATTCTCCTTCACCAGCAGGGGCGAGAGCCCGAGCGAGGGCTCGTCGATCAGAAGGAGCTTGGGCGCCCGCATCAGGCCGCGCCCGATCGACACCATCGCCTGTTCGCCGCCCGACATGGTGCCGGCGAGCTGCGCGCGCCGCTCGCCGAGCCGCGGGAAGATGTCATAGATCTCGGCGATACGCGTGCGCGTGACCTCTTCCGAAGGTTCCTGATAGGCGCCGGCGCGCAGGTTTTCCTCGACGGTGAACTTCGGGAAGACCTTGCGGCCTTCCGGGATGCAGGCGATGCCGGCCGCGATCACCTTGTGGGTCGCCAGCCCGGTGATGTCGTGGCCATCGAACGTGATGCGCCCCGCGCGCGGCGGCGTGAGCCCGAGGATCGAGCGGATCAACGTGGTCTTGCCCGAGCCGTTCGAGCCGAGCAGGCAGGTGATGCGTCCCGGCTCGACGGTGAGCGTGACGCCCTCCAGCACGTCGGCCCGGTCATAGGCGGTGAAGATGCCTTCGATGGCGAGCCGGCCCGTCATTCACGCTACTCCCAGATAGGCTTCCTGCACCTGCCGGTCGGCGGCGATCTGCGCGAAGGTGCCTTCGCTGATCTTGCGGCCGTAGTTGAGCACCACGCAGCGATCGGTGACGCGCTCGATGACGCCCATCTCGTGCTCGATGATCACGATGGTGAGGCCGGCCATGCGGGCGCGCACGGACATAATGTCGTCCATCAGGTCGCGCGTCTCCTCGTGCGTCATGCCGGCGGAGGGCTCGTCGAGCAGGAGGAGACGCGGCCGGCTGATCAGGGCGCGGCAGATCTCGATGCGCCGCCGGTCGATCATCGGCAGCCGCGCTGCCGGCTCCGCCAGCAGCGCCGCGAGCCGCGGATTGAAAATCGCCACCAGCTCGGCCGCCTCGTCCCAGTTGCGGCGGAACTCGGCCGCGAAGGCTTCCCGGCGCAGCAGGTTGAAGACGAAGCCATGGTTCAGCCGCTTGTGGTTGCCCACCATGATGTTGTCGAACACCGACAGCGGCAGGCACATGCGCGAGCGCTGGAACGTGCGCGCGACCCCGGCCCAATAGACCGCCTGCGGACGCGCGCCGGTGATGTCGGCGCCCGCGAATGCGATCGTCCCGTCGCTGGCCGCGTAGATGCCGGTGACGACGTTGAACAGGGTGGTCTTGCCGGAGCCGTTGGGGCCGATCAGGCCGACGATCTCGCCCTCGCGGACCGCGAAGTCGACGCGATCGAGCGCCACCAGGCCGCCGAAGCGGCAGGTGAGACCGCTGCAGGCGAGCATCGGCGCGCTCACGGCGACCTCGCCTTCCAGGCCGGGAGATAGTCGCGCAACGGCCGCGGCAGCAGCCCCTCGGGTCGAAAAAGCAGGATCAATATCACCAGCACCGCATAGAGCGCGAACCGGTACTCCTGGATGATCTGCAGCTTCTCGGGGAGGATCACCACGAAGGCGGCCGCCACCGTCACCCCCCACACATTGCCGATGCCGCCGAGCAGGATGATGGAGACCAGGATCAGCGAGTCGCCGAAGGTGAAATTGTTGGGCGCGATGAAGCCCAGCACGTGGCCGTAGACCGCGCCGGCGCAACCGGCGAGAAAATTGCCGAGCGTGAACGCCAGCACCTTCCAGCGCGCGACGTCGAGCCCGTAGCAGGCCGAGGCGATCTCATCGAGCCGGATCGCGTCGAGGCTCAGCCCGATCCACGAGCGTTCGAGCCGCCGCACGAACGCGAAGCTCGCCGCGAGCAGCGCCAGCGCGAGCAGCAGATAGGAGAAGTAGAACGAGGCGGTGAAATCCCCGATTCGGATCGGATGGTTGAAATTCCAGCCGAACAGGATGATCGGCTTGACCTGGATGCCTTGCGGTCCGCCGAGCGTGTCGTTGACCTCCAGAAAGGTCTTGAAAAGAATGCCGAACGCGATGGTGACCAGCGCCGCATAATGCCCGCGGGTGCGCAGCACCGGCAGGATCAGGATCGATCCGATCAGCGCCGCCACCAGGCCGCCGGCCGGCAAAGTGAGGACCGACGGCAGGGCGGTGTACTTGGTGATGACCGCCGCGGTGTAGCAGCCGATGCCGAGGAAGGCCGAGCCGGCGAAATTGACCACGCCCGCAAAGCCGAACTGGACCGTGAGGCCGAGCGCGGCGACCATCAGCAGCATCGCGGTCGTCATCATCAGGATGGCGAAGTGTTCCTGGTGCAGCCAGGCGGCGGCAGCGAGCACGCCGGCGACGGCCGCGCCATCGAAGGCCTTCTGGTTGGCGTTGACGCTGTCGCGGA
Source organism: uncultured Pseudomonadota bacterium (assembly GCA_963791155.1). Lineage (GTDB taxonomy): Bacteria > Pseudomonadota > Alphaproteobacteria > Rhizobiales > Xanthobacteraceae > JAVDCA01. The sequence goes on from CAWBRI010000012.1 coordinate 89,114, forward strand.
CCTTCCCGATCAGGCCGGTGCGCGCCGCGAGGAGAATTGCGGCCGCCGCGATCGCCAGCATGGCGCCGACCGCGAGTTGGCTTTCGGCGCCCAGGAACGCAATGCCGTAGAGCGTCGCGGCCGCGACGCACCCGACGGCCGGCAGACGCGAGGGCGAAGCGTTCGGCATGCTCACACCCGCTCGCTCGACTTTTCGGCGATCAGGCCGGTCGGCCGCCACGTCATGATCGCGATGATGACGGCGAGCGCAAAGACGTCCTTGTAGGCGCTGGCGAAAGGCAGCGCGACCGCGCCGATGGTCTGCAGGCCGGCGAACAGGAAGCCGCCCAGGATCGCCCCATAGATGTTCCCGAGCCCGCCCACCACGGCGGCGCTGAACCCGAACACGCCGAGCAGCAACCCCATGCCGAAATTGATCTCGTTGTAGTAGAGGCCGTTCATCACGCCCGCGAAGGCCGCAACGCCCGATCCGATCGCGAAGGTGACCAGGATCACCAAGGTGAAATTGATACCCATGGTGCGCGCGGTCTCGCCGTCCTGCGCGACCGCGCGGATCGCGAGACCGAGCTTGGTCTTGTTGATCACCAGATGCACCGCGACGATCATCAAAAGCCCCGCCGCCAGCAAGATGATGCTGTCGACCCGCAGGTTGAAATGCCCGAACGCGAAGGCCTTGGTCGGCAGCAGGGCCGGGAACGGCTTGGGGTTCGATCCGTCGGGAAAGAACAGCCGCACGCTTTCGCGCAGCACCGTCCCCAGCATCAGCGTGATCAGCAGGGTGTTGAGCGCGGGCGCGGAGCGCAGCGGCAGCACCAGGAAACGCGCGATCAGCGCCCCGAGCACCGCCATCGCGAGGATCGCGACGACCGACACGATGACGAGCTGCAGCCAGGGAGCGCTCACCGTCGCCTTGAGGGCGAGGTAGGTCGCAAACGCCGTGAAGGCGCCGACCGTGAGCACGTCGCCGTGCGAGAACTTGATGACGTCGAGCACGCCGAAAAACAGCGTGAACCCGACCGCGACCAGGCCGTACATCAGCCCGAGCATCAGGCCGTTGACGAGGTATTGGCCGAGTAGGGCGATGTCCACGGGGGGTGCCCTACTAATAGCCGAGGACTGAGGCGTAGCCTCTACCCTCCCGCCCACGCAAGTCGGGCCTGCCCGACTTGCGCACTTTTTGATGCGAAACCCGGGCAGGCCCGGGTTTCGTGGCGGGGAGGGTGGCGAGCGGAGCGAGCCGGGTGGGGGGACTACGCTTGCTCCGTGCTCGCGGCTGCCCCCCACCCCTGACCCCTCCCCGCCACTCGCGGAGCCTGTCCTTGGGCTTGCCGAAGGCAAGACCCGAGGGCTCGCGGGGGGAGGGGAACGGAGCGGCCCTCACTTCAGCTTGCGCTTGCCGGCGCCGTATTCGCTGTCTTCCCACACCACCCACTTGCCGTCCTGGGCGACGTATTTGGTGATCAGCGACACCGTGTTCTGTCCATGGTCGTCGAACGTCACCGGGCCGACGATCGAATTGTAGTTCTTGACGTTGCCCAGGGCCGCCGTGACCTTCTGCCGATCGGGTCCTACCTGCTCGATCTTGTCGAGGATGAGGCTGGTCGCCGCGAACGCGAAGGCGCCGTAGGCCTCGGGCGGCTCCTTGTAGCCGGCCTTGTCGTATTGCTCCTGGAAATACTTGCCGCCCGGCAGCTTCTCGATCGGCGCGCCCTCGATGAAGCTGAGCGAGCCTTCGGCGAGCGGCCCGAGTCCCTGGATATAGGCGTCCGACTTGATGCCGGAGGTTCCCTCGAACACCGCCTTGATGCCGAGCTTGTCCATCTGCTGGCGGATGCGGATGCCGATCGGGGTGAGGCCGCCGAAATAGATCACCTCCGGATTGAGCGACTTGGCCTGGGTTAGCTCGGCGGTGAAGTCCTGCTGGTCGGCGGTGACGCCGTAGGTGCCGAGGATCTCGCCGCCGCCCGCCTTGATGAATTTCGAGAAATACTCGTTGTGGGCCTTGCCGTAGTCGGTGGTGTCGTGGATCACGACCCATTTCTTGAAGCCGAGGCCGGCCATGAATTTCGCCGCCACCTCGTTCTGGTTGATCATGGTGCCGTTGACCCGGTGCACCTCGGGATACTGGTTGCGATAGGTGATGTCGGGCAGCACCGCGCCCCACACGATCATCGGAAGACCCAGGCGATTGAAGGTGTCGACCGTCGCGATCGCGGCGGCCGAGCAGTAATGCGCCGTCGCCGCGATGATCGCGCGGTCGGCGCCTGCCTTGGTGGCGACCTGCACGGCGGTGTTGGGCTTGCACTCGTCGTCGAGCACGGTGAGCTCGTATTCATACTTTGCCTTCGGGTCGGCGTTGCGCAGCTTGACCGCGAGCTCGGTCGAGTTGCGGCCGCCGATGCCGTTCGCCGCGACGCCGCCCGTGAGCGGGCCGATATAGGCGATCTTGACCTTGTCCTTCGCGGCGGCCGGCGTCAGCAAGGACGCCGCCAGCAAAACCGTCGCGAGAACCGGCATGGTGTGTCGTACGTCGAGCATGGGAGCCCTCCTGGGTGCGCGCGTGGCGACCATGTTCGCCCACGGGGCGGCGGCGAGCAAGGCTTACATCCGCGGCCGGCGACCGCCGCGCCCGCCACGTCCCGGGCCTCAATGCTCCAGCAGCAGCGACCCGAACCCCTCGATCTTGTCCTCGATGCCGTTCTGCCGCAGGGCCCACCAGTAGGTCGCGGTGTTGATGGCGAGCACCGGCTTGTCGAGCCAGAACTCGGCCACGCCGGCGAGCCGCGCCATCGCGAGATTTGTGCCGACCTGCAGGATGGCGTCGACGTCGGGGCCGTCGACCTCGCGGATCGCGTCGCGCAGCTCTCGTCTGCGAGACATGCGCGATCGCGACCGGGCCGGGGCAGCGCAACCCTTTCAGACGCACGACCTCGAAGCCGCAATCGGCGAGGAAGCGGCGCACCTGCTCGTCTCCGACCGGCATGTAGGGCGTGATCACGCCGAGCCGGCGCGCGCCGTAGCAACGGAGCGCCGCCTGGCAGGAGTCGGAGCCCATCGCGACCTTGACGCCGGCGCGGGCCTCCACCCGCTCGCGCAGCTTGATGCTGCCGTCGCGGCCGTCCCAGAACGTCTCCGACGACATGCCCATCATCAGGTAATCGGGCTCGCAGGTCATGACGCGGTCGATCGCCTGCATCAATCGCGCCGGATGTTGTCCATCATCTGGTTGAATTCGTCGTCGTTGCGCACCGGATCGTTGGGGATATGGATGCGGCCGAAATGATTGGTGACGCCGCGCGGCCGCATGGCGTCGAACTCGGGCTGCACCGAGGTATTGGTCGAAGGCGCGACCACGCCGAATTTCTTGCGGAAGCCCAGGGAATTGGTCATCGGCGCCGTGCTGTTTCGCTGCGGGTAGGCGCAAGGTATCGGGTCGGCGGGCTGTACGCCAAGCCCAATCCGTCTATGATCGCACCACCGATCGCGACGGGGTCGGGCGTCGCGCGAGCCGGATCAGCGTAGGAGTTGCCGGGCATGCTGCGGAGCGGGAAAGAACACCTCGAGTTGCTGCGCGACGGGCGCGTCATCTATGTGGGCGGCGAGAAGATCGACGACGTGACGCGCCATCCGGCGTTCCGCACGGCGGCGCAGACCGTGGCGGCGATCTACGACATGAAGGCCGATCCGGCCAATCGCGGCACCATGAGCTACGAGGAGGACGGCGGGCGGCACTCGATTTATTTCCTGCGCGCGAAGACGCGCGACGACCTGCAGCGCCGCATGGAGGGCCACCGCCGCATCGCCGACCTGACCTACGGCATGTTCGGCCGCTCGCCCGACCACGTCGCCTCCTTCGTGACCGGCATGGCGATGAAGCCCGACGTGCTGACCAGGCCCTGCGGCCACCCGGAGAACCTGCTCGCCTATTACCGCTACGCGCGCGACAACGACGTCTACACGGTCTACGCCGTGGTGCCGCCGCAGGCGGCGCGCAATCCCGAATTCTATCAGCGCCAGAACATCCCGGTGCCGACGCTGCGGGTGGTGGGCGAGGACGACGGCGGGGTCGTCATCTCGGGCATGAAGATGCTCGCCACCGGCGCGCGTCTACGCCAACGAGATCTGGATCGGCAACGTCATTCCGCTCGCGCCCGATCAGAAGAAGGAGGCGATCACCTGCGTGATACCGTGCAATGCGCCCGGGCTGGCGCTGTGGTCGCGCAAGCCGATGGCGCTCGACGCCAGATCGGAGTTCGATTCGCCGCTCGCCTTCCGCTACGACGAGAGCGACAGCATGCTGCTGTGCGACAACGTCAAGGTGCCGTGGGAAAAGGTGTTCGTGCACGACGACGCGCTGCTGTCGCGCGACATTTATGTCAAGAGCGCGAGCCACTGCTTCGGCAACCACCAGTCCAATGTGCGCTACTGGTCGAAGATGCGGCTGCTGCTCGGCCTGTGCGGCAAGATCGCGCAAGCGACCGGCGCCGACCAGGTGCCGGCCGTGCGCGAGACGCTCGGCAAGATGGCGGCGATCGAGGCCACGATCGGCGGACTGGTGCACGGCCAGATCAACGCCTTCGAGAGCTGGCCCGAGGGCTACGTCTGCTTCAACCGCCGCATCATGTATGCGGGGCTCGAATGGTGCACGCAGAATTACAGTACGTTCATCGACGAGCTGCGCACGCTGTGCGGCGGCGGCGTCTTCCAGATGCCGGCCGACAGCTCGGTGATGGATGACGACGCGCTGGCCGGCCAGTTCGCGACGTTCTGGCAGACCCCGCAGGGCGACGCGGTCGAACGGATGAAGCTGTTCCGGCTCGCCTGGGACATGGTGGGCTCGGAATTCGCCGGCCGACACCTGCAATACGAGAAATTCTACGCCGGCGCCTCCTTCATCATCCGCAACCACTCCTACCGCGAGGCAGACTGGGGCGCGTTCAACAAGCTGGTCGAGGACCTGATGGCCGGCTACGACGTGCCGGCGCAAGACGGGCGCCGGCAAGGCTGCGGCGGAGTGACCCTGGCGGCGTCATCGCCCGCGCAAGCGGGCGATCCAGTAGTCACTGAGCCGGCGGTGGTTACTGGATGCCCCGCTTTCGCGGGGCATGACGACCGAGAATGTTTCGTTCGTGCCGACGCGTGCACTGCTTGCGAGGCCGGCCGAAACCCGAACGCCTTCTCGAACCGCTCCGCATAAAGCGGCCAGACCTCCGGATTGACGATGCGCGGCGGGCGCTTGCCGTCGAGCGCGTCGAGGATCTGCGCCGCCGCGATGCGGGCCATGTTGGCGCGCGTCTCGACCGTCACGCCGGCGGTGTGCGGGCTCACCAGCACGTTGTCGAACCGCAGCAGCGGATGATCGGGCGGCGGCGGCTCCTTGGCCCAGACGTCGAGCCCGGCGCCGGCGATCTTCTTGGCCGCGAGCGCGTCGGCCAGCGCCGCCTCGTCATGGATATGGCCGCGCGCCGCGCTGATGAAATAGGCGTGCGGCTGCATCAGCGCGTATTGGGGCGCGCCGATCATGTCGCGCGTCTCGTCCGACAGCGGGCAGTTGACCGAGACCACGTCGGCGCGGCGCAAGAGGTCGGCGAGCTCGACCTTCTCGGCCCCGCGCGCCGCGACCTCAGCGGTGGTCAGGTACGGATCGCAGGCGAGCACCCGCATGTTGAGAAGGCCGCCGCAAAGCTCCGCGATGCGGCTGCCGACATGGCCGATGCCGATCACCCCGATGGTCTTGCCGAACACGTCGTTGCCCATGAACGCGTTGCGGTCGAGGTTCGGCTCGCGCCGCATGGCGCGGTCGACCTGGATGATGCGCTTGGCGAGACACAGCATCATGCCGATGACGTGCTCGGCCACGGCCTCGCGGTTGCCGCCGGCCTGGTTGAGCACCAGCACGCCGGCCTGCGTGCAGTCTTTCACGTGGACGGTGTCGTAGCCCACGCCGTTGGTCGAGACGATCAGCAGGTTCGGCGTGCGCGCAAGCAGCGCGGCCGTCGCGTGGAATTTGGTCGCGATCTCGTCGCGCGCGGAGCCGATCTGGTAGGCATGCGCCTGCGCGAGCACCGGCGTCGCGACGTCGTCGGGGCTCTCGTTTTCCAGCTTGTCGAGCCTCACATCCGGCCGTTGCGCGAGCGCGTCCGCATAGTCCGGGGCCGCCAGATACTTCACATAGAAGACGCGCTTGGTATTGCCGGCCATTGTATGGTCCTGTGTGGGCTGGGGCGGCGGGTGGGACCTTGAGCTATTATCGCGCTTGCGGCCCGCGCACAATCTGGTGCGTCCGCCGTCGATGTCGTGAAAAGGGGACGATCGCGTGAGCGGACTTTTGGCGGGGTTCAGAATCCTGGACATGACCAACGTGCTGGCCGGACCGTTCGCGTGCTACCAGCTCGCGCAGCTCGGCGCCGACGTGGTCAAGGTCGAGGTGCCGGGCAGCGGCGACCTGGCGCGCCGGCTCGGCGCCGACGCGGCGCTGAACGAGCGCCGCATGGGCGCGTCCTTTCTGGCGCAGAACGGCGGCAAGCGCTCGCTCACGCTCAATCTCAAGCATCCCGGCGGCCGCGAGGCGTTTTGGCGCCTGGTCGCGAGCGCCGACGCGCTGGTGGAGAATTTCCGCCCCGGCGTGATGGCGCGGCTCGGGCTCGGCTACGACGCCTTGAAAGAGCGCAAACCGGACCTCGTCTATTGCGCGATTTCCGGCTTCGGCCAGGACGGCCCGCTCAAGGACAATCCGGCCTATGACCAGATCATCCAGGGCCTGGCTGGGGTCATGAGCGTCACCGGCGACGCCGACAGCGCGCCGCTGCGGGTCGGCTATCCGGTCGCCGACACGACCGGCGGCATGACGGCGGCCTTCGCCGTGGTGGCCGCGCTGCTCAAGCGCGAGCGCACCGGACAGGGCGAGTTCATCGACGTGTCGATGCTGGAGGCGACGGTCGCCGCCATGGGGTGGGCGGTGTCGAACTGGCTGGTCGCGGGCGTGCGCGCGCTTCCGATGGGCAACGAGAACATGACCGCGAGTCCGTCCGGCGCCTTCGCGACCGCCGGCGGGCTCCTCAATATCGCGGCCAACGAGCAGGGCCAGTTCGAGACCCTGTGCGATCTCGTCGGGCGGCCCGACCTTAAGGCCGATCCGCGCTTCGCCGAGCGCGAGGAGCGCAAGCGCCGCCGCTTCGAGCTCAAGGCCGAGCTCGAAACCGCGCTCGCGCGGCGCTCCGCCGAGGAGTGGGCCACGATGTTCAACCGCCACGGCGTTCCGGCCGGCGAGGTGCTTGACGTGCCGGCCGTGCTCGCGCACCCGCAGATCACGGAACGCCGCCTGGTGCGTGCCTTTGCGGACGTTCCCGGGGTGGAGCACGAGGTCCGCGTCCTGCGATCGGGCTTCCGGCTGGCGAGCGGCGACCCCGAGCCGGGCTTTGCGCCGCGCCCGCTTGGCGCCGACACTGACGAACTTCTGGCCGAGCTCGGCTATGACGCCGCCGAGATCGATGCCTTGCGCCGGGAGGGCGCCGCATGACCCGAACACCCAAGACGCCGGAAGACTGGTGGTCGACCTCGATCGTCGAGATGCGGCCCGGCATGATCCGCTTTCGCGGCTATGCGATCGAGGAGCTGATCGGCCGGGTCGGTTTCGCCGAGATGGTGTGGCTGCTCACACGCGGCGAGCTGCCGGATCGCCGCCAGGCCGACCTCCTGGAGGCGGCGCTGGTCGCCGCGGTCGACCACGGCCCGCAGGCGCCGTCGATCGCGGTCGCCCGCATGGCGATGACCTGCGGGGTCGGAATCAACAACGCGATGGCGTCGGCCATCAACGTGCTTGGGGACGTCCACGGCGGTGCCGGCGAGCAGTGCGTGGCGCTGTTCGGGGCAATCGCGCGGCGCCTCGACGATGCGGGTATGGACGTGAGTGACGGCGCGGCCGTCAAGGCCGCGGCCGCGGCGGAGATGACGGCGCTGGCGGATTCCGGCGTGAGCCATGTGCCGGGCTTCGGGCATCGCTTCCATCCGGTAGATCCGCGCGCGCCGCGCCTGCTCGAGCTGGTCGACCAGGCGACCGCGGCCGGTGCCGTGTCGGGGCGCTTCGCCGTCATCGGACGCGCGGTCGAGGCCGAGCTCGCGGCGCGCAAGCGCCGCAGAATTCCGATGAATATCGACGGCGCCACCGGCGTGATTTTTGCCGAGCTCGGCTTTGCGCCGCCGCTGTGCCGCGGCCTGTTCGTGCTGGCGCGCTCGGTCGGCGCGCTGGCGCATGCCTGGGAGGAGAGCCAATCGGACGACCGCAACAAGGGCCCGATTCCGCGCCACCTGCTGTGGACCTATACGGGTCCGGCGGCCCGGCCATTGGGCAACAAGGGGCCGGCGAGCGAGTGATTGCTCGGCACGGGTCGTGCTTTTCACGGCTGCGTTGCGCTTGGCGGCGGAGTGGTTACGGGGCGTCGCCCGGCTCATCGATCGCGCCCACATGCGCCGCGACCACGCGCCAGCCTTCCGGAAAACGCACCCAGGTCTGCGTCTGGCGGCCCACCCCTGCCGGGCATGCCGGCGCGCCGAAACAACGTCGAGGCGGTCGCGAGGTCGCGCCCATAGGTGGTGATGACGGTCTTCGAGATGGTGCGCGCGAGGCCGGCAGGCGAGCGCGCGGCGCGAAAGGCCTTGATCTCGCCGTAGCCGTATAGGTTTTCGCCGCCGCCATATCGGATCGTGCGCGGGTCGTCGCGAAACAGGCTGTCGAGCGTCGCGACGTCATTCGCCGCCAGGGCCTGCTCGCAGCGCTCGAACTCCCGTGTGACCTTGGCAACAACCTCCGGCAGGTCGATGTCTGTGGGTCCTCCCGAAACTCTGCAGACTGAAGCCCGGGCGCGGCCGCGCTGCTGCGCGGTTTGTTCCGCGCCTTAGAGACACTGTTTCCGCATACAATTCAAATATTTGGGGCTAATAGATTGGCAAACCGTGGAGATGATAGCGGCGCAGTTCCGCTCCGACGTCGCGCGGACTGCGGTCAAGCACGCCGCGCCCATTGCGCGCGATCGCGCCAATGGTCCGAATTCTAGGCAGTGCGACACCTTGGCGCCGACGTCCAATCTTCTGCGCCGCGGATATTGCTAAGCTTTTCTTCCTGGCACACAATTTGCGGAGCCTTGCCGAACCGGCTCCCCGGCTGGAGCCGACGGAGGTACGCCATGGCCTCGCCGAAGCTTCGTATCGACGACGTCAGCATGACGTTCGCGACGCCCGGTGGCGCGTTCGAGGCGCTCGTCCATGTGACCCTGTCGGTGCCGGCGGGTCGCTTCGTCAGCCTGATCGGCCCGTCGGGCTGCGGCAAGAGCACGATCTTCAACATCATGGCCGGGTTGCAGGAGCCAACCGGCGGCCGCGTCATGATCGACGGACTCGATGCCACCGGCACCATCGGCCGGGTCGGCTACATGCTGCAGAAGGACCTTCTGCTGCCGTGGCGAACCGTGCTCGACAACGTCATCCTCGGGATGGAAATCCAGGGCACGCCGCTGCGCGAGGCGCGCGAGCGCGCGCTGCCTCTGTTACGGAAATACGGCCTGTCCGGGTTCGAGTACCTTTATCCGAACTCGTTGTCGGGCGGCATGCGCCAGCGAGCGGCCCTGCTGCGCACACTGCTGTTCGATACCGATGTGATCCTGCTCGACGAGCCGTTCGGCGCGCTCGATGCGCAGACCAAGGCGCACATGCAGGAATGGCTGATGAAGCTCTGGAGCGATTTCCAGAAGACCGTGGTGTTCGTCACCCACGACGTCGAAGAGGCGATCTTCCTCTCCGACGAAATCCACGTCATGGGCACGAGGCCGGGCCGCATCCTCGAGCGCATCCCGATCCCGCTGCCACGCCCGCGCGAGCGCCGCGTCACGCTGTCGCCGGAGTTCGTCGCCATCAAGGAGCGCTGTCTGACGCTCCTCACCGCCGCCGCGCCGAAGCTCGAGGAGGCCGCCTGATGGCCATCCAGGACGCACCGCGCCCGACGGAGCTTTCCGGCATGGCGATGGCACAGGCCAAGCCCGCCGCCGGCAGGCCCGCGCGCCGGCTGCCGGCGCAGAAGGACTGGCCGAGCGTCGCCATTATCGCCACGCAAGTCCTCATCTTGGTCGCCGTGATAGGCGGCTGGGAGGTCGCGGCGCGCGCCGGCTGGCTGGATGCCTTCTTCTGGTCGCAGCCGAGCGCGATTTGGAAGACGCTCATCATCTTCTTCACCGAAGGCGATGCCTGGACCGACATCGGCTATACGTTCCGCTCGACCATCCTCGGCTTCATCATCGGCACCACGGCGGGTTCGCTGCTCGGCCTGTCGTTCTGGTGGTCGCGCAACTATGCCGCGGTGGCGCAGCCCTACATCATCTGCTTCGAGTCGATGCCGAAGCTTGCGCTCGCCCCGCTCATCATTCTGGTGTTCGGCCTGGATGTCACGTCCAAGGTCGTGATCGCGGTTGCGCTCACGATCGTGGTCTCGACCCTCACCACCTACGCCGGCGTCAAGGCGCTCGATCCCGACGGGGAGAAGCTGTTCTATTCGCTGGGCGCGAGCCGCTGGCAGGTGTTCCGCAAGCTCGTGGTGCCGTCCTGCCTGCCCTGGATCATCTCGGTGCTGCGAGTCAACATCGGGCTTGCGCTGACCGGCGCGATCGTCGGCGAGTTCATCTCGTCACAGCACGGCCTTGGCCGCACGATATTCTATGCCGGCTCGACCTACGAAATTGCTCTCGTCTGGGTCGCGGTATTCACACTCTCCGCTCTCGCCGTCATCATGTATGCCGTCGTGTCCTGGCTCGAAAACGTGCTGCGCAAGGGTACGCGCCAATAGCGCATATTCCGGCGGAGTCGGTACCGGTTCGCCGACAAGAATATGCGCCAACAAAGTCAAACAGGAGGCTCGCAATGAACAGACGCAAATTCCTCGGTACAACGGTTGCCGCCGGGGCCGCGGTCGTTGCCAAGCCCTATATCGCGCACGCGGCCAAGCACGAGCTCCTGGTCGCGGAGCCGGTGCATTCGACCGGCTACCTGCCGATGTACATTGCGATGGCGAAGAACTACTTCGCCGATGCCGACATCAACGTGAAGATCGTCACCATCGAGACCGGCGCTGGGCACACCAACGCAGTGCTGTCCGGCCAGGCCTTCGCCTTCATCGGCGGGCCGGAGCATTGCGCGTTCGCCAAGGCGAAAGGCGCCGAGCTTCGCGCCGTCGTGCATTGCGTCGACCGCGGCAATGTCTATTTCTGCGCCGAAAAGGGCCTCGCGCCGAGCGGCCGCGATTTCACGAGTTTCGTGAAGGGCAAGGCGGTCGCCACCGGCGGCTTCGGCGGCACGCCGAATTCGATCACCCGGTACCTCCTGAAGAAGTGGAAGCTTGACGCCAAGACCGACGTCACCGTGGTCGAGACTGCGAACTCGGCGATCCTCGCCGCGGTCAGGGGCAGGCGGGCCCAGCTCGGCTGCTCGACCGAACCGTACATCACCCAGGGCGTGCGGCAAGGCATCTGGGACGAGCCGTTCTTCAACGTGCCCAAGGAGCTCGGCCCCTATGCCTATTCCACCATCAACATCCGGCTCGACTCCATCCAGAAGGAGCCCGATGTGGTGCGCGGCTTCGTGCGCGGCATGATCAAGGGCCTGAAGTTTCTCTACGCCAACCCGGCTGAATCCGCCGAGATCGCCAAGAAGCAGTTCCCGACCATGCCGCTCGAGGATCTCAAGGCGACGCTCGACCGCTCGTTCGCCGACGAGATGTGGAGCAAGGACGGCATGATCAGCCACGCCGCCTGGGACACCGGCAAGGCCGTGGTCATGGACGCGGGCATCCTGAAGTCCGACGTGAAGTACGAAGAGATCATCGACATGAGCTTCGTCGAAAGCGTGAAGGCGAGCCTCTGATCCGCTATAGGCGCACCAACAAGCATCCATAATCCGTCCAAGGAAGGGTCATCATCATGTCCGAGCCGATCTGGAATCAATTTCTCACCGAGCGCGACAAGGCGGTCTTCGCCACGTCCGGCTACGGGGCTCGCCAGGGGTTTGGCAAACGACCGGCGCTGCTCGTCATCGACGTGAACTGGGCGTTTTGCGGCGACAAGTCGGAGCCGATCCTCGAGTCGATCAAGAAATGGCGCAATTCGTGCGGCGAGGATGCCTGGACGGCGCTTCCCTATATCCGCTCGCTCATCGACAAATGCCGCCAGAAGGGCGTGCCCGTGATCTACACCACCGGCGTGCGCCGTGACGACAATTGGGACTCCGGCAGCTGGACCTGGAAGAACGACCGCTCCGACGAGGACAAGACCAACAAGACCGCGCTCTCCAATCTCAACGGCAACGAGATCGTCGCGCCGATCGCGCCCGGACCGCAGGACATCGTGATCTACAAGCAGAAGCCCTCCGGCTTCTTCGGCACCAACATGGCGAGCTATCTCACGCTGCTCGGCTGCGACAGCGTGATCGTCACCGGGACCACGACGTCGGGCTGCGTGCGCGCAAGCGTGCTGGACGCCTTCAGCCTCAACTACCGCATTACGCTCGCCGAGGAAGGTTGCTTCGACCGTTCGCAGGCGAGCCATGCCATCAATCTGTGCGACATCAACGCCAAGTATGCCGACGTGGTGAAGACGTCGGAGGTGCTCGCCTTCCTCGACACGTTGCCGAGCGGGATGTTCGACCTGCCGAAGGGGTCCGCGGTGCGCGCCCCCGACCTCTCGCCGAAAAGGACCGCGACGTATTGACGGCAGCCGTTCTGCCGGGCGCGATCACGCTCGGACGCGATGTTGTGGGCAGCCCGCCGGGCCGCGGCGCGCCCGGCGAATTAGCCGCACCATAAGTTGTGACGATCATCGCAGCCGGGATCTTGCGCCCCTGCGTTGCGTTCGCGTCAAGGCTGCGCCGGTGGCGACAATCCACCGCACCTGCAGTCCCATTTGCACGGTCAGTGCTGGCACGTTCGTTAACCTTAAATCTTAACTATTTATTTACGATAAAAAGTAAACAAGCTTTAATAAACGTTACCAGGTTGTTAATTTATATTGTCACAGAACTATCATGGAGCACATGGCGTTGAAATAAACCGGCGCAACCCAAGGGCGCCGGTCACGCATTTTGCGGTTGCAAGACCGTCAAAAGTTCAACAACTTGAGGCTGCTGTGAGTTGCCCTTCTACCACGGGGGAGGGGGGAATTGGGAATTTGGGAGTGGTAGATGCGCGACGTTGCGTCCGTGCCGCGTGCGGCCGTGAGCAATCTCTCAGCCGTGTCGGCGCCGGTCGCGGGGGGGCTGATTTTCTGTCTGGCCGGCACCGGATCGGCCTTCGCGATTCCCTCGCCCGAGCTCGTGGTCGGCTCGTTCACCAGCATCTCGCAGATTTTTGCTCTCGGTTCGGCGTTGCTCGGCGGCGGGGCCGCGGTCGCCACCTTGCGGATGCGCACGCGCGGTGCACAGGCGCGGTCGATCTTCGCGGTCGCTCTCGGCGCCTTCGCGCTGCTCGTCGTGTCGGTCGGGTTCAACTTCTATCAATATCGGTCCTATGGCGCCGACAAGCAGGCGCGGCTGGAGGCCACGCTCACGCGGCCGATGCCGAGCCAGGCAGGCCGCAGTCTCGATCCGACCTTGAAAGAGGTGAGCTACGGCGACCAGCTCAAGCATCCGCGCGGCATCAGCACCGAGGACGCGGAAAAGCTCCTGGACGAAACCCTGCGCGGCCAGCACCCCGATGTGGCGTTCCTGGATATTCGCGAGGCGGCCGAAACCGAGATGGGCAGCCTGCCCAACGCAACGCGGATCCGATTCCCCGACATCAGTTCTGCAACCCTCAACCTTGCCAACAAGACCGCAATTCTGTTCTGCCATAATGGCAATCGCGGGTACGAAACCTGCGAGGCCCTGGCAGCCAAAGGCATCGATTGTCGCTTCCTGGTCGGCGGCCTGGAGAAATGGCTGGTCGAAAAGCGATCGCTGACCGGTCTCAAGGCGCGCACGCTGGACGACTTGCGCGCTCTTCCGTCCTACCCGAATCAAAGCGTGCTGCTCGATACGCCCGAGGTCCACAATCTCGTCGACGACCAAGGCGCGGTGTTCGTCGACGTGCGCTATCCGGGAGAATTCGCGTCCGGGGCGCTGCCCGGCGCGATCAACCTGCCGATTCGTCCGACGCCGAGCGAGCAACTCAAGGCACGCATCACACAACTTCCGCACAAGCCGATCATCGCCCCGTGCTATGACCGGCGCAGCTGTTTCTTCGCCGAGGTCCTGGGCCTCGAATTGACCCGCGCGGGATATGACTACCGGGGCAAGTACACGCTTCCCTGGGAATATTTCATCGCCAGCAAGCCCCGGCCATATATTCAGGAGTGGCTGGAGCAGGCGCGCAAGTCCTGGTGGTCGAGTGCGGCCGACGGTCTTGCGGCTCTCCTGACGTCGCTCGGCGGCTGGATCGGAATCATTCCAGCGATCCTGCTGCTGGCGATCATGTCGCGCCTGCTGGTGCTGCCGTTCTCGGTCAAGGCCGAGCGCGATCAGATCAAGGCCCGCGCCGTGGCGGACGAGCTCGACGCGCTCAAGGCCCGCTTGAAAGGCGATCCCCCGCGCCTGACCCGAGCGATCGGCGGCTTTTACAAGCGTCACGGGATTACGCCCGTGCGCAACCTGGTCGCGCTGTTGTTCCTGCCCATCATGGCGCTCGCCCTGACCGCGGTACAGCAGGCGACATCGACGGACGGCGAACAGCTGGGATGGATCAGCGATCTCGCCGAGCGCGACCGATGGTTCGTGCTGCCCGTCATGTTCGCCGCGTTGATCAGCCTCTATGTCGACATGGTGTTCGTCCGTACGCCGCGGCAACGACTTGCCACATGGGTCACGGTCTTTCCGCTCTTCATTGCGACCGGCGCGTTGTTCTCTGCCGGAACCGACATCTACCTGGTCATGAGCGCCGCCCTGCTGATGGTCCAGCGAGTCGTCGTCAGTGGCATGCTTGGCCGCGTGCCTATGGCCTGCCGTCGGTGGTGGCTTGGCGGCGATGTGGTGCCGCTCGACGACCCGGCAGGTCTTTCGGGCCATGGCAACAAGGCCTACCGGTTGGCGCAGCTGCGCGCGGCCGGCATGCCGGTGCCCGATGGTCTATTGTTGACGCCGGCATTCCTGACGGCGTTCGCCGCGAGTTCCCCGACCAGCGCCGGGTTCGGCTCGACCGGCTCTGGCGCACGCTCGGCGGCCGCCGGCTCGCCGTGCGCAGTTCGGCGAGCGGCGAAGACAACGTCGATCACAGCTTCGCTGGCGTGTTCGAGTCCATACTCGACGTCGACCGCGGCGCCCTGGAGGCGGCGATTCTCAAGGTCCAGGCCTCGTTCGAGGCGGCGCGTGTCCAGGCCTACGGGGGCAAAAGCGGTGCCGGCAGTGTTTTGGTCCAGCGCATGATCTCCGCCGAATATGCAGGCGTGCTGTTCACCCGAGACCCGTCGGCTGGTGGCCTCGCGATGATCGAGATGGTGAAGGGTACGGCCGAAAATCTGGTCTCCGGCACCGTGCGGCCGTGGACGTTCCGGTTCGGTCGCGTCTCGTGCAAACAGTTCGGAGACGGCACGGCTCCCGTCGATCTTGCGCCCCTGCTCGCTCTCGGACGACGCGCCGAGGATCTTTTCGGACGTCCGCAGGACATCGAGTGGACCTTTGCGGACGGACAATTTCATCTGGTGCAGAGCCGCGACATCACCCGCGTGATGGCGAGCGACCCCGATGACGCCGCACGCCAGAACGACCTCGCGCGGGTGCTCGACGCCGCGCGGGGCGCGGCGCCGGACCGGGTCGTGTTTGCCAAGAACGAGCTCTCCGAAATGCTGCCGAGGCCGACGGTTCTGTCGCTCTCCTTGATGGAGGCGTTATGGGCGAGCGGCGGCAGCGTCGATCGCGCGGCACGCAATCTCGGTTTCTCGTATCGGATCGCGGAGGATTCGACCTACCTGGTGACGATCCTCGGACGCCTCTATGTCGATAAGCGCGAGGAGCAAACGCGCGCATTTTCGATCGGACCGATCGCCGCCCGCCGGCTGCTGCGCGCCGCCGACCGAATCGAACGCGCGTTCCGTGAGGAATTCCTGCCGCGCTTCCTTGCCGACATACGCCTTGCCGAGGCGGCGGACTTCGACCGGTTGTCGATGGCGGAGCTCGTGGAGGAAATCGGGCGCCTGCACGATCGGTTCGCCGCCGAAACCCATGTAGAAGTCGATGCGATCAACATCGCGGCCAACTTCTATCTCGAGCGCGCGCGCCGTGCGTTGAGCGCGGCCGGCCTCGATCCGTCGAGCTTTCTGGGCGATATCCCCGAAACATTCGAGGGCCACGCGATCGCCGAAGCCGCCGCTGCGCCGGCGGAAAGCCGGCATTGGTTCCTGATCCGCAGCGTCGGACACCGCGCCGCCTTCGATTATGAATTGGCCGAGCCGCGCTATTGCGAGAACACCGAGTCGTTGACCAGGCTGGTCGACGCCAGGGGCGCGCGAACGCGTCCGGCAAACGCGAGGGAAGCGGTTTTGAGCAAGCGCCTTACCGAGCTGGTCGGGATCGCCCGCCGGTTCGAGACGCTCAAGGAGGATGCCAAGCACCACTCGCTGCGCGAGCTTGCGGTGCTGCGCCGCGCGGTGCTTGCGCTCGACCGCCATCTCGGGTTCGGCGGCCTCGTGTTCTATCTCACCTTCGAGGAGCTATCGGCAATATGCGGCGGCGGAATCGATGCGCTCCGCGAGACGGCGGTGCGCCGTCTTGACGAGGCGGCACGCCTGGGTGGGTCGGCTTCGCTTCCCTCGACGCTCACCGCTTTTGCGATCGAGGCGGCCTCGGCCGGGGATAAGGCGAGGACGCAGGAAAGCGGCGGCGTCATGCGCGGCACGCGCGTATCGGGAAGCCGTGAAGTCGAAGCGCGCGCCTGCGTGGTCTCGGAAGCGGACGCCGAACGCGGCAGCCCGGTCGGCGATTTCCGGGACGGCGACATCATCGTCGCGCCGATGATCAACCCCAACTGGCTTCCCTACTTCGGCCGTGCGGGTGGGTTCGTCAGCGAGGTGGGTGGCTGGCTGAGCCACACCGCAATCCTTGCCCGCGAGCATGACGTGCCGATGATCGTCGGGACCAATGGATCTGCCAATATTGCGAACGGCAGCCTGTTGCGGCTCCATCTCGATGGGAGGGTGGAAGTGGTCGAGCAGCAGGAACGGCAATCGATTGGCAAGATCGCAGCCGCGTAGCTTCCGCCGCGGCAACACCCAAGCGTCGCCCGGTCGGCGGCGTTTTTCCTATTCGAGGAAGGCCTCGGCGCGATCCGCCACCGAGCTGATCGCGGCGACCGCCGTCACTTCCGGGCTGCGCGAACCTGCGACATAGATGCGCCCGGCCGACGCCATCGCGATCGACACGATAGGCACCATGGCCAACGCCAGGATGGCGATGCTGTTCGGCAATCCAAGGCGAACGAGGTTGAAGGTCATTCGGTGCATCCGGGGCGCAAAAATCGCGCTAGGACCAAACGATATTCGGCCTCCATGACAGGCCGGTTACGGCATTTGCTAAGATTTTAATGATTGGGTGGATCGCGCCCTGCGGGCACCGTCGTCGTACCACTACCCCAATACGCCCTGTTTAACGTCCGGTTCACTCTGGCGATCAGTAACGAATTTCGGGGGCAGGAGGGCCGGTTGTATTAGGGCAGAAGTAACAACGGGCGGTCTATTTAGCTTGGCGACTTTAACGACTGCACGGCCGTTTCGAACCGATTTCGGCGGTGCGCGCCAAAACACAGGAATGGGGATCATGGTCTGGACCGCCGGCCGATTTCGCACAAGGCGAGGCTTGCAGGTGATACTCGCATCCGCGTTGGTCCTCGTGACCGTCGCGGCGGCGTCACCCGCCGTCGCCGAGACACTCGTCGTGCAAGGCTCGACGACATTCAACCGGCGCGTCATGGAGCCGCACCAGGCGGCGATCGAGACCGCGTCCGGCCAGAAACTGACCGTCATCCCGAACAAGTCGACCCCCGGCCTGCTCGCATTGGTGCAAGGCCGTGCCCATATGGCGATGATTTCCGCTCCGTTGCCGGGCGAGATCACTTCCTTGCAGAAGGTTCTTCCGGCCTTGTCCTACGACCGGCTCCGCGCCTTCGAGATCTCGTCGACCCGGATCGCCGTTGCGGTTCACCCATCGAACACGGTGCGTCATGCACCCATGAGCACGATTCGACAAATCCTCCTCGGTGAGATCACGAATTGGAAAGAACTCGGCGGCCCGGACCTGCCGATCCGAGTTGTCTTGGCTGCCGGCGGCGGCGCCATGACGGTGGTCGAACTCGGAGTTTCTGAACGGGCAAACTGCCGACCTGCCCAACGTGATCTATGTCAAGACCCCGGTGCAGCTCGTCCAGGTGATCGAGCAGGAGCCGGGCGCGCTCGGCTTCGCGCAGCTTTCGCTCGTCCGCCAGCGCGGAATCCCCGAACTCGCTACCGATCGCCCGCTGCAAACGACGCTCAGCTTCGTGACTCTCGGCGAACCAACTCCCGCGATGCGGTCGGTCATCGACGCGGCTCGCCGCATCGCCGACAAGGCGATGTAGCACGCGATGTTCGGATTGCTGCGGTTCCTCAGAAAACATACCGTCGACGAGATCGGCGGAAGCATCGCAGCCAAGCTCTATTGCTTCGCATTTCTGTCGATCGTCGCGGTCGTGGCGCTGGCATCGTCCTCGATCTATTTTGCCAAGACGACCGAAACCGCCGCTCACCGTCTCTACGATGACGGCTTCCTCGGCACTTTGAGCTCCGCGCGCCTCGGGCTTCTGTTGGAGCAGCATCGGCGAATCGTCGAGAGCATGCCATCGGAAGTCGACCGGCCGCGCATCGACCATGGCCGGCAGGAGCTCGACGCCATCCAGGCGAAGCTGACCAGTTTGATCGACGAAAACGCCGATCAAAAAGGCGCTTCGGAATCGAGCGCGTTGATACGTCGTATCTCGGTCAGTCTTCCTTCGTTGTTCGATGCCGGGCAGAAAGTCCTTTTCTACGCGTATGACTTTGCGCAGGACAAGGCGACCGAACAAGCCGAAGACTATACTCAGGTTGCCAACGGCATTCAGATCCTGGTTCGTGACTATCGCGATCAGCGGCTGCATGATGCGGAGGAAGCAGTCGCTTTCATGCTGACCTCCGCGAAGTCTCTGACGATCGCGGTCTTGATATGCGCGTTCGTGGCGTTCATCCTGATCGGTCCGATCGGGCTCGCCACCATGCATCGCGTCCTCTCGCGCCTGGGCGACGTCACCCGCGCGATGGTGAAGCTCGCCCGCCACGATACCACGATGGTGGTTCCGTATCGCAACGATCGGGACGAAGTCGGTGAAATGGCCCGCGCCGTCGAGGTGTTCAAAGACAATGCCATCCAGCTGATGTCGCGCGAGGACGAGCTCAAGCAGCTCAACCGCCGCATCGACGTCGCGCTCAATAACATGACCCATGGTCTGTGCATGTTCGACGCCGATCAAAAGATGATCGTCTGCAATGCCACCTATGTCGAGATGTACGGCCTGTCGCCCGATCAGACGCAGCCCGGCACCGCGCTTGCACGCATCGAGAGCCGTCGCGCGGCGATCGGTACCGGCGCGATTGCGAGTGCGGAGCAGATCGCCGCGGCAAAGCAGACCGCGCAGCAATACTCCGCCTTCACGCAGGAACTGATGGATGGTCGCGTCGTCGCGGTGTCGCAACGTCCGATGTCGGACGGCGGCTGGGTCGCGGTCCACGAGGACATCACCGAACGGCGCCGCGCCGAGGCCAAGATTTCGCATCTGGCGCGCCATGATCTGCTGACCAATCTTCCCAACCGGGTGCTGTTTCGCGAGCACCTCGAAACCGCGTTTGCCAAGCTCCAGCCCGGCCGCGGTTGCGCGATCCTTTGCCTGGACCTCGATCACTTCAAGACGGTCAACGACACGCTCGGGCACCCGATCGGCGACGAATTGCTCAAGGCCGTGGCCGGTCGGTTGATTTCGGCCGTGCAGAGCCCCGACATGGTGGCGCGCATCGGCGGCGACGAATTCGCGATCGTGCAGAACGCCGTGGAGCGGCCGGAGCAATGTAGCGAGCTTGCCTCGCGCATCGTCGAGGTCGTCGGGCATCCCTATGACATCGACGGCAGGCACATCGACATCGGCACCAGCATCGGCATTGCGATTGCGCCCAATGACGGCGCCAATCCCGATCAGCTTCTCAAGAACGCCGACATGGCGCTCTACCTGGCCAAGGGCGACGGGCGCGGAACGCACCGCTTCTTCGAGCGCGAGATGGACAAGCGCCTGCAGGCGCGCCGCACGCTCGAGATCGATCTGCGGTCGGCGATCGTCAAAGGCGAGTTCGAGCTGCATTATCAGCCGATCGTCCACCTCAGCGACGGTCACGTCAGCGGCTTCGAGGCGCTGGTGCGCTGGAACCATCCGCAGCGCGGCCAGGTTCCCCCGCTGCAGTTCATCCCGCTCGCCGAGGAGACCGGCCTGATCCTGCCGCTCGGCGAATGGGTGCTGCGCACCGCTTGCGCACAGGCGGCGAAATGGCCCGAGCGGCTCGGCGTCGCGGTCAACCTGTCGGCGGCGCAGTTCAAGGGACGAAATCTCGTCCAGGTCGCCTTGAACGCGCTGGCGGCGTCCGGCCTGACGCCGAACCGGCTCGACCTCGAGATCACCGAGTTGGTGCTCCTGAAGGGCGAGGTGAGCACGCTGGCGACGCTGCACCAGCTCCGCGACCTCGGCGTGCGGATCTCGATGGATGATTTCGGCACCGGCTACTCGTCGCTCGCCTATCTGCGAAGCTTCCCGTTCGACAAGATCAAGATCGACCGCCAGTTCGTGCGCGACATGCCGGAACGCAACGATTCCCGCGCCATCATCCGCGCCGTGGCGAGCCTCGCCTCCAGCTTGAGGATCGCCACGATCATCGAGGGGATCGAGACTGAAGAGCAGCTCGACATGGCGAAAGCCGAAGGGTGCGACGAGGCCCAGGGCTTCCTGTTCGCCAAGCCGATGCCTGAGCGCGACGTGTCCGGGTATCTGGCCAAACGGCGTCGGGTCGCGGACGCAGCCTGATCGGTTAGGCTAGCGGGGACTTACGGAGAAATTGCCCGAGGTAAATTGCTTTGTGCTCGTGGCGGAATTTCCGCTTTGCATCCCGATGACACCTTGACCCCTGCATCTGATACGATTGCGCCGCAGCGCCATTGAGTGAGGCGCCGAGGGGTTCGCTATGACGACCACATGGCTCGATGGCCGGGCCGGCCACACCAGCCGCGCCGCAGCCTTGCGGCGCCTGATCGAGGGCAGGGCGACGGTCGCGGCGCCCGGCGCGCACGACGGCATGTCGCGCGCTGCTGGCGCGGCGGGCCGGGTTCGATGCGCTCTATCTGTCGGGCGCGGCGCTCTCGGCCTCGATGGCGCTGCCCGATCTCGGCCTGCTGACGCTCGAGGACGTGACGCGGCGCGGCCCGCGAGGTCGTGCGCGCCAGCGGCCTGCCGCTGATCGTCGACTGCGACACCGGCTTCGGCGAGGCGCTCAACGTCATGCACACGGTGCGCTGCCTCGAGGAGGCCGGCGCCGCCTGCATCCAGATCGAGGACCAGCAGTTTCCCGAAGAAATGCGGTCACCTCAACGACAAGCGGCTGGTCCCGGCCGACGACATGTGCCGCAAGGTCGCGGCCGCCGAAGCGGCCGCGTCCGATCTGCTGATCTGCGCCCGCACCGATGCGGCCGCGACCTCGCTCGACGACGCGATCGCGCGCGCCAACCGCTATGCCGAGGCCGGCGCCGACCTCATCTTCGTCGAGGCGCTCACCTCGCGCCGACGCACATACGGCGCGTGCGCGCCGAGGTCAAGGCGCCGCTGCTCGCCAACATGACCGAGTTCGGCCGCACGCCGCAGCTTTCGCTGCAGCGAATGGACGCGGCTCGGCTACGAGGTCGTGATCTTTCCGGTGTCGGAGTTCCGCATCGCGGCGCGCGCGATCGAGCGCTTCTACGCGAGCCTGCAGGCGCAACGGCGATGCGCGGAGTTGCTGCCCGAGATGATGACGCGGGCGGAGCTCTACGACACGCATCGGCTATTACGACTACGAGGCGCTCGATGCGTCGATCGCGCGCGACGGTGCCTCGGCGACACATTCCGAGGACGGGACCAGGTCGCGAAGAAGGCCTCGATGGGAGAACATGCCGCGTGCGGACAACGTCCACACGCGCGCGATCGCCGAGTTCGTCTCCGGCGCTGACGCTACGAGCGGATTCCCGCCGAGGTGCGCGAGCGCATCAAGCTGCTGATCCTCGATTCGCTCGGCTGCGCGATCTACGGCGCCGATCTCGAATGGTGCCGCATCCTGCGCGAGACGCTGCGCGGCGCTCGACGCGACGCGCACGACGTCGGTCTGGGGCACCGAGCTCAGCGTCTGTCGTCGCCGCACGCGGCGCTGGTCAACGGCACGCAGGTGCAGGGCTTCGAGCTCGACGACGTGCATCGCCAGGGCGTGCTGCATGTCGGCGCCGTGACGCTGCCGGCGCTGTTCGCGGTGCGCCGAGAGCCACGCCGAGCTGACGCGGCCGCGAGTTCCTCACCGCCGCGGTCGCCGGCTACGAGATCGGTCCGCGCGTCGGCATGTGCATGGGCCAGGAGCATATCGGCCAGGGCTGGCATTCGGGCGCGACCGTCGGCGTGTTCTCGGCGGCGGCCGGCGCCGCGCGCGGCCTGCGGCTCGACGCCGAGCAGACCGTGCACGCGCTCGGCATCGCCGGCACCCAGTCGGCCGGGCTGATGGCGGCGCAATACGGCGCCATGGTCAAGCGCATGCACGCCGGGCCGCTCGTCGCAGAGCGGGCTCTACGGCGCGCTGCTGGCGCAACAGCGGCTTCACCGGCATCGTCGACGTGTTCGAGGCGCCCTATGGCGGCTTCTGCACCACGTTCTCGCGCTCGACCGACCGCTTCAATCTGGACGAGCTCGACCGCCGGCCTCGGCGAGCGCTTCGAGACCATGCGCATTTCGCTGAAGTTCTATTCCTGCGTCGGCAGCAACCACACCACGCTCGACGCGATCCGCGACATCCGGCGCGGCGCCCGTTCGGGCTCGACGAGCTCGAGAAGATCGTGGTGCACGGCTCGCAGGTGACGGTCGACCACGTCGGCTGGCCCTACCGGCCCGAGAGCATGACGTCGGCGCAGCTCAATCTGCCGTTCTGCGTCGCGACGCTGCTGATCGAAGGCGACGTCTTCGTCGACCAGTTCAAGCCCGAGGCGATGTCGACGACGCCGCGCGCATCGCGCTGTCGCGCAAGGTCGAGGTGCGTGCACGATCCGCAGATCACCGCGCTCGGCTCGACATTCCGCCACAAGGTGCGGGTCGATGTCCATTTCGCGCGACGGCTCGGTGCATACCGAGACCCGCGAGGCGCCGCGCGGCAGCGAGCAGTCGTTCGCGAGCGCGGACGACATCGTCGGCAAGTTTCGTGCGCTGACCCGTCTGGTTTTGCGGCCGCGACCGCCAGCAGGCCCTGATCGACGCCGTGCTCGGCTTGGACGAATTGCCGGCGGCGCGGCGGATGACGGAGCTACTGCGCGTGCAATAGCCGTCGTCATTGCGAGCGGAGCGAAGCAATCTCCGCCACGAGCTCCGACGTTCGGCTGGGATTGCTTCGCTCCGCTCGCAATGACGAGCGATGGCCTACGCCTGCAGCAGCGGACGCAATTCGGCAACGCTGCCCATCCGTTCGAGCGACGCGACCGCTTTGATGAGCCGCTCGGCGCGTTCGGCGCCGATCACCGGCTCGACCAGGTCGCGCGCCTTGGCCTCGACCTCGGCGGTCTCCATCGGATTGTCGGGCGTGCCGCGCACCGCGATGGTGCGATGGCGCAGCTTGCGGCCGTCGGCGGTCTCGATCGCGACCGTCGCCTGCCGGGCCGGCACGGCGGCGGTCAGCTCGGCGCTCGGCACCACCTCGATCCGGCGGCGGACGGCCAGAACGGCGGGATCGTCCATGCGGGCATAGTCGTGCGCGCTCGCGAAAGTGAGGGCGCCGTCGGCGAGCGTGAGCGCGAGCAGGTGCTGCAGGCAGATGTCCGGAATGGTGCGGTCGCTGACGATATGCAGGCGGTCGTCCGGCATGTCGACGACGATCCGGCGCACGTTTTCGGCGGTCAGCCCGTGCTCGGCCATCAGCAGCGTGAGCGCATCGAGCGCCGCCTGGATCGGCGATCCGACGCACCATTTCTTGATCGACGTGCGCATGATCTCGAACCGGGTGCCGAGCCCGGCCGTGAGCTCGCCGGGCGCGGCCGCGGCGGCGAGCGCCGTAAAGAGATTGTGCGTGCCGCTGAGCGGATCGTCGACGGCGGTGAATCCGGCCGCCACCATGGTGGCGGCCGCAACGCCATTGCGCGCCCCCATGCCGCCGAAGTCGAACGCCTTCTCGACGTGCTCGTGGTCGCGCGACCAGTACGCAACGCCGGACGCCTGCTGTGTCGTATAGGACAGCACGTGGCGCACCTGCGTGTCGTCGAGACGCAACAGGGATGCGGCGGCGGCCGCCGCGCCGAACAGGGTTGCGAGACTATGTGTGCTGTGGCTTGCCGTATCGGAGCGGCGTGATCCGAGCGCCGGCGCGATGCGCGCCCCGACGTCGTAGCCGAGCGCCACGGCGCGGATCAGGTCTTGCCCGCCGAGGCCGGCCTGCTCGGCCACCGCGAGCGCGGCCGGCACGATGCCGCAGCCGGGATGAAAGAGCCCGGCGAGGTGCGAGTTGTCGGTCTCGTCCGCATGTCCCATCATGCCGTTGGCGAGCGCCGCGTTGACGGCCGAGGTGACGATGCGCGTGCCGATGACGGTCGCCTCCGGCCGGCCGCCGAGCCGATCCACGTAGGAGGCCGCGAGCTCGCCCGGCTTGAGACGCGAGCCGGACAGCATGGCGGCGAGCGTGTCGAGGACATGCAGCTTGGTCTTGGCGACCACGTTGGCGGGCAGCTCGCGCCGCATCGTACCGGCGATATAGCCGGCGAGGTCGCGGGCGACGGCGGAAACCTCGGGGTTCGTGGTCATGTGGCCATCGGGATTTCTAGCACCGCGGAGGGCTCCGGGTGCCGCATAATGCGTCAAGGGACGTCAATGACCGTGCATTGGCCTACATTTTAGGCACGCGCCTCATTTTTGATCACACCGACTGGATGGCCGTCAGGCCTGAACCGCGAGGGATTCGCGCCCCCTCTCCAAAGCGACGCGATCCCAGGAGCTTAGCGCAGTTTGCGGGCTTGGCACGCTCCTTGCGGGTTCCTCGCCAGCGGACCGGCAACAAGCCGCGACGCGCGTGCACAGAGAGGAACATCGCGATGCTCAATCCCATACGTATGGTCGCCAGGCGACCATTCTTGCGCCAAGCGCTGGCCGCCACGGCGGTCGTCGCGCTCGGCCTTGCGGCGGCGCTGCCCGCCCAGGCGCAGGACACCATCAAGGTCGGCATTCTCCACTCGCTCTCCGGCACCATGGCCATCAGCGAAACGACGCTGAAGGACGTGATGCTGATGCTGATCGACGAGCAGAACAAGAAGGGCGGCCTGCTCGGCAAGAAGCTCGAGGCCGTCGTGGTCGATCCGGCCTCGAACTGGCCGCTGTTCGCCGAGAAGGCGCGCGAGCTGATCAGCAAGGACAAGGTCGCGGCCGTGTTCGGCTGCTGGACCTCGGTGTCGCGCAAGTCCGTGCTGCCGGTCTTCAAGGAGCTCAACAGCATCCTGTTCTACCCCGTCCAGTACGAGGGCGAGGAGAGCGAGCGCAACGTGTTCTACACCGGCGCCGCCCCCAACCAGCAGGCGATCCCGGCCGTCGACTACCTGATGAAGGACGAGAAGGTGAAGCGCTGGGTGCTGGCCGGCACCGACTACGTCTATCCGCGCACCACCAACAAGATCCTCGAAGCCTACCTCAAGTCGAAGGGTGTGGCCGCCGAGGACATCATGATCAACTATACGCCGTTCGGTCATTCGGACTGGCAGACCATCGTGGCCGACATCAAGAAGTTCGGCTCCGCCGGCAAGAAGACCGCCGTCGTCTCGACCATCAACGGCGACGCCAACGTGCCGTTCTACAAGGAGCTCGGCAACCAGGGCGTCAAGGCGAAGGACATTCCGGTCGTCGCGTTCTCGGTCGGCGAGGAAGAGCTGGCGGGCCTCGACACCAAGCCGCTGGTCGGTCACCTCGCGGCCTGGAACTACTTCCAGTCGATCAAGAACAAGGGCAACGAGGAGTTCATCGCCAAGTGGAAGGCCTTCACCAAGAACCCGAAGCGCACCACCAATGATCCGATGGAAGCCCACGTGATCGGCTTCGCCATGTGGGTCGAGGCGGTGCAGAAGGCCGGCACCACCGATCCCGACAAGGTGATCGACGCGCTGCCCGGCACCAAGGCGCCGAACCTCACCGGCGGCGTCTCGGAAATGCTGCCGAACCACCACATCACCAAGCCGGTGTTCATCGGCGAGATCAAGGGCGACGGCCAGTTCGACGTGGTGTGGAAGACGCCGGGCCTCGTTCCGGGCGCCGCCTGGTCGCCCTACCTCGAGGGCTCGAAGGATCTGGTCGCCGACTGGGTCACCCTCAAGTGCGGCAACTACAACAAAGTGACCAAGAAGTGCGGCGGCGCCTGACGCCGATCCGCCTGAACGACACGACCCATAGCCGGGAGGCGGCGGACGCCCGCCGCCTCCCACCAACGCCCTGCCGGGACATGACTGCGATGCGTTTCCTGCCCGATCGCCTCGTCGCGCTGCTGTTCGCGCTCGCCGTGCTGTTCACCGCAACGGCCGGACGCGCCGCGACGTTCGACGAGGCGCTCACACGGTTCACCGCCGACGACTACGACGAGACCGCAGCCGGCATCGGCGAGGTCGCGGCCAGCGGCAACGCGATGGCGGCCCGTGTGCTCGAAGCCTTGCAGGACGGCCGCCTGCTCTACAGCGCCGACAAGAAAGTCTTCATCAAGGATCCGTCCGACCGCCTGCTCGACGCCGTGACCGGTCGTCCGCTCGCGGGCGAGATCCCGCCCGACCTCGAGACGGTCCGGATCAACAACCGATTGCGGCGGACGATCGATGCGGCGATCGGCGCGCTGACCCTGCTCGACCGCGATCCCGGACAAGCGCTTCGACGCCGCGCAGGCGGTCTTCAAGTCGCAAGAGGCGAGCGCGCGGCCCGCGCTCGAGGCGGCGATCGCCAAGGAGACGAATTCCAAGATCAGGAAGGTGCTGCTCGAGGCGCGCGCCGCGATCGTCCTCGGCTCGAGCGATGCTCCGGACGCCGACAAGATCGCCGCCGTCACGGTCATGCGCGAGCGCGGCGACCAGGACGCGGCGGCCTTGCTGGCGAGCCTGCCTTCCGACAATTCGCCCGCCGTGGCGCGCGCCGCGCGCGAAGCGGTCGCCACGATCCAGGGCGGCCTCGCGCTGTGGAACGGCGTGCAGAACGCCTGGTACGGCCTTTCGCTCGGTTCGGTGCTGCTGCTCGCGGCGATCGGCCTCGCCATCACGTTCGGCGTCATGGGCGTGATCAACATGGCGCATGGCGAGATGGTGATGCTCGGCGCCTATGTGACCTTCATGGTCCAGGAGGTGATCCGGACCCGCAATCCGGCGCTGTTCGATTATTCGCTGGTGATCGCATTGCCGCTCGCCTTCCTCGTCTCGGGCTTTGCGTCGGCATCCTGATCGAGCGCGGCATCATCCGCTTCCTCTACGGGCGGCCGCTGGAGACGCTGCTCGCCACCTGGGGCCTGTCGCTGATCCTGCAGCAGGCGGTGCGCACCGACTTTCGGATCGAACAACCGCGAGGTCGGCAGTCCGTCCTGGATGAGCGGCGCCTTCGAGGTCGGGCAGATCACCATCACCTACAACCGGCTGTGGATCATCTGCTTCACGCTCGCGGTCTTCGTCGCCCTGATCGCCCTGCTGCGCCTCACGCGCCTCGGGCTCGAGATGCGGGCGGTGACGCAGAACCGCGCCATGGCGGCCGCCATGGGGATCGCCACCGGGCGCATCGACGCGCTCACCTTCGGTCTCGGCTCCGGGATCGCCGGGCTTGCCGGCGTGGCGCTGTCGCAGATCGACAATGTCAGCCCCAATCTCGGCCAGGGCTACATCATCGACAGCTTCATGGTGGTGGTGTTCGGCGGCGTCGGCAATCTGTGGGGCACGCTGGTCGGCGCGCTCGCGCTCGGCATCGCCAACAAGTTCCTCGAGCCGTTTGCCGGCGCCGTGCTCGGCAAGATCGCGATCCTGGTGCTGATCATCCTGTTCATCCAGAAGCGTCCGCGGGGCCTGTTCGCCCTCAAGGGCCGGGCGGTCGAGGCATGACGATTGTCCTGCGCCCCAATATGAATGAGTCGCAATTTCTACCCTCCCGCCCACGTAAGTCGGGCTTGCCCGACTTACGCACGATTGGATGCGAAACCCGGGCAGGCCCGGGTTTCGTGGCGGGGAGGGTCGGCCGGCGCAGCGAAGCTGCGACGGACGGGGTGGGGGGACTACACGTGCTCCGTGCCTGCGGCTGCCCCCCACCCCTGACCCCTCCCCGCCACGCGCTTCGCGCGCGGGGGGAGGGGAATACAGAGGTGGACGCATGATGACGTCGTTCGTCGCGCGCTCGCTCGATCGCGGCGCGATCGCGTTCCTCGTCGTCCTGGCGGCGCTCGCGGTCCTCGTGCCGGTCCTCAATCTGCTGGTGCCCGAGACGTCGGTGCTGCACCTGCCGACCTATCTGCTGTCGCTGTTCGGCAAATACGTCTGCTACGCGCTGCTCGCGCTCTCGATCGACCTGGTCTGGGGCTATTGCGGCATTCTCTCGCTCGGTCACGGCGCGTTCTTCGCGCTCGGCGGCTACGCCATGGGCATGTATCTCATGCGCCAGATCGGCACGCGCGGCGTCTACGCCAACCCGATCCTGCCGGACTTCATGGTGTTCCTGAACTGGCCGGAGCTGCCGATCTATTGGTACGGCTTCCAGCACTTCGCCTATGCGGCGCTGATGGTCCTGCTGGTGCCCGGAACTGCTCGCCTTCGTGTTCGGCTGGTTCGCGTTCCGCAGCCGCGTCACCGGCGTCTATCTGTCGATCATCACCCAGGCGCTGACCTACGCGCTGCTGCTCGGCTTCTTCCGCAACAATTTCGGCTTCGGCGGCAACAACGGCCTCACCGACTTCAAGGACATTCTGGGCTTCAACGTGCAGGCGCCCGGGACGCGCGCCGCGCTGTTCGCGCTCTCGGCCGTGGCTCTGATGCTCGGCTTCGTCATCTGCCGCGCCATCGTCGCCTCCAAGTTCGGCAAGGTGCTGATCGCGATCCGCGATGCCGAATCGCGCACCCGCTTTCTCGGCTACCGGGTCGAGTCCTACAAGCTCTTCGTCTTCACCTTGTCGGCCTGCATGGCGGGCGTCGCCGGCGCCCTCTACGTGCCGCAGGTCGGGATCATCAATCCGAGCGAGTTCGCGCCCGCCAATTCGATCGAGGCGGTGATCTGGGTCGCGGTCGGCGGGCGCGGCACGCTCACCGGTGCGGTCATCGGCGCGGTCCTGGTCAACTACGCCAAGACCTATTTCACCAGCGGCGTGCTCGCGCCCTACTGGCTGTTCGTGCTCGGCGGCCTGTTCGTCGCAGTGACGCTGGCCTTGCCGCGCGGGATCGTCGGCACGCTCCGGCACTGGACGGCCGCGCGGCGCGAGCGGCCGGCACCCGAGAGTCGCATACCGGTCGCCGCGCCGCGGCCGGCCGAGTGAGGGGGACGCGATGGACGCCAAGACGACGAGCGCGCTCCTCTACCTCGACGGCATCACCGTGTCGTTCGACGGCTTCAGGGCGCTCAACAATCTGTCGTTCATGATCAAGCCCGGCGAGATGCGGGCGATCATCGGCCCGAACGGCGCCGGCAAGACCACCATGATGGACGTGGTCACCGGCAAGACCCGGCCCGACACGGGCGATGCCGTATTCGACGGCACCTACGATCTCACCGCGCTCGACGAAACCGAAATCGCCGAGCTCGGCATCGGCCGCAAGTTCCAGAAGCCTACCGTGTTCGACAGCCACACGGTCGAGGACAATCTCCAGCTCGCGCTCAAGAGCGACCGCCGCGCCCGTGCGACCCTGGGGTGGCGGCAGAGCGCCGAAGAAGCCGATCGCATCGAACGCATCCTGGAGATCATCCGTCTGCCTACGCTGCGCGGCCGCCTGGCGGGCAGCCTGTCGCACGGGCAGAAGCAGTGGCTGGAGATCGGCATGCTGCTCGCCCAGGAGCCGAAGCTGCTGCTGGTCGACGAGCCGGTCGCCGGCATGACCGATGCCGAGACCCGCCAGACCGCCGAGCTTCTCAAGGAAATCAACCGCGACAAGACCGTGATCGTGGTCGAGCACGACATGGCCTTCGTGCGCGACCTCGACGTGCGGGTAACGGTTCTGCACGAAGGCTCGGTACTGGCCGAAGGCTCGATCGATCAGGTCTCGGCGAACGAGCGCGTCATCGAAGTCTATCTTGGACGTTGAACATGCTCGATGCGACCGCGATCGATCTCTATTACGGCGCCGCACAGGCGCTGCGATCCATCACGTTGCACGCCGAGCCCGGCAAGGTGACCTGCGTGCTCGGCCGCAACGGCGTCGGCAAGACCAGCCTGTTGCGCGCGCTGATCGGCGAGCATCCGGTCGCCTCCGGCACGATCAAATGGGAAGGCGCCGACATCACGGCGCTGCCGCCCTACGAGCGGGCGCGTCGCGGCATCGCCTATGTGCCGCAAGGCCGCGACATCTTTCCGCTGCTGACCGTCGAGGAGAACCTCGAGACCGGCTATGCGCCGCTCCGGCGAAGCGACCGCACCATCCCGGACGACGTGTTCTCGCTGTTCCCGGTGCTCGCCGACATGCTGCGGCGGCGCGGCGGCGACCTGTCGGGCGGGCAGCAGCAGCAGCTCGCGATCGGCCGCGCCCTGGTGATGCGCCCGCGTCTCCTGCTGCTCGACGAGCCGACCGAGGGCATCCAGCCGTCGATCATCAAGGACATCGGCCGCGCCATCGCGTATCTGCGCGGCCTGGGCGAGATGGCCATCGTGCTGGTCGAACAGTATCTCGACTTTGCGCAGCGAGCTCGGCGATCATTTCGTGGTCATGGAGCGCGGCAGCATCGTCCATGCGTGCGACCGCGCCAATCTGGACGAGGGGGCCTTGCGGCGCGCCATGGCGCTGTAAATCTCCCCGGATGCACCCTGCTCCCTCCCCCCTTGTGGGGGAGGGTGGGGGAGGGGGGTGGCGACATACGCATGCGCAAGCGGCGACCCCCCTCCCCGTCCCTCCCCCACAAGGGGGGAGGGAACGAAAGCCGAGAGGTCTCGTGTTGGCGACTGCAGCGACGAGCGAAAAAATCTTCGCCGCCAATCGGGCCGAAGGCCGGATTGCGCTCACGGTCGCCGCCGTGGACGGCGTGACGCGGCGCACGCATGTGGTCGAGCAGGGCTCGTTGCGGGTTCGCTTTCCGGGCGGCGGCCGGCAGGAGCTCGAAGCCGTCCTGGTGAATACGGCGGGCGGGATGGCGGGCGGCGACCGGTTCGACATCGCGGTCACGGCCGGCGCGGGCGCGCAGCTGATGGTCGGCACTACGGCGGCGGAAAAAATCTATCGTTCGCTCGGCCCCGCGACCACCGTCACGGTCAAGCTCGCGCTGTCCGCCGGTGCGCGCCTGCGCTGGCTGCCGCAGGAGACGATCCTGTTCGACCGCACGCGTCTGAGGCGCAGCATCGATGTCGACATGGGGGAGGGCGCCTCGCTGCTCCTCGCCGAAGCATTCGTGTTCGGCCGCTCCGCCATGGGGGAGGCGGTCGAGGACGGCGAGATCGCCGACCGCTGGCGGGTTCGCGCCGGCGGCCGGCTCGTCTTCGCCGAGGCCCTGCGGCTCGACGGCGCGATCGCCCGCAAGCTCGCCGAGCCGGCCGCGGCGGCGGGTGGCTGCGCGGTCGCGACCGTGCTGAGCGTGCCGGGCGACGACCGGGCGGTCGAGGCCGTGCGGGCGCGCGCCGCCGATTTCTCCGGCGAGGTCGGCGTCTCGAGCCTCAACGGCGTCGCGGTCGCGCGGCTGTGCGCCCGCGACGGCGCGGCGCTGCGGCGGGACCTCGCCACGGTGCTCGCCGCGCTCGACGCCGGACCTTTGCCGAAACTCTGGGTCAATTGAGGGCCGCATGCATCTCACGCCACGCGAAAAGGACAAGCTGCTGATCGCCATGGCCGCCATGGTGGCGCGCCGCCGGCTCGAACGTGGCGTCAAGCTCAACCATCCCGAAGCGGTCGCGTTGATCTCCGATTTCATCCTGGAAGGCGCGCGCGACGGCAAGAGCGTCGCCGATCTCATGCAGGCGGGCGCGCATGTGATCACACGCGCCCAGGTGATGGATGGGATCGCCGAGATGATCCACGACATCCAGGTCGAAGCGACGTTCCCCGACGGTACGAAGCTCGTGACCGTGCACGAGCCGATAAGATGATCTGTCATTGCGAGCGAAGCGAAGCAATCTCAGCCGCGGTGTATGCGGCAGAGATTGCCTCGGCGCGCTTCGCAAGCCTCGCAATGACAAAGGAGAGGAATCCCGCATGACGCCCGGCGAACTCTTCATCCGACCCGGCGACATCACCCTCAATGCCGGCCGCAAGACCGTGACGCTCACGGTGGCCAATACCGGCGACCGGCCGATCCAGGTCGGCTCGCATTATCATTTCTTCGAGACCAATCCAGCGTTGCGTTTCGATCGCAAGAAGGCGCGCGGCATGCGGCTGGATATCGCGGCCGGCACCGCGGTGCGCTTCGAGCCCGGACAGACGCGCGACGTCACCCTGGTGGCGCTCGCCGGCAAGCGGACGGTGTACGGATTCCGGGCGGACGTGATGGGGAAACTTTGAGCGAACGTGCATCAACCGTATGTCGTGAAACGCGACGGATGAGAGAAACCAATGAGACAGGCCTACAGTGGCGGATGCCAGTGCGGCGCGGTGCGCTACGAAGTCACTGCCGACATCGGTGAGGTGATCTCCTGCAATTGCTCGCGCTGTGGGCGGCTGGGCCTCCTGCTGACATTTGCACCCATGCAGGACTTCAAGCTGCTCTCCGGCGAAGGCGCAATGACGGAATACCAGTTCAACAAGCACGTCATCCATCACCTGTTCTGCTCGACCTGCGGCGTCCAATCGTTCGCGCGTGGGAAACGTCCGAATGACGGTGCCGACATCGTGGCGATCAATGTGCGCTGTCTCGACAACGTCGATCCGGAGTTTTTCAAGGTGAAGAAGGTGGACGGCAGAAAATTCTAGGAACGGATATCACGATGGCCAGGATCTCACGCTCCGTCTATGCGGACATGTTCGGCCCGACCACGGGCGACCGCGTGCGCCTCGCCGACACCGACCTCATCATCGAGGTCGAGAAGGATTTTTGCACCTATGGCGAGGAGGTGAAGTTCGGCGGCGGCAAGGTGATCCGCGACGGCATGGGCCAGAGCCAGGTCACCAACCGGCAGGGCGCGGTCGACACGGTGATCACCAATGCGCTGATCCTCGATCACTGGGGGATCGTGAAGGCCGACGTGGGCATCAAGGACGGCAAGGTCTTTGGCATCGGCAAGGCCGGCAATCCGGACATCCAGCCCAACGTCACCATCGTGATCGGGCCGGGCACCGAGGTGATCGCCGGCGAGGGCAAGATCCTCACCGCCGGCGGCTTCGACACCCATATCCACTTCATCTGCCCGCAGCAGGTCGAGGAGGCGCTGATGTCGGGCGTCACGTCGCTGCTCGGCGGCGGCACCGGGCCGGCGGCCGGCACCAACGCGACCACCTGCACGCCCGGACCCTGGCATATCGCCCGCATGATCCAGGCGGCCGACGCCTTTCCGGTCAATCTCGGCTTCGCCGGCAAAGGCAATGCGTCCCGCCCGGCCGCCCTGGAGGAGATGGTCAGGGCCGGCGCCTGCGCGCTCAAGCTGCACGAGGACTGGGGCACCACGCCGGCGGCGATCGACTGCTGCCTGTCGGTCGCGGACGATTACGACATCCAGGTGATGATCCACACCGATACGCTCAACGAGTCGGGCTTCGTCGAGGACACCATCAAGGCCTTCAAGGGCCGTACCATCCACGCCTTCCACACCGAGGGCGCGGGCGGCGGGCACGCGCCGGACATCATCAAGGTGGCGGGCCTGTCGAACGTGCTGCCGTCCTCCACCAATCCGACCCGGCCGTTCACCCGGAACACGATCGACGAGCATCTCGACATGCTGATGGTGTGCCACCATCTCGATCCGTCGATCGCCGAGGATCTCGCTTTCGCGGAGAGCCGCATCCGCAAGGAAACGATCGCGGCGGAAGATATCCTGCACGACCTCGGCGCGCTCTCGATGATGTCGTCGGACAGCCAGGCCATGGGCCGGCTCGGCGAGGTCATCATCCGCACCTGGCAGACGGCGGACAAGATGAAGAAGCAGCGCGGCCGGCTCGCCCAAGAGAAAGGCGACAACGACAATATGCGCGCCAAGCGCTATATCGCGAAATACACCATCAATCCGGCGATCGCGCATGGCGTCTCGAAGGTGATCGGCTCGGTCGAGAAGGGCAAGCTCGCCGACCTCGTGCTGTGGTCGCCGGCTTTCTTCGGCGTCAAGCCCGATTGCGTCATCAAGGGCGGCTCGATCGTCGCCGCCCCCATGGGCGATCCCAACGCCTCGATCCCCACTCCGCAGCCGGTGCATTATCGGCCGATGTTCGGCGCCTTCGGCCGCGCGCGCACCGCGAGCTCCGTGGTGTTCGCCTCCAAGGCGGCCGTGAAGGCGGGCCTCGGCCGCAAGCTCGGCATCCAGAAGCAGCTGGTCGCGGTGCAGAACACCCGCAACATCTCGAAGAAGAGCATGGTGCACAACGGCGCGACGCCGAAGATCGAGGTCGATCCGGAAACCTATGAGGTGCGCGCCGACGGCGAGCTGTTGACCTGCGCGCCCGCCGAGGTGCTGCCGATGGCACAGCGGTATTTTTTGTTTTGATGTCGTCGTCATTGCGAGGCGTGCGCAGCACGCCGAAGCAATCTCGCGCCGAGCGGCAGAGATTGATTCGCTTCGCTCGCAATGACGCCGAAACGGAGCAGCGAGCCGAAACGTGAAACGAGCCCTCGACGTCAAGAAGCGCAGCGACTGCAACGCGGTCCAGTTCATCGACCGCGTCACGCTCGCGGCCGACGACCGTCATCGCCGCCGCCTGGTGATGACCGGCGAGAGCGGCACGCGTTTCCTGCTCGATCTGCCGCACGCCACCATGCTGCGGGACGGCGACGGGCTGGTGCTCGACGACGGCTCGATCGTGCGGGTGGTCGGCAAGCCGGAGCCGCTGGTCGAGGTCGCGGCGGCGAGCGTGGCCGACCGCCTGCGCGTCGCCTGGCACATCGGCAATCGGCATATCGAGGTGCAGGTCGTGGGCGACCGGCTGCGCATCCGCCGCGATCATGTGATCGAGGCGATGCTGGTGGGTCTCGGCGCGCACCTCACGCCGGTCGAGGCGGCCTTCGATCCCGAGCAGGGCGCCTATGCGCACCCGCATGACGATGGCGATGGACATGTCTAAGAAGCCGAAGCGCGGTCAAAAGAAAGGTGGTGGGTCTCTACCATCCCGCCCTTTGGCGGGGAGGGTCGACCCGCCTTTGCGAGAAGCTACGGCGGGGCTTGTCCGCCGAAGCGGAGCGAAGGCGGATGGGGGGCTACGCGTGCTCCGTGCCCGCGGCGGCCCCCCACCCCTGACCCCTCCCCGCCACGCGCTGCGCGCGCGGGGGGAGGGGAACGTAGAGGCTGATGCAAGCGGGGGAGGGAGCACGAGGCCGTGTTAAGCGCCTCCGCCCTCTATCGTCTGATGGCGTGGCTGTCGCCGGCCTTTCCGGTCGGCGCGTTTTCCTATTCAGGCGGGCTCGAATGGGCGGTCGAGGTAGGCGACGTCGCGGACCCGCGATCGCTGCAGCGCTGGCTCGCGGTCATCGTGGCGGAGGGCGGCGGATTCTGCGATGCCGTGATCTTCACCCATGTCCATCGGGCGGTCGCGAACCACGACGACGGCATGCTGCGCGAGGCCGCCGAGCTTGCCGCCGCGCTGAGCCCCTCGAAGGAGCGCCATCTGGAGACCTCAAGCCAGGGCCGCGCCTTCGTGGAGGCCGCCCGCGCCGCCTGGCCGTGCGCGGCGCTCGATCGGCTGGCCGCCCGGTGGGACGGCCCGGTGGCCTATCCGGTCGCGGTCGCCGTCACCGCCGCGGGTCACGGCGTGCCGCTCGCGGCCGCGCTCCACGCCTATCTGCACGCCGCCACGGCGAACCTGATCTCGGCCGGCGTCCGGCTGATCCCGCTCGGCCAGACCGACGGCCAGCGCGTGCTTGCGGGTCTGCGAGGCGACGATCGAGGCTGCGGCCGCCCGCGCGCTGGCGGCGCGGCTCGATGACGTCGGCGGCGCGGCGTTCCGCGCCGATCTCGCGAGCATGCGGCACGAGACCCAGTACACGCGCCTGTTCCGGAGCTGACACCGATGTCCAATCCCCACGGTCCCCTGCGGGTCGGCGTCGGCGGTCCGGTCGGCTCGGGCAAGACCGCGCTGATGGATGCGCTGTGCAAGCGGCTGCGCGAGCGCTACGACATCGCGGCGATCACCAACGACATCTATACGAAATGGGACGCCGAATTTCTGGTGCGCTCGGGCGCGCTCGCGCCGGAGCGCATCGCGGGCGTCGAGACCGGCGGCTGCCCGCACACCGCGATCCGCGAGGATGCCTCGATCAACCTGGCGGCGATCGCCGACATGCAAAAGCGCTTCCCCGACCTCGATCTCGTCCTGGTCGAATCCGGCGGCGACAACCTCGCCGCCACCTTCTCGCCCGAGCTCGCGGATCTCACCATCTACGTGATCGACGTGGCGGCGGGCGACAAGATCCCGTCCAAGGGCGGTCCCGGCATCACCCGCTCCGATCTCCTGGTGATCAACAAGATCGATCTCGCGCCCCATGTCGGGGCCTCGCTCGAGGTGATGGAGCGCGATTCGAAAAAGATGCGCGGCGCGCGGCCGTTCGTGTTCGCCAATCTGCGGATCGGCCAAGGCGTCGACGAGATCGCGCGCTTCATCCAGGAGCGGGGCGGGTTGTGATTCGTGTTCCGCGCTCGGCGATTACCCTGTCACGGTGGCTGAATGTGAGCAGGATAAGGAGGAGATTTCATGATGAAGGCTACGTTCATCACAAGAATGGCCTCCACGTTTTCCATTGCGATCTCATCCATGCTGCTCGCAACGGGTGTCGCGGATGCCGCCGACATCAAGGTCTTGAGTGCTGTCGGCATGAAAGAGGTCATGGAAGACCTCGGGCCGAAATTCGAGCGCGCAAGCGGTCACAAGCTCACGCTTGCGTTCGGCAACCTCGGCACGCTCGTGCGACGGCTACAGGGTGGCGAGCCGGCCGATGTCGTCATCCTCCCCGGACAAGGCGTCGATGGACTTGTGAAGGACGGCAGGGCCCGTGCGGAAGACCGGGCGGTGCTCGCCCGCTCGGGCGTCGGTGTGGCTATCCGCAAAGGTGCCCCCAAGCCGGACATATCGACACCCGAGGCATTGCGGCGGACGCTGCTCGCCGCAAAATCGATCACCTACCTCGATCCGGCAGGCGGTGGAACAAGCGGCGTCCATGTCGCGAAGGTGCTCGACCGCTTGGGGATTTCCGATGAGATGAGGGCGAAGACCGTTTTCCACGCCAACGCCCGCGCGGCCGGAATTTTGGTCGCCAACGGTGACGCCGAGATCGGAATCAATCTCATTCAGGAGCTCATGCCCCTTCCAGACATCGATCTTGTCGGACCACTCCCGCGTGAGCTGCAGAACACCCTCGTATTTTTCGCGGTCGTCACGACCGGCGCCAGGGACCCGCTGGCATCGAAGGCGCTGGTCGATTTCCTGCGCACGCCCGACGCCGCGGCGGTCATCAAGGCGAAAGGCATGGAGCCGGGCTAGGGTTTTGCTGCTTCCACGCCAAAAAATTCACCCCCGCAATGCCGGCATGACCTCGTTCGCGAACAGCCCGATCGACCTGCGGCATTCGTCGAGCGTGAGATCGCCGAAGGCGAATTGCCCGACCACGTAATTGGTGCCGGTCTCGTCGAGCTGCGCGCGCAGCCACCGGGTCACGCTCGCCGGCGCGCCCGCAAAACCCTGGCCGTGGTTCATCAGCGTGTCGAAATCGGCCGGCCGCGGGTGCCGCTGCGGGATCCCGTGCAGCCGGGGCAGGAAGGTGAAAGAGTTGTGCCATTTGGGATAGGCGCGCCGCGCCAGCGCGAGCGCGGCCTGGTCGCTGTCCGCCACCACGATGAAGCGGCCCAGCCCGAGCTTGGGCAGCGGCGCATCGCCCCGCGTCTCGCGCCAGACCGCGCGATAGCGGTCGGCGGACAGCTTGGTCTCCGCCGGCGAATCGAGGCTCACCGTATGAAGACCCTTGCGTGCCGCCCGCTCGGCGGCGTCCGGCGAATGCACGCCGTACCACACCGGTGGGTGCGGCTTCTGGAACGGCGCGATCGCCATCGGCACCTTGTCGAAGCGGAAATGCTCGCCCGCGAAGCTCAGGGTCTTTTCGGTCATGCCCTTGATGACGAGCTCGAGCCCTTCGGCATAGATCGCCTGCGCGTTCTTCGCCTCCTGTCCGAAAAAGCCGAGCTCGATCGGCGAGGCGCCGCGTCCGAAGCCGATCTCCAGCCGGCCGCCGCTCATCTGATCGAGCATGCAGATTTCCTCGATCAGGCGCAGCGGGTGGTAGAGCGGCAGCGCGTAGACCATGGGGCCGAAGCGCAGCCGCTTGGTGCGCTGCGCGACCGCGGCCAGAAACACGCTGGGCGAGGGCGCCATCCCGAGCGGCGTCCCATGATGCTCGGCCAGGTGATAGGCGTAGAAGCCCGCCGAATCATAGAGCTCGACCAGCCGGAGCCGCGCCTCGAAATAGTCGTGCAGCGGCACGTCGTAGCGATCGAGATGGTCGAAAATGCCGAATTCCATGGGTGCTCCCCCGTGACGGCCCACCCTAGCTTCCATCCACGCCGTTGTCATTGCGAGCGAAGCGAAGCAATCTCACGCCGAGGAAACCCGGATTGCTTCGCGTCGCCCGCAATGACGGCAAAACGCATGCGCCGATTGCGTCCACGCGCGAAATCATGCAGTCAATGCGGCTGCCGCACAGGAGAAGCCCATGAGCCGAGTGCCCGATCTGGCGCAGTCCGAGATGACGCCGGAGCAGAAGCGCATCCACGACGAGATCGCGAGCAAACGCCACGGCAACGTGCGTGGCCCGTTCGCGATCTGGCTGCGCACGCCCGCGATCGCCGACCGCGCCAACCAGTTCGGCAATGCGATCCGCGTCGCCGGCAAGCTCGACAAGCGGTTGTTCGAATTGATGGTGCTGATCGTCGCGCGCCACTGGTCGGCGCCTTACGAGTGGTTCGCGCACGAGGCCCAGGCTCTCAAGGAAGGCGTGTCGTCCGCCGTGGTCGAGGCGATCCGCCACGGCCGGAGCCCGGATTTTTCGCGCGCCGACGAGAAGCTCGTCTACGATCTCGTCACCGAGCTCAACGGGCGGAAGGTTCTCAGCCAGGCGAGCTATGACCGCGGCGTCGGCCATTTCGGGCTCGACTTGTTCATCGAGCTGGTGACGGCGATCGGCTTCTACACCATGGTGGCGATGACGCTGAACGCGTTCGACGCGCCGGTGCCGGGCGGCGGGCGTCCGCTGCCGTGACGGAGCCGAGTTCCAGCGTCGCCATGCCGATCAACGCTCCCGTCCGGATGTTTCTCGGCGCGTGCCTGGCGGTCGCGCTCGCGACGGGCGCCTGGGCCGACGACTATCCGTCGCGGCCGATCACGCTGGTCGTGCCTTACCCGGCGGGCGGCGGCAACGACGTGATCGCCCGCATCGTCGCCGAACATATGAGCGCCGCGCTGGGCCAGCAGATCGTGATCGAGAATCGCGGCGGCGCCGGCGGCACCATCGCGACCCGCCAGGTCGCCCGCGCGGCGCCCGACGGCTACACGCTGCTGGTCGCGACCAGCTCGCTCGCTATCAATCCGTCGATCTATCCCAATGTCGGCTATGACCCGCGCTCGGATTTCGCGCCCATCGGCCTGATGGCGGCGAGCCAGAACGTGCTGCTGGTGCACCCCTCGGTCGCGGCGAAATCCGTCGGCGAGCTGATCGCGCGCGCCAGGGAGGCGCCTGGCCGGCTCACCTTCGCGTCGACCGGCGGCGGCAACAGCGTGCAGCTCGCCGCCGAGCTCTTTGCGTCGATGGCCGGCGTCACGCTCACCCAGATCCCCTACAAGGGCAACGGGCCGGCGCTGTCCGACCTGCTGGGCGGGCATGTGGCGATGATGTTCAGCCCGTTGCCCGGTGCGGTCGGGCTGGTGAAGGACAGCAAGGTCCGCGCCCTGGCGGTCACCGGCACGCGCCGCTCGCCGCTTTTTCCCGACCTTCCGACCATCGCGCAAGCCGGCTTGCCGGGATATGAATCGGTGCTGCATTACGGCATCGTGGGGCCGGCCGGCCTGCCGCGGCCGATCGTGGACAAGCTCAATGCGGCCTTGCGCGTTGCGCTCGGCGCGGACACGCAAGGGCGCCTTGCGGCGGACGGCGCCGAGGTGCTGCCGAGCACGCCCGAGGCCTACGCGGCCGACATCGCGGCCGAGGAGGCCAAGTGGTCGGAGATCGTGCGCAGGGCCGGCGTCAAGGCCGAATGAGCGGAGGGTTGGAGCGATGAACTTCGACTTCACCGAGGAACAGAAGCTGTTCGCGGACTCCGTCCGCCGCTTCGCCCGGACGCGCCTCGCCGAGGGCACGCTCGCGCGCGCCCACAATCCGCGCTTTCCCTTCGACGTGGCGCAACAGATGAGCGCACAAGGCCTGATGGGGATCACGATCCCGGCGGCGGACGGCGGCCAGGGTGGCACCCTGATGGACGCCGTGATCGCGATCGAGCAGATCGCCGCGGTGTGTCCGCGCAGCGCCGACGTGGTGCAGTTCGGCAATTTCGGCCCGATCCGCACCTTCGCCGAATATGCGACACCGGCCCAGAAGGCGAGGTGGCTGCCCGACCTGCTCGCCGGCCGCGCCGTCATGAGCCTCGGCATGAGCGAGCCCGACGCCGGCTCCGCCGCCACCGATCTGGCGACCAGCGCCAGGCCGGACGGCGCGCACTACGTCATCGACGGCACCAAGCTGTTCTCTACGTTCAGCCCGGACGCAAAAATCTTCCTGATCTATGTCCGCTATGGGCCCGGCGTCGGCGGCATCGGCTCGGTGATCGTCGAGCGCGGCACGCCCGGATTCAATATCGGGCCGCCGTCGAGCTTCATGAGCGGCGAGGAATGGTGCGAGCTGCATTTCGACAATTGCCGCATCCCGGCCGAGAATGTCTTGCTCGGGCCGGGCGGCTTCAAGAAGCAGATCGCCGGCTTCAACGTCGAGCGCCTCGGCAATGCGAGCCGCGCGCTCGCCTTCGGGCGCTACGCGTTCAACGCGGCGCGCGAGTACGTCACGACCCGCAAGCAGTTCGGCCGGCCACTGTGCGAGTTCCAGGGCCTGCAGTGGAAATTCGCCGACATGGCGCTCAAGCTCGAGGGCGCGCAGCTCCTGCTCTATCGCGCGGTCGTCAACGCCGATCGCGGCCTGCCGTCGGCCTATGAGACTTCGGTCGCCAAGGCGGCCTGCAATCTGGCGGGCTTCGAAGTGGCGCACGAGGCCGTGCAGGCGATGGGCGCGACCGGCTTCAGCCGCGATTCGATCGTCGAATGGTGCATGCGGCGCACGCGCGGCTGGATGATCGCGGGCGGATCGGTCGAGATCCTCAAGAACCGCATCGCCGAGCATGTGTTCGACCGCCGCTTCGATCAGCGCGGCCGGCAGGCCGCCGCCGCGGAGTGATGCTTGATTCCCCTCCCTCCCACGCGCTCTTGCGCGTGGCGGGGAGGGGTTAGGGGTGGGGGGCGCTGCGGTGCCATAAGAACCACATGAGCGGACCGACGTATCGCGCGAGCCATGCGGTTGTCAGACAACGATGTAGGTAACGAGATCGAGGGCGGCATGAGCGCCATTAACGACGCGCTGTGCAATGGATTTGAGTTAGCGCCCCCCACCCCTAACCCCTCCCCGCCGCGCGAAGAGCGCGCGGGGGGAGGGGAATAGAAAAATGTGCGCGCATCGTCATGTGGGTGAAGAAAGCGCGGCCGCCGTGCGCGCGCTGCGCCAAGCGCTGTTCTCTCCCCGCTCCGTCGCCATCGTGGGCCAGTCGAACGACCCCGCCAAGGCGGCCGGCCGGCCGCTCAAATTCCTGCGCCAGGCCGGCTATGCGGGCCGGGTCTATCCGGTCAATGCGCGGCGCGACGAGGTGCTGGGCGAACGCGCCTATGCGTCGCTCGCGGCGCTGCCCGAGACGCCGGAGCACGTCTATATCGTGACCCCGACCGAGGCGGCGGTCGAGGCGGTCGAGGCGTGCGGGCGGCTCGGCGTCAAGGTGGCGACCGTGCTGGCCGACGGCTTCGCCGAAGCCGGTGCGGCGGGCGCTGTGCGCGAGGCGCGGCTGCGCGACGTGGTGGCGAAGACCGGCCTGCGCGTCGTCGGCCCGTCGAGCCTCGGCGTGGTCGATCTGCGCAGCCGCGTGATGCTGACCGCGAACGCGGCGCTCGACGACAAGGATCTGCCCGCCGGGCGCATTTTTGCGGCCTCGCACAGCGGCACCATGATCGGCGCGCTGCTCACGCGCGGCAAGGCGCGCCACATCGGCTTCGCGGGGGCGGTCTCGGTCGGCAACGAGGTCGACCTGTCGCTCGGCGAGATCTGCGCCGCCACGCTCGATGATCCCGATATCGACGGCTATGTCCTGTTTCTCGAGACCCTGCGCAAGGCCGGGAGCCTGCGCGCCTTCGCGATCGAGGCAGCGGCGCGCCGCAAGCCGGTGCTCGCCTACAAGCTCGGCCGCTCGGCGGCGGCGCGCGAGCTCGCGGTGTCGCATACCGGCGCGCTCGCCGGCGAGGACGACGTGGCGGCGGCGTTTCTCGCCGATTGCGGCATCGCCCGCGTCGAGACCTTCGAGGCGCTGATCGAGGGCCTGCCGCTGCTCGCGCGCGTGCCGGCGCGAGCGCGCAACGCCAGGCCGCCTGCCGTCGCGGTCGTCACCACCACGGCGGGCGGCGCCACCACGGTGGTCGATCCGCTGGCCATGCGCGGCATCACGATCGCGCAGCCGAGCGCCGAGACTTTTGCGCGCCTCGCCGCCGCCGGCATCGCGGCCGCGCAGGCGCGCATCGTCGATCTCACGATCGCGGGCGCGCACTACGAAGCCGTGAAAGGCACGCTCGACATCCTGCTGAGCGCGCCCGAGTTCGATCTGGTGGTGGCGGTGATCGGCTCCTCGGCCCGGTCCCAGCCCGAAAGGTCGGTCAAGCCGCTGATCGACAGCGCCAAGGCCACCCGCCCGCTCGCCGCCTACATCGTGCCCGATGCGCCGGCGGCGCTGGCGCAGCTCGCGGCCGCCGGCGTGCCGGCGTTCCGCACGCCCGAGGCCTGTGCCGACGCGGTCGCGGCCGCGTTGCGCCGCCGTGCGCCCGTCGTGGCCCTCGCACGGAGTCCCGCGCGGCCGGAGGGCGGACGCCTGCTCGACGAGCTCGACGCCTATGCGCTGCTCGATCGGCTCGGCATCGCGCGCGCGCCCGGCGTCGCGATGGAGGCGGTGGCCGGTGCGGCGCCGGCGCTCCCGTTTGCGTATCCGGTCGCCGCAAAAGTGCTGTCGGCGGCGATCGCGCACAAGTCCGATATCGGCGGCGTCGCGCTCGCGCTGCCCGACGGCGCTGCGCTGCTGGACGCGGTCGCCCGCATGCGCGCGACGGTCGCGGCCCACGGCCGGAACGTCGACCGCGTGCTGGTGCAGCCGATGATCGCGGGGGCGGGCGAGGCGCTGGTCGGCTACCGCGTCGATCGCGACGTCGGGCCGCTCGTCCTGCTGGCGGCGGGCGGCGTCCTGACCGAGATCTATCGCGACCGCAGCCTGCGGCTTGCGCCGGTCGATCTCGAAAGCGCCCGCGAGATGATCGCCGAGGTGCGCGGGTTTCAGGTCCTTGCGGGATATCGCGGCAAGCCGGCGGGCGATCTCGACGCGCTCGCGCGTGCCGTCGTGGCGCTGTCGCGGCTCGCGCTCGACGACACCGTCGTCGAGGCCGAGATCAATCCGCTGATCGTTCGGCCGGTCGGGCAGGGCGTGGTCGCGGTCGACGCGCTGGTGCGTCTTGCGGCCGATACGGACCGCGGGTGACCTGTTATACTCGGCCGACGCTCAGGTTGCGGAGAACACACCCATGTCGCACGCCGAGGCTTTGCATACGCTCGCGCCCGCGGCCGGCGCGACCGACGCGCTGGTCGGTTTCGCGCACGGACTGCGGTATGATGCGCTCGACGCCGAGGTGCGCCATTATGCGCGCCGCCATCTGCTCGACACCGTCGGGGTGATGATCGCGGGC
Organism: uncultured Pseudomonadota bacterium; assembly: GCA_963791155.1. Taxonomy (GTDB): domain Bacteria; phylum Pseudomonadota; class Alphaproteobacteria; order Rhizobiales; family Xanthobacteraceae; genus JAVDCA01. The sequence goes on from CAWBRI010000012.1 coordinate 133,751, forward strand.
GCGCCGGGCGACGTTGCGACGCGGGCCGAGGCGGTGGTCGCATCCGTGCGCCGCGAGGGAAACATCCCGGTGCCGGGCCGCGCGCGGCGCGCCGATCTGCTCGACGCCGCGTTCCTGGGCGGCACCGCGGCCCACGGCATCGAGCTCGACGACGGCTTTCGCCAGGGCTCGGTGCATCCCGGCTGCACCGTGGTGCCGGCGGTGCTGTCCTTGGGTTACCAGCTGGGTGCGAGCGGTCCGGCGCTGATCGAAGCGATGGTCGCGGGCTACGAGATTCCGATCGCGATAGCGCGCGCCTGCCATCCCGACCTGCGCCAGCGCGGGTTCCATCCGACCGGCGCCTGCGCGGTGTTCGGCGCGGCGGTCGCGGCCGGAAAGCTGCGCGGCCTGACGCGGCAGCAATTGTCGGACGCCATGGGGATCGCGGCGTCGAGCGCGGCCGGCCTGTTCGCCTTCGTCAACGGCGGCGCCGACATCAAGCGCCTGCATGCGGGCCACGCCTCGCGCGAAGGCCTGCAGGCCGCCCTGCTCGCCGAGCAGGGCGTAGCGGGCCCGCCCGCCGTGATCGAATCGCGCGACGGCTTCATGCAGGCTTTCGCGTTCGGCCGCATCGACAAGGCGCGCGCGGTCCAGCTGCCGCCGCCCTTCGGCATCACCGACTGCTATATCAAGCCCTATGCGTGCTGCCGCCACATCCAGCCGGCCGTCGAGGCGCTGATCGGGCTTTTGAACGACGAGAAGATCGCGACCGACGAGGTGACGCGGATCGACGTCGAGACCTATCGGATCGCCGCCGAGCACGCCCATACGGGCTGGGGCGACTATGCGAGCGCGCAGCTCAGCTTCCCGTACCTGATCGGGCTCGCGTTGCGCCTGCGCGGCATCAAGATGAAATATTTCGAAACCGAGACCCGGCAGGACCCGGCTTTCGGCCAAGTCGCGCGCATGCTCCATGTCACCGCGCCGCCGGAGATCGACCGGCTCTACCCGCAGCTTCGGCCGGCGCGGGTCACCGTCACGACGTCGCGCGGCGCCTTCACGCGCCAGGCCGACGAGGCGCTCGGCTCGCGCATCGTGCCGCTCGGCGACGCGGGGCTGAAGGCCAAGTTCCACGAGCTGGTCGAGCCGGTGCTGGGCGCGGCGCGCGCCGCCGAGCTCGCCGATCGGCTGTGGGACATCGAGACCGCCGGCGACGTGCGGCCGCTGGTCGAGGCGACGGCGAAACACGCGTAGACGCGGTCGCCGCTGCCGCTTGATATCAGCCCCCGCGCCCCGGAATGACGAATTCAGAATTCTCGGCGCCGGCCGAAGCCAGCCTCACTTCCCATTCAAAATCGCCGCCGCCTTCTTGGCGATTTCGGGCGGTGTCTGGTAGATCTCGGCCACGAGCTCCTGGATGTGGGAGCCTCTGACCGGCGTGATCTCGAGCTGCGCCTTCTCGGCGTCGGCCCTGAAATCGGCGTCCGCCATCGTATCCATGAAAGCCTTGCGCAGCGCTTCCGCGCGGTCGGCCGGGATGCCGGGCGGCGCCAGATAGGGCCGGCCCATCACCTGGCGGGCGAAGATCAGCCTCAGGATCTGCTTCTGCTCGTCGGTCTTGGCGAGGTCGATGATCAGCGGCACGTCAGGCAGATCGGGATGCTTCTCGAGCGCGAGCTGCGCCAGCACGGTCATCTTCTTCTCCTCGAGCCAGACGCGGTGGGTCGACATCACGCTCGACCATGACCAGCCGCAGCGGCCCTTGACTTCGCCGCGCTCCATGGCCAGCACGACGTCGTTGCCGCCCGGATAGCCGCTCACGATCCGCATCTTGGTGCCGAGCACGCCGTTGACGATGCGCGGGAACTGGTCGGTGTCGGCGCTCATGGAGGTGCCGCCGACCGTCATTTCCTTGGTCATGAGATCTTCGAACTTGGTGATCCCCGAGGTGGCGTTCCACGACACGCAGACGCTCACCTCGTTGTTCGCGCTGCCCAGCCAGGTGAACTTGGTGCCGTCGAACTGGGCGCCTTGCTGCCCGAGGATGGGGTCGAAGCCGGTTCCGCGCCCGATGGTGCCGATGGCCGTGCCGTCCTTGGGCGCGACCCGGAACAGCCAATTGGCCAGCCTGAGACTTCCGGCGCCCTCCATGTTCTTCGGCAGCACCGTCGGGTTGCCCGGGATGTGCTTGCCGATGTGGCGGGCGATCGTGCGGGCATAGAGATCGTAGCCGCCGCCGACGCTGTAGCCGATGTAGAACTCGACGGTCTTGCCCTTGTAGAATTCGGCCGGGCTCTGGGCGCTGGCGATCGAGGCCGGCAGTGCGGTCAAAAGGGTCGCCACCAGAACGCGCGCATATGCCTTCGACACCATGGTGTTTCTCCGTGTAGCTCGCAAACCCTGATCCAACCCGTCGCCGCGGCGGGCTTATGCCACAAATCGCAAGCGATGTGTCACCCCGCCGCCAGGTGCGTCACCATGCCAGTGCCGGGCCGACCGGGCGCACGGCTTGACGCCCCACGGCCTTTCGGATGTAACAATCGGGCGGGTCGGAGGGTGTGATCCGTGCGCTATGTGCTGACAAGCAAATAATAATTCCATGCCGAGGGCGCCCGTCGCGGCGTCCAACAAGGGAGTGGCGCCCGTTACAGGGCGCGGGGGAAGCGTCACATGCAGCCCGATATTGCATCCATGGTCTGCGCGCCGGGCGAGATGGCATGCATGGCTTGGCATGCGCTCACGCTCCTGTTGGAGCCGATGCGCCTCGGCATCCTCGTCATCGGCGTGGTGATCGGGCTTGCGATCGGCGTGCTGCCCGGGCTCAACGGCATCGTCGGCATGGCGATGCTGATCCCGTTTACCTACAACATGGACCCCCATACCGCGATGGCCCTGCTGCTGGGCATGGCGGCCGTGATCACCTCCTCCGACTTCATCACCGCGGTGCTGTTCGGGGTGCCGGGCCATGTGGGGGCGGCCGCGACCGTCATCGACGGCCACGCCATGGCGAAGAACGGCGAGGCCGGCCGCGCCTTCGGGGCCGGCTTTGCGTCCTCGCTTGCGGGCGGCCTGGTGGGCGCCGTGGTGCTTGCGATCAGCATACCGGTGCTTGCGCCCGGTGCTGCTGGCCATCGGTTCGCCCGAGCTTCTCGCCTTCACGCTGTTCGGCCTTTCCATGGTGGCCACCCTGAGCGGCCGGGCGCCCCTCAAGGGTCTCACCGCCGCCGGTCTCGGCCTCATGATCTCGATGATCGGGTCGCGTTCGGAGAGCGGGACGCTGCGCTGGACCTTCGACCTGCTCTATCTCTATGACGGCGTGCCGCTGGTGCCGGCGACGCTCGGCCTGTTCGCCATGCCCGAACTGTGCGAGCTCGCGGTGGCGCGCAAGCGCATCGCCGGCGAGCACGCCAACAGCATCAACATGTCGAGCCAGTGGCAGGGCGTGCGCGACGTCGGGCGCCACTGGTGGCTGGTCCTGCGCTGCGGGATCCTCGGCGTCGGGCTCGGCGCCATCCCGGGCATCGGCTCGGCGGTGATCGACTGGATCGCCTACGGCTACGCGCAGCGCACCGAGAAGAACGCCGAGACCTTCGGGTCGGGCGACGTGCGCGGCGTGATCGCGCCGGAAGCCTCCAACAACGCCAAGGAAGGCGGCCATCTGGTTCCGACCATCGCGTTCGGCGTGCCGGCCGGCGCCTCGATGGCGATTCTGCTCGGCGCGTTCCTGATGCACGGGCTCACGCCCGGCCCGGAGATGCTGACCAAGCGCCTCGACGTCACCTATACGATCGTGTGGAGCCTCACGCTGGCGCACGTGATCGGCGCGCTGATCTGCCTGTGCGGCAGCCGCTGGCTCGCCAAGATATCGACGGTGCGGCCGGAGATCCTGCTGCCGATCGTGCTCGCGCTGGTGTTCGTCGCCGCCTATGAGGGCTCGCACGACTGGGGCGACCTGTTCGTGCTGCTCGGATTCGGCGTCGTCGGCTGGCTCATGAAGCGGCTCGGCTGGCCGCGCCCCCCGATGGTGCTCGGCATCGTGATCGGCGGGATCTTCGAGCGCTACCTGTTCATCTCGACCTCGCTCTACGGCAGCGGCTGGCTGCTGCGCCCGGTGGTGATCGGGATCCTGTGCCTGGTTGCGTGGGCGCTGTTCAAGCCGCTGTCCGAGATCGTGCTCAACGTGGTGCGCGAGATCCGCGAGGTGAAGAGGCATCAGTTGCGCTTCGGCGCGTCGGCCTCCTTCACGCTCGCCGTCATCGCGTTCATCGTGATCGCCGTCCTGCTGTCGTCCGAGTGGCCGGCGGCGGCGAAGCCCGTGCCGCTCACGGCCTGTTACATGGCGCTCACCGTGGCAGGCCTCAACCTGATCAATGAGCTGTTCGGCAAGGAGCAGTCGGCGGCGACGCGCGGCAATGTCGACGGCGGTGTCGCGGTCCGTAATATCGACCTCGGCGTCACGCCGGAAGCGGCCCGCCGCCAGGCGACGCTCTACTTTGCCTGGCTGGCCGCGTTCCTGCTGACCATCTGGCTGATCGGATTCCTGCCCGCGATCGCGCTCTTCGTGTTCGCCTATATGTGCTTCGGCTTCGGCCAGCCGGCGATCCACTCGGCCGGCTTCGCGGCCGCGACGGTGCTGCTGTGCTGGGGCCTGTTCGACCGGGTGCTGTCGGTCCATTGGCCGCAGTCGCTCGTCGGCGATCTCTGGCCGGGGCTGCGCGAGATGGTCGGCTTCATTTGATCGCCCGCCGGATGTACCGGCGCTCGATTCCTTGCTAGAGCATTTTCGGGCGAAAGCCCGTCCCGGACGTCGATCCGGGACGGACGCCGGTTCGCCGTGGAAAATGCGACCCAAGATGTCGGCCGGAGCGTGGTCCGATGACACCTGATCGGAACCAGCCCGGGCGGATGGAACGACCCGCCAAGCAAGGAGCCTCGCACGCATGACAGGACTTTATGAACGGACCCCCGGGCAGGGCCATAACCTACCGCCCACGGAGGACAAGGAAGGCAAGTGGGAGCGCTGGTCGAAGAAGCGCGTCTTCGTGCGGGCGCTCGAAGGCACCTACAGCGACGTCTACAAGGGCCTGCTGGAGCAGCCGCGTGTCTATTCGTCCCGCCATCATCCCTGGAAGGGCGGTCCGGCGCTGTACGGCAAGCACGTTATCGCGCCCGGCGCCGCCAACGTCACGCAATCGATCGAGACCCATATCGAGTGCTATGCGCCCGGCGCCTACGGGCAGAAGCACGGCCACCTCAACAGCGCGGTGTTCTACGTGCTCAAGGGCCGCGGCCACGACATCCACGATGGGCGGCATATCGAGTGGAAGGCGGGCGACGTCATGATCGTGGAGTGCGGCTGCGTGCACCAGCACTTCAACGATGATCCCGACAACGAGGCGATCCTGCTGGTGTTCAAGGCGAAGCCGCTGTTCCTGTTCATGCACCTGCTGTTCCAGAAGATCGTCTCCTATCCGCCCAACGAGGCGACGCCCGGCCACGAGGATTTCCGGCCGCCGAAGGATTTGTGAGTTGCATGGCCGCGGGCATGACGGATCAAATTTCGGAGAACTGAAATGAGCAAGATTCTGGACGAGCGCGATTTCGCCCATGTGGGCACCCAGACCGCGACTATTCGCGCCGACGACGTGGCGGCCTCGACTGCCTTCCGCAAGATGTACGAGACGCTGCCCAACGTGGTCAGCGCCGAGGACATGCCGTGGGAGAAATCGGCCGACGGCCTGATCAAGCATCTCGTGCACCACAAGATGAACACGCGCGAGCGCTGCGTCGAGGCCTATATGCAGTTCCTCAAGCCGGGCGAGCGCTCGGGCAAGCACCGTCACATGTGGGAAGAGGTGCTGTTCGTGGTCGAAGGCTCGGGCTACGACCTGCACTGGGACCTCAAGTTCGACTGCATCGACGCCTTCGAATGGGAATGGAACGCGGAGCCGAAGAAGCACGAGTGGCAGCGCGGCGACTTCATCTATGTGCCGCCCTTCACGATCCACCAGCACTTCAACGCCGATCCCAAGAGCGAGGCGCGGCTGATCGTGATCTCGAACCGCATGGTCAAGGAGATGGGCTTCGACTGGTTCGACCAGATCGAGAACGCGCCCGAATTGTGAGCGGTCCCGCGATGCTCGAACGGTCGAAAACAAGCGGTGTGCGGACCGGCGAGCGCGCCGGCCCGCCGCAGGACTTCCAGGAGCACCTGGCGCGGCTGGAGGCGCGCGGCCTGCTCACGCGCATCGACCGGCCGATCAACAAGGACACCGAGCTGCATCCGCTGGCGCGCTGGCAGTTCCAGGGCGGGCTGGCGGAGAACGAGCGCCGCGCCTTCCTGTTCACCCACGTTGTCGACTCGGCCGGCCGCCGCTACGACATGCCGGTCGCGGTCGGCGCGCTCGCCGCCTGCGCCGATATCTACGCGGTCGGCATGGGGCGTCCGGTCGAGGAGATCGGCGCGGCCTGGAACGACGCGATCGCCCACCCGATCGCGCCCGTCCGTGTTTCCTCGGCCCCCTGCCAGGAAGTCGTCGTCACCGGCGATGCGTTGCGCGGACCGGGCCGCGGTCTGGCGGCGCTGCCGGTGCCGGTCTCGACGCCCGGGTTCGATGCCGCGCCCTATCTCACGGCGACGCTCGTCGTCACCCATGATCCCGAAACCGGCGTGCGCAACATGGGAACCTACCGGGCCCAGCTCAAGGCGAGCGACCGGCTCGGCGTGCGCATGGCCTCGCGCATCGGCGGCGCCGGCGGCTATCAGCACTGGCTCAGGCACCGCAAGCTGAAAACCCCGATGCCGTGCGCCATCGTGATCGGCGCCGCCCCGGTAGTGGTGTTCACCGGCCCGCAGAAGCTCGCGCTCGACTTCGACGAGATGGCGGTCGCGGGCGCGCTGGCGGGTGCGCCGATCCGCACCGCCAAGTGCATCACCATCGATTGCGAGGTGCCGGCCGACGCCGAGATCGTGATCGAGGGGCTGATCGATCCGGAGCTCTTGGAGCCCGAAGGCCCGTTCGGCGAGAGCCACGGCCATGTGGCGCTCGAAGACTTCAACATGTCGATGCAGGTGACGGCGATCACGCACAAGCGGGCGCCGGTCTTCGTGTCGGTCGTGAGCCAGGTGACGCCGAGCGAGTTCGAGCGTGATCAAGCGGGTCGCCTATGAGCCGGTGTTCCTGTCGCACCTGCGCGACCGGCTCTCGATCAAGGGCATCAAGCGCGTCGTGCTGCACGAGCCGCTGACCAATATCCGGCCGGTGATTTTCCTGCAGTTCTCGCCCGGCGTGCCGCGCACCGAGGTGTGGCGCGGCCTGCAGGGCGCCGCCATGCTCAAGGCGGATTGCGGCAAGATCGTCATCGCGGTCAGCGACGACATCGATCCGACCAATACCGACGCCGTGTTCTGGTCGCTCGCCTATCGGGCCAACCTGGGCGAGGATCTCCATGTCGCGCCCTATCGCTCGGGCGGCCACGGCCCGAAGTCGGGCGGCCGCAAGGCGATTCCACGCTGATGATCGATGCGACCCTCAAGGGTGCGATGCCACCTTTGGCGCTGCCGGCGCGCGACTTCATGGAGAAGGCGCGCCACATCTGGGAGGAGCTCGGCCTGCCGCGGCTCGCGCCGCAATCGCCCTGGCACGGCTATGCGCTCGGCGACTGGGACGCGGCCTGGGACATTTTTGCGCGCCGCGCGGTCGACGGAACCTGGGCCCAGAACGGCATCGACACGTTTGCGCGCCGTCGCCCCGGCCTCACGCCCGAGACGCCGGTGCGCGACGTGGAGGGGAAGAAGTAGTCAGTTCCATGTCTCCGGCGTCATGCCCCGCGAAAGCGGGGCATCCAGTAGCCCCAGAGCCAACCATCGAGGCGAACGCAGTGGCCCAAAATCTGTCCAGTGAGTACTGGATCGCCCGCTTTCGCGGGCGATGACGACGCGCTTCCTTCAAGACAGCATGCCCACCAGGACCATCGGCATCATCGTCAACGGCGCGACCGGGCGGATCGGCTCGACCCAGCATCTCGCCAATGCGCTGGTGCCGCTCCGTAAGGAGGGTGGGCTCGAGGTCGGCGGCGAGCGCATCGTGCCGCGTCCGTTGCTGGTCGGGCGCGATGCCGGCCGGCTCGCGCAAACCGCCGCGACGCACGGCCTCGCCGAATGGAGCACCGATCTCGACGCGGCGCTCGCCGATGCGTCCTTCACGGTGTTCTTCGACGCGGCGGCGACCCATCAGCGCCGGCAGGTGCTCGACCGGGCGATCGCGGCCGGCAAGCACATCTATGCCGAAAAGCCGGTCGCGCTCTCGGCCGCCGACGGCCGCGCACTGCTCGCCGCCGCGCGGGCGCGCGGCCTGAAGCACGGCGTGGTCGAGGACAAGCAATATCTCCCGGGCCTGCAAAAGCTCGCCGCGCTGGTGCGCGCCGGATTCTTCGGCCGCGTCATCGGCTTCAAGCTGGAATTCGGCTGGTGGGTGTTCGACGGCCTCGAACGGCCGTCCCAGCGGCCGAGCTGGAACTACACCCGGGCGGGCGGCGGCGGTCTCATCCTCGACATGTATCCGCACTGGCGCTACGTGATCGAGAACATCCTCGGCCCGATTCGCCGCGTCGTCTCGGCGGCCGCCACCGCGACGCCGGAACGCATCGACGAGACGGGCGCGCGCTTCCGCGTCGATGTCGAGGACACGGCGGCCACACTGGTTGAGCTCGAAGAGGGCGCGTTCGGCACCATCATGAGCTCGTGGGTGACGCGGGTGCGGCGCGATGACCTCATGACTTTCGCGGTCGACGGCACCGGCGGATCGGCGGTCGCCGGGCTGCATCGTTGCCGTGTCCAGTCGGCGGCGGCGACGCCGGCCGTGAAGCATTTCAATCCGATGGTCGATCTCGGCGTCGATTATGACGCGGATTGGGCCGATGCGCCGGAGGCGGGGCCGTACGCCAATCCCTACCGGATTGGGTGGGAGGATTTTCTGCGCCACCTCGTCACCGGCGCGCCGCTCAAATCCGACCTCGCGGCCGGCATCCGCGATCTCGCGTTCGCCGAGGCGTGCCGGCGCAGCGCCGCGACCGGCGCGTGGGTCGACCTGGTGCAGCCCGCATGAGCACCGCCTTCGTCACCGGAACCTCGACCGGCATCGGGCAGGTGATCGCGCTGGCGCTGGCGCGGGCCGGCTACGATCTCGCGCTCACCGAGCTCGACACCGATGCGCTCGCCGCGACGCTGCGCCACCCCGATCTCGCGGACCGCAAGGTCGTTCCGCTCCGCCTCGATCTGCGCTCGGAGGACAGCATCGCGGCCGCGTTCGATGCCGCGGTCCACAAACTCGGCGCCATCGACCTCCTGGTCAACAATGCGGGCCGCGCGCTGATCAAGCCCGCGGTGGACGTCACCCGGGCCGAATGGGACGACGTGATCGACACCAACCTGCGCGGCACGTTCCTTCTGTCGCAGCGCTTCGGCCGTCATTGCGTCGAGCGGCGGCACCCGGGCGCGATCGTCACCATCGCGTCGACCCATGGGTTGACCGGCATCGCGGGCCGCTCGGTCTATGGCATCGCCAAGGCCGGTCTGATCCAGATGACCCGCATGCTCGCGATCGAATGGGCCGAGCACCATATCCGCGCCAACGCGATCGCGCCGGCGACCGTGCTCACGGCGTCGCGCGCCGAGATGCTGCGCGATCCGGCGGCGCGCGAGAGGATGCGCGCGCGCATTCCGAGCGGGCGGTTCGTGACGCCCGAGGAGGTCGCCGCCGCCGTCGTCTATCTGGCGAGCGCCGCCGCCGCCTCGGTCACCGGCCACACGCTCGCGCTCGACGGCGGGCTGACGGCGCAGTAGTACGGACGACGTGCCGCGCAGGCCCGACGGCGCGTTGAAACATTTGCCGCCGTCATTGCCCGCGAAAGCGGGCAATCCAGTACGCACAGCACTCTCGGTGATCACGCACGCCTGTGGTTACTGGATCGTCCGCTGGAGCCTGCACTCGGACGGTGCGGAGCGCCGATCCGGGTGCGGACGATGACGCTACTGTTGCGGACGATGACGGCTCATGGGCCCGCGCCGCCCCGCCTCACGGATTGAAGATCGATACCCACTCGCTGCGAATTTTCTGCAGCTCCTCGGTCGACAGCTTTTGCCAGTCGATCGGAATGACCTTCAGGCTCTCGATCGGCGGCGCGTATTCGGGCAGCGGGCTCTTGAAGCCGGCGCGGCCGGAAATCAGCGCTTCGCCCTTCACCAGGATCGTCTGTCCGCGCTCCGACAGGATGAAATCGATCCACAGCTTGGCGGCATTCGGATGCGGCGCCTTCTTCAGGATGAACATGTTCTGCGGCAGCAGCACCACGCCTTCCTCCGGGAAGACGAATTTCAGCTCGCGCCCTTCTGGTTGTTCTGATAGGCGCGCGTCGGCATGCCGGTGAAGGTCATCAGAGTCCTCGCCCGACACGATGCGGCTCGCGATCTGCTCGGAGCGCACCAGATAGGACGGCTTCATCTCGGCCAGCTTCTTGAAGTAGTCGACGTCGAGGACTTTGCGCAGGCCCGCATAGGTCGCGAGATAAGCGACCGACTTCGACACGTCGCCGACGCTGATGCGGCCGGCCGGCACGACGCCCGACGACGTCCTTCCAGGACTTGCCCTCGAACTTGAGTCTGGCGCCGTCCCACATCGGCACGAACAGATAGGCGCCGTTGAAGGCGAAGAAGCCTTCGGCTTGCCGAGGCCGTTCTCGAACGCCTGCTCGAAGAATTTGTATTGCGGCGAATCGTATTCCAGCGCGTCGCCCTTGTGTGGCGCGCTCGAACACCCAGGACGGCGAGCCGATCGCCGCGATATCGATGGTGACGCGGTCGGCGCGCGATCTCCTGCTCGACGCGGGTGACCAGGTTGGCGGTGGCGGACAGCTGATAGTTGACCTGGAAGCGAGTCCGGCAGGCCGTAGAACTTGCGGAACTCGGCCGTGAGCGCCTCGTTGGTCTCGGGCTGGATGACGACGTCCCAATAGGTCAGCGCGCCTTCCTTCTTGGCGGCTTCGACGAGCGCGCCGAGCCGCGCCTTCTCGGGCGCGGACACGCCCTGCAGCGCCGGCGGTTCCTGCGCGCAGGCGCCGGTCGCGACCAGACCCGCGACGGCGGCGAGAACCAAGCCTGTCAGACTTCGGCTCATCGGCGTCCTCCCGTTGAGTTCCACGCGCGCGATCTTACCGGCTCAGGCCGCTCGACGCATCAGCAAAAAGGACGCAGTCTGCGGGCTGGATCACGGCCTCGACGCGCTCGCCGGCGCCGAAACCGTGCGCGGGTTGGATCGAGCCGAACTCCACGCCGTCGATCGCGACGATGTATTCCTCTTCCAGGCCGAGGAACGAGGCGGCCCGGATATCGGCCGGGAAGACCTGCTCGGGCGGAGGCAGGTCGGTGACGGGCGCCGGTGCGGCAAACTCGCGCACCGCGACGTGCTCCTTTCGCACGCAGACCAGCACGGCCGCGCCTTCCGCCAGCGGGGTCGCCGGCGCTGCCCCACAATCGACGCCATCGGCGAGCGCGACCCGAAAGAATTCGCCGCGCGCCGCGACGACGCGGCCGCGAATGACGTTGAGCCCGAGGAATTGCGCGACGAACGGCGTCGCCGGCCGGTGAAACACCTGGCGCGGCTCGCCCACGGTCTCGATCCGCCCGTGGTTCATCACGACGACCGTTTCGGCCAGCGCGAAGGCCTCCGCCTGGTCGTGGGTGACGTAGATGGCGGTGAATCCGAGCCGGTCCTGCAGCACGTTGAGCTCCATGCGCATCTGGTCGCGCAGCTGCGCGTCGAGGTTCGACATCGGCTCGTCGAACAGCACCAGCCGCGGCTCGTGCACCAGCGCGCGCGCGAGCGCCACGCGCTGCTGCTGGCCGCCCGAGAGCGCGGTCGCGCCCTTGTCGCTTGCGGCCGCGAGGCCGACGATCTCGAGAATGCGGGCCGTCGCGCTCCTTCGTTTCGGCCTTCGGCGACGCCGCGCACCTTGAGCGGAAACGCCGACATTCTCGGCGACCGTCATGTGCGGCCACACCGCGTAGGACTGGAACACGATGCCGAGCTCGCGCTGCTCCGGCATCAGGTTGATGCCGGCCGCATGGTCGAACACGGGCACTGCCCGCGATCTCGATCGCGCCTGCGGTCGCCGTCTCCAGGCCGGCGAGGCAGCGCAGGATCGTGGTCTTGCCGCAGCCCGACGGCCCGAGCAGCGCGAGCGTGTGGCCCTCCTCGACGTCGAGCGAGACGCCGTCGACGGCGACGAGGTCGCCGAAACGTCTTGCGCAGGTTCCTGATGCGTACGAAGGCCATGCGACGCGCTCCTCAAGTCTGCAGGAGCGACGCGCGCGTCGCGCGAAACAGCGTGAACGCGCACAGCAGCAGGACGAGCTGGACCACCGCGAGCGCCGCCACGCTGGCCGACGCTGTGCTCGGACAGGACGACCAGCGCGACGCTGATCGTTTCGGTGCCCTGGGCGTACAGCAGGATGGTCGCGCCGAGCTCGCGGATGAAGATCACGAACAGCATCAGCCAGCGCCGCGATGATCGCCGGCAGCAGCAGCGGCAGCAGCACGTAGCGCATGGTCTGCAGCCAGGTCGCGCCGCTCGCGCGCGCGCTCTGCTCGAGCTCCGGATTGATGGCGAGCAGCATGGCGGAGACCGTGCGGGTCGCGAACGGGAAGAAGCGCGCGACGTAGGCGATCAGGATGATGGCGAGCGTGGAATAGAGCGGCGTGCGGATCGCCAGGATCAGGAAGCCGAGCCCCAGGATGATGCCCGGAATGCCGAGCGGCAGCGACAGCACCGCGTCGACGAGCGCCCGGCGTTTGCGGTTGCCGCGATTGACGTAATAGGCCTGCAGCACGCTGATGACGATGCCGAGCGTGGCGCCGACCAGGGCGAGAAACAGGCTGTTGAGGATGGCCTGCCGGGTGAGCGAATAGCTGAACAGCACGTAGTCGAAATTGCCGCAGCGTCAGGTGCGCCGGGTCGAGCCTGCCGGTCCAGATCGAGGAGAACGACACCATCAGCAGCGCGATCACGGGCAGCACGACGCCGGCGCCGATGTAGATCGCCTCGAGCGCGAAGGCGGCGATGCGCCCGCTCGTTCGCAGCGCGATGATGCGCGGCCGATAGCCTTTGCCGGTCACCGTCTCGAACCGCCGCTGTCCGAGATAGCGGCGCTGCAGCACGGTGAGCAGCACGGTCACCGCCATCACGACGACGCCGAACGACGCCGCGCGGCCGAAGTCGGACGGATACTGCACGAGTTGGAAGATCTCCGTCGGCATCGTGCGGATGCCCTTGGGGGCGGCGAGCGCGAGCGGCACGTCGAACAGGCCGGCGCTGGTGACGAACACCACGAGCGCGCCGGAAATGAGCGCCGGGTGGAGCAGCGGCAGCGTGATGTGGCGCAGCGTGGTCCAGAAGCCGGCGCCGTGCACGCGTGCGGCGTCTTCGAGCGCCGGGTCCATCTGGCGCATCGGCGCGATGATGAAGAGATAGACATAGGGCGTGTAGAACAGCGACAGCACCCAGATCGCCCCGCCGATCCCGTAGATCGGAATGAGATCGGGCGGCAATCCGAACGTGTTGCTGAGAAATTGGCTCAAGATGCCGCTATGGGGCGCCGCCAGATAGATCCACGAGATCGCGCCCACATAGGGCGAGAGGAAGAACGGCACCAGGTTGAGGATCTCGAACCAGCGCCGCCCCGGCAGGTCGGTGCGCGACACGATCCAGGCGAGGCTGAAGCCGAGCAGGCAGCTCAGCAGCGTGGCGCCCGCCCCGCACATCACGGTGTTGAGGGCGGCCTGATAGAAACGCGGATCCCAGAACAGGCCCGCGAAGTTCTTCAGCGACAGGCTGACGCCGTCCGCCTCCCAATAGAGCATGCTGCGGATGACGGTCGCCAGAAACGGCCCGAGGATGAGCAGGATGCCGATCACGACGCCCGTGGCGGGCAACGCGATTTCGGCGAGGCGGGTGGAGTGGCTTCGCGGCGGCATCTCTGTGCTCGCTGTCACGGCCGAAATTTTCGCATGACTCGCTCCGTCATGCCCCGCGAAAGCGGGGCATCCAGTAAACACCGGCGTCACGTGGCGCTAAACAAATCGCACTGGTGGTTACTGGATCGCCCGCTGGAGCCTGCGCTCGGACGGCGCGGAGCGTCGATCCGGGTGCGGGCGATGACGGCGACGGAATGTAAAAAGTGCCGTTCACGCCGCCGCCGATTTCTTGCCGATCGCCGCATTGACGCGCGGCATCACCTCTTCGGCCAGAAGCTGCATCGAGCGCCGCGCGAGCGCGGGGTCGACCCAGTCCATGCCGCCGTAGACGAGCTCGCCGAAGTCGCCGATCTGCTCGTGCAGCGCCAGGATGCCGTCGACCACCTTGTTGACCGAGCCGCAGATGACGAGGTTGTCCATGATGAAGTCTTGCGTGACCTGCTCGTCGGGCTGGTCCTTGTGGGATTTGAACACGAACAGGCGCTTGCTGCGCAGCAGCTTGGCGTGCATCTGGCTGTAATAGAACCGGTAGGGGCTCGCCGCGTCGCTGCGCCCGTAGCGCTCGGCGACCTGGTCGTCGTCGCTGACGAAGATCGTGCGCGCGACCCGCCAGTCGTCGGCCCTCGGCTCGACGCCGACTTCGGCCTTGCCCTTGCAGTAGTTCTGCCAGTGCGACTTGAGGTGCTGCGCCAGCAGAAAATTCGCCGACAGCGGATGAAAGTCGCGCTTGCCCATCTGCACGACGCCGGGCGAGAACGGCGCCAGCACGGTGCCGCAGATTTCCGGCCGCGGCTTCTGGTAGGGCTTGCCCATATAGCCGACGCCGAGATGGAGCGCGCTGGTCTTGGCGATCGAGACTTTGAAGCGGTTGTTGGGCAGGTCGATATTGTAGGGCGGCTCGCCCTCCCAGATCGCCAGGATCACGTCGATCGCCTCGGCGAAGATCTGGTTGCGGTCCTGGTCCAGGATGCCGAGCGCCTCGGCGTCCGAGGTGAGCGCGCCCGGGCTCACGCCGAGGATGAAACGGCCCTCCGCCAGGTGGTCGAACATGGCGGCCTGGGTGGCGATCAGGACGGGATGCTTCTGGGCGAGGTTGGCGGTGCCGGTCGCGAGCTTGATCTGCGTGGTGGCCGGGATCAGGGTCGCCAGGAACGTCATGCTGTTGGTGACGTTCTCGCACCGGTCGGTCAGGTGTTCGCCCACGAAGGCGCTGCTGAAGCCCAGTTTGTCGGCCAGGATGATGGCCTCGCGGTCCTGCTTGAGCGTCTCGGTCCAGTTCCGATGCAGCGGATGCACCGGCATGGTGAAATAACCCAGTCTCATTCCATTTCCTCGCGTTGCGGCGAGCGCCAGATGACCAGATTGCGCGGGCGAGGTAAAGCGGGCGCCCGGAGAGAGACGCCGGGCATGTGCGGTGGATCTGGCATGGCGCCGCTCCGCGCATGCGCTATGCTCGATCGAAGCGCGAAGACAGAATCCCGGGAGGACCAATATGCGTGTCATGCGTATGGCGGCGGTCAGCGTCGCTCTTGTGGGTTGCCGGCCCCTGCCTCGCCTCGGCGCAATCTCCCGCCTCGGGCGGTCCGGTCGATGCGGCCCTGATCGAGGATCTCGTCGCGGCGAGCCGCATCCTCGCCGACCAGGGGGTGCTCGACGCCTACGGCCATGTCAGCATCCGGCATCCCGCCAATCCCGAACCGCTATCTGATCTCGCGCGCCATGTCGCCCGCGAACGTAAAGCCCGACGACATCATGGAGTTCGACCTCGACTTCGAACCCGGTCGACCAGCGCGGCCGCAGCATGTTCCTGGAGCGCTTCATCCACGGCGAAGTCTACAAGGCGCGTCCGGACGTCAACGCGGTGATCCACAGCCATTCGCCGGGCGTGATTCCGTTCGGCGTCACCAGCGTGCCGATGCGGCCGGTGTTCCACACCGCCGCGTTCCTGGCGGTCGGGCGTCCCGGTGTTCGAGATCCGCGACGCCGGCGGCGTGACCGACATGCTGGTGCGCAACGGCGCGCTCGCGAAGGCGCTCGCGACGACGCTCGGCGACAAGCCGGTCGCGCTGATGCGCGGGCACGGCAACGTGGTGGTCGGGCCGAACGTGAAGCGCGCCGACGATCCGCGCGGTCTACACCGAGGTGAACGCGCGCCTGCAGACGATCGCGCTCGGGCTCGGCGGGCCGATCAACTATGTGTCGGCCGAGGAGGGCGCGCTGCGCGACAAGAATCCCGGCGACGAGGGTCGTGCGTGGGACGGCTGGAAGGAGAAGGCGATGCGAAAATAATCACCGTCCGTCATTGCGAGGCGGCCGAAGGCCGCCGAAGCAATCTCGTGCCGCGGAGATTGCTTCGCTTCGCTCGCAATGACGCGTGCCTTTAACGCGGCAATCCCGGCGCCGCAAAGCAGAAAGGGAAGGAGTGTTCGCGGCGGTGCTCGCCACATCCCTCACGCTCCGGGCACGCCGGCGTTGGGGAAGAACAGCTGCTGGCCGTCGATCTTGTAGTCGGCGATCGCCTTCTGGCCGTCACGCGATATCAGCCAGTCGATGAAGGCCTGGCCGAGCTCCTGCTTGACGTGCGGATGGCGGGCCGGATTGACCAGGATGACGCCGTACTGGTTGAACAGCTTGGCGTCGCCCTCGACCGCGACGACCAGGTCGCCGCGGTTCTTGAACGAGATCCAGGTGCCGCGGTCGGACAGCACATAGGCGTTCATCGCCGCCGCGGTGTTGAGCGCCGCGCCCATGCCCTGGCCGATGTCGCGGTACCACGGGCCCTTCGCGGCCGCGATGTCGATGCCGGCCTGCTTCCACAGCGCGAGCTCGGCCTGATGGGTGCCGGAGCGGTCGCCGCGCGACACGAACGGCGCCGCTTTGGCCTGGATCGTCTTCAGGGCCGCCGACGATGTCCTTCGTCGCCGTTGATGCCGGCGGGATCGCTCTTCGGGCCGATCAGCACGAAGTCGTTGTACATCACGTCGAAGCGCTTCACGCCGACGCCTTCGGCGACGAATTTTTCCTCCGCCGCGCTTGGCATGCACGAAGACGACGTCGGCGTCGCCGCGCCGCGCGGTGTCGAGCGCCTGGCCGGTGCCTTGCGCGATCACCTTCACGTCGATGCCGGTCGTCTGCCTTGAAGATGCGGCAGGATGTGGCCGAACAGGCCGGAGTCCTGGGTCGACGTGGTGGAGGCGACGACGATCGATTTGTCCTGCGCCAGGGCCGGGCCGCAAAGGCCCGCCGCGAGGACTGCGGCGAAAATGAATCGGCGAGTCAGCATGGTCATGCCTCCTCGGGTATCAGATCACGAGGTCGCCGCGCGATGAAGGCGGCGGCCTCGGCGGTTGCGGGCGCGGTGAAGAAGCGCTCGGCGGCGGCGTGCTCGCGCACGCGGCCGCGCAGCCATGAACACGATGTCGCCGGCGAGCCGGCGCGCCTGGCCGAGGTCGTGCGTCGCCATCACGATCTTGACGCCGGACGGCGGCGATGGCGCGCAGCGATGTCCTCGACCGCCTTGGTGGCGGCCGGGATCGAGGCTCGCGGTCGGCTCGTCGAGGAACAGCACCTCCGGATCGCGGGCGAGCGCGCGGGCGAGCGCGAGGCGCTGCTGCTCGCCGCCCGACAGCCGTCGGGCCGGCCGGTCGGCCAGATGCGCGAGGCCGGCCTGTGCGAGCAGCTCGCTGCCGCGCCGCGACGCGGCGTCGCCGCGCACTGCCCGCCGCCGCGAGCGCGATAGGCGACGTTGCCGGCGGCCGAGCGGCGCAGCATCACGGGGCGCTGGAACACCATGGCGCGGCGCCGGCCGTCGGTCTCGGCGCGCCCGCCCCAGGTGATGCGGCCGGACGTCGGCGCCACCAGCCCCATGGCGAGCCGGATCAGCGTGGTCTTGCCGGAGCCGTTCGGGCCGACCAGCACGGTCGGGGCGCCGGCATCGCACCTGAGCGAGACGCTCGCAGGATCAGCGCCACGTCGCCGCACGAGCACCGAGACGTCCTCGAGCATGAGCGGCAGGTCGCTCGACGGGCGCTCGCATGATCTCAGCCCGCGCGGATTTCGCCGGCCCGGCGCACGCCCCAGGCGGCGGCGTTGACCAGCGACGATCAAGCGCGATCGAGCACGAGGCCGAGGCCGATGGCGAGCGGCAGGTCGCCCTTCGACGTCTCGAGCGCGATCGCGGTCGTCATGGTGCGGGTGAAGCCGTCGATATTGCCGCCGACGATCATCACGGTGCCGACCTCGGCGGCGGCGCGGCCGAAGCCGGCCAGCAGGGTGGTGATGAGGCTGAAGCGCGCGTCCCACAACAGCGTCATGACGCGACCGAGCGGGCCGATCCGCATCGCGGTGAGCTCGTCGCGGTATTCGGCCCACAGATCCTCGATCGGTCTGCCGCGTCAGCGCCGCGATGATCGGCGTCACCAGCAAGGCCTGCGCGATGATCATCGCCTTGGGGGTGAACAGCAGGCCCAGGAACCCGAGCGGTCCCGAGCGCGACAGCAGCAGATAGACCGCAAGCCCGACCACGACCGGCGGCAGGCCCATGAACGCGTTGATGATCACGACGACGAACGGTGCGCCCGGGAAAACGCACCAGCGCGAGCAGCGCGCCGAGCGGCAAGCCGATCAGGCCGGCGAGCAGCCGTCGCGGACAAGCTCACGACGAGCGACAGCGCGACGATCGCGTAGAGCGCGGGATCGCCGCCGAGCACAAGCGCGAGCGCGGATGAGCTTTCGTGCATGTCTTACATATCGTCGGAAGCGATCGCATGCGCAATCGAATGAACGTCGGCGGGTGCAAAATTTTTTTGCCGCCGCCCTCATAGCCTCGGGCTATGGGGGCGTTCGCCATAGCGCGAGGCTATTTTTGCGGCGGGTGGAATCCGGTTCAATTGGGCGTCGCCCTCATCCCAGCGGCGCGGCAAGGGCCAGACGCAATCCTTCCAGCATGCGCGGCCGGCGCTGGCCGTTGGCGGGCACATCGGCCTTGAACTTGAGGCCGGCGAAGCGCTCCGTGCCGGCAGGAGCCATTCTTTTCAAAGCCGCCACATGTTTTGCGGCGTTCCGCCGGTCGCCCATGGTCGTGTAAACGGATGCGAGCCACGCCTGGACGACCGGCGAGCCCGGCATGACGGTGTTGGCGCGCAGGATCCAGCCCAGGGCCGCCTGCTCGTGACCGAGCTCGAGCTCCGCGTCGCCGGCGAACAGATACCAGAATCCCATCGCCGGATCGTTCGGAGTCGCCAGGCGAATCGTCTCCTGGATGGTTTCCAAGCCCTTCTGCGGTTGCCCGATGCGGGTAAGCAGGGCTCCGATCTGCCCTCGCGCGGGCAGGAAGCTCGGATTCAATTCGAGACACCGCTGCAATGACTGGATGCCCGCCTCGTACTGGCCGCGGTACTTTTGCAACATTGCGAGCACGAAATGCGCACCTGCCGACTTGGGAGACGTCGTCAACACCTCGTTCAACAGCTTTTCGGCCCGCGGGATATCGGGCGGCGCATCGAGGTCGATGAAGTTCATCGCCGCAACGATGGTCATCCGCGAGACGCCGAGCATGGCGCGCTGATTATGGGGAGCGAGCCGCAACGCCTCCTCGTAGAGTCCGAGGGCTTCTGAGACGCTTGAACGCATGTTGTGGCCACGCGCTTCGATCACGCGGCCGCGCAACAGGAGATCGTGGACCTCGGCAGGCCGTCCCGGATCGCGCGGGAGGCGCCGTACTTCCGCATTGGCGACGTTCATCATCACGACCCGGGCAAATCCGCGCGCAACCTCGCTGGCCAACAGTGCCGCCTCGCCGGGCTCGCGCTGGACCTGATCGGACCACAGGGTCACGCGGGTCGCCGCCTCGATCAATTGAACTTCGGCCCGCAGCCCGCTGTCCGTTCTTTGAACGCGGCCGATGATCGCGTAAGGCACATCGAGCTCTGCTCCGACCTTCGCCACGTCGATCTGTCGATCGCGATAGAGGTCCGCGGTTCGGCCGGAGATGATCCGCAAGTCGAAGCGGGTGAGCTCGGCTGTCAGGTCGTGCGTGAGCAGCTGGGCAAACTCCTGATCAGGCGCGCCGCGCGGCGCATCGACCGAGAAAGGAAGCACCACGACGCTCGCGAGGCCGGGCTTCGCCGACGTCTTCGTTTTAATCTGCAGGTTTTGCCAGGAAACGGGCGACCCGGTCGCGAGCCCCAGCAGCGCGATCGCGCCGATCGAAGCGGCGGAAACCAGCGCCGCCGCGACCGGCCGCCGGCGCCAAAGCGCCGCCCTGGCCGGCGCCGATACGGGGCCGAGCTCTCCGGCGACGACGGGCGCCGCCACGCTTTGCGTCGCGCTCGCCGGAACGAGCGCCTTGCCCGGCATAGCGGACGGCGCGGCTTCGAGCGGCGCGAGCGGCGTCGACGCCGGCGCGATCTCGCCGTTCCGGATCAATTCGACGAGGGCGCGCGTCGCGGCGTCGGGGGACACCGCAAGCTCGCTGCGCAGCAGGCTTGTGAGCTGGCGGGCGCGCTCGAGCGCGGCGTCGCGGCCGCGATAGCGCGCGCAGATTTTCAGCGCCACGCGCTGGCGGTCTTCGCGCGTCGGGTCGAGCGCGACCAGCCGCTCGGCCGCCGGGATGGCGCGCTCGCCGTCGCGGTCCGCGTCGGCGTTTACGCACAGCGTCTCGAAAACGCGCGCTGCCGCGCCGGCAAGGCGGTCCTGCTCGCGCTGCCGCCACGCGTCGAATTCCTCGATGTCCAACGCCAGGTCGGCGAGGAAAACGCCTCGCCACAGCTCGGCGGCGCGGGCGAGTTCGTCCGGCTTGGTCGACGCTGCAAGACCCATGAGCTCGCGCGCATCGACGGCGAGGCCTTGCGCGCGCAATGCGATCGTCTCGCGACCCACGTTCAACAGATCGGGCGCGACGTGATGCGTATCCTGGCGCAACGAGACGAGGCACTGGCGCAGGTTGTGACGGGCCTGCGAATCGGGATTGTCGCCCCACAGCAGCGTCGCGAGCTCTTCGCGGCTCGCCCGCCAATCGGGCCGCATCGCCAGGTAGGCGAGCAGCGCGCGGGCCTTCTTCGATCTGACCGAAACCATGATGGCGCGCCCGCCATTCGCCTCGACGGCGAACGGTCCGAGCAGGCGCACCGTGATCCTGCACAATTTGGGCATTGGCCGGGGGCACCGAATGCTTGATCAGCGACGCAATGGGGATTCTCCCATGTTTACGCGCCAGGGCGCAACAAGCGCGTGCATCGGCGGTTCGGCGCGGCCCTCCGGAGGCGGCTAAGCGCCTCATCCGGCGTGAGAAATCCCGTTGACGCCGGCGTGACGCCGGATTGACCCGGCGTGTGCCAGGCTCGGCCGTTCGGATCCCGATGCACCCGCAAACGGGGCGCAAAGCGCAAGGGAGAAACGCCGTGAGACGTCTTGTCGGATCGAGTTGTGCGGCCGCGATGGTCGCCGCGCTGCTGACGTTCGCGGCGGGCGCGGTCCGATCGCAAGAGCAACCGGCTGCGCAAGCGAAACCCAAGGCCGCGGCGGAAACGAGCGCGCCGTTCCGGCGAAGAGTGTTCACCGGCAACGAGATGTTGATGGCGGTGTTCAACACGCTGGCTTCCGACTGCAGCGCAACGGTGCGCCGGACGTCCGCATCGTGACGCCCGCCGCAAACGGGACCGTTCGGTTCGACGGGATCATTGCGGCGGTCGAGCGGCCGCCCGGCGACTTCCGTGCGATGTGCATCGGCAAACGGGTCATCTCGGTCGGGATTTTCTACAAGTCCAACAAGGGATTTGTCGGCGCCGATGCGGTGGTGCTGGAGATCGACTTCAAGCAGGGATTCGTCGGGCGCTTCAGCTATGACATCGAGGTGCGCTGAGGCGCGGCCCGATTCCCCGAGCGGACGACCGGTCTCAAAACGGGAAGGCGCGATGAGTGCACTGTTCGTCGGCGATACGGCTTCCGCCGTCGTGCTTGGCCTCTCGCCGTGGATCATCCCGTTGATCGCGGTGGCGACGAAGCTGACATATGATCAAGCGCGCGGCGCATTTCGAAGTGAGTCTCCGCAGGACCGGTCGAGCCGCGAAGGAAACGCCGCGCGGGAAGGCGGCGCTCGCCATCAGGAAGTCCCACATGAGCACATCAAGGCAAGAATGGCGGGTAAGTAACCGGCAGCCATCGTCGCGCCGTGTCGCCCGAAGTCGTGCGTCATCATGACGGCGCGGTGAATGCGTGAGACCCGCAAGGGTTCGTGCGATTGGAATTTCGGCTGGGCGAGGTAAAGCACGTGCAACAAAGAATTGCCCCCTGGGCATTCGTGCTCGCGGTCCCGGACCTGGACAAAAGCGCGAGCTACTTCCGCGACGTATTGGGCTTCCGCGTGGGCTGGGACGATGCAACGGGATGGCGGCTCGTCGAGCGTGACGGCGTGCGCGTCATGTTGGGTCATTGTCCGGGCGATATGCGACCGGCCGACCTCGGCTCCCACAACTGGTTCGGTTATGTGGATGTCCAGGACGTCGATGCCCTGCACGCCGAGATAACGGCGCGCGGCGCGGCATGCTCGGCGCCGAAAGACCGGCCTTACGGGATGCGTGAGATCGTCGTCACGACCGTGGACGGCCACCGGATCGTCTTTGGACAGGAATTGAAGGGCTCTTCGGTCTGATTTTTCATGGGAGAAAACCATGACGATGCGAACGATCAAGCGGGTTCTGCTGCTGTCGGGGGCGGCGCTGGCTTGCGCGGCCCTATGAAAAGAATCGCTGTGTTCGGAAACGCCGGCGGCGGAAAATCGACGCTTGCCAGACGTCTGGCGGATCTCACGCGGTTGCCGTTGTACCCGCTGGACATGATCCAATTCAGGGCCGGCGGCGGCGAAGTTCCGCACGAAGCGTACTTGGAGGCGCATGCGGACCTGCTACGCCAGGGCGCGTGGATCATCGACGGCTTTGGCTGCGTGGCTTCGGCCTGGGAGCGGTTCTCTCAAGCCGACACGCTGGTCTACGTCGATCTGCCTCTTGTCACGCACCACTGGTGGGTGACGAAGCGCCTGATCAAAGGTCTTTTCTCAACCCCGGAGGGCTGGCCGGACAACAGTCCGATGTGGCGCAGCACCATGAAAAGCTACAGGGTGCTTTGGCTTTGCCATTTCCATCTGACGCCGAGGTACCGGCAGCTCGTCGCCGATGCGGCGGCGTCGAAGCGGGTTCACCACCTGAAGTCGCCGGCCGAGATGACGGGCTTCCTCGATGCCATCAAGCGCGAACATGCGAGTGCCTGATTTATCCGCCGCCGACCATGCGGCTATGGCCGTCGCGTTCGAGCGTGATGCCCCCGCCGTCGAACGGCTGCCGCACCGTGACCGTCAGCGCGGCCGCAGGATCGTATCGACCAGGGCCGGCTGCCCGGCCTTCACCTTGGCGATCGCGCGCGTGAGCGCGCCCGCGATGTCCTTCGGATCGGTGATCGGACCTTCGGCGTACCAGCCGCAGGATTTCGCCAGCGTGGCGAAATCGGGCTCCGGTCCGGCGATGTCCTGGCCGATATCGGCGCGCTCGACCGGCGTGCCGCGCAGCTCGGCGACGTGGATCTGGTGCTCCCAGTCGTTGTAATAGGCGCGGTTGTTGAACATCACGATCAGCAGCGGGATGTTGTTCTTCGCCGCGGTCCACAGCGCGCCGGCGTCGAACATCAGGTCGCCGTCGGGCTGGATGTCGATCACCAGCCGGCCCGGTGCCGCGATGGGCGAGCGCGACGCCGAGCGACACGCCGATCTGGGTGCCGGTGCCGAGCGCGCGGCCGGCGTGGCGATAGGGCTTGTCGAAGTCCCACAGCTTGAGCACCCAGTCCTGCAGCGTGCAGGCGGTGAGCACCCAGTCCTCGTGCCTTGATCACGTCCCACATCTCGTGGGCGAGGCGCGGCAGCGTGATCGGCGAGCCGTCCCAGTCCGTCGAGCGACTTGCGCTCCCATTGGCTGAACAGCCCGTCGTGGCGCGCCTTCGATGCTCGGCGCGCGCGCTTGGCGATCTTGTCGGCGAGGTCGCGGTCTTCAGCCACGCGCTCGGCGCACAGGCGCGTCAGCTCGGGGATCGCGGTCGCGGTGTCGCCGAGCACCCGCAGGCTGCAGTTCGGCATGCGGGTATAGTCCATCGACCATTTGCTCATGCCGATGTCGCCGAAGCCGATCTCGATCATCTCGCAGTCGGCCGGGTAGAGCGGCTCGACGGTGCGCTTGGTGCGCTCGATGTGGTGGGTCGGCTTCTCCCAGTCGCGGGTGTCGAGCGCTCAGGATCAGGTCGGCGTCGCGGAACACGCTGCGGTCCATGCTCACATTGAGCGGATGGCGGTTGGGGAAGTTGAGCCGGCCGTTGATGTCGTAGACGGCGGCGCCGACGGTCTCGGCGAGCGCGACGAGATCGTGCGAAGCCGTTGGGGCTGCGCGCCGGTATATTCGGCGAGCAGCACCGGGAAGCGCGCCGCCAGCAGCTTGTCGGCGACTTTTTCGAGCGCGCGCGCGGTCGGCCGCCATCGGCACCGGCACCTTGGCGTCGCCGCGGTCCGGCAGCGGCGATGGTCTTGGTCGAGCGGCTGCTCCTGCAGCCAGGCGTCGTAGCACATGTAGATCGGCCCCTGCGGCTCGGTCATCATGGCGGCATAGGCGCGCGCGAACGAATCCGGCACGCCCTCGATGCTGCCCGGCTGGTAGTCCCATTTGACGTAGTGGCGGACCTGCTCGCCCTGCACATTGGCGGTGTGGATCCAGTCGATGAACGGCCGCCGCCTGCTCTCGTCCATCGGCCCGGTGGCGCCGATGACGAAGATCGGCGCGCGGTCGATATAGGCGTAGTAGATGCCCATGGTGGCGTGCAGCATGCCGACCACGTCGTGCACGATGGCGATCATCGGCTTGCCGGTCGCCTTGGCGTAGCCGTGCGCGATCTGCACCGCGATCTTCTCGTGCTGGCACAGCAGCATCGGCGGCTGGTTGCCGCCGTAATTGACCAGCGAGTCGTGCAGCCCGCGATAGCTCGCGCCCGGATTGAGCGCGATATAGGGGAAGCCGAACTGCTTGATCAGGTCGACGATGACGTCGGATTGCCAGCGTCGGGGGGCGTAGGAGCCCTTTTGCGGGCCGTTTTTTTCGCCGCCGTGCTTTTGGTCTTCGAGACGCTCTTGGTCACTCGCCATATCCATCGTTTTGATTGTGGCTCACGCCATACAAGTTTTTGCGCGTGTGGGATAGCGGCGAGCCACGGCATCTGCGCTCCCTCCCCCGCTAGCGGGGGAGGGCGGGGAGGGGGAAGCCACCCACGCAGGTGCAAGCCGCGCCCCACCCACCCTCCCCGCATCCGCCTTCGCGCTACGCGCTTCGGCGGACAGGCGCGGGGGAGGGGCGATAGGCCGCGAGTGCGAACGTCATGCCTTCACGCTTTCACCCGCCGCCGTCACCAGATATGACTACGCCCCTCCGGAGGAACCCCATGCCAAAGACCATCGACGTCCACGCCCATATTCTCAATGAAGACACCATGCAGATGATCGCCAAGGAGGCGCCGTCGCTGGGCTCGAGCTCACGCCGATCGACCAGGACTTCGCGGTGTTCGAGATCGGCGGCATCGCCTACAAGCCGTTTCCGCGCGGCGCCTGGGACCTGGAGCAGCGCTTCACGGACATGGACGACCGCCGAGGTCGACATGCACGTGCTGTCGAACACGCCGCAGACCTTCCTCTACAACACCGATGCGTCGCTCAACGCGGCGGTCGCGGCGCTGCAGAACGACCAGATCGCCAAGCACGTCAAGGATCAGCCGGACCGCTTCTACGGCCTCGCGACGCTGCCGATGCAGGCGCCCGACAAGGCCGCGGCCGAGCTCAGGCGCGCGATGACGACGCTCGGCCTGCAAGGGCGCGCAGATCGGCTCCAACATCAACGGCCAAGAACCTCGACGACCCGTCGTTCGAGCCGGTGTGGGCGGCCGCGAACGAGCATCAAGGCGCTGATGATGGTGCACCCGACCCAGGTCGCCGGCGATCGACCGGCTGCAAGCAACTATTATCTCAACAACCTGATCGGCAATCCGCTCGACTCGACCATCGCGGTCGCCTCGCTGGTGTTCGGCGGCGTGGTCGAGCGCTACCCGAACATCAAGTGGTTCTTCGTGCATGGCGGCGGCATGGCGCCGTGGCAGGCCGGCCGCTTCGCGCACGGCTGGAAGGTGCGGCCGGAGCCGAAGGTGCACCTCAAGGACCACGGCCCCGAGAAGGCGATGGCGACGCTCTACTACGACACGATCCTGCATGCGCAGCCAGCAGCTCGAATGCCTGGTGTCGACTGGTCGGGCGCCGTCGCGCGTCGTGCTCGGCAGCGACTATCCTTACGACATGGGCACGCTCGAATGCGCCCGTCAGGTCAAGGCGCTGTCGATCTCCGACGCCGACAAGGACCAAGATCCTCAACGGCATCCCGCTCGAAGCTGGTCGGGGAGAGCCTGATGCCGCAGGCGATCGTCCGGCGCGGCGTCGCGCGCGCCTTCATCGACGAGGTGCTTCGGGCGGCGGGCTTGCCGGCCGCCGACGCGACGCGCGTCGCCGAGCTGATGACCGAGGCCGATCTCACCGGCGCCGACGCGCACGGCATCTTCCGCCTGCCGCACTATCGTCCGCCGGCTCAAGGCCGGCGGCTTCAACCCGCGCCCGACCATCACGGTGAACCAGACCGCGCCGGCGACCGCGCTGGTCGACGGCGACAACGGCATGGGCCATCTGGTGATGAGCCGCGCCGCCGAGACCGCGATCGCGCTCGCGCGCGACGCCGGCGTCGCGTGGGTCGGCGTGCGCACGCTCGAACCACGCCGGCACCGCCGGCATCTACGCCGAGATGCCGGCGCATCACGGCATGATCGGATTCTACGCCGCGGTCGCCAACGCCAACCACATGGCGGTGTGGGGCGGCGCCGAGCTCCTGCTCGGCACCAACCCGCTCGGCATCGGCGTGCCGTCGGGCGCCGGGCCGCTGGTGCTCGACATGGCGACCACGGTCGTGTCCTACGGCACGGTGAAGAAATACGCGCTGCAGGGCCTGTCGATGCCGGAGGGCTGGTTCGTCGACGCCAAGACCGGCGAGCCGCTGACCGATCCGAAGCGGTCCGCCGAGGGCGTGCTGCTGCCGATCGGCGGCTACAAGGGCGCCGGGCTCGCGATCATGCTCGGGCTGCTCGGCCGGCATGCTCAACGGCGCCGCGTTCGGGCGCGACGTGGTCGACTTCAACGCCGATGACGCCAGCGAGACCAATACCGGCCATTTCATCTGCGCGATCGACATCAAGCGCTTCATCCCGCTCGACGCTTTCACCGCCGAGGTCGACCGCCACATGGGCGATTTGCACGCCTCGCAAGCGCCTGCCCGGCTTCGACGCCATCCGCCTGCCGGGCGAGCGCCGGCGGCAGTGCCGCGCCGAGCGCCTGCGCGACGGCATCCCGCTGCCGCCGGCGCTGGCGGCGCAGCTCGACAAGCTGGCGGCCGAGATGGGGGTGAAGGCGATCGGGGCGCGGGGTTAGCCGTCGAACACTTCCGTCATGCCCGTCGCCCGCATGCGCGAAGCGATCACGCGTGCGGAGGCTCAGCGTGCGTGACCAGGAAGCGCTCCGCTTCTCGCCTGCGCGTCAAGCCGCGGCGCATGACGCGTTGCTTGCTCACGCCACCTTGCGCAGCATCTCCTTCTCGACCTCCGGCGCGAGCGGCAGCTTCACCGGCTGCTTGAGCTTGGCCGACAGGTCGAGCGCCTTGGTGAGCATCAACCGGTTGTGGGCTTCCGCCGCGGTCGCGGCCTGGGTCGGAATGCCGAGCGCCATCCGGTTGAGCCACGAGACGGTCTCGTCCGCCATCGGGTCCTCGCAACTCGCCGAGCGCCATGTCGCCGGGCGGATAGCTGCCCATGAAATCGACCAGCCGGCTCTCGTCGGGCGCATAGCCCTCCGATTGCGGCTTCGACACCGCGAGCACGATGTCGCGATGGGTGTCGTCGATGGTGAGCACCCCGGTGGTGCCGACGATGCCGACCTCCAGGCTGTAGACCGCGGCCGGCCAGGTCACCGGCAGCGCCCAGGAGATGTTGAGATGATGAATGGTGCCGTCCGCGAACATGATCATGCCCGCGGTGGCGTCGATGCCCTGGTAGAGCGGGCCCAGCACCTTGTCGATCGAGCGCGCATAGACCTCGGCCTGCTGCTTGCCTTCCAGGCACCACATGCAGATGTCGAGCGCGTGAGTGCCGGAGATCACCATCGGCGAGATGGTCTCCGGCTTGTCGGTGCGCTTGTAGTTGTCGATCGCGACCAGGCGGTTCATGAAGGCGCGCGAGGTGACCATCGTGACGTCGCCGAGCGCGCCGGTCGCGCACTTCTCCTTGGCGGCGAGCCAGCGGCGGCGGAAGCGCTGGGTGTAGCCCACGACGGCATCGAGCCTGGCGTTCTCGATCGCCGTGAGCACGCGGGCGGATTCGCCCAGGTCGGTCGCCAGCGGCTTCTCGATCAGCATCGGCAATCCGTGCTCGATCGCCGTCATGATCGGGATCGACATGCAGGTGCTCGTCGGTCGCGATGATGGCGCAGGTGGCCTCCGGACGCGCGAGCAATTCGCGGTGGTCGGTGGTGACGAAGTCCGCCCCGATCTTGGCCGCGACCGAGCCGCCGCGGTTGGGGTTGCGCTCGGCGATGCCGATCCACTCGACCGCCGGATGCCGGGTCGCGACCTCGCCACGGAACAGGCCGACGCGGCCCGCCCCCACGATCGCGAGTCCGATGCCTTTGGTCTTGCGGTCTTTCATGTCGTGCTCCCTGGTCGAGGCGCGGCGCGAGCGGACCATGGCGGGCAGGCGGCGTCAACCGCAGTTGCGTTGCGAACCGGCTCGCAGTCGTCATTGCGAGCGGAGCGAAGCAATCCCGATAGGCAAATACATGCGGGTCGAGATTGCTTCGCTGCGCTCGCAATGACGCCTTTGTGCGGTTGCACTTCCGCCCCGACCACGTACCATCCCGCCCGCACCCCCCAACCGGGAGGCTCCGCGTGTCCGATCTCGTCAGCTACCGCCGCGACCGCAATGTCGGCGTCGTCACCGTCGACAACCCGCCCGTCAACGCCCTGAAGAACACGGTCAGGGCCGGCCTGATCGCAGCCTTTGCCGAGGCCAAGGCCGACCCGACAGCCGACGCCGTCGTGCTCGCCTGCGCGGGCCGCACCTTCGTGGCGGGCGCCGACATCAGCGAATTCGGCAAGCCGCCGATGGCGCCGAGCACCGGCGACGTGATCGACGCGATCGAGACCGCCGGCAAGCCGGTCGTCGCGGCGCTGCACGGCACCGCGCTCGGCGGCGGGCTGGAGATCGCGCTCGGCTGCCATTTCCGCGTGGCGGCGCCCGGCACGCGGCTCGGCCAGCCCGAGATCAAGCTCGGCACCATCCCGGGCGCGGGCGGCACCCAGCGCCTGCCGCGCCTCGTCGGCATCGAGAAGGCGCTCGGCATGATCCTCACCGGCGATCCGATTTCGGCGCAGGACGCCCTGGAGCATGGCCTGATCGACGAGATCGTCGAGGGCGACGTGACGGCGGCCGCGGTCGCGTTCGCGCGGCGCGTGGTGGCCGAGAAGCGGCCGGCGGTGCTGGCGCGCGACCGCGACGAGAAGCTCGCGCCGGCGCGGCGCGATCGCGCCAAGTTCGAGGAGCTGGCGGCAGCGCAGCTCAAGCGCCTCAAGGGCCTGCCGGCGCCGGCGGCGGCGATCGTGTCGATTCGCCATGCGCTCGATCTGCCGATCGACGAGGCGCTGCGGCGCGAGCGGACCGCTTTCCAGGAACTGCTCGTCAGTCCGGAAGCGACGGCGCAGCGCCATATCTTTTTCGCGGAGCGCGAAGCCGCCAAGCTCGCCGACCTGCCCGACGGCGTGAAGGCGCGCGACGTCAAGCGCGCGGTCGTGATCGGGGCCGGCACCATGGGGGGCGGCATCGCGATGTGCTTCGCCAGTGCGGGCATTCCGGTGACGGTCATCGAGGCGTCGCCCGACGCGCTCGCGCGCGGTCTCGCCACGATCGCGAAGAACTACAAGAGCACGGCGGCGCGCGGTGGACTTTCCGCCGAGGAGGCCGACCGCCGCATCGGCCTCGTCACGGGCGCGACCGACATGGCGGCGGTGGCGGACGCCGATCTGATCGTCGAAGCCGTGTTCGAGGAGATGGACGTCAAGGCCGAGGTCTTCGCCGCGCTCGACCGGCTGGCCAAGCCCGACGCGGTGCTCGCCACCAACACCTCCTATCTCGACGTGAACGCGATTGCGCGCCTGACCAGGCGGCCGCGCAGCGTGCTCGGCATGCACTTCTTCAGCCCCGCGAACCTGATGCGGTTGCTCGAGGTGGTGCGCGGCGCCGACACCGATGCGCCGACGCTCGCGACCGCGGTCGCGCTCGGCCGCAAGCTCGGCAAGGCGCCGGTGGTGGTGGGCGTATGCCACGGCTTCGTCGGCAACCGCATGCTGCGCCTGCGGTCGGTCGAGGCCGAGCGGCTGCTGCTGGAGGGCGCGCTGCCGCAACACATCGACGCGGCGATGACCGGGTTCGGCTTCCCGATGGGTCCGCTGGCGGCCGGCGATCTCGCCGGCCTCGACATCAGCTGGCGCATGCGCAAGGCGCAGGGGCTGCGCGCCGAGATCGCCGACCGGCTGTGCGAGCTCGGCCGCTTCGGGCAGAAAGCCGCCAAGGGCTACTATCTCTACGAGCCCGGCTCGCGCGCCCCCAAGCCCGATCCGGAGGTGGAGGCGCTGATCGTCGAGGCTTCGGCGCGGCTCGGCGTGACGCGCCGGCCGATCGCAAACGAAGAGATCGTCGAGCGCCTGCTGTTCCCCATGATCAACGAGGGGGCGCGGATCCTCAGCGAGGGAATCGCGGCGCGGCCGGGCGACATCGACGTGATCTGGGTGTTCGGCTACGGCTTCCCGGCCTGGCGCGGCGGGCCGATGCACTACGCCGACACGCTCGGGCTGGCGCATGTGCGCGACCGGCTCGCCGAGTTCGCGGCGCGCACCGGCGACGAGCGCCACAAGCCGGCGCCGCTGCTGGCGCGGCTGGCGGCGGAGGGCAGGGGGTTCGGGGGCAACAATTGACTTCGCCAGTCCCGTCACCCTGAGGCGCTCGGCCGCGAAGCGGCCGAGCCTCGAAGGGCGACGGCCGGGGCCGATCATCCTTCGAGGCCCGCGCTGCGCGCGGGCGCCTCAGGATGACGGGTCCAGTGTTTGCCTCACTGCCCCATGGTGCTCGGCGCGAAAATCTCTTCCAGCTTCATCCGCCGCGGGGTGAGCCCCTGCTCGACCGAATAGTCCGCGCAGGTCTCCAGGATCGCGCGGTTCGCCTTGATGCCGTGCTCGATCACCGGGCGCGCGAGCGCCGCCTTGGCGTCGGCCGCGACCAGCCCGGTCGCCACGTGGTCGGCGACGTGGTCCTGGCGCTGGCGGTTGGCGATCGCGTTGGCGCGGTCGAAGGCCTTCATCAGGTTGAGGATCACCCAGGGGTGCTTCTCGGCCAGCGCGCGCTTGACCACCATGCCGTGGTTGATCGGATAGAGGCCCGTCTTCTTGTAGTAGCGCACCCCCTCGGCGATCGGATTGGGAAACATCCGGCGCGCCGCGGGATGGTTCCACAGATCGATGGTGCTGCGGTCGACCAGGTTGTCGTTGACGATGTAGTGCACCACCGCGTCGACCTCGCCCGCCACCATCATGGTGCCGATGTTCTTCTCGACCGGAATTTGATGCACCGTCACGCCCGGCGGCGGCTTGAAGCCGGTCGCTCCGCCATGGCTGTGCGAGGGCGGGCGCTCCATCCACCACTCCATGTCGGGCGCGCTCACGCCCCACTCGTGCTGGAGCGCGCCGCGCGTCCACAGCGCGGCGGTCTGCTGATATTCCGGCACCGCGACCCGCTTGCCCTTGAGATCGGCGGGCGTCTCGATCCCGGCGTCGCGCCGCACCAGCATGCCGGTGTGGAAGAACCGGTGCGTGGTGAAGACCGGCAGCCCGACAAAGCGGTCGTCGCCATGCGCG
This sequence comes from uncultured Pseudomonadota bacterium, assembly GCA_963791155.1. Taxonomy (GTDB): domain Bacteria; phylum Pseudomonadota; class Alphaproteobacteria; order Rhizobiales; family Xanthobacteraceae; genus JAVDCA01. Next base: position 165,828 of record CAWBRI010000012.1, read on the forward strand.
AGCGCCATCATCAGCGAGGACATCGACATCTCGCTGATGTCGAAATCGCCGAACTTGAGCTGGCGCCAGAAGATTTCCGAAGGGTGGGACGGCGTGACGATGAGATCCACGCCGTCGACCCGCACGGTGCCGTCGATGAGCGGCCAGGTGCGCGGATTTGCGGCGAAGCTGATGCTCAGCTGAAGCTTGGACGACATGGAACGCGCCTCACTCCGCCGCCACGCCGAGCCGCTTGTCGCCGGAAGACGCCCGGTACCAGTCGAGGATCTCCGCGCCGTTCCAGTGCAGCACGCCGTCGAAGCGGTTCACGTAGTCGTAGATCGCTTCGAGATATTTGATCCGGTGCGGCTGCCCGCTGATATAGGGATGGATCGCGAGCGCCATGATCTTCGGGCGGTCCTTGCCCTCGTCGTACAGCCGGTCGAACTGATCCTTGGCGCGCCGCAGCAGATGCTCGCTCTCGTGGTGCTGCACGATCATCATCGTGATGTCGTTGATCTCGACCGTGTAGGGCAGGGTGACGAGCGGGCCTTTGGCGGTGCGGATCACGGTCGGCTCGTCGTCATAGACCCAGTCGCCGATATATTTCACGCCCGCCTCGACCAGGATTTCGGGCGTCTCCAGCGTCTGGGTGAGGCCGGGGCCGAGCCAGCCGACCGGCCGGGTGCCGGTGAAGCGCTCGAGGATGTCCATCGAGCGGTTGATCATCGCCCGCTGGTCCTCGACCTTGTGGATCGGCATCTGGTCGTAGGCGTGGCCCATGAACTCCCAGCCGAGCTTCTTCGCCTGTTCGGCGACCCGCGTATAGTCCTCGCAGGTGCGCGCGTTCATGGCGAGCGTCGGCCGGATGCCGAGCCGCGCGTAGAGATCGAAAAACCGCCAGGCGCCGACCCGCATGCCGTATTCGTGCCAGCTCCAATGCGGCACGTCGGGCATGAGCGGCACCCCGGTCGGGGCAGGGAGCACCTGGCGCGGCATCGGCCGGCCGATGTCCCAGACCTCGTAATTGACGATGCTCCAGAACACCAGGCGGGCGCCGCCCGGGAGCCTGAGCGGCGGCCGGTCCACGATGGCGGAATAGTCGCAGCGCTCGCGCGGAAGCATGGGACTCGTCATGGGTCACCTTCGACGGACTTCGTTCGGGCCGATGATAGGGAGGGATGGCGCAATGATCCAGCCGCCGGTGCGACCTCGCGTCCATCGCCAACCGCCGTCAACTCGGTATGATGAGGAAAAAGGTGAGGGGGGGAGCGCGATGCCGGAACGCGCCTGGACGATACAAACGCCAGTTTGGCGCGCGTCCGCGTCGCCGCCGGCGCACCTCGTTGCGTCCGCCACGCAGCCCCTCCTGCTGACGTTCGGGATTTTCGCCCTCGCGTTCCTGCTGCCCGCATGGCCGTGGCTTTCCGGCGCGGTCACGATTCCCTGGGACGCCGAATCGCAGTTCCGGCCGCAGCTCGAGTTCCTGGCGCAATCATTGGCAAGCGGCGAGTCGCCGTTCTGGACCCCCAACGTTTTCGCGGGCTGGCCCCAGATCAGCGATCCGCAGTCGCTGATCTTCTCGCCGCTTCACTTCCTGCTCGCGCTGTTCAATTCGGCGCCGAGCGCCGCCGCTTTCGATCGCGTCACCTTCGCGCTGCTGTTCCTCGGCGGCGCCGGCATCATCTTGTACTTTCGTGACCGCGGTTGGCATCCGGCCGGCGCGCTGGTCGCGGCGCTCGCCTTCGCGTTCGGCGGCTCGGCCAATGCGCGGCTGCAGCACACGAGCCAGATCATCAGCCTTTGTTATCTGCCGCTCGCATTGTGGATGCTTGCGCGCGCGCTCGAGCGCGACTCGTGGCGATGGGGCGCGGCCGCCGGCGTGCTGGGCGGACTCCTGGCGGTCGGTCGCGATCAGGTCGCCTTGGTGTCGCTCTATGTGCTCGCCGGCTTCGTGGTGGCGCACGGGCTGTCCGCGCCGCGTGCGCGCATCCGGGCAAGCCTCAAGCCGATTGCCGCCGGATGCGCGGCGGGGATTCTGGTCGCCGCCGTCCCCGTGATGTTGACCGCGATGCTGGCGGCGCGCTCGAACCGGCCGGAAATCGGCTACGAGCTCGCCGGCCACGGCTCGCTCCATCCGTTCGATCTGGTGATGCTGGCCTTTGCCGACATGTTTCACGCCATGGCGCCCGACGCCGAGTTCTGGGGACCGCCGGGGCCGGCCTGGCACGCCGCCCGCGGCCCGACGGGGCTCTATACCAGCAAGAACATGGGGATGCTCTATGCGGGCGCTCTTCCGGCGGTCGCGCTGGTTTCGTTCGGCATCGTCCGCGGCCTCGCGTGGTCGCGCGAGATCCGGTTCTTTTCGCTCGCCGCGACGCTCGTGCTGTTGTACGCGCTCGGCTGGTACACGCCGGCATTCCACGCCATGTACGAGCTGCTGCCGGGCGTGGCGTTCTTCCGCCGTCCCGCCGACGCCACGTTCGTGCTCGGTGCGCTGCTCGCCGTCATGGCGGGTTACTTCGTCCATTGCTGGCTCGACGGCGCGGTCAAGCCCGCGACGCGAACGCAACGCACCGCCGAAATTGCGGTCGCGCTCGCTCTCGTCGCTTTGGCGTTCTGGCTGGCCGCCACGGTGGTGACCGCGAGGGCCGCGATCGTTCCGGTCGCCACCGGCCTCGTCGGGCTGGCCGCCGCCATCGCCGCGCTCCTGTTCGCCCGGACGATCGATGCGCGCCGGCCGATCGCCGCCGCGTGCGTGCTCGCGGCATTGATGGCGGGCGATTTCGCGTGGAACGATGCGCCGCACGTCTCCACCGGCCTGCCGGCAGCGACCTTCGAGGCGCTCAAGCCGGATACGACCGACCAGACCGTCCGGCTGATCAAGGCGCGCCTCGCCGCGAATGCGGCGCCCGACCGGCGCGATCGTCTTGAGATGATCGGCATCGCGTATCATTGGCAGAACCTGTCGCTCGCCCACGATTTCGACCACGTCTTCGGTCAAAATCCGCTGCGGCTGCGGTGGTTCTATCGGGCGACGCTCGTCGGCGACTACTTTGCGGTTCCCGGCCAGCGCACCTTCTCGCCGCTATACCCGTCCTACCGCTCGACCTTCGCGGATCTCCTCGGCGTGCGCCTCGTCGTGACCGGCGTTCCGGTCGGCGAGGTCGATCCCTCGCTGCGACCCGGCGACCTCGCGTTCATCGGACGCACCGATAAAGCCTATGTGTATGAGAATCCGCGCGCCTTGCCGCGCGTGATGGTGGTCGGCGATTGGGAGATCGCCGACTTCGACCGCATCTACGCCACCGGCTGGCCGGCGGTCGATCCGCGCAAGACGGTCCTCTTGAGCCGCCCGCCGGAACATCTCGTTTCCCACACGGCGCGGCGGCCCGGCACCGCGCGGATCGTGCGCTACGCCAACACCGAGATCGAGGTCGCGCTGGAAGCGCCCGACGGCGGCTTCCTGGTTCTCAACGACGTCTGGCACCCGTGGTGGCGCGCGACCCTCGATGGCGCGCCGGTCGGCATTCTGCGGGCGAACGTCATTTTTCGCGCCGTGGCGCTGCCGCCCGGGCGCCATACGGTCCACTTTAGGTTCGAGCCGTTCGCCGGCGCGCTGGCGGAGCTCGCCGGCCTGGCTAAGGTCTCGCCATAGGGCCGGTACCTTACGCAAACCCGTACAGCTTCGCCGGATTGCGCACCAGGATGCGCGCGATCTCGTCAGTGTCGGCCCACTCGGCCAGTGTCGACAGCAGCCGGCCATAGTCGATCTGCCGGTAGTCGGCGTGCGGCGCGTCGCCCTCGACGTGGTGGGGATGGGGTCCGATATGCGGCCAGTCGGAACCCCAGACCACGCGGTCCGGGTTGGCGGCGATCAGCATGCGCGCGAGCGCGGTGACTTGCGGGTTGCCGTAGATCTCGTTCGACACCCGGTAGGTTCCCGACAGCTTCACCCAGACGCGCCCGGTCTGCAAAAGATCGCGCAACGTCGACAATCCGGGCTGGCCGGTGCCGCGCGCCGCCTGCGCCATGCCCATGTGGTCGAACACGACGTCGACGGGGCAGCGCCGCAACATCGGGGCGATCTCCGCGATGACGTCGAGGGTCACGAAAATCTGCAGGTGCCAGCCGACCGGCGCGATCCTGGCGGCAAGCCGGTCGATCAGCCGCGCGGTCTCGGCGCCCGATTTGCCGCCCGCCGTCGCGAGATTGAGGCGCGCGCCGCGCACGCCGAGCGCACGCATGCGCGCGAGCTCGTCCGCCGCGACGTCGGGATCGATCACCGCCACGCCGCGCAGCCGCTGCGGCTGCCGCGCCATGGCGTCGAGCATGCAGCGATTGTCGGTGCCGTAGGCGCTCGGCTGCACCAGCACGGCGCGCGCCAGGCCGGCGCCGTCGAGCACGGCCGTAAGGTCGGATGCGAGCGCCGGATCGGGGGTGTAGAGCCGCCGGCGGTCGAGCGGATAGTGCCCGAACGGCCCGAACAGGTGAACGTGGCAGTCGCAGGCGCCTGACGGTACGTCAAATCGCGGTGGGCTCGGGCGCTCGAACATCGGCTATGCCTTCTGGCGCATTTTCGGGCGAAAGCCTTGCCCGGACGCGCCGCATTTTCAATGGTTCCGCCGCTGCGATCGGGTCCCCGGCACCGGCTATTGACGGGCCCCGGGCTGCTCCCTATGGTCCGCCGCCCGTCGCGCCCTGGACCGCGCCGCTTGGCTTTCCGCACCCCGGACCCCGTTCAAATGCCGCTCACCGATCTCGTTGCGCCGCAGGCGGTCATTCCCGCGCTCAAGGTCAACAGCAAGAAGCAGGCGATCCAGGAACTTGCGGCGCGTGCGGCCGACGCTCACCGGGCAAAGCGAGCGCGACATCCTGGAGATCTTGCAGCAGCGCGAAAAGCTCGGCTCGACCGGCATCGGCAACGGCATCGCGATTCCGCACGGCAAGCTTCCCAAGCTCGAACGCCTGTTCGGGCTGTTCGCCCGGCTCGACCGGCCGATCGATTTCGAGGCGCTCGACGGTCAGCCGGTCGATCTGATTTTCCTGCTGCTCGCACCGGAAGCCGCCGGCGCCGATCACCTCAAGGCGCTGGCCCGCGTCGCCCGGCTGATGCGCACGCCCGATACCGCCAAGATGCTGCGCGAGTCGCGCGACGCGGAAGCGATCTACGCGGTGCTGACCCGCGCGTCAGGCGGATGACGATTCCGGCCGTCATGGCCATCCACGACATTCCTGTCGCAGCGCTGCACAGACGCGAATGCCCGCGACGAGGGTCGCGGGCATGACGATGCATGATGCGCGATGGCGGCGTGCGACGCGCGCGTCAGTGCACGCTGACGGTCTCGAGCTCGTGGCTCCACGCATTGGCGACCGCCGCCTCGCGCGTGTCGGTCAGCATGATCGGCGTGCCGTCGGCGGCATGCAGCGCGAACAGCTTCACGCCCGGCGCGATCTTCGGGCGCCTGCGGAAACAGGGTCGGCGACGTCCTCCGAGCGGATCGCCTTGACGTAGGCGATCTGCGCCGTCGCCGAGATGGGCGAGCGCTTCGGGCGAGATGTGAAATGCGTCGTGTCGATCGTGTGTTCATCTGGTTCATGGCCCTCGACTCCTTTTCATGTCACAGCCGCGTCGAGTCCTGTGCGGTTTCATTCGTCGTGATCGGCGATCGCGATCGTCTTCACCACGCGCTCGGGCTCCGGGCGCGCGAGGTCGATCGACAAAAGTCCGTTCTTCAAGTCCGCCGCCAGCACCTCCATCCCGTCGGCCAGCACGAAGGTGCGCTGGAACTGGCGCGCCGCGATGCCGCGGTGGAGATACTGCCGGGTCTTGTCGTCCTGCTGCCGCCCGCGGATGACGAGCTGGTTCTCCTCGACCGTCACGTCGAGCTGATCGCGGGTGAAGCCTGCGACCGCCAGCGTGATGCGCAGGCGCTCCGGCTGGCCGTTCTCGCGGGCGATCCGCTCGATATTGTAGGGTGGATAGCCGTCTGCCGCCTTGGCGACGCGGTCGAGCGCACGCTCGATCTCGTCGAAGCCGAGCAGAAAGGGACTTGAAAGCGAAGGAACGCGCGACATGGTCTCAAAGTCCTGTGATAGCGACTTTGTGGGGCCCTTCCGGCGCCCCAACCGGTCGAAGGTCCGCTTCGGCCTTACCTTGCCCGGTCTCGGTATAATATGGGGTGGACAGGTTAAGGGTTCAAGAACGCTCCGGGTGCTTGCCTTTCCCCGCTGGCGCCGCTCAAACCGTTGATTGGCGCAGCCTTTTGCAGGACCGCGGTCGCCCCGGCGGGTCCGCCTGCGGTAAGCTGGTGGGCCGATCCGACACCCCTCGAGGATGCATCCGCCATGACCGTCGCACCCCCCAAATCAGGCCCCCATCTCACCGTCCGCGCGCTGCGCGCCGTCGGCGTCGAGGTGCCGATGACCTATGCGCTCGGCACCAGCCGGGCGACGATCACCAAGGCGCCGCTGCTGCTGATCGATCTCGACACCGAGGAAGGCATCACCGGGCGCGCCTATCTGTTCTGCTACCTGCCCGGCGCCGCGCCGGCGATCGCCCGCATGCTCGACGAGGTGTTGCGCGTCACCAAGGGCGAGCGGGTCGCGCCGGTCGATCTGTGGGCCACGCTGTCGCGGCGTTTCGCGCTGATCGGCGTGCAGGGCATCGTGCGCATGGCGATGTCCGGGTTCGACGTCGCCTGCTGGGACGCGCTGGCGATCGCGGCCGGGCTTGCCGCTCGCGCGCATGCTCGGGGCGCAACCCAAGCGCATCCCCGCCTACAACAGCTGCGGGCTCGGCCTGATGCCGCCGGAAAAAGCTCGCCGACGAGGCCGAGAAGCTGATGGCGGGCGGCTTCACGCGCGGTGAAGCTCCGGCTCGGCTATCGCGACGTTGCGCGAGGATCTCGCCGCGCTTGCGGGCGGTGCGCAAACGCCTGTCGCGACCGCGCCCACATCATGGTCGACTACAATCAGGCGCTCACGGTCGCCGAGGCGCTGGAGCGCGGACGCGCGCTCGACCAGGAGGGCGTCTATTGGCTCGAGGAGCCGATCCGCCACGACGACTATGCCGGCGCGGCCCGGCTCGCGCGCGAGCTCGAAGACGCCGATCCAGATCGGCGAGAATTTCTCCGAAGCCGGCCAGCATGGCCGCGGCGCTCGCGGCGGGCGCCGCCGACTACGTCATGCCCGATCTCGAGCGCATCGGCGGCGTCACCGGCTGGCAGCGCGCAGCCGCGCTCGCCGCGGTGCATCGCATCGAGATGTCGTCGCATCTGTTCCCGGAGGTGAGCGCGCATCTGCTCGCCGCGACGCCGACCTGCCACTGGCTCGAATGGGTCGACTGGGCCGAGGCGATCGTCGAGCAGCCGCTGCGCATCGACGACGGATTCGCGGTCGTGCCGGAGCGGCCCGGCAACGGGCTGAGCTGGGACGCGAAGGCGGTCGAGAAGTATCGGATGTGGTGAGGGGGCGAGCAGTGACAAGCAAGCAGGGATTTCTACCCCTATTCGCCATTCGCCTTCTTCGCTACTTGTTGTTCTGCTCGAACTCCCGCAGCACCGCGTTGCCGCGCGCGACCGCGCTCTTGAGCGCGGCGGCGGCCGTCTTCTTGCCGTCCGAGCGCCTGCTCCATCTCCTCCTCGATGATGTCGCGGATCGTCACGTAGGAGCCCAGCCGCAGCCCCGCGGTGTTCTCGGACCGGCGGGTTGAGGGTGATCTGCTTGATCGAGATGTCGGCGCCGGGATTCTTGTCGTAGAAGCCCTGCGTACGCGTCAGCTCGTAGGCGGCGCCGCGTGATCGGCAGATAGCCGGTCGCCTGATGCCATGTGGCCTGCACGTCCGGCCGCGACAGATAGGCGAAGAACGTCGCCGACGCCCTTGTATTCCGCGTCGGTGCGGTCGCGCAGCACCCACAGGCTGCCGCCGCCGATGATCGAGTTGCGCGGCGCGCCCGCGACGTCGGGCCAATAGGGCAGCATGCCGAAGCCGACCTCGAAATTGGCTTGCGTCAGGAAATCGGCGCGGCTCGCCGACGAGCCGAGAAAGATGCCGCATTCGCGGTTGAGGAACTTGGCGCTCGGCCCGGGTCGTGCGGCCGGAATAATCGAAGACGCCGCTCTTCTGCCAGATCGACCAGCGCCGCGAGATGCATGCCCATCACCGGATTGTCGATGACGAGCTCGGCATCGAGGCCGCCCATGCCGTTGGCCTCTGGTGGCGATCGGCAGGTCGTGAAAGGCGAGAAAATTCTCGACATTGACCCAGGACGGATAATGGGTCGTGAAGCCGCACGCGTAGCCGGCGGCGCGCAGCTTCTCGGCGGCGGCTTCGACCTCCGGCCAGGTCTTCGGCGGCTGATCCGCATTGAGGCCGGCGAAGCGGAACTGATCCTTGTTGTAGAACAGGATCGGCGTCGACGCGTTGAGCGGAAACGACAGCATGTTGCCGTCGGTGTCGGCGTAGTAGCCGGCGATGACCGGAAGGTAGGCGGCGGGATTGAAGGGCTCGTGCTCGTCGCGCATCAGTTCGAACACCGGAATGATCGCGCTCTTTGCCGCCATCATGGTGGCGGTGGCGACCTCGGCCACCTGCACGATCGCCGGATGCTCGCGCAGCCGCATCGCAAACAGCGCCGCCAGCATGGTCTCGGTGTAGAGGCCCTTGAAGACGGGCACGACGCGGTAGTCCGTCTGCGACGCGTTGAAGTCCTTGGCGAGCTTGTCGAGCTGATAGCCGAGCTCCCCCGGCATGGCGTGCCACAGCTGGATATCGGTGACCGCAAGCGCCGGCCGCGCCGTCGGGACGGCGGCGGCGAGCCATGCGGCGGCCAGGCCGCCAAGTCCGCGCAAGAGTCTGGAGCGCACCGGCATCTCCTCCGGACTACGACTTCATGGGAGCCAGAATGCGGTCACCGGCGCGACCGGCGCAAGTGCCCTGGCGGCAGGAGGCTTGCGCGCGAGCGCGCTCACTGCCGGGTCAGGTGCTTGACCTCGTTGCGCACGAAATTGCCGACACGCTTGCCGCGATTGCGCAGGAAGCGCAGCAGCCCGGAATCGACGAAATAGGTGAGCAGGATGCTGTCGCGGGTCTCGACCTCGGCGCCGACCGGGTCGGCCGAATGCCAGGTGTTGTCGCCGACCGCGAAGGCGTAGCCGGAATTGCGGCGCGAACCGCATCTGCGCGGCCTTCGGCAGCGAGCCGTCGGGCAGACGGTCGTGGAAGATGGTGCCGATATGCGTGTGCGCGTCGTCGCGCGGCAGGTAGAACTGCACCGTGATGCCCTTCCAGCGCGTGTCGGTGTGCGGGCGTGATGCGGTAGCCCGGAATGTCGCGGGTCAGCACCGGGATCGGGTACATGCCGATGTCGGCGAACTGCTCGCCGAAGCGCCGTTCCAGCCCGGGAGCCAGCCGGCGCATGAAGGCCGCCTGCACCGGCGCCGAGCACAGCGCGCGGCCGACCAGATCCCACACCGCGCGTTTCGCCGGCGGCAGGTGGCGCGTGTATTCGGGAAAGAGATCGATCTTCACCCGGGTCGAGGTCCCGTCGTCGCGGATATTGCCCTTGTTGCGGCCGGGCAGCGGACGATAGTCGGCCGACTTCGGCATCTGCGTCGATCATCGCCGCATAGACGTCGTCGGGAAACACGCGGTCGAACTCGAGGTGAAAGAACGGCTTCTCGACCGCGCGCGCGGCCTCGACATTGGCGACCACGCGGTCGATCAGGTGTTGTATGTCGCGCGCTTCAGCCATCGGAATCCCTGCTCGTACAAAGTGGCTCGGGGGCCCCTATTTTGGTCACGGTCGCGGTGGCGAAGTCAATCCGCGGGTGTTGCCAACACCGCGCCTCATCGAAGCCGCTTGTTGGCAAAGGCTCTGCCGGACGCGGTCTTGAGATAGCGCTCGAAGCGACGGCCTTGGCGTCGTTCGAAAACGCCAGGTAGGTAACGAGACGCCACGGCTTGTATTTGGCGGTGTGGGGCGACTGACCCGCATTATGGGCGTCCAGCCGTGTGCGCAGGTCATTGGTATGGCCGACGTAGATTTGTCCCGCGACGCCGATGCTTTCGAGGAGATAGACGTAGTCACGCATCGGAAGTGCAGCGCCCACCTTCGCTCTTCGAGCTACGACGGGCAGCCTTCGCCCCCCTCTCTTCCTCTTGCTGAGGCGAAGCTCTGCCGGTGCGAAGGCTGGTGGAGCCAGGCGGGATCGAACCGCCGACCTCTTGAATGCCATTCAAGCGCTCTCCCATCTGAGCTATGGCCCCGCCGTCGCGACGCGGCTGTCGGGATGGCCGCGCCGGAACATCTATCGTATACGATCAGAGATCCGCACCGTGAAACCGCACGCGGCGCAGATCTCAAGTCTCCTCCTCGTCCTCGATGTCGCCGCCGATGATCTCGGCGACATCGGTGTCCTCCTCCTCGGTCTCCTCGATGAAGGTCGGTCGTCGTCGGGGCCCTCACCTCCTCGATCTCGACGTCCTCGACCTCGGCGCTCGTCGGCCGGCTTCTTGGCGCCTTCGGCCTCGGCGTCGGCCTCCTCGAGCGAGACGAATTCGGCCTCTTGGGTCTCGGCGAGCTCGGGCTCGATCGGCTGCGCGGCGGCGGCGCGCGCCGCGGCGGCCGCGGCGGAATCAGGACGGCCGCGCGGCGCCACGACGACGACCTCGTACACCGTGCCGCATTTCGGGCAGGTGATCGGGTCCTTGTTCAGGTCGTAGAACTTGGCGCCGCAACCGGCGCAGAGGCGTTTCGTACCGAGCTCTGGCTTTGCCACGGTTCAGGATTCCTTGGGAGAGGTTGAAAAGTGAGCCATCCCCTTGGCGTTTCAGGACGGCCCCTGTCAATAGCGCATCCGCGCAGCGTCAAAAGTTCCTTGCCCGCACGCATGGGTGACGCGGAGCGCCGCCGCATGCTACGAGGCACGCACTTTTTGGACCCCGACGGCCGCAACCGGTATTCGATCGCCTGACCTCGCACCCGAGCGCCTCGCCGATGACCGCCCGCCGCGCCGGCCCGCTGACCGGCCGCCTGCGCGTCCCGGGCGACAAGTCGATTTCCCACCGCGCCCTCATCCTGGGCGCGCTCGCGGTCGGCAAGTCGCGCATTTCGGGCCTGCTCGAAGGCGAGGACGTGCTCAACACGGGCAAGGCCATGGCGGCGCTGGGCGCGCGCGTCGAGCGCCTCGGCGACGGGACCTGGGAGATCTACGGGGTCGGGGTCGGCGGGTTTCGCGCAGCCGGCCGCGCCGCTCGATTTCGGCAATTCCGGCACCGGTTGCCGCCTGGTCATGGGGGCCGTCGCGGGCTGTCCGATCACCGCGACGTTCGACGGCGACGCCTCGCTGCGCAAGCGGCCGATGAAGCGCATCCTCGACCCGGTCGGGCTCATCGGCGCGCGCGCTGCTCGCCATGGCGGAGGGCGGGCGATTGCCGCTCACGCTCGCCGGCGCGCGCGATCCGATCCCGATCGTCTACCGCACGCCGGTCGCCTCGGCGCAGATCAAGTCGGCCGTGCTGCTGGCCGGGCTGGCGGCGCCCGGCGCCACCACGGTGATCGAAAGCGAAGCCACGCCGCGACCACACCGAACTGATGCTGCGGCATTTCGGCGCCGCAGCTCGTGATCCGTGCCGGAGGGGCCGCATGGCCGCAAGATCACGCTGCAGGGCCAGCCGGAGCTCGCCGCCGCGCCGGTCATGGTGCCGGCCGACCCGTCTTCGGCGGCGTTCCCGATGGTGGCGGCCCTGATCGTGCCCGGCTCCGACGTCGTTCTCGACCGGCGTGATGACCAATCCGCTGCGCACCGGCTTGATCGCCACGCTTGCGCGAGATGGGGGCCGGGATCGAGACGCTCGACACGCGCGCCGACGGCGGGCGAACCGATGGCGGATTTCCGCGTGCGGTCGTCGCCGCTGCGCGGCGTCGACGTGCCGGCCACCCGCGCGCCCGCGATGATCGACGAATATCCGGTCCTCGCCGTGGCGGCGGCGTTCGCCGAGGGCACGACGGTGATGCGCGGCCTCAAGGAGCTGCGGGTGAAGGAATCCGACCGCCTGGCGGCCACCGCCGACATGCTGCGCACAAACGGGGTCGCGTTCGAGATCGACGGCGACGATCTGATCGTCCATGGCAAGGGCCGGGCGCCGGGCGGCGGGCTGGTCGCGACCCATATGGATCACCGGATCGCGATGTCGGCCCTGGTCATGGGGATCGGCGCCGCCGCCCCGGTCGGGGTCGACGATGCGGGCTTCATCGCCACCAGCTTTCCCGGCTTCGCCGACATGATGCGGGCGCTGGGCGCCGATCTCACATGATCATTGCCATCGACGGGCCGGCCGCATCCGGCAAGGGCACGCTCGGCAAGCGGCTCGCCGCCCATTATGGGTTGCGGCATCTCGATACCGGGCTGCTCTACCGCGCGGTCGCCAAGGCGGTGATCGACGCCGGCCATCGGCCCGACGACCGCGCCCGCGCGGCGGCGGCCGCGACAGCGCTCGACCCGGCCGGGTTCGACGAGGCGGCGCTCAAGAGCCAGGCGGTCGGCGAAGCCGCCTCGGTGGTCTCCCGCATCCCCGAGGTGCGGGCCGCCTTGTCGGCCTTTCAGCGCGAATTCGCCGCCGCTCCGCCCGGCGCCGTGCTCGATGGTCGCGATATCGGCACGGTCATCTGTCCCCGGGCGGACGTGAAATTCTTCGTCACCGCCAGCCCGCAGGTCCGCGCCCAGCGGCGCACCCTGGAATTCCGCCGCGCCGGCGCCACGGTTAACGAAGCCGAAATCCTCGCCGACATCCTGCGCCGCGACGACCGCGACACCACCCGCGCCATCTCTCCGCTCGTGCCCGCCCCCGATGCGCACTTGCTCGATACCACGCATTTGGATATAGACGCGGCGTTCCGGGCCGCCGTCGCGATTGTCGAGGCCGCCCGAGCGGGCCGAGGGCGTGGCTGACCACGCCCTCGTGGTGGAGGACCAAGCCCGCTCGGTCCTGCCGAGAGACGGTGCCGGACGCTAACCATCGTTCCGACTGCCGGGCCAAGGCGCCGGCCTGCCGGTTATTCCGGCAGTCGTCGGAGGTCTGTCCGGACCTCCGGCCCCAGCCGTTCGGAATGCCCTTCATCCGTTCAACCGCCGGCGCCGCATCAGGAGATTTCATGTCTGTCACCGCTGCTGCGCCGTCGCACGAAGATTTTGCCTCGATGCTCGAGGAGTCGTTCACCCAGGGCAATCTGCACGAAGGGTCCGTCATCAAGGGAACCGTCGTCGCCATCGAGAAGGACATGGCCGTCATCGATGTCGGCCTGAAGACCGAGGGCCGCGTCGCGGTCCGCGAGTTCACCGGACCGGGCCGCCAGGGCGAGCTCAAGGTCGGCGACAAGGTCGAGGTCTATCTCGAGCGGGTCGAGAACGCGCTCGGCGAAGCGGTGCTGTCGCGCGACAAGGCACGGCGCGAGGAGAGCTGGGGCAAGCTCGAGAAGGCGTTCCAGGGCAACGAGAAGGTCCAGGGCGTCATCTTCAACCAGGTCAAGGGCGGCTTCACGGTCGACCTCGACGGCGCGGTGGCGTTCCTGCCGCGCTCGCAGGTCGATATCCGGCCGATCCGCGACGTGACGCCGCTGATGAACGTGCCGCAGCCGTTCCAGATCCTCAAGATGGATCGCCGGCGCGGCAACATCGTCGTCTCCCGCCGCACCGTGCTGGAAGAGACGCGCGCCGAGCAGCGCCAGGAGCTGGTGCAGAACCTCGAAGAGGGCCAGGTCATCGACGGCGTGGTCAAGAACATCACCGACTACGGCGCCTTCGTGGATCTCGGCGGCATCGACGGCCTGCTGCACGTCACCGACATCGCGTGGCGGCGCGTCAATCATCCCGTCCGAGGTGCTCAACATCGGCCAGCAGGTCAAGGTCAAGATCATCAAGATCAACCACGAGACCCACCGCATCTCGCTCGGCATGAAGCAGCTGCAGGCCGATCCGTGGCAGGGCATCGAGGCCAAGTTCCCGGTCGCCACCCGCTTCAAGGGCCGCGTCACCAACATCACCGACTACGGCGCGTTCGTGGAGCTCGAGCCCGGCATCGAGGGCCTCATCCACGTCTCCGAGATGTCGTGGACCAAGAAGAACGTGCATCCCGGCAAGATCGTCTCCACCTCGCAGGAGGTCGAGGTGCAGGTCCTCGAGGTCGATCCGGTCAAGCGCCGCATCTCGCTCGGCCTCAAGCAGACCATGCGCAATCCGTGGGAGGTCTTCGTCGAGAAGTATCCGCCCGGCACCGTCATCGAGGGCGAGGTCAAGAACAAGACCGAGTTCGGCCTGTTCCTCGGGCTCGACGGCGACGTCGACGGCATGGTCCATCTCTCCGATCTCGACTGGAAGCGCCCGGGCGAGCAGGTCATCGAGGAGTTCAAGAAGGGCGACATGGTGCGCGCGCAGGTGCTCGACGTCGACGTCGAGAAGGAGCGCATCTCGCTCGGCATCAAGCAGCTCGAAGGCGATCCGTTCGCCGAGGCCGGCGAGCTCAAGAAGGGCACGGTCGTCACCACCGAGGTGACCGAGGTCAAGGAAGCGGGGCTCGACGTGAAGATCGTCGGCACCGACCTCACCGCCTTCATCAAGCGCGCCGATCTGGCCCGCGACCGCGCCGAGCAGCGCCCGGAACGCTTCGCGGTCGGCCAGAAGGTCGACGCCCGCGTCACCCAGTTCGATCGCCGCACCCACAAGGTCCAGGTCTCGATCAAGGCGCTGGAAATGGCCGAGGAGAAGGAGGCGATCGCCCAATACGGCTCGTCCGATTCGGGCGCGACGCTGGGCGATATTCTCGGCACCGCGCTCAAGCGGGCCGAGAAGACCGACAAGAAGGACTGATCCGCCTTGCCGCGCTTTCGCCGCCGCGCGGCGAAGGCGACAACGACATGCGACAACGGCCCCGGAACGCACCGCGTCCGGGGCCGCTCGTCTGCTTGCGGTCGATTGCGCCGCACCCGGATGGCGCTTCGCGCCGTCCGAGTGCAGGCTCCAGCGGGCAATCCAGTATCCACTGCGTTTCGACTTGGGGCGATGCTGTCAAACCGCGGCGCCACGGAGTACTGGATGCCCCGCGTGCGCGGGGCATGACGCAGTAGGATCTGTGTGGATTGGCCTTACGCTTGCGTTTGCCACAATTGCGGCACGTTGCTGCGGGCCATTGACCACGATATTCCGGCGCGGCACGCTCGCGCGCGAATCGACCGCTAGAGGCTCTCCATGTCGCTCGATGCCGATCATATCGTCGACCGCCGCCGGATGCGGCGCAAGCTCACCTTCTGGCGGGTCCTGGCCGTCGTCATCGCGATCGTGGCGATCGGCGCGGCCGCGGTCGCGCTCGGCACCCGCGGCCTGGGCTCGGCCGGCGGCGCCCAGATCGCGCGGGTCACCATCCGCGGCCTCATCCGCGGCGACCAGGAACGGGTCGAGGCCTTGGCGGCGCTCGCCAAGGCGCGCAACGCGCGCGCCGTGATCGTCCATGTCGACAGTCCGGGCGGCACCACCGCCGGCTCGGAGCAATTGTATAATGCGCTCCGGCTGATGTCGCGAGAGCAAGCCGACGGTGGTCGTGGTCGACGGCCTGGCGGCGTCGGGCGGCTACATCGCCGCCATGGCGTCCGACCACATCGTCGCCCAGGGCACGTCGCTGGTCGGCTCGGTCGGCGTGCTGTTCCAGTATCCCAACTTCACCGACCTCCTGAAGACCGTCGGCGTCCAGGTCGAGACCGTGCAGGTCGACGCCGCTCAAGGCCGCGCCCAACGGGTTCGAGCCGACCAGCCCGCAGGCCCGCGCGGCGCTCGACGCCATCGTGATGGATTCCTACGCCTGGTTTCGCGGCATGGTGCAGGACCGCCGCAAGCTCACCGGCGAGGCGCTCGACCGGGTGGCCGACGGACGGGTGTTCACCGGCCGCCAGGCCATCGCGCTCAAGCTGATCGACGAGATCGGCAACGAGCAGACCGCGATCGACTGGCTGGCCAAGCAAAAGGGCGTCGACGCGAAGCTGCCGGTGCGCGACTGGCGGCTGGCGCCGCGGCTGAGCGAGCTGTCGTTCCTGCATCTCGGGGCCGCCGCCGTGCTCGACGCCGTGGGCCTGGGGTCGCTCGCCCGCCGTTTCGAGGACGTCGGCTCGGTGCAGGCGCTGGAGCGGCTTAATCTTGACGGTCTCCTGGCGCTTTGGCACCCTCCGGTGGCGAATTGAACGGCGGGACATATCCGGTCGGCGCATGGTGCGACGGCGGGAGCAAGAGTCGGCATCCTCATCGCCCGCACGGCCGACAGGCGGCACACACATGATCAAGTCAGAGCTCGTGCAGCGGATTTCGGAGCAGAATCCGCATCTCTATCAGCGTGACGTCGAGAACATCGTGAATGCGATCCTGGGCGAGATCATCGCCGCCATGGCGCGCGGCGACCGCGTGGAGCTGCGCGGCTTCGGCGCCTTCTCGGTCAAGAACCGACCGGCCCGCACCGGGCGCAATCCGCGCACCGGCGCGCATCGTCTCGGTCGACCAGAAATACGTGCCGTTCTTCAAGACCGGCAAGGAAATGCGCGAGCGGCTGAACCGGTCCGAGGGCGCGTAAATTCCGAAGCTGCGACCGTCATCCTGAGGCGGCCGGCGTAGCCGGCCCTCGAAGGACGACGGCCGCCTCAGGATGACGGAGCTGGATCGAGCCCGCAGGTTATGTGCTGAGAGAAGCCCGCGATCATGATGCGCAAGATCGTCTCCGCCGTCATCCTGGTTCCGCTCGGACTCGTCATCGTGGCGCTGGCGGTCGCGAACCGCGATGTCGTCACCGTGTCGTTCGATCCGTTCAGCGCGGCCGATCCGGCCCTGGTGGTCCGCGCGCCGCTGTTCGTGCTGGTTTTCGTGCTGGTCATCGCCGGCGTGATCATCGGCGGCGTCGCGGCCTGGCTCAAGCAGACGAAATGGCGCCGCGCCGCGCGCCGGCTCGAGGCGGAGCTGCGCGCGGCGCGCCAGGATGCCGACCGGCTGCGCCAGCAGCTCGCCGCCGCCGAGGCGGCGCCCTTGGGCCGGCCGCTGTCGCTGCGCCCGCCGGCGGCCTGACGTTCCGTGGTCGAGAAGCCCCTGCGCATCTTCGCGGAAGCCGACATCGCCGCCGCGCTCACCTATCCGGCGCTGGTCGAGGCGCTCAGGGACGCATTCCGGGCCAACATCACGGTGCCGGTGCGCCATCACCATACGGTGTCGCAGCGCGGACGCGACGCGACGCTGCTGCTGATGCCGGCCTGGAGCGCGGGCGAGCCGGCCGAGCGGTTTCTCGGCTGCAAGATCGTCACCATCTTTCCCGACAACGCGGCGGCGGACCGGCCCTCGCTTCAGGGCAGCTACCTGCTGATGTCGGGCGCGACCGGCGCGCCGCTCGCCCTCATGGACGCGCGCGCGCTCGACGGCGTGGCGGACCGCCGCGGCCTCCGCGCTCGCCGCGACCTACCTGGCGCGCGAGGATGCGGCGCATCTCGTCATGGTGGGGGCGGGCGCGCTCGCGCCCCATCTGGTGCGCGCGCATGCGGCGGTGCGGCCGATCAAGCGCGTGACCTTGTGGAACCGCACCCGCGGCCACGCGGTCGCGCTCGCCTTCGGGCTGGCGGTCACCGGCGTCGACGCGACGATCGCCGAGGATCTCGAATCGGCCGTCGCCGAGGCCGACATCGTGTGTTGCGCGACGCTCGCGACCGAGCCGCTCATCCAGGGGAAATGGCTGCGTCCCGGCGCGCATGTGGACCTGGTCGGCGGCTTCACGCCGAAAATGCGCGAGGCGGACGACGACGCGGTCAAGCGCGCGCGTATTTACGTCGACACCCGCGCCGGCGCCCTCAAGGAGGCGGGCGATCTGGTGATCCCGCTGCGCCGCAAGGCGATCGCCAAGGCGGATATCCGCGGCGATCTGTTCGAGCTGTGCCGCGGGACCACCAAGGGGCGCACCGCGGACAAGCAGATCACGCTGTTCAAGTCGGTCGGCACCGCGGTCGAGGACCTGGCGGCCGCGATGCTGGTGTGGCGGGGGCAGGGGTAGGAATTGATTCTTGTGATATAGTGGGTTTGGAGGTTTGCCATGAACGTGCATCAGATTGATCGCCGGATTCTGCTCACCCATTTGCATGCCGTCGAGGAGAAGTTCCCTTTGCGTTTCGTTGGTTTGTTGGAACGGGGTAGCGCGCCGCACGTCGTCGGCGACGATGCGGTCGACCTCCTCGCCGAGAAGCAGGAGGGTCTGTCGCTGCTCGGTTTGGCTGGCGCCGAGGTCGAGCTTTCAGATCGGCTCGGGCGTCCGGTTGGGATCATTCTGCGCAGTGAGCTTCATGGTCACGATGAGACGCGCATTCTGGCCGGACTGAAGCCTCTTATGATAGAGTTCCACTGAAGGTTTTGGCCATGAACGTGCAACAGATCGATCGCGGCAAGTTTCTCGCGCATCTCCATGCGGTTGAGGAGAAATTCCCTTTGCGCTTCATTGGGATGCTGCCGCGTGGCACGGCGGCGCATGTGCGTGAGGATGACGCGATCGATCTGCTCGCCGAGAAGCGCGAAGGCTTGTCTCTTCTGAGCCTTGCGGGCGCCGAGCTTGATCTGGCGGAACGAATAGGCCGTCCGGTCGGGATCGTTCTCGTCAGCGGACTGAAGGGCGCTCACGGCGAGCGCGTAAAGGCGTCGTCCCGACCGCTCTGATGCGCAGCCTCATCGACCTTCTGGCCGACGCCAGGGATCATGCGCGGCGGGCCGCCGACTATGTGGGTGGCGTGAGCCCTGCCGAATTCACGGCAGATGCAATGAGGAGGGAAGCTGTCTGCTTTTGTCTCCTGGTCGTCGGCGAGGCCTGCAACGAAGCGGCCAAGCAACTGCAGAAACGTCCTCCGGAAATTCCTTGGGGCGAGATCAAGGGCATGCGAAACATCCTCATTCACGAGTACTGGCAGATCGACCCCTCCATCGTTTACGACGTTGCGCGAAACGAAGCTGAGCTTCTGGCGAACCGCTTGGAAGAATTGATCGAAAGACCGACTTAGTCGCATGATGCCCCTCCTCGTCAAAATCTGCGGCCTGCGCACCCCCGAGGCCCTCGATACGGCGCTCGACGCCGGCGCCGACATGGTGGGATTCGTGTTCTTCGGGGCGTCGCCGCGCAATGTCGGGCTCGGGGTGGCGCGCGAGCTCGGCGAGCGCGTGCGCGGCCGCGCCAAGAAGGTGGCCTTGACGGTGGATGCGACCGACGACGAGCTCGCCCGCGTGATCGAGGCGCTTGCGCCCGACATGCTGCAGCTGCACGGACGCGAGACGACCGACCGCGTCGTGGTGGTGCGGACGCGGTTCGGGCTTCCGGTCATCAAGGCGCTGCCGATCGCCCGGCGCGAGGACATCTCGCCGATCTACCTCTACGGCGAGGTCGCCGATTGGCTGCTGTTCGACGCCCGCGCGCCGCGCACCGCCAGCCGGCCGGGCGGGCTCGGCCGGCCGTTCGACTGGCGCCTGCTCGAAAATCTCGCCCCCAGCCTGCGCTTCATGCTTTCGGGCGGGCTCGATGCCCTCAATGTGGCCGAGGCGCTGCGGATCACGCGCGCGCCCGCCGTCGATGTCTCCAGCGGGGTCGAGCGCGCCCTGGGGGTCAAGGACCCCGACAAGATCCGCGCCTTCATCCGGGCCGCGCGCGCCGCCTCGGCCGCGCTCGCTCCGGGCGGTCCGATCAATCTGGGTCCGAAAGATCTTGCTCCCAAGGATCCGGGTCCGAAAAAGAACGCGAGCGGCGCATGACGATCCGGCAGCCCAATTCGTTCCGCACCGGGCCCGACGAGCGCGGACATTTCGGCATCTTCGGCGGGCGCTTCGTCGCCGAGACGCTGATGCCGCTGATCCTCGAGCTGGAGCAGGCCTACGCGGCCGCCAAGGCCGATCCTGCCTTCCAGCACGAGATGGACGGGCATCTCGCTCATTACGTCGGCCGGCCGAGCCCGCTCTATTTCGCCGAGCGGCTCACGCAGCACCTCGGCGGCGCAAAAATCTATCTCAAGCGCGAGGAGCTCAACCACACCGGCTCGCACAAGGTCAACAACGTGCTCGGCCAGATCATGCTGGCGCGCCGCATGGGCAAGCGGCGCATCATCGCGGAGACCGGCGCCGGCATGCACGGGGTCGCGACCGCGACGCTGTGCGCGCGCTTCGGCCTCGAATGCATCGTCTACATGGGGGCGGTCGACGTCGAGCGGCAGAAGCCCAACGTCTTTCGGATGAAGATGCTCGGCGCCCGGGTGGTGCCGGTGCAGTCCGGCGCAAAAACCCTCAAGGATGCGATGAACGAGGCCTTGCGCGACTGGGTCACCAACGTGGCGACCACCTATTACTGCATCGGCACGGTGGCGGGCCCGCATCCCTATCCGATGATGGTGCGCGACTTCCAGTCGATCATCGGCCGCGAGACCCGCGCGCAGATGCAGGCCGCCGAAGGCCGTCTGCCCGACTCGCTGATCGCCTGCATCGGCGGCGGCTCCAACGCCATGGGGTTGTTCCATCCGTTCCTCGACGACCCCTCGGTCGAGATCTACGGCGTCGAGGCGGCCGGCCACGGTCTCTCCTCCGGCCTGCACGCGGCCTCGCTGGCGGGCGGGCGGCCCGGCGTGCTGCACGGCAACCGCACCTATCTGCTGATGGACGACGACGGCCAGATAAAAGAAGCGCATTCGATCTCCGCCGGCCTCGACTATCCGGGGATCGGGCCCGAGCATGCCTGGCTGTACGAGACCGGCCGCGCCAAATATCTCTCCGCCACCGACGACGAGGCGCTCGCGGCCTTTCGTTTGCTCTCCCGCCTCGAAGGCATCATTCCGGCGCTCGAGCCCGCGCACGCGCTCGCCCGCGTCGCCGAGCTCGCGCCCAAAAAGCCCAAGGATCATCTCATGGTGGTCAACCTGTCGGGCCGCGGCGACAAGGATATTTTCTCGGTGGCCGAGCATCTGGGAGGCGGGCTGTGATCGCCACCCGCATCGACCGCCGCTTCGCCGCGCTGAAGCAGCAGGGCCGCGCCGCGCTGGTGACCTTCCTCACGGCCGGCGATCCCGACTACGCCACCTCGCTCGCGATTCTCCAGGACCTGCCCAAGGCCGGCGCCGACGTGATCGAGCTCGGCATGCCGTTCACCGATCCGATGGCCGACGGCCCGGCGATCCAGGCGGCGTCGCTGCGCGCGCTCGCGGCCGGAGCGCGCATGACCAAGACGCTCGACATGGTGCGCACGTTCCGCGCCCTCGACGACGAGACGCCGGTCGTGCTGATGGGCTACTACAATCCGATCTATGTGTACGGGGTCGACCGGTTCCTGGCCGACGCCAAGGCGGCCGGGGTCGACGGCCTCATCGTGGTCGACCTGCCGCCCGAGGAGGACGAGGAGCTCTGCGTTCCGGCGCTGCGCGCCGGCATCAATTTCATCCGGCTGGCGACGCCGACCACCGACGACAAGCGGTTGCCGAGCGTGCTCGCGAACGCGTCGGGCTTCGTCTACTACGTCTCGGTCGCCGGCATCACCGGATCGGCGGCGCCCGACGCGGGCCGCGTGGCTGAGGCGGTCGCGCGCATCAAGCGCCATACGGATCTGCCGGTCGCGGTCGGCTTCGGGGTGCGCACCGCGCCGGCCGCCGCCGCGATCGCGCGCGGCGCCGACGGCGTGGTGGTGGGCTCGGCCCTGATCGATGCGTTGAAAGACACGCTGGACGGCGACAAGGCGACCTCCCGCACCGTCGCGGCCGTCACCGCCCTGGTCACGGAACTCGCCGCCGGCGTCCGCAGCGCCGCCCGGCTCGCCGCCGAGTAGGCGAAGGCATATATAAAGGCGCGTCATTGCCGGGCTTGACCGGGCATGGCGCGTGCGCTCCCTCCCCCCTTGTGGGGGAGGGTTGGGGGAGGGGGGTGGTGCGATCGGGCAAAGTGTTGCCAGCCCGCGCGACCCCCACCCCCAGCCCCTCCCCACAAGGGGGAGGGGAGCCAACAGAGTTCGCGGCGACGCCTTGCGCCAACACCACGGAAGCGCTTAAGCGCTCGGAGCTACGGCATGAACTGGATCTCCAACGTCGTGCGGCCGAAGATCCGCAATTTCCTGGCGCGCCGCGACGTGCCGGAAAATCTCTGGATCAAGTGTCCGGAATCCGGCCAGCTCGTGTTCTACAAGGACGTCGAGGCCAACCAGTTCGTCATTCCGGGCTCCAACTACCACATGCGGATGGGCGCGGTGGCGCGCCTGAAGTCGATGTTCGACGGCGAGACCTGGTTCGACATCGGCGTGCCCGAGGTGCCGGTCGATCCGCTCAAGTTCCGCGACGAGCGCCGCTATGCGGACCGCCTCAAGGACGCGCGCCAGAAGACCGGCCTCAAGGACGCGATCAAGCTCGGCTTCGGCAAGCTCGACGGGCTCCCGGTGGTGATCGGCGTGCAGGACTTCGACTTCATGGGCGGCTCGCTCGGCATGGCGGCCGGCGAGGCGGTGATCAAGGGGCTGGAGACCGCGGTCGACCACGGCACGCCCTTCGTGCTGTTCGCCGCCTCGGGCGGCGCGCGCATGCAGGAAGGCATTTTGGCGCTGATGCAGCTGCCGCGCACCACGGTCGCGGTGCAGCGGCTGCGCGAGGCCGGCCGGCCCTATATCGTGGTGCTCACCAACCCGACCACCGGCGGCGTGACCGCCTCCTACGGCATGCTGGGCGACGTGCATATCGCCGAGCCCGGCGCGCTCATCGGCTTCGCGGGTCCGCGCGTGATCGAGCAGACCATCCGCGAGAAGCTGCCCGATGGCTTCCAGAAGGCGGAATATCTCAAGCAGCACGGCATGGTCGACATGGTGCTGCCGCGCAACAAGCTGCGCCCGACCATCTCGGATCTGTGCCGCATCCTCAGCAAGGCGCCGCCCGCGCCGCTCCCGCCGCCGCGCCCGGCCCTGCCGGCGCCCGCCGAGGCCGAAAGCGGCGGATGACGCTCAAGCGGCGATGATTCTCGCGATGTGTGATCGACGCGGCGGCTTGCTCAGCGAGCTCCCTCCCCCCTTGTGGGGGAGGGTTGGGGGAGGGGGGTGGCCACACACGCCTGCGCAAGCGGCTACCCCCCTCCCTGTCCCTCCCCCGCCGCAAGTCGGGCCTGCCCGACTTGCGCACTATTATGCGAAACCCGGGCAAGCCCGGGTTTCGTGGGGGAGGGAACGATGGGGCGGATGCGCGCCAAAAGGCCTTCTCATGACCCACGTCGACGCGATCCTGGCGCGGCTGCTCGCGCTGCATCCCAAGCGGATCGATCTGTCGCTCGACCGCATGTGGCGCATCCTCGACGCGCTCGGCCATCCCGAGCGGCGGCTGCCGCCGGTGATCCACGTCGCGGGCACCAACGGCAAGGGATCGACGGTCGCCTTCATGCGCGCCATGCTGGAGGCGGCGGGCCGCCGCGTGCACGTCTACACCTCGCCCAATCTCGTGCGCATCAACGAGCGCTTCCGGCTCGGCCGCCCCGGCGGCGGCGTGCTGGTGGGCGACGACGAGCTTGCCGCCGCGCTCGCCGATTGCGAGCAACGAAACGGCGACCGCCCCATCACGGTGTTCGAGATCGAGACCGCGGCCGCCATGCTGCTGTTCGCGCGCCATCCCGCCGACGTGCTGCTGCTCGAGGTCGGGCTGGGCGGACGGCTCGACGCCACCAACGTGGTCGAGCGCCCGCTCGCCAGCGTCATCACGCCGGTGTCGGTGGATCACGTCGAGTTCTTGGGCGACACGCTGGAAAAGATCGCGGCCGAGAAGGCCGCGATCCTCCGCCGCGGCGTGCCGGCCGTGATCGGCCGGCAGACCGAAGGTCCGCTCTCGGTCATCGCGGCGCGCGCCGCCGAGGTGAGGGCGCCCCTGCACGTGATGGGGCAGGACTGGATGGCGTCGGAGGAGCGCGGCCGCCTGGTCTATCAGGACGGCGACGGCCTCCTGGACCTGCCGCCGCCGCGGCTGTTCGGCCGCCACCAGTTCGACAATGCCGGCACCGCCATCGCGGCCATCCGCGCCGCCGGATTGCAAGCTGCCGGCGCAGGCCTTCGAGCAGGGCGTGGTCGCGGCCGATTGGCCCGCCCGCATGCAGCGTCTCGCCGTCCGGCGCCTTGCCGCCGCGCGCGCCCGCGGGCAGCGAGCTGTGGCTCGACGGCGGCCACAATGCGGACGGCGGGCGCACCATCGCGGCGCGCGCTCGCCGACTTGGAGGAGCGGGTGTCGCGCCCGCTGGTGCTCGTCGTCGGCATGCTGTCGACCAAGGATGCCGAAGGCTTTTTGCGCAATTTCGCCGGCCTGGCGCGCCGCCTCATCGCGGTGCCGCTCGACCAGGACAAGGGCCTCGCCCCCGACGCGATCGCCGCCATCGCGCGCTCGGTCGGCATTCCGGCCGCCGGCGCCGCCAGCGTCGAGGACGCGCTGCTGGCGATCGGGACGCTGGAGCTTTCGCCGGCGCCGCGGATCCTGATCACGGGGTCGCTGTATCTGGCGGGCGCGGTGCTGGCGGCGAATGGGACGCCGCCGGGGTGAGGGCGGGTGGGTCGGTCGGCAGGCTCAGGACTTGACGGTCGGGGGCTCAAATCCGCGTCCCGCAACCAAAATGCGCCCGGCAGACGAGTCACTCACGGCTCGCTGCCGGGCTTTTTCATTTGTCAAAACTCGTTGCCAGAGTTCTACGACCGCTGCGACACCCCAAATGCGGGGCTGACTTCCGGCCGCTCAACGCCGTAAACACCGCCAAGAACCATACCGAAGACGATGTGGAGCATGAGCGTCATCACGGGAGCCGTCATCCCCAGATTCATTCCGAAGAACCCGGCACCCGCCATCGGCATCACGAAAATCATCATGAGCAGCCACGCGCCGACGCCGAACCAGACACCCTTGAGCCAGTGACTGCCGCCCGGCAGGTTTGGATGCAGCCAGGCGAACAGAGTTCCCCATAGCATCGTGCCTATCAGGACGTGCATCGCCCAGCCAACGCGCAGGGGTTGATGCGCCGAGCATGTCGCCCATCATCTTGATTGGATTAAGTTCGGGCATCAGCCCCATTTGTTGCTTCATGAGCATGAGGACGGAAAGAACAAACGTGGCAACGAAGCCGGCGATCATTCCTTTGAACCAATTCTTCGCAGTCATGAGAACCTCCACAGGATGCTATCGCGGGACGGGGTCGTGAAAAGCACCTGTCGCGCCCAAGAGGAAGATCCACTCGCCGCCAGTTTCCTGGATGCGCGTGTCTTGGCACGATGCGCTACCCTCATAGGTTTGATTGCACCCGGTGAAGGTTACACCTGCATGAAAAAACCGGTTCGCCTTCAAAGTTGGTCGTTTGCTGGCTCGGCGACCGCGCCCTTGATCGATCGCGCGCGGCGATCAATCGCGATGCTTTCCGATCTCCCAGCCGCCGCGCTTCAGATATTTCTCGCCGACCTCGATCGGCTCATCCTCCAGCGGCGTCGCCATTGTGTCGTTCCAGCGGTTGAGGAATCCGAACAGCGATATCACGCCGACAATTTCAACGATCTGGTCTTCGGTCCAATGCTTTCGCAATTCGGCGAACATGTCGTCGGTGACGAGGTTGGGCACCGACGCCGCCGCGATCGCGAAATCGAGCGTTGCCCGTTCGGCCGCGTCGTACAACGGACTTGTCTGGTACTCCCACACGGCGGCGAGCTTCTCGTCTTCGACGCCGAAATGAAGCGCCCCTCCGGCGG
Source organism: uncultured Pseudomonadota bacterium (assembly GCA_963791155.1). Lineage (GTDB taxonomy): Bacteria > Pseudomonadota > Alphaproteobacteria > Rhizobiales > Xanthobacteraceae > JAVDCA01. Next base: position 191,570 of record CAWBRI010000012.1, read on the forward strand.
TATGCGCCATGCAATATTGGCATCCGGCGGCGCGGCTCGCCACATGGGCGATGATGCGCTTGAACCCGCGGTCGACCTCGCCCGACGGGTCCCACACCGCGGCGGTCATCTGCGCCAACGCCTTCGCGAGCCGGGGCTTTCGCTGCATGATCAGGATGCTGTTCGGAACGAAGCCGAGATTCATCCGCATCGCCTCGAATCTGCTCTTTCAGCTCTGGAGAATGGTCCGCAGGGAGCGGCTCGAGTCTCGGCGACGGCATCGTGCGTTGGTCCATGAGCGCTTCCTTTCGAACAGCTGTCACGAGGGTCGGAGCGGCCGCACCGCGGTCGGCATGAGCCGTGCGGCGACCCAGCCGAACATGGAGCGACCGAAAAGGGTCCCGAGCCCGGCAATCAGCGCGGCCGTGCCGAGGTTCCATACCAGGACCATGATGGTCGCATCGAGATCATGGAAAAGCGACAGGGCGAACGAAGTCAGCGCCGCGACCGCGAGCCCGCCCATCAGGCTTACGGTCCGTGGACGGAAAAGGGCCGCATACCGAAGCATCACGAGCATCGCCAGGGACAGCGGCACGCTCGTCATCAACAGGGTCGCGAAGCATCGGACCGCTTCACCCGCGTGAACGCCGTTGGGTTCCGATGCTCGACCCAGTCGGTCAAGCAGCCATAGCTGATGGTCGAGACCCAGACAGGACGAGCGCCGGCACGGGAAGCAATACCCACCAGCGCGAACCGTCGGGAAGACTGACCCGGAAGGACGCTATCGCGGCGAGAATTCCGGTCGCGAGCGCGGCGCACCATGCCCAGACGAAAAACACGGGCTGCCGCAAGCGCGCGGCGATATCGGGCCGCAAGCCGTGGGCTACCGCAATGACGCCGAGGATCAGTGTCGCGAACAGGAGCCATAGCGCCGCGCGAGCGAGCGGCGGGCGCAGGCGGCGCACCGGCGCCGCGCGTTCGACCAGCATGTCGATGAGGTCTGGCGTATTTGTCACGGTCGATCGCTCTGTCTTTTTCAGACATCTGGCGCAAGTCTCTTGATGGCGCGATGCGTCGCGACTTTGAGTGCCGCGATCGAACGGCCGCTGGCGAGGCCGCTTCCTTCAGAGACATTTCGTTGAGCTTGAGCATCTTGACGGCCTGGCGCTGTTCGGGCGGTAGCCGTTCGATCGCTTCATTCAAGGCCGACTTCGTCTGGAAACGGCCTCATCGAGGTTCGTTCCGAGGCTCGGAAAGGTTTCATGCTCGGCGGACAAGGCGATTTCGCGTGCTTTCATGACGGGTCTCGCGGCGCAGGCGATCGATGAAGCGGCGATTGGCGATCGCGACGAGCCAGGGGCCGAACGGCCGCGTCGGATCGTAGGCGTGGCGAACCATATGGACGGTCAGCAGCACATCTTGCACCGCGTCTTCGACGTCGCTTGTCTGCTTAAAGCAGCGAGCAGCGAGCGACCGAAGATAAGGGAGTTATGTCTTCCAGGAACGTCCGATAGGCCTGCCGGTCGCCGTCCTGCGCCCGCGCCATCAAGCTTCGACCAGTCGAGTGCGCCGTCAGCGCGCGTCGGGTCATCGGCATCGGACCGCGCCGACAAGCGTCAATTGAAGCGAGCGAGGACGCCCGTGACGCGGCATGAAATACACCTTTCGGGCTCCAGCCGCTGGTGCACGCATTCGCTAGATCATCGCGAAGCTGGCTCACTGGATTACACCAGGCGACGGGACTGGTCGGTAGAAGAGAATTTTTTTCGCGGGCCGGTAACCTTTCGACGTCGGCCAGCGAACCTCCCGCTGTCAGTCTCAATTCGAGACACCGACAGGAGAGGTAAACGCCATGAATCGCCGTCTGTTCGCTGCTTCCACTCTGACTACCGCGATCGGACTTGCGCTCGCGATGCAGGCGCCGGCGCGTCGGGCGCAGGGCATGGCCAATCCGCCGCAGGTCGTGAAGGACAACATGGCCCGCATGCAGCAGAACAAGCTGGAGAAATGCTACGGCATCAACGCTGCGGCCAAGAACGACTGCGCCGAAGGCGCGCACTCCTGCGCCGGCCAGGCGACGCAGGCGCGCGATCCGCAAGTCGTTCGTGCTGCTTCCGGCCGGCGACTGCGCGAAGATCCAGGGCGGCAAGCTCACGTCGACCTGACGACGAGGCGGCTCGATGTCCCCGACGACCGCCAAGGAACGGCAGCCCGATCCCGGCGAAAGCCGGGATCGGGCTGCGCTTTCAGCACCACCAGGCGGTGCTTGAAACGCAGTCCCGACGTGGCGTGGATGGAAGTCCACACCGAAAACTACATGGGCGGCGGAACGCCGTTGCGGTACCTCGATGCCATTCGCCGCGACAAGCCGATTTCGCTGCACGGCGTCGGCCTGTCGCTCGGCAGCGCCGATGGCCTCGACCTGGCACATCTCGAACGCATTCGGCAGGTCGCCGAGCGGATCGAGCCGGGCCTGATGTCGGAGCACCTGGCGTGGAACGTCGTCGGCGAGCACCTATCTGGCGGATCTGCTGCCGCTGCCCGATGACCGAGGAGGCGCTCGACATCGTTTGCCGCCATGTCGATCAGACGCAGACCTATCTGAAGCGGCGCGTTCTCATCGAAAACCCGTCGACCTATCTGCAGTTTCGCGCATTCGACGATCCCGGAATGGGAGTTCATCGCGGCGGTGGCTGAGCGAACCGGCTGCGGCATTCTCTGCGACGTCAACAACATCTATGTCAGCGCGCACAATCACGGCTGGGATGCTCGGACCTATCTGGCGGCGCTGCCGCCCGCTGCATCGGCGAAATCCATCTCGCGGGTCATTCGGTGCGGCCGCATGCCCGATGGCGCGACGCTGCGGATCGACGATCACGGCTCCCGCGTGATCGACGAAGTCTGGGCGCTCTATCGAGGAAGCGCTGACGCGCTTCGGGCCGGTGCCGACCCTGATCGAGTGGGACAACGACGTGCCGCCGCTCGGACGTGCTGCTCCAGGAGGCCGCGCACGCCGAGCTTGCTGACAGCCGATGCGGAACACGAGGCCGTCATGCCGACGCTGCTTGAGGTCCAACGCGCCATGCGCCGAGCCTGGTTGCAGCGTCGACGATCGCGGCAATCGGCGGCGTTCCTGGCGGATCCAGCCGTGAAGCCGGACCGCCTCAACATCTATCGCAATACGCTTCTTCTGCGGCCTGACCAAGGCGCTGCGGCTCTGCTATCCCGTCGTGCAGCGCCTCGTCGGCGAGCGAGTTCTTTGAAGGCGCGGCGCAGCTCTTCGTAGCGCCGACACCCGCCGCGCGAGGCGTATCTCGACCAATACGGCGGCGGAGTTTCCGACATTTCTGCGTCACTTTCCGCCGCCGCATCCGCTTGCCGTATCTTGCGGACGTGGCGCGACTGGAATGGGCGGTGAACGGCGCGTTGCACGCCGTCGGACGCCGAGCCGCTTGCGACTGGCAGAAGCTCGCAGCGCTCGCGCCGCGACGAGCAGGGCCGCTTGCGTCTCGACGGCCATCCATCAATCCGGCTGCTGCGTTCGGACTTTCCGGCAGACACGATCTGGCGCGCGGTGCTGGCGGCGACGACGAGCCCTGGCGCCACATCGATCTTTCAGCGCCGGGCCGGTATGGCTGCTGGTGGAGCGTCGCGCGACCGGCGTCGAAGTCGCGCGCCTGCGATCAAACCGGCATGGCGGTTCACGGCGGAGCTTTTCGCCGGGTGGCCCCATGCAGGCGGCGCTCGACAACAGCCGCCGAGCTCGATGCCGCAAATGTTCTGCGGAGCACCTGGCGGCCGGCCGGTTCGTCGCCTTCGAACTGAGCGGCGCACAGGTCGCGAGCCGCATCAAGCCAGCCGCGCGAGGTCGACCGCATGAGCACCACCCCGACTGTTTCGACGGCGTCGCCGTCCGGCAATCCGCGCAGTCGTTGGGCGAACTCGATGGCTCGATCGCGTTCCCTACGCGTTGCTGGCGCTTCCGCTGCGGGTCGCGGTGGCCACGGTGTTCTGGAACTCGGCCATGACGAAGCTGGCCAACTGGGACACGACGATCGCGCTGTTCACCGACGAGTATCAAGGTGCCGCTGCTGCGCGCCCGACTGGCGGCCTACCTGGCGGTAGCGTCGAACTGATCACGCCCGTTCTGCTTGTCCTCGGCCTGTTCACCGACCTGCGGCGCTCATCTTTCTCGGCATGACGCGGTCATCGAGATCTTCGTCTATCCGCAAGCTTGGCCGACGCACATCCAGTGGGCCGCATGCTGCTGATTCTGCTCTGTCGCGGAGCAGGCAAGCTCTCGCTTGACGAATGGCTCTGGCGCCGGTTTCGCCATGGCGGGACAGCGGCGCCAACGACGGCCGAGTTGTGACGGCCGCCATCCAGTCAGCAACGAGCCCGAGCATCACCGTCGAGAAGCCGATCAGGAGGTCCAATCATGCTGTCGCGCCGATCGGTTCTGCTCGCGACGCGCGTCGCAAGCGCAGCCGCCGTCACGCCGGCGCTCGCCGCGGCCCGCAGCCCTTCGATGCCGCGGCGTTCGCCGCGGCGCAGAAGGCGGCGAGCCGATCTTGGTGGCCGTCCACGCGTCATGGTGCCCGACCTGCAAGGCGCAGAAGCCGATCCTCGACGAGCTCGTGGCGGCGGCGAGGTTTCGGGACCTCGTCTGTTTCGTGGTCGACTTCGACGCTCAAAAGGATGCGGTGCGATATTTCGGCGCGCGCATGCAGTCGACGCTGATCGTCTTCAAGGGCGCGACGGAAACCGGCCGTTCGGTGGGCGACACCGCGCGCTCCTCGCTCGACGCGCTCTTGAGCAAGTCGCTCTGAGCCGCCGATGACGGTCGTCTCGCTGGCACTGGCGTTCGTCGCAGGCGTGCTGTCGATCCTGTCGCCCTGCGTGCTGCCAATTCTGCCGATCGTGCTCGGCGCCGCGGCCTCCGAGCATCGCTTGGGCCCGGTGGCCCTCGCCGCGGGGCTCGCCGTCTCGTTCGTTGCCATCGGGCTGTTCGCGGCGACCGCCGGCTATTCGATCGGGTTGAATGCCGACGTCTTCAGAAATGCCGCGGCGGCGCTGATGATCGGCGTCGGAGACGGTGCTGCTGGTGCCGCGTTTTCAGGCGTCGCTCGCGCTCGCCGGCGCGCCGCTCGCGAACTGGACCGACCGCCGTTTCGGCGACGCGCGCCACGGCGGTCTTTCCGGCCAGGCATCGGTGGGGCTGCTGCTCGGCGCCGTCTGGAGCCCCTGTGTGGGCCCGACGCTCGGAGCGGCATCGATCCTCGCCGCGCAGGGTCGTGATCTCGGCGAGGTGGCCGCCGGATGCTGGCTTCGGAGTCGGCGCGGCTCTTCCGCTCGCCGCGCTGGGATTGCTGTCGCGCGACGCCGTGCTGCGCTGGCGCGCGCGCCTCGTGACGGGCGGAGCGCATGCCAAAAGCGGCTTTCGCGATCGTCCTGATGTCGGTGGGCATCTGGTGCTCGCCGGCCTCGACAAGCGCATCGAGAACTCTTGCGGTCGATTACTCGCCGCAGTGGCTTACCGACCTCACGACATGGCTCTAGGCCGACAAAGCCGGGATTTGGGCGCCAAAGCGATGCCCGTCTCCTGTATCATCGATCCGCAGGGACGGCTGACGGGCTATATTGTCGGCGAAGCGGCGTGGACGCCCGGGCAGGGGCGGCCGTTTCTGAACCTTAGATCGGCGCCACTGGGCCTTTGAGGGGCTTGCGCGATGGCAGAATCAAAAGACATGTCTCCAATTCGCGGCGTGCGGGCGTGCGTCTTCGACGCCTACGGCACGCTGTTCGATTTTACCGCGGCGGCGAGAAGCTGCCGCGATGTGCTCGGCGAAGACATCGACAGGCTCACGGCCCTCTGGCGCGACAAGCAGCTGCAATATACGTGGCTTCGGGCCGCTCAGGGGCGGCATGCGGATTTCTGGCAGGTCACCGGCGACGCGCTGGACTTTTCCCTGGAGACGCTCGGCCTCGACACGATGGGGCTTCGCGACCGGCTCATGAGGCTCTACCTGACGCTCGATCCGTTTGCGGAGGTTTCCAGACGTCCTCGGCACATTGAAAGCGGCCGGCATGCGCACCGCGATCCTGTCGAACGGTTCGCCGGCCATGCTCGACGCGGCAGTCAAGGCGGCTCGGCTGGGACCGCTGCTCGATGCGGTGCTCTCTGTCGAAGAGGTCGGGGTCTACAAGCCGCACCCGAAAGTGTACCAGCTCGTCGTGGATCGGCTCGGCATTCCGGCGTCGGCAATCGCGTTCCGATCGTCGAACGCGTGGGATGCCCATGCGGCGTCGGCGTTCGGGATGCGGGTGGTCTGGTGCAACCGCTACGGCCAGCGCCGCGAACGCCTGCCCGGGTCTCCCGATCGCGAGGTCCGCTCGCTGGCCGAGCTCCCGCGCTCGTCGGGGTGGCATGAACCTGCCAGGGATCGTTTCGCATCGCCGTCCTAGACGGGTTCGGCCGACGTTGTGCGGTTACGGGAGAAAAGACGCTACCCATCCTAGATGCGGCGCATATAAAGCCGTGGGCACTGGGCGGTGAAAACCGTCCGGGCAACGGACTTCTACTTCGCCAACGGACAATTCGGACGGCTGCCGGCGAGGGGGCGTGCGGGCTCGTTACGTGAAGGTCGTGGTCCAAATCATCACGAAAAAAAAAATTGGACCACGACCTGGATCCAGTCGCGTGGAAAAGCACATACATCTTTCCGGTTTTTGCCGAGGACGTCTTTCAGCGACGGATGCGAGTCGCTGGACTTGCACGGTCGAGCCAAAAAGTAACAGTGAGCAATGTTTACGGTACGCCAGAGACGCCTGCTCAGAAGGCCAAATTCTATAAAAGTGATCGGCCCGAAGCGAGACCTCGTTTTCCGTCTGAATGGCGAGAGAGCACGAAAGCGCGACAGCACGCCTCACCATGAGCGATCCATTGTCCGCCAAGCTTGGCGAAGCCTGGGTCCGTCAAAAGGGAGACATTGACAATTTGGACGTGCGCGATGGGGAACTTCCGTGGGAAAAAAAGGCTTATTGGAGGAAAGAGCGTATCGAGATCGTTGCTACAACAGCCTCCGCACATCAGCAGCGGCCAATCTATTCAGGTGCTGAAGAAATCTTTGATCTCTCCAACGGGAACATCCTAGTTTTCATCAGTATAAATCAACATATCTGGGATCAATATTTTAGGTATACGGCACGGCGCGCGGCGAGTCCCTCAACAATTCCATCCATCGGGCGCGATTTGCAGAGCGCGGAAATCTTCAAGGCGAGCGAGCATTGGTATACGAAAATTGCTGAGGAAACCGGCCGTAGTGCGGAACGGTTAAGAGTGGTGGCGGAAATATCACGATTTCTTGGGACAAGGTCATGGGAGATCGAAAGATGACCTATCCGGGGGCCACGGGGTTCTCGGTACGAAATCCGAGTTGAATACGTTTCCTCGCATAAAAGAGTTTCTCGACGAACTCGCGGACTACGGCAACTTGACGATGTTCGGCCATACCACGAAAGATAAGGACCGCGCGGCGCGGATCAAGTGGTACCTCACCCCGATCCTCTGTCCTATCTGAGACTGCCTTACAAGCGAACTAAGGAGCCTTACTACGCTTCCATAAAAGAGGTAGCTGCCTGGTTTGCCAAAGCGGGCGTCTCGGATGTCGAGGCCCCCGCTCCGGTGGCGGACGCCAACAATCGCTGTTTTGAAATGGCCACGTTCACTCCCTGGGGCGAACTCTCTTGGCAATTGCCCGATTGGCCGGACGTAGATGGAGTTTCATCGGCTGCGTTTCACACGAGGAACGTTGCCTAGCGGCCATAGAGCTGTTCGGACTTATGGTTCACGTCACTGCGATACGGAGCCGCGAAGCGGAAGTTCGAGGTCAGCCCGAGGCTCCGCGAAGACTACGAGAAAATGGCAAAGTCTACTACGACCTCCGTACGGCCGACCCTTGCGGACGCCTTGTGCAATGCAGTAAGTGGTTGTACGGCTGCAATCGTCGATATTACATCCTTTCCCAAGCGATGGTTCTTTGTAATCGCACGATTGATGAAAAGAGAAAATCGGCTTTTGACGGACGTGGTGTCTACTTACGCTCTCGGCACAAATACGCCGACGTTCTAGCGGCCAATCCGATGATAATCCCGCCTTTCTCCCATCAATAGAGGCACTCGATTGGCATCATGCAAATCGATGGGCCCACCCTGGAGAAGAGTTGCCGGTTTAGTCTTCGCGCAATTGCCGGACCACATTTCTGCTCGCGAGGGCTTTACGAGCTATAGGTGTTTGCGGGTGAGCCCGACTAGCAAAATATGATTCATCTCGATGGCGACGGAGTTTTCGTGACCATGCTGGAAGTAAAAAATTGACGCGGAGGATCGCTTCAACCCAAAGTGTCATTCCTCCTCCGCTTGCTCTCGCTCAACGGCTTCATCAAATTCGCTTTTTTCTGCTTGACCTTATCCATCGTGTACTGCTTCGGCGCCTTGTCCGGCCGCCAGCGCAGAAGTTTCGCGCTGTGCCGAAAGCGGCCGCCGAGAAGTGGTCGTAGCAGACCTCGACGACGCGCTTCGGTTCGAGCGGTTGCCACTCGCCGGAACGTTCGGCTGACCAGCGGCTTGGGCCGTCCGGCTTGTCGCCCGAGAAGCCGCGTGGGGCGATCAGCTTTTCGATCTTTTCGGTCAGCGCCGGTTTTTCGCTCGCATTGATGGGGACGTGAAGCCAACATGGTTGAGCAGGCCGGCCGCGGCGAGCGACCATCCAGCAGCCGCCGTCGCCCCTTGCTGCGCCGCAATCAACCTGAGACACTCCCCGCCGATGCGTCTCTCCATGGCGGCTACCGTTCAACGCCGGACAAACGACAAGCGGAGGATGCCCGTGATCACAAGCTGCGCGCACGCGCGTTGGGCGGCCGTTGTCGCGGCCGCCGCATGTCTTCTGCTGCCCGGCGCCGCCTCCGCGCAGGATCCCGCGAAGCCCACGCCAATTCGCGCCGCCTATGTGCCGGTCGCCACCTGGCTTCCCGCCTGGGTCGCGCTCGACAAGGGCATTTTTGCCAGGCACGGCCTCGCCGTCACGTTGACGCCGATCCAGAACCTGTCGCTGCTGCCCGGCACCGTCGGCCGGCAGTTCGAGTTCGCGGCCTCGACCCCGCCGGATCTCATCAAGGCGGTGGCGGGCGGGCTCGACGTGGTGGCGAGCGCGGGCGAGGCGATCGAGCTCAAGAGCAATCCGACCACCCAGGTCATCGTGCGCAAGGATTCCGGCCTCAAGAGCGTCGCCGACCTCAAGGGCAAGGTGATCGCCGCGCCGACCTTGGGCGCGGTGATCCATGTGGCGACGCTCTACTGGCTGAAGAAGAACGGCGTCGATCCGGCGTCGATCCGCGGCGTCGAGGTCCCGTTCCCCAACATGGGCGACCAGCTCAAGGCCGGCAATGTCGACGCCGTCGAGGCGCTGGAGCCGTTCGCCGGCGCGCTGCTCGCCGCCGGCAACGTCTCGCTCGGCGACCCGCTGCTGTCCGCGGGCGACGAGGTGCTGTTTCCGTTCTGGATCTCCGACGGCGCCTGGGCGCGCGCCAACCGCCCCGCCATCAAGGCGTGGATCGACGCGCTGACCGAGGCCGAGGCCGACATCAAACAAAATCCCGCCGACGCCCGCGCGATCCTGGCCAAATATTCGCACTTGCCGCCGGAAGTCGTCGCCCGGGTGCCGCTGCCGACCTACCGGTTCACCATCAAGCCCGACGAGCTCGGCGTCTGGATCGACGTGCTCAAGGATCTCGGGCAGCTCTCGGTCGCCGATCGACAAGACCAAGATCGTGGTGACGGCGCCGTGAATGCGGCGGGCCCGGGCCGACCGCCGCCAGCCGAGCCCGACCTCGTCTTCTCCTGCCGGGACGCCTCGGTGGACTTCGCGCGCCGCGACGGCCCGCGGCGCGTCCTCGACCGCATTTCGCTCGAGCTCTCGGCGCGGCGAGTTCCTGACCGTCGTCGGCCCGTCCGGCACCGGCAAGACCACGCTTGCTGCGCCTGCTCGGCGGGCTGACGCCGAGCACGCAGGGCGCGGTGCAGGTCAACGGCCGCCCGATCGACGGCCCGCCCGCCGGCGTCGTCATCGTGTTCCAGGACTATTCCCACGCCCTGCTGCAATGGCGCACGGTCGCCCGCAATGTCGCGTTCGGGTTGGAAGGCAGGCTGCCGCGCCGCGAGATCGAGGCGCGGGTGCGACGATGCGCTGCGCCTGGTCCGGCTCGACGCGCACCGGGACGACCATCCCTGGCAGCTCTCCGGCGGCATGCAGCAGCGCGTCCAGATCGCGCGCGCCCTGGCGCTTCGCCCGGCCGTGCTGCTGATGGACGAGCCGTTCGGGGCGCTCGACGCCATGACCAAGGCGGCGCTGCAGGACGAGCTCCTGCGCCTGCGCGACGCGACCGGGATCGAGCGTCGTGTTCGTCACCCACGACATCGAGGAAGCGGTCTATCTCGGCGACCGCGTCGCCGTCATCACCGGCGCGCCCGGCCGGATCGAGCGGACGGTCGCGGTCGACCTGCCCAGGCCGCGCGACCAGATCGTCACCCGGCAGCTGCCGCGATTCCTCGAGCTGCGCTACCTGCTGCATCAGGCGATCGGGCAGAGCGCGCATGCCTGACGTCGGCAAGTTGCTCGCGCGCCTCAATTGGCCGGGACTCGGCACGATCGCGCTCGGCTTCCTGCTCTGGGAACTGTCGTGGCGCGCCGGCCTCGCGCACTATGAGAACCTCCCGCCGCCGTCCGCGATCGCCGGCGCGCTGGTCGAGATCACGCGCAACGGGCAGCTCCTCGCCGATACGCTGCACACGCTGCGCGTCGTCCTGGTCGGGTGGGCGGCGGCCCTCGTCATCGGCGTGGCGTCGGGGCTCTGTCTCGGCGTCTCGGCGCCGCTGCGAAATTATTCGCTCGCCTCCATCGAGGTGCTGCGCCCGATGCCGGGCATCGCCTTCGCGCCGGTGGCCTTGCTGCTGTTCGGCTTCTCGCTCCAGATGGAATTGATGGTCGTCATCCTGCCCGCGCTCTGGCCGGTGCTGATCAACACCATGGGGGCGGTCGCCGGCGTGCATGCGCGCCTGTTCGACGTCGGGCGGACGTTCCGCCTCTCGCGCCACGAGACCTTGCGCAAGATCATGCTGCCGGCGGCGCTGCCGGGCGTCCTGGTCGGCGCCCGCCTGAGCCTGACGCTGGCGCTGGTGCTCGCGGTGGTCGCCGAGATGGTCGGCAATCCCGCCGGGCTCGGCTACGCGGTCGTGCGCGAGCAGCAGGCCATGCGCCCGGACCTGCTCTTTGCGTATGTGGTCGCCATCGGGGCGCTGGGCGTGAGTTTGAACGCGGCGCTCACCGGCGCCGTCGCGGGCCTGTTTCCGGCCGCGTCCGGACGATGGCGCGAGGCGGCGTGACGATGCGGCGCTTGGCCACGCAGTTGCGCGCCGCGCTCGCGGGACTGCCGCCGGCGCGCGGATTGCTGCCGCTGGTCCTGGGGCTGGCCGCCTGGCAGCTGCTGTGGTCCGGGCCGTCGCCCTATTTTCCGGCCCCCTCGCAATGGTGGACCGCCACCCTCGCGCTGATCGATCGCCAGCATCTGGCCGCCGCCTTCGGCGCCACCGCGCTGACCTTCCTCGCGGGGCTCGGGCTCGCGATCGTCGATCGGGACCGCGCTCGGCGTCCTGGTCGGCATGTCCGATCGCGCCGCGCGCGCGTTGGCGCCGCTGCTCGAATTCATGCGCGCGATCCCGCCGCCGGTGACGGTTCCGGTCGCGGCGCTCCTGATCGGCTACAACGAGCGCATGAAGCTCACCGTCGTGGTCCTGTCCGCCCTGTGGCCCGTCCTGCTCAACGCAAGCTCGGCCGTCCGGCAGATCGACCCCGTGCTGCTCGACGTCGCGCGCTCGTTCCGCCTCGGCCCGGCCGAGCGATTGAGCCGCGTGATCCTGCCCGCGATCGTGCCCGCGCTGCTGACCGGCATTCGCGTCGCGATCCCGCTCGCCATCGTGGTGACGCTGCTGGTCGAGATGCTGACGTCCCTGCCGGGCGTCGGCGCCCTCATGATCATGTCCCAGCGCAATTACCAGTCGGGCGAGGTCTATGCGCTGCTCGTGCTGGTGGGGCTGTTCGGCTTCGTGGTCAACGACATGTTCGCGCTGATCGAAAGCGCCATCATGCGCCGCCGCCCGCCGCGGGGCTGAGCAGGCCGTGGACTCATTGCCGTGCACAGGCAGCTGGCACTTACATCGCAGGTGCTTCGGCAGCCACCTTCGCGAACTCATCTGGCGGGAAAGCTCGCACCGTCGTCGTTCGCGCATTTCCCGAGGCCGACAGGGCGACGGCAACCTTCGCCATTGCGTGCCCGTCAGGCATTTCAAACGTGGCAACAACGTCATATTGGCCCGTCGTTATATACGAGTTGAGGAGTTTGCCACCGACCTTTTCGGCCAATGCTTTACTGGCCTGATATCTCTTGCCGGCGTCCTTGGCGGTTTTGGCGCCCTGGTCAGTCCAATTGAGAAAGCAAATGAACGTAGCCATCACTCCCTCCTTTCAAACGTGTTTGACGGAGCCCGCGTTGGACGGGGCGGACACCGTAGTCAAACCCTACAGGGCCGCCGCAAGGAGAATTCCGATATCACTGTCATAGGCGGCGGCCGCGACTATCGAGAGCATGAGCCCTGTGAGCGACCACAGACAGACGATGCCGAGACCGGCGGTCTCTCGGGTATCCGAAAGTCGAACGGTTGCTTGATGCCAGTACGTTTCCATTGCGCGCATGACTTGCTCCTCGTGGATTTACGAATTGGGCCGTGTTGTAACCGCACGATCGGGGGCGGCAGCCAGCGGACGATTTCAGACGTCCTGCTCAAGCGAAGGATGGACCGAGCCGCCCGGCCGCGCTTTCCCGCGGCCTTAATTTCTCGTTATCATTTCCTTGATTGTTACCCGCTACGCGGCCGGCGACGAGCCGCGACGACACCATAACGAGGGGCAACTTGCTGTATTTCTTCGAGAATTACGTCCTCGACACGGAACGGCGGGAACTCCGTTCGGCGGACAGCTCGATTTCCCATCCAGCCCCAGGTCTTCGATCTGTTGGAGTACCTGATCCGCAATCGCGAGCGCGTGGTCAGCAAGGACGACCTCATCGCAGGTGTCTGGGGAGGTCGGATCGTTTCCGAGTCGGCTCTGACCACCCGCATCAATGCCGCCCGAACCGCGATCGGCGACAACGGGGCCGAGCAGCGTTTGATCAAGACCCTTGCGCGCAAGGGAATCCGTTTTACGGCGGCGGTGCGGGAGGGGCAGGCGTCTGGAAGTCAATGCCGCGACTGCGATACGACCGGCGCTGCCGCTTCCGGATACGCCATCGATCGCGGTGCTGCCGTTTCAGAACATGAGCGGCGACCCGGAACAGGACTATTTTGCCGACGGCGTCGTGGAAGAGATCATCTACGGCTCTTTCCCGGTTTCGACAGCTGTTCGTCGTCGCGCGCAACTCGAGCTTCACCTACAAAGGTCGGCCTGTGGACGTGAAGCAGGTGGGCCGTGAATTGGGAGTACGCTACGTGCTGGAGGGTAGCGTGCGAAAGGCCGCAACGCGGGTGCGCATTGCGGCGCAGCTCGTCGACGCGATCAGCGGCGCGCATCTTTGGGCCGATCGCATCGACGGAACGCTCGATGATATTTTCAATCTACAGGATAGGGTCACGGAGAATGTAGTTGGGTCGATTGCACCGAAAATAGAGCAGGCCGAAATCGAGCGCACAAGGCACAAGCCGACCGATAGCCTCGATGCGTACGAGTGCTATCTGCGAGCGATGATGTATTTTCACCGGTGGACAAGTGAAAGCGTCAGCGAGGCTTTACGACTGTTTTACAGAGCAATTGAATTGGACCCCGGGTTTGCGTCGGCTCACGGCTTGGCAGCGTGGTGTTATGTCCGGCGAAAGCTTTCGGGTTGGATGGAAAATCGAGCCGGTGAGATGGCCGAACTTGAGCGGCTCGCGCGTCGAGCGGGCGAGTTGGCGGACCAGGACGCGGTTGCTCTTTACTCCGCCGGTTGGGCGTTGGTTCAGGTCAGCGGCTGTGCGGAGGCAGGCGCGGCCATGATCGATCTGGCGCTGACGCTCAATCCCAATATCCCGGCCGCCTGGACTTGTCGGTGGTTGGACAAAGATCTATCTCGGTGAATCGGAAAAGGCGGTCGACTACTTCGCGCGCGCGATACGGCTGAATCCACTCGATCCGCTGATCGCCAGAATGCACACTGGCATCGCGGCAGCACAGTTCCTTTCCGGCCATTACAAGGAAGCTGCGTTGTCAGCCGAGATTGCACTGCGGCAACATCCAGATGATCTGCCTCTGTTGCGGGTCGCTGCAGCAAGCCATGCCCTTGCGGAACAGATGCTGGATGCGAAACGAAACATTGCACGCGTTTCCCATCTCAATCCTGCGCTACGTCTGTCCGGGGTTGCGGAGCTCGCCCCATGCCGCCGGCCAGAAGACGTCTTCAGATATGTCGATGGGATGCGGCGAGCCGGCTTGCCGGAATGAGGAGGCTCGGCACAAAACGTAACCTCGGCGAATGTCCGCTGTTGGCCCGGAGTGGCGGTCCTGGAACGTCGGCTCGCGCGCCGCTCTCGGGGTGTTGGCGGACATCGGTCAGGTCAGCCGATGTACGAGTACACGGCCCAGGCACGGGCCTTCACATCGCCATCCGAAACACCTCGCCGTCGCGCACGATGGTGCCGCCGACGAAATGGCCGGCCAGGATCAGCGTCGGCGTTCCGGCAAACCGCGCGAACAGCTCGTTGCGGGTGCGGATCGTCTGCGCCGGATCGAAATCGATGGTCGAGCACCAGTCGAGGTGCACCATCTGGCAGGGATGGTGCGCGACGTCGCCGATGAGCAGCGCATCCTCGCCGCGCGACCTGACGTGGACGCTGAAGTGGCCCGGCGAGTGGCCGGGCGTGGCGAGCACGTGTGAACTCGTCGCAGACGTGATGGCCCGCATCGATGAGGTCGACGAGGCCCGCGTCGGCGACGGGACGCACCGAGTCGTCGAAGATCGCCGCAAGCCCGGGCTCGCGGACGCCTTTCCAATAGTCGAACTCGACGCGCCCCATCAGGTAGCGCGCGTTGCGGAACGTCGGGACCCAGCGGCCGTCGGACAGGACCGTGTTCCAGCCGACGTGATCGACGTGGAGGTGGGTGCAGAGCACCGTATCGATCGTGTCGGGCGGGCAGCCGGCCGCGGCGAGCTGTTCGAGATACGGCCCCTTGCGCCCGTTCCACGACGGCTGGCCGCGGTTCTGCTTGTCGTTGCCCATCCCGGTATCGACGATGATCCGTCGCGTCGGCGTCTCGACCAGGAACGAATGGATGCTCATCCTGATCCGCCCCGCCGCGTCGGCGAAGTGCGGGCACAGCCACGCGAGCTTGCGCAGCGCCTCGGGCGTCGCCTGCGGCAGGATGTATTCCTTGCCCCCGTAGGTCTCGATCTCGATGAACTGGGTGATCGTCACGTCGCCGATGTGCCATTTCATGCGGTCGTCATCCCTATCTGGCATTGACGCAGCTTTTGCGGAACCGACGATATCGGCAGTCATTTTCGCGGATCAATAGGGCCTGAAGGCGTCGGTGAATATCCTTCTGCCACTCATTGGCTTCATGGTCCTTCGGCCCGCGGTGTGCAGGTCACCCCTTGGCTGTCAGAGAGGATTGAAGATGATCCGCCCGGCCTCGCCTGCCTTGCGGTGAGGTCGGGTCGTGATTTCGACGTCCTGGTTGAACGCGGTCAGCATCCGCATCAGCCGCGCCACAGAGTAGCCTCGGTAATGGCCCCGCAAGATTTTCGACAGATCGGGTTGCTTGACGCCGAGCAGCTTGGCCGCGTCGATCTGCGAAAGCTTGCGTTCCTTGATGATGCGGGACAGCTGGACAACCAGCGCGGCCTTCAGCTGATGCTCTTCGGCATTGGGGAGACCGAGGTCGGCAAAGATATTGCCGCTGCCGATTTCGTGCGCCGGCAAAGTCTTCCTGCTCATGGTTTGGCTCCCTTGGTGGCTTTGTGGATGATCTCAGCCTCGCGCAAGCGCTTCCGGATCAGCTCGAGGTGTCGCTGCGGTGTCGCGATTCCCTTGGTCGATTTCTTTTGGAACGCATGGAGGACGTACAAGGCGCCCTCAAAACGAACCGTGTAGACCGCGCGGTACGTGTCGCCGTCGACGTTGTCGCGAATTTCGAGGACGCCGCCGAAGCCCTTGAGAGGCTTGGCGCTGCGCGGATGGTCCCCGAGCTGGGCCTCGAAAAGGGCTTGGCCGATCTCCTGCCGGGCCTTGCCTGGAAATGCCCTCAGGTCTTTCCGGCTGGACCCGACGAAAACCGCCGGCTTGATCGCGCGAAGCAGGTCATTCACAATGTTATAGTAATATCGCTATAGGCGCCCGTCAATCCCTTTCGGGAGAAGCGTTCTTCCTTTCGACCCTCCGCTCGCTCCCGCCCACGGCGAAGCGGGCTTCCGGTTCGCCGACAAGAACATGCGCAATGCGTATTGACGACGATCGACATGGCGCTAACGCAAAGGGCCGGCGTTTCGGCGGGGCGCGTGCGAATCTTTTTTCTTGCGCACCGTCGAGTCGCCGTATAGGAGAAAATCCACGGTCGGAATTGCGCGCCGATCTCGGGCCTGCCCGAGATCGGTTTTTTAATGCGCCGTCGGGTAACCCGACCTGCGTGGCCGGAAACGGCGGCCGGGTTTTTTGTTGGCCAGCCGATGCGGCGGCGGGATGTTGGTGGCCACGACAACTCGTGTCGTGTCTCACCACAAGGGCGCAGTCCCTGCAGATCACCTGCAGATCGCCTGCAGGAGCAGGAAAATACAGGGGCGCACGCCTGCAAATCCGCGGCGTCGGGCCTGTTCTTCGTGCGCGGGTCGCCTGATCCCGCCTCTGTTTACAGGGGTCTTCGCCTGCTCCGCCGCATGGCGAGGAGCGGGTCGTCGATGTCCTAGAGCGGGATGACTTTTCTTCGAATCGTCATCCCGCTCTAGCTTATTGTTGGAGCATGATCTTTTCCGAAAACCGGTGCCCACTTTTCGGGATCATGCTCTAAAACGTGAACTCGTCGCCGCGCCCGGCGCCCTGCGACACGCTGAGAAACAGCTCGTCGAGCGGGATGCGCCGCTTGATCAGGCCCTGCTCGTGCGAGTAGCCCACCAGCGTCTCGAGGTTCTTGCGGTTTCGTTCGGTCAGTCCGTATTCCCACGGATCGCGCCCGAGGATCTCCTGCTGCTCCTCCCAGGCTTCGCGATACCAGGCGAGCGGGACGATGCGCGGGTTCTCCATCCGCTTCATCGCGACGGCCTTCGCCTCGTTGAAGGCCTGGAACATGTTGACCGGAACCCAGGGGTACTTCTCCACGATCTCCCGCTTGAAGCCGACCACGTGCATGATCGGGAAGATGCCGGTTTTCGCGAAATAGGCGGCCTCGTCCGCCTTGTAGTCCGCAAACAGCCGTCCGACGCGCGGGTCCCTGAGGCGCACCGGCTTGATCAGGTCGGGATGCAGCACCGCGTCGAGCTCGCCGTCGACCAGCATGCCGACGATCGTCTTGCCCTCGGGGGCGCGGGTGAGCCGCACGCCCGCCGGCGGCGCGGAATCGATGTCCTCGTCGAGCTCGGTGACCCAGTCCATCGCGGTGAACGGCACGCCGTATTCGTGCTGCAGGATGCCGCGCAGCCACAGCGCCGCGCTGTTGAGGAAGAACTTGACCCCGACCTTGCGGCCGATCAGGTCGGCCGGCTTCGTAATACCCTTTGTGGCGTTGATGTAGACGAAGCCGTGCCGGAAGCGGCGATGCGGAAACACCGGAATGGCGCGGAACGGCAGGCCGTTGTCGCGCGCCGCCACATAGGACGAGCACGACACCTCGGCCATGTCGAATTCGCCGTTGCGCAGGAACCGCCAGTGGCGGGTCGGCGAGTCCATCGCGCTCACCACCTTGAGATCGATGCCGTCCGGGCGGACGGTCCCCTCCTTGAGCGGACGCAGGATCTCGTAGTCGCCGCAGGCGAGCGTGAGTTCGACGGTGGTCGGCATGGGGGTCTCCGCAAGTACGGCGCGTACACTCCCTCGCCCCGCTCTTGCGGGGAGAGGGCCTGCCCCGCCGTAGCCTCTTGGCGAAGGCGGGTCGGGGTGAGGGGCGCCGAGTCGACGCGAGGAAACGACCCGCGCAGGATTCTCTGCTGTCATCGCCCGCGCAAGCGGGCGATCCAGTAAGCACCGTCGCACCCTACGGCGTCATTGCCCGCGGAAGCGGACAATCCAGTAAGCACCGTCGCCCGTAAAGGGCGCACCATCGCGCCGCGCCGTCGCGGAGTACTGGATCGCCCGCTTGCGCGGGCGATGACGGTGGAGACAGAAATTCGGCCGCAACCATGATGGTTGCGGCCGATGCAATCAAGACAACGTCGCGACCGGGTCGCAGCCGCTCAACAGGCCGCGGTGATCCACTGCTCCAGCTTCTGGCGGGGCGCGGCGCCGACCTGGCGGGAGGCGAGCTCGCCGTTCTTGAACAGCATCAGGGTCGGGATCGACATGATGCCGTATTTCTGCGCGGTCTTCGGGTTCTCGTCGACATTGAGCTTGACGATCTTGACCTTGCTGCCGAGCGTGCCGGCGATCTCCTCGAGCGCCGGCGCGATCATGCGGCAGGGCCCGCACCACTCGGCCCAGAAATCGACCACGACCGGCCCGGTCGCCTTCAGCACCTCGGCGTCGAAATCCGCGTCGCTAACCTTGCCAACCCCCATGGGAAACCTCGTTCTGTTCGGGAGCGGGCGAATCCGGCCCGCGGAGGAGACCAGAACCTATGGACCCCCATGGCGAGCGTCAAGGCGCGCTCACGCGCAGGTGAGGCGGGCCAGCGCATGTTCCGGCGAAGTGGATACCGGTTCGCCGACGAGAACATGCGCTACGCTATTGCGGCGTCCAGCGCATCCGCCGAAAGCTCCATCAGATCAGGCACATCGGTCCACACCAGGACGGCCCGCACCGGCCGGTCGGGGTAGAGTTTCTGCAGCACCGCGCGATAGAGCGCGAGCTGCCTCACATAGGCCGGCGGGACCTCGGCGGGCGTGCGCGGCGCGGGCCGGTTGCTCTTGTAGTCGGCGATCAGCACCGCGTCGGCGCCGACCGCCAGACGATCGATCTGGCCCGCCACCGCGAGCGCCGTGTCGCCGGGCCGCGCCACGCGCCCGACGATCGACACCTCGGCGCGGCTGCCGGGCGCGAACAGCGCCGCGAAGCGGGCATCGTCCAGGACGCGCAGGGTCTTGGCCGCCAGTGCGTCCCGTTCGGCCGGCCGCGAACGCGGCGCCGGCGCGCGCGAGATATCGCTGTGCCGCCTCGCGCGCGGCGCTCGGGCGCGATGTCGGGCAGCGATTGCATCAGCCGGTGGACGAGCAGGCCGCGCGCGATCGCGATGCGGCGCGCCTCGCCGCCGCCGGGGAGCCGTCCGGTCGCGCTCTCGTC
The DNA here is from genome assembly GCA_963791155.1 of uncultured Pseudomonadota bacterium. Lineage (GTDB taxonomy): Bacteria > Pseudomonadota > Alphaproteobacteria > Rhizobiales > Xanthobacteraceae > JAVDCA01. The sequence continues at coordinate 211,112 of CAWBRI010000012.1, forward strand.
GCTCTCCGAGGGCGTGATCGCAACCGGCGCCGGCGGTTCGGCCGGCGCGTCCTGCCGCAGCCACAGGGGCGACGGCGGCGCTGCTGCGGGCGCGGCCACGGCGGCGCGGGCCGGTTCGGCGGCGGCGTCCGGCACCTTGCGATAGCGCCAGATCTGCGCGTCGCCCTCGCCGACGGCGCCAAATCCGTCCCGGTCGGACAGGCCGCGGAACACCAGGTCGTACCAGCAGCCCTCGGGCGGCTTTTGCACGCCCTCGCAGCCGCACACGATCAGCCGGTCGGCGGCGCGCGTCATCGCCACATAGAGGAGGCGGCGATATTCGTGCTCGGCTTCGTCGAGCGCGCGCTGGCGGCCCGCCGTGACGGCGGGCGCGTCGGTGGCCTTGCGGCCCGCCCACACGAAGCGCTCGGGCGCGCCCGGCGCGGCGCGCACCGCCGGCAGCGCGATCAGGCGGGGCGCCCGCGGCCCGGTCGGGCGCGACGTGGTGTCGGCGAGGATCACCAGCGGCGCCTCCAGCCCCTTGGCGCCGTGCACCGTCATGACCCGCACCTCGTCGCGGGTGATCTCCATGTCGCGCTTGATCTCGGTCTGCGCGGCGCGCAGCCACGCCATGAAGCCCTGCAGCGACGGCGCCTCGCGGCGCTCGTAGTCGAGCGCAAGCTCGAGGAACTCGTCGAGCGCATCGGTGGCCTCGGGGCCGAGGCGTTTGAGAAATTTTGCCCGCCCGCCCGCCGGCCCGAGCAGCCAGGCGTAAAAGCCGAACGGCGTCTGCGCACGCGCCACGGCGGCGGCGCGATCCATCAAGGCCGCGGCCGCGACGGCCGGATCGTCGATCTTGTGGTGCGCCGCCTTGGCGGCGAGCGCTGCGCGCAATGTTCCGCCGCGGCCCCACGCAAGGGCGAACAGCTGGTCCTCGTCGAGGCCGAACAGCGGGCTCTTGAGCGCGATCGCGAGCGCGAGATCGTCGTCCGGCAGCAGCAGCGCGTCGGCCAGCGCCATCATGTCGACGACCGCGATGTGCTCGGTCAGCACCAGCCGGTCGGCGCCGGCGACCGCGATGCGGCGTTCCTTGAGGGCCCGGATGATCGCCTCGAACAGCGGCGCCGCGCTGGCGCACCAGCACCAGCACGTCGCCGGCCGTCATCGGCTTGCGCTCGCGGCCGAGCGGCTCGCGGTCGCGGATGGCGTCGCGATCGTGTCGGCGATGCGTTGCGCGAGGCGCACCTGCGGGCTCGTCACCGCGAGCGCGTCGAACGGCGCGTCCCAGCCTTCGATCTCGCGGCGCTCCTGCGGGCGCGTCAGCGGCCAGATCTCGACCAGGCCGGGCGCCGCGTCGGGCAGCGGGCGATGCTGCGGCAGATCCCGACTGCGTCCGAGGTGACGCTGACATAGACGTCCGGACGCGCGGAAGACCTCGTCGACGGCGCCCAGCACGTTCGGGCCGGAGCGGAACGAGTGATCGAACTCGCACGTAGCGCCAGCCGCTTCCGATCGCCGCGTGGGCCCGCTCGAAATGGCGCCGCATCTCGTCGAACTTGCGCGGCAGCGCGCCCTGGAACGAGAAGATCGACTGCTTCTCGTCGCCGACCGCGAAGATCGTGCGGCGCTGCGCGTCGCGCGCGCCGGCGCCGGCGGTGAATTCGGCGACCAGCCGGCGTGATGATCTCCCATTGCGGCTCGGGCTGGTGTCCTGCGCCTCGTCGATCAGCACATGGTCGATGCCGAGGTCGAGCTTGTAGTGCACCCAGGTCGGATTGACGGTGGTGAGCAGCCGGAGCGTCTTGTCGATCAGGTCGTCGTAGTCGAGCAGGCCGCGGCGGTCCTTCTCGGCGCGGTAGCGCGCGATCACGGCGCTCGCCGATGGCCAGGAGCGCGGCGGTGCGGTCGCGGCTCACCACGGCATTGCGCCGCTCGAGCAGCGCGGCGACGCGCGTCTGCTCGCGCGCCAGCCGGTCCGCGAGGTCGGGGCGCTTCTTGGCGAGGCCGGCCGGTGACCATGGTCTTGCGCGGCTCGAAATCCTGGGTGAGGAAAATCGACAGATAGGCGTCGATGCGGGCCTGGCCGCTCGCCGCCGCCGCGGCGCGCAGCAGCTTGGCCTGCTTGCAGTCGTTGCTCGAGCCTTCCGTCGCAGATCGCCGCCACGGCGGCCCAGTCCAGGGACGGCAGGAGCGGACCATCGACCATCTCGGCGTCGATCCGCGCCAGGTCGTCCCTGGGATCGACCCCGAGCGCGCGCGACAGGTCGGCGATCGCCTCGGCGACCCCGCCCGCCTGCGCGATCCATCGCGTCACCTCGTCGCGCCGCGCGATCGGCTCGCGCACCACGTCGCGGAACGTGACGTCGGCGGCGGACGCGATCGCGCTGGCGAGCGCCGCGGCGAGCGGCGTGCCCGGGGTGCTTGCGGCCGTCGAGCAGGACGCTCGTCGTGGCGCGGTCGAGCAGCTCGGTCTCGGCGCGCTCGTCGAGCACCGTGAAGCGCGCCGCCACATTGGCCTCGAACGGGAACTGGTGCAGCAGCCGCGTGCAGAACGCGTGGATGGTCTGCACCTTGAGGCCGCCCGGCGTCTCGAGCGCCGAGGCGAACAGGCGGCGCGCGCGGGCGCGCTCGTCCGGGCCGATCGACGTCTCGCCGATCTGGCGCATCTCGCCGGTCGAGCGCCGCGTCGTCGAGCGCGATCCAGCCGGCGAGCGTGTCGAACACGCGCGCTCGCCATGTTGGCGGCCGCCGCCTTGGTGAAGGTGATGCAGAGGATCTTCGCCGGCGTCGACGCCGGCGAGCAGCAGCCGGATCACGCGCTGCGCCAGCACATGGGTCTTGCCCGAGCCCGCATTGGCCGACACGAAGGCCGAGACCGCGGGATCGGAGGCCTCGTCTGCCGCGTGCGCACCGCGTCCGGGATGATGCGGGCGGCCGTCATGCGTCGCCCTCGCCCTCGCCGCCGTCGCCCGTCGCCGACCATTCCTTGACCCGCGCGAGGTCGTCATAGGTGCCGTAGCGGTTCGTCCACATCGACAGCACCAGCGACCGGTAGGGCGTCGCCTCGTCCTCGAACCGCCGCGCCAGCTCGGTGAGCTTTGCGAGCGCGTGGTCGGCGGCGGCGTCGGGCGAGCCGTCCTTGAAATCGATCGGCGCAGGCGTCGCCGGCCTGCTCGCCGCCCTTGAGCCGCACATAGACGAGCTCGGCGATCGAGGCGGGCGACGCAAACCCCTTGAAGCCGCCGCGCCGCAGGATCGCGCCTTCGAGGGTGAGCTGCGGCGCGATCCCGATGCGCACCTGCTTGCCGCTCGGCGCAACGCCGGTCTTGAAGTCGAGGATCGCGTAGCGGCCGTCGCGACGCCGCTCGATGCGGTCGGCGCGCGCCGTACAGGCGGAAGCTGCGCTCGCCGAGCGGGAATCGATATCTCGCCGCGGATTTCGGCGCGCATCTCGGCGACGATCCGGCGCGGCGCGCTTCGTTCCCACGCGATCAGCCAGCGCGCGATGCGCTCGAAGCGCGGCCACCAGAACGCGCGCGCCTCCGGATAGTCGTCGAGCGCTGCGAATTCCGCGCGGCCGATCGCGCATCAGCTGCGCATGGGCGTCGGGCGGAAGCTCGTCCGCGAAGGTCTGCGGCGAATCGGCCGATGGCGGCGTGGATGGCGCTGCCGCGATCGGCGGCGGACGGCGCCATGTCGACCGGATCGAGGCGCGCCAGCCGCAGGATGTGCTTGGCATAGATCGTGTAGGGATCGCGCAGCCAATGCTCGATCTCGGTGACCGAGAGCGCGGTCGGCCGCGCGGCGCGCGGCGGACGCGGCTCGGGCGGCGCGACAGGGCACGACGCGTTCCGGGCGGTCGAGCGCGCGCGCCAGCCGAGATGATGTTCGCCGCGCCGCACCGCCTCCTTCCACGCGTCTCGCCCGCGACCGCGGCGAGCCGCTGCACGAAGCGCGACGCCACCGCCGGCGCGCCGGCCATCTTGGCGGAGCGCGCTCAGGATGACCTCGGGCGCGCCGAGCATCTGCGCGAAGTCGTGCGCCGACAGGCCGATGCGGCGCTCCGGCAGGTCGAGGCCGAGCTGGTGGCGCATCGGGCGGCTCAGCCACGGATCGGTGCGCGCCTCCGGCGGCCAGACGCCTTCGACCAGGCCGCCGAGCACGACGCGGTCGACCTGCGTCGAGGCGCGCCTCGAGCGGGCCGTAGATGCGCACGCGCGCGCCCGGCGCGCCGGGCCGCCGCACCACCCGGTCGGCCATGGCGGCGACGAACAGCTCGGCGTAGTGCGACGGCGCGACCGCGAGGTCGGCGTCGTCGTCGCGCCGCGATGTCGTCGAACAGCCGGCGCGAGCGCGCGCGCCGTCGACGCCCGCGAAGGCCGCGCTGCTCGCCGCTCTCGTCCCGGCTCGAACGCCGCGACGACGTCGCGGTGCGCCGCCGCGAGCGCGCCGAACGGACTGCGGCCTCGCCGCCGGCCATGCGTTCGAGCGGCGCCAGCGCGGCCGCCAGCCGCGCCACCAGGGCGTCGGCGGCGTCCGACCTCGGCGTCGGCGACGGTGGCGCGCGGATCGCTGACGTGCATCTCGGAGCGCTCGCCGGCGCGCAGCTTGGCAAGCTCGCGGCGGAATGTCGCGAGCGCATGGGCGAGAGCCCGGCCGAGCCGGCGCGCGGGCGCGGGCCGCGCAGGACGGCGCGCTCGAGCGCCGCGACCGCCGGCGCCTGCGCGCCGGCCGGACGCGCCGAGCCGAAACAGCGGATGTTTGAGCAACGGCGAGCAGCGCGACCGGCGCGACGCCGTCGAGCGCGAGCTCGGCCGCGAGGCGCGCGAACACGCCGGCGCCGGTATCGGCCAGCGCGTCGCCGCCCGAATCGTCGACCGCGACGTTCCAGCGCCCGAGCGCCGCCAGCACGCGGCGCGCGAGCGCGCGGTCGGGCGTCACCAGTGCGGCGGTCCTGCGTTGCGTCTCGACCGCCTCGCGCAACGCCACCGCGATCGCAAGCGCCTCGTCCTCCGCATTGGCGGCCTCGATCACCGACAGTCCGGCGAGCCCGGCGGTCAGATGCGCGGTCGACCGCGCGCAGCCGGTCCTGCCAGCGGTCGGTCGCGGCGGCCGGCCGCAGCGCCTCGGACAGCAGCACCTCGCGGCCGTGCGGCGCCGGCGCGCGCAAGCCGGACGACCTCGGGGCGGCCGATGCCGATGCGTTCCAGCAGCGCCTGCATGGCGAATTGCGGATGGCCGAAGGCCGGCCAGGCCGCGGTCTCGTCTCGCGGCGCTCCGCGATCATCGCCCAGGCCTCGTCGTCGAGGTCGGTGTCGAGGCCCGGCAGCACGACCGCGCCGTGCGGCAGATGCGCGATGGTGGCGAGCAGCTTGGCGGTCGCCGGCATCGAGCCGGTCGAGCCGGCGGCGATCACCGGTCCGCCGCCCGCCGCCGGCCAGCCGCGCGGCCTCGGCCTTGATCAGCAGGTCGCGCCGCTCGGCCGGCTCGATCGCCTGCCGCTCGGCCAGGATGTTCGGCCAGGCCTCGCGCGCGATCTTGAGGAAGTCGAGCGTGAGCTGCCAATACGATCGAGGTGCTCCGGGACCAGACCGTCGAGCCGGTTCCAGTCCACCTCGCGGGTCGCCATGTCGTCCATCAGCCGGGCGAGATCGTCGGCGAGCGCGAGCGCGGCCGCCGGCGTTGCGACCACCAGCGGCGTGATCGCCGGGCGCCGGCTTCAGGCTGCCGCGCCCAGGCCAGCACCAGGCGGGCGAGCAGCAGCCGCCGCGTCGAGACCGCCGAGCGCGGGCGGCAGGTCGAGCGCGTCGGCCGCCGCGCCGCCGGTCGCGGCGTCGGCGAACGCGATCTCGTCCTCGTCGATGTCGCCGATCGCCACGATGCGCGGCAGCATCGCGGCGTCGCGCCGAGGACGTCGAGGAAGACGTCGCGGGCGAGCCGGCAGGCGCGCCGGGTCGGCAGATAGAGCGTCGCCGCGGCGAGCGACAGCGGATCGGACGCGGGCGCAAACCCGGGCACCAGCCGGCCCTCGACGAGCGCCTTCACCAGCGTCGGCAGGAACGGCACCGACGCCGGAATCGTGAAGACGCGCGGGGTATGGGCGGGAGCGGCGCTCATGCGGCGACCTTATAGCGCCGGGGCGCCGCGGAGGCGAATGGCGAAGCGGGACGGGACTTTCTATCGCTTCTGCGTCATTGCCCTATTCTTTCGGCGTCATCGCCCGCGCAAGCGGGCGATCCAGTACTCCGTGACGGCGCGGTGGCGACGTAGCGCCGATTTACAGGGGGCGGAGTTTACTGGATTGCCCGCTTGCGCGGACAATGACGGATGAGGACCTCTCACGCCGCGCTGGCGAGGATCGCGGCCTCGGCGGCGGCGACCGCGTCGGGCGAACCGACATGCATCCAGACGCCTTCGAGCCGCAGGCCGTAGAGGCGCTCCTGCTCGATCGCGCGGTCGAACAGCTGCGTGAGCGGGAAGGCGCCGCTCGGCGCATCCCGGAACAGGGCCGGCGACAGGATGGCGATGCCCGCATAGACGAACGGCACGACCTCGCGTTCGGCGCGGCGTCGCAGCTTGCCGTCCGCCGCCATGGCGAAGTCGCCGCGTCCCGCAGTAGCCGACGCTGGTCGCGGTCGGGGCGAGCAGGAGGAGCGCGTCCATCTTCTCGGGTTGAAACACCGTGGCGAGCCGCTCGAGATTGGACTTCACCCCGTCGATCCACAGCGTGTCGGAATTGACGTGGAAGAACGGCGCCGTCCCGAGCAGCGGCAGCGCCTTGACGACGCCGCCGCCGGTGCCGAGGACGGCCTCGCGCTCGTCCGAAATGGCGATCTTGGGCTCCCGGCGCGGCTTCAGGTGCTGCTCGATCTGGTCGGCGAAATGGTGGACGTTGACCACGGCGGTCTCCACGCCGACCGCGGCGAGGCGATCGAGCACGTGATTGATCAACGCCTTGCCGCCCACCGGCACCAGCGGTTTGGGCATCGTATCGGTGAGCGGGCGCATGCGCGTGCCAAAGCCGGCGGCCAGGATCATGGCCCGGCGTGGAATGGCGCTTCGGCGGAGTTTCGGCATCTGATCCCCTGGCTTCACGAATCGCCGACCCGGACGGTCGACGGGAAACTCATAGGCAAATGAGCCGACGCCAAGATGACAAAAATGGCGGTTTCCAGGAAGGCGGTCGGCCGGCGAGGCGCCCGCGCGGGCGATGCGACGGAAAGGTCCGACGCGGCACCGAAGGCTAGTCCGATGTGGCCGGTTCGGTGTGACCGGCCGCTCCGGCGGCCTTCGTCCATTCCTGCTTGTGCTTGGCCAGCCCCTCCTTGAGGAAGCGAACGCCGAGCTCGCTCCCCCTCAACCAGACACGTTCGCAGCGCCTGTGCGCGCTTCCCGTCGTGGACAGCACCAGGAAGAATTCCTTGATATCCAGGCCCTCGAGCGGGCCGCGAATGGTCAGCTGGGCGCCGGTATCGGAGACGTCTGCGACGCGGCAGTCGCGCTGCCAGGTCCCGTCGATGCCTATGATCCGGGCGTTGTATCCGTGTCCGAATTGAACGCGTCCGAAATTTCGTCGTTCTGCGCCCATTGCTTGCGAAGCCTCACAGAGCCGGTCTCCTGGAATTTTAGATCGAAGTGCTAAACAACCGATTACCGGCCACCACGGCCGAAAGGCGAAACATGGGAAAATGCGGCTCGCAGCGCCCGCCCTCAGCGAATGGTTACGCGGCCAAGGACGGGCCCATGTGTCGCATTGGGACGAAAGTCCGGGCACCTCACGCCGGGGGCGGGACGTGCGCCTTGTACCAGGCTTCGAGCGGCGCGAGCTGCGGCAACGCGAGCGAACGCTGCAGATAGTCCCACACGCGGGGCAGATGGCGCAGGTATTGCGGTTTTCCGTCGCGACGCGCGAGGCGGGCGAAAATGCCGAGGATCTTGGAGGCGCGTTGGGCCGCGAGCGTCGCATAGATCATCACGAAGCCCGCAAGGTCGAAGTCCGGATCGGTCTCGCGCCGCGCGCGCGCGTAGCGCCCGAGCAACTCGATTTCCATCTCTTCCGTGACGTCGACGCGCGCGTCCTGCAGAAGCGAGGCGAGGTCGTAGGCGGCCGGCCCCATCACGGCATCCTGAAAGTCGAGAATGCCGAGCCGGGCGATGCCGACACGGTCGGGCAGCCAAAGCAGGTTGGGCGAGTGGAAGTCGCGCAGCACCCAGGTTTTCGGCGCCGCGATGACCGGCCCCAATGCGTCCCGCCACAGTGCGATGAATTTATCGCGCGCCGTCACCGTCACCGACGCGCCGTGACGCGGCATGTACCAGTCGAGCAGCAGCTCGACCTCGATCAGGAGGGCGTCCAGGTCGTAGGGCGGGATCTTGTGGCTGATCAGCGGCGTGACCGGCAGCGTGTCGGAAAGCGCCAGCCGGTGCAGCGCGACCAGAACGTCGACGGCGGTCTGATAGCAAGGCTCGATCGGCGCCGGTGGGTCGCCCGCGACCACGCCCTGGCTGCCGAGATCCTCGAGGACGAGACACCCCTCGTCGAGACCGGCCGCATAGATTTCGGGCGCCGAGAAGCCGTTCTCGCGCAATCCATTGGCGATCGCCACGAACGGATTCACGTCCTCGGCCAGGCGCGCGACCGAGCTGTAGGGCCGCCCCTTCTTGACCGGCGGGCCGTCGGGCCGGCGCGGGGAATTCATCAGGATCGTTCGCCGGCTGCCGATCGTGAGCCGCTCGTAGGAGCGCGCCGAGGCGTCGCCGGCGAGGCGCTCGCGCTCGGCGTCGCCGTAGCCCGATTCGTCGAGGAACTTGCGCACCGCCGCCAACCGGTCGGCGCGCGGCCCGAAAGTCCCGTGGCCGGTGACGTGCACATGGCGGTGCTCGAGCCCGAGCTGCGGCGCCAAGGTGAACGCGATGTCGAGGCGGTCGGGCGGCAGGGACCCGGCCGCGCGGTCCGGCCATTCGAGCAGGGTCACGGCGCCGGCCGGCAGGTCCTCGAATCCGAGCTCGGTCAATTCGCTCGCGCCCGATATCCGATAAAGATCGGCGTGCACCACCGGAAAGCGGGGCAATTCGTAGGTCTGCATGATGGTGAAGGTCGGGCTCGGCACCTCGATCGACGGATCGCCGGCGAGGTGGCGGATCAGGGCGCGCGCAAAGGTGGTCTTGCCCGCGCCGAGGTCGCCGGACAGCGTGACCAGGTCGCCCGGCTCGAGCGCAATGGCGATATCCTTCACCAGCCGGTGCATCGCCTCTTCGTTCGGCAGCACCACGGTGTGATTTGAGCCGCCGGACGTGGTCGGAAGCATGGTCGGTTGGACGCCGCCTATTCGGCGGCCGTGCGCCGGGCCGCCTGTTCGAGCGGGAACGTACATACCACAGTTGTGCCGCTGCCAACCGTCGAATTGATTTCGATCGTGCCGCCGTGCAGCTGGACGAAGGAGCGCACCAGGGAAAGGCCGAGCCCGGGGCCGCGGTGGTGCGAGCCGAACGAATGGGTCTCGAACCAGTCGAACACCCGGTCCTGCATCTCGGCGGGGATGCCGGGACCGCGGTCGGTCACCGAGAACACGATCACGTCGCCGTTCCGCTCGGCCGCGAGCGTCACGGTTGCGCGCGGGCGGCGAGAAGCCGACCGCGTTCGAGAGCAGATTGAACAGAACCTGGCGGATGCGGCGCTCGTCGGCGACGAAGCTCCCGATGTCGGAGCCGGCGCGGATGTCGAGCGCGATCCCGTCCTTGACCAGCCGGTCCTGGATGCCCTCGGCGGCGGCCGCCATCGTGCTGCGGATATCGACGGCGCCGAGATTGAGCGTCATGGCGCCGGCATCGATGCTGGCGAGGTCGAGGATGTTGTTGATGAGCGCGAGCAGCGCGTTGGTCGAGACCGTGATGTAGCCGAGATATTCGCGCTGGCGCGGGGTCGTGGGGCCGGTCACGGGATCGTTGAGGAATTCCGCGAAGCCGATGATGTTGGTCAGCGGCGAGCGCAATTCGTAGGAAATGTGGTGGACGAAATTGACCTTCATCTCGTCCGCCGCGACCAGCGCCTCGTTGCGTTCGCGCAACGCTCGCTCGACATTGACGGAATCGGTCATGTCCTGGAATGCGACCAGCGTGCCGCCGTCCGGCAGCGGCACCGTGCCGCAATCGGCGATGCTGCCGTCGTTGCGCTCGATGCGCAGCGAGACCGGATCGCGCGGCTCCAGCGCGGTCACCGCGGTGCGCAGCTTCTGCCATGTCGCGGTCGTCGCCGTGCAGCGGGCGGCACAGTTCGATCACGGTTTCGATGTGAGGACGCTGGCGCAGCACGGCGGGATCGATCCGCCACATGCGCGCGAAAGCCGGATTGAACAAGCGTACGCGCCCGTCGCTGCCGAACACCGCGAGCGCCTCGGCCAGGTTGTCGAGGGTCTCGCCCTGCACGTGGATCAGCGCGTCGAAGCGGCGTTCGAGGTCGAGCCGCTCGGTCACGTCGTCGAACAGATAGGTGGCGCCGCCGTCGGGATGCGGCGTGGTCACGACGCGCAAGGTGCGCCCGTCGGGGAGGTGCCATTCATGCGCCATCGCGTCGCTCGCGCGGTAGGCCGCGTGGAGCTGCGTCTTCCATTGGCGGAAGTCCTGCTGCTCGGGCAGCTTGCGGTCGTTGCGCAGACGGTCGAGCACCGCGGAGTCGGTCGGCCCCTGGTCGAGAAAGCCGGCATCGAGGTCCCACAGCGAGCGGTAGGCGGCATTGTAGAAGGCGAGCTTCTGGTCGGCGCCGAAGATGGCGACGCCGGTCGCAAGCTGGTCGAGCGTGCGGCGATGCGCCTCGCCCAGGCGCGCGAGCTCGGTGCGCAGGCTCTCGACGTCGGTCGCATCGATGCCGATGCCGGCACGGCCGCGTGGGGTCGCCACCTCGAGCAAATCCAGATTGCGGCGGCGGCCGGCGACGACGACGGGCAGGCGGATCATCGCGCCGCCCCGCGCCGCGGATGCGCGTTCGAGCTCCGCGCGCGCCGTATGGTCGACAAGCTCACGGCCGAGCGCCACCGCGCTCAGCCCGTCGGCTGTCTCGACCGCACGCGCATAGGCCGCATTGGCGAATACGAGCTCTCCGGCGGCGTCGCGCACCCATACCGGCGAGGGCAGCGCCTCGACCAGGAGCCGCAACGCATCGGTCTCGGTCTTGAGCGCATCGTGGGCCGTATTGAGCTCGGTGAGCTTGCGCTCGATCCCGGCCACGTCGCGCAGTTTAAGCACCGCGCGGCCCGCGATGGCACGGCCCTCGGCCTCGATCTGCCGCCCCGCGGAGGTCGTCAGCGACCTGCTGAAGCCTTCGCCATTGGCGCGCAATTTCTCGACGGCGCGTAACATGGCGCGCGCGTCGTCGACCCCGAGCCAGGCACCGAAGGCCAGCACGCCGGCCGGATCTGGATTCTCCGTAATGCCCGCGGTGTCGCCGATGATGTCCGGTTCTTCGCTCGCGGCCGGCCACGAGACCAGTATGCGGGGCTCCGAAAGCAGCAATCCGGTGAGCCGGTCGACATCGGATTTCAACGCCGCGATCCGATCGCGCGCGGCGGCCTCGGAGGCGGTCGCGCGCGCGTGGGTGCGTACCAGCAGGATGGCGGTGACCACGGCGAAGAAAATGACGCCGAGGATCAGCGCGAGCGCCGCGATCTCATGCTGCTCGAGCCGGGCCAAGGCGGCCAGATAGGGTGAATTGAACCACCATGGCGCGGTGCCTTCGGCGACGGCGGCGCTCGACGCCAAGGACAGTGCGCAGGCGAACGCCGTTGTCCGCAATCGATCTTTCCGCAGTCGAGCTTTAAGGCTCCCGCCCTTCGCCCGGATCATCTCCGGCATTCCGCTGCCCCTGATTGATCCCGACGACATTGGATCGCCGCGAGACCGCCCACCGAATCCACACCGTTCCTCGGCCCGAGTCCAGGACCGAAGGGAGCGTCGTGAAACCGGTCCCAATTGAAAGCGCGGGTTCGCGGGCCGCTATCCAACGCTACCTCGAACCGCGACCCCCGAACTGCGAATCGTCTTAATCTATCCTCAAGACCACCTGGCCAAAAGAGTCCAGATCGTGAACGTGAACAAACGGTGGATATAGTGCTTGGAAGAGGGCCGCTCGCGTGCGCCGCCACACGACCGCGGGGTTTCATTTTGTTTGCGTTCTCTTCGGCGATCCAAAAGTCCCTCCCGCAACAAGTCCTGGTCAGGCTTGCGCCGGAAAACGCGCTAGGAACCGATTCGGAATTCATTAAACTGCGCGTGGAACGAACAGCGCAGCCGCGATTGTGAAACTCCCTTTGGGCTTGCGTCGGAGAGGGTCGCCATGCATCCGCAGGCACTGGGCTATGTCGGCATCCGCGCCAAGAACACCGAGGACTGGGCGGGTTACGGCGCCAATCTGCTCGGCCTCCAACTCGCCGACAAAAGCCGGTCGACCCTCGCGTTCCGCATGGACGACCGCAAGCAACGCATCATGGTCGATGCCGACGGCGGCGAGGGCATCAAGTTCTTCGGCTGGGAGGTAGCGGACGGCGCGGCTCTCGACGCCTTTGCGGGTCATCTCGAGAACAAGGGCGTCAGGGTCGCGCGCGGGTCGCGCGCGCTGGCTGACGAGCGGCGTGTGACCGACCTGATCGTGCTCAACGATCCGGTGGGTAACCGGGTCGAGATCTTCCAAGGCGCCGAGGTGGCGAGCGAGGCATTCCGGCCCGGCCGCAATATTTCAGGCTTCCGCACCGGCGCGCTCGGCCTCGGCCATGTCGTGTTGCATGTGGAGCGGTTCGAGGACGTGATGTCGTTCTATCGCGACGTACTCGGCTTCCGCGTCAGCGATTATTTTCTGCGGCCCTATCCGGTTTATTTCTTCCACGTCAATCCGCGCCATCACAGCCTCGCTTTCGCGGCGACCGGCAAGAACGCCGTGCATCACATGATGCTCGAGCTCTACAGCCTCGACGATGTCGGCCAGGGCTACGATCTCGCCTCCGCCGAGGAAGGCCGGCTCGCGGTCACGCTCGGGCGGCACTGCGGCGATTGGGTCACTTCCTTCTACAGCTGGACGCCGTCGGCGTTCATGGTCGAGTACGGATGGGGTGCGCGCAGCATCGACGTTGCGAATTGGCAACCGAGCGAACGCAAGGAGGGACCGAGCCTGTGGGGTCACGACCGCGCCTGGCTCGCGCCGGAGCTGCGGCAAGAGGCTCAGGACATGCGCATCGCCAACGCGCGCGCCGGCCTGCGCCGCCCGGTGCAGGTGATCGAAGGCAATTTCGACGTCATGACGGGTGTCTGTCCTTGGTTCGACAGCGTGAAGAACCGGCAGAAGAGCGCTTAGCGGGTTCCCGTGCAGCAGCCCCTCTTTTCAAGTCCAGGTTGATCCTGTATCGTTCTGCTATCGAACAAAAGAATGTCGCGAAGCGGTTACCCATGAAATAGGGGGCAGATAATGGCTAATTTGCTCAGTGGGGACATCGGGAATATCGCGAATATTCTCGCAGCCGCGGGGGCTTTGGGCACGGCCGCCTTTGGGCTGGTGGATGTATCCAAAGTCTGCAGAGGCGGAGTTTCAAATGTCGGCTTTGGGCATTTGAAAACGACGCTGGAGCCATTTCATGCGGCCTTCAAGAAAATCAGCAAAGCCAAGCCGATGGAGACAATAAAAGCAAATTGGCTCAACGGCGTGCCTAAAGCAGATCAAAAAGCTGTCGCAAAGTCGCTTATTCACCTGGGTCTGGCACCGTCGAATGCAAATCAATTGGCGGCGGTCGTCGGAATCGATGCCGCCGCTCTTTCCGCCACGGCGAAGAAAATCGACTCGGGAGCCCCGATGCTGCCGGACGACATCAATATTCTCAGCCGATTTGACGCGCTCGTGGGCGTCATTCTGGATGCGGGTTATGAACGTGCCGACCAGCTCTACAGGAATTCAGCCAAAGCGGCGGCTGCTCTCGTTGCGGTCGTCTTGGCGGTCGTGGCGGGAGCCGCGGTTTTTGCCCAAGGCAAGACCTTCAATTTCATTGACTACGTCACCTCACAAGATCTCGTTCAATCTCTCATCATCGGGATCATTTCGACGCCGCTGGCTCCCATCGCAAAAGACCTGTCGACGTCGCTGGCCGCGGCCGTCAAGGCGGTCAGCGCGGCACGGACGTGAGTCTCGATGACCCTTTACCTCAATTTTCGATCGCAAAGTGTCGGGGGAGCAGTTATCGATCCCATGGTCCTCGAGGGCGATGGGACGGCGAGCGTTCCGGCGCTCAAGATCGTCGATGCGACGACACTGGGATCCCGACTCGCAAACAGGAACGTCCTTTTCGGCGTTCACGGCTTTAACGTTTCCCGCGAGGAAGGTGAACGGTCGTTAGGGCGGCTGGAACCTCTTTTGAATCTCACTTCTTCCGACGTGTTTATTGGCGTGCTGTGGCCTGGCGATTCCTGGGTCCCCGTCGTCAATTATCCGTTCGAGGGTGACGTTGCGATGGATTGCGGTAGGCGCCTGGCATTGTTCTGCGCGCAGTATCTGTCTCGAACTTCGGGCTTCTCCTTTGTGTCCCACAGCTTGGGTGCGCGATTGGTGCTCGAAGCCGTAAAAAATCTTAAACGAAAGGCCGGTTCGGTCTGCATTACGGCCGGAGCAATCAATCGAGATTGCCTGACCCGCGAATATGCGGCGGCGTTTTCCAACGCCGCGGTGATATCGGTCCTCGCATCGCGGCAAGACATGGTTCTCAAACTCGCGTTTCCGATCGGCGATCCGATCGCGGATATTTTGAATTCTGATCATGCGGTTTTCACGCCGGCGCTGGGATACAAAGGTCCTCCGCAGGCCGTTGGTGCGACCGTCCCGCCATGGCAAATCCCGGATGCCGAAGATTACGGGCATGGCGATTACTTGCCGCCATCAGCCCCCACTGTCAGCGCCGCGCAAAATCAAAATCCCAAGTGGCAACAACCCGCCGGATTCATGAGCAGAGCATTTCGTAGCCAACAGCAAACTTGGCCCTGACTGCCGGAATTCCGAAACGACAAGTTCGAACGAGAGCGACGTCGCGTGTGGCCGGCTTCCGCGCGATTCGCCGCCGCGCACTTGATTTCGTCCGGTCACGCTCAAGGACTCGCCGGATAGGGGCTCGACAAGGGCTGCAAACCGCGATTCACTGTCGTACGCTTTCGTACGACAGTGAATGCCCACTCCGGGCTGCATCCTGATTTGCGGGTTGTTCGCAACATGAGACCCGGCCGTTGGCTCTCGCCTGGTGCTGCGGGCAGATGAATCCACAATGACGAGACGGATCGTTGTTTCGCTGCTGGCTGCGCTTGCGCTCTGCCCCCTGGGCCACGTAAGCGCGTGCGCGCAGAATTATCCCGACCGGCTCATCAAGCTGGTGGTCGGATATCCGCCGGGCGGACCGATCGACGTGACGGCCCGCATCCTGGTGCAGCGCCTCTCCTCGATCCTGGGCCGGCCCATCATCGTCGAGAATCGCGCCGGCGCGACCGGCGCGGTCGCCGCCAAGGCGGTCGCAGCCGCCGACCCCGACGGCTATACGCTGATGTTCGGCAATGCCAGCTCGCTCGCTGTGATGCCGGCGATCACGCGCTATCGCGACTACGACGCGCTCAAGAGCTTTGCGCCGATCGCCAAGATCACCGAAGGCTACGAAGTGTTGGTGGTCGATCCCGAAGGCCCCGCCAAGACGGTCGAGGGGCTCCTCGCCTATGCGCGCGCCAATCCGGGCAAGCTCAATTTTGGCTCTGCCGGCTTCGGAAACCTGACGCATCTGTCCGGTGAATTGTTGAAGCTCAGGACCGGCATCGACATCGTCCACGTCCCCTATAAGGGCGCGCCGGAAGCGGTCGCCGGGCTGCTCTCGGGCCAGGTGCACCTGATGTTCGGCGAGGTCGCCGGGCTGCTGCCGCTCGTGCGGGACGGCAAGCTGCGCGCGCTCGGTGTCGCGAGCGAGACCCGCAACGCGCTCGCTCCCGAATTGCCGACCCTGATCGAAGGCGGCCTGCCCGATTTCGTCGCTTTGACGTTCACCGGCGTCATGGCGCCGGCAGGCACGTCGCCGGCGATCGTCGCCAAGCTCAACGCCGCGATCAATGAGGCCTTGGCGGCGCCCGAAGTTCGCGCGGCGCTCGAACGGATCGGTGCCGAAATCCGAACCGGTTCGCCGTCCGACTTCGCGGCGTTTCTGGCTAAGGAAGAGCGCAAGTGGGACGATGTCGTCCGCCGGTCCGGCGTCAGAATGGAATAACGCATGATCCCGAGAAAGTCCGCACCGGACCTGATCCGGGATTGACCGGCTTTTCGGACAAGATCATGCGCGGAGACAAGAAAATTTCCAGCCCGTGGCCCTCACGAGCCTGAGGCCCGCCGCGGTTCGGCAGGCCGCACCATGTCGGCGACGGTGATGCGCGTGAGCGCGTCCGACAGCGCTTTCTCGGCGTGGGCCACCGCCGGCAGCACGACCTCCGCCAGTAGCGGCGAATTCGACTGCGGCGACTTGTCTTCGCCGTCGATCATGTCGGCGGCGCGCAGGATCTGCGCGGCCGTGATGTCGCGCGGCTCGCCGGCGAGCTCGTAGCCGCCGCCGGGTCCGCGGATACCGTTGAGAATTCCGTCGCGCACCAGCGCCTGCAGCACCGGCTCGAGATGACGGGGCGGCAAACCATGCCGTACCGCGAGTGCCTTCGCCGACACGGGCGTATCCTCGTCGTGCAGGGCGATATCCACCACGGCAGCGATGGCGAGGATGCCTTTGCGAGGCAGGATGGGCATTCCGGCTGTCCGCGGCTTGGAGCGTCCCTCGGCCGGAATGGTAATATCTTACGCGCGGTTCGCGGTCCAGGGTTACTTGGTGGCGCCCGGACCTGCCCCGCCCGTCGAGCCAAAACCGCCGTCGCCGCGGGAGGTTAGGTCGAGCGCCATGACCTCTCGGAGGCGCGCATGAGCGACCGGAGCAATCACCAATTGGGCAATCCGCATGCCGCGCGTCACCGAAAATGATTCGCTGCCGCAATTCACCAGGATGACCTGCAGTTCGCCGCGGTAATCGGCGTCGATCGTGCCCGGGCTGTTGAGCACCGTGACGCCGTGGCGCGCAGCGAGGCCGGAGCGCGGCCGCACCTGCCCTTCGGTCGCGGGCGGCAGCGCGATCGCGATGCCGGTGGGGATCAGCGCGCGAGCGCCGGGCGCGAGCTGGATCGGCGCATCGGCCGGCACCGCCGCCAAGAGATCGAGGCCCGCCGCGTGATCGCTCTGATAGGCCGGCAATGCGAGGTCGGCGCCGTGCGGCAGGCGCATGATCTGCACGTCGATTGGGGAATCGCCTCGGCTCATGACGCGGCTTCGGTGATCTTGGCGGCGATGCGCGCGACCAGCATGTGCGCCGCCTCGTCCTTCGTCTGCGTCGGCCACGACTCGACGCCGTCCGCGGTGACCAGATGAATGCTGTTGAGGTCGCCGCCCATCACCCCCGATCCGGTCGACACGTCGTTGGCGAGGATCCAGTCGCAGCCCTTGCGTTTGAGCTTCTGTCTGGCGTGCTCGACCACGCGCTCGGTCTCGGCTGCAAATCCGATGACCAGGGCCGGGCGCTTCGTCTTCAAATGCGCGACGGTCGACAGGATGTCGGGATTCTCGACCAGCGCGAGCCGCAGCTCTTCTTTTGGCGCGTCTGCGGCGCCCTTCTTGATCTTCTGTCCGCTCGCCTGCGCGACACGCCAGTCCGCGACGGCGGCCGCGAAGATCGCGATGTCGGCCGGCAGGGCGGCCTCCACCGCCGCCAGCATGTCGCGCGCGTTCTCGGTGCGCACCACCGTGACGCCGGGCGGGTCGGACACGTTCACGGGTCCCGACACCAGCGTCACGTCGGCGCCGGCGTCCGCCGCGGCCCGCGCGATGGCGTGACCCTGCTTGCCCGACGAACGGTTGGCGATGTAGCGCACCGGATCGATCGGCTCGTGGGTCGGGCCCGAGGTGATCAGCACACGCTTTCCGGCCAGCGCGCCGCGCGCGGACGCGAGCATGGCTTCGGCCGCGGCGGCGATCTCCAGCGGCTCGGCCATGCGCCCAGTGCCTGTTTCGCCGCGCTCGGCCATCTCGCCCGCATTGGGTCCGACCACCGCGATACCGTCCGCGGTGAGCTGCGCCAGATTGCGGCGGGTCGCCTTGTGGGCCCACATGCGCGGGTTCATGGCCGGGGCGATCAACACCGGCCGGTCGGTCGCGAGCAGCACCGTCGAGGCGAGATCGTCGGCGTGGCCGCCCGCCATCTTGGCCATGAGGTCGGCGGTCGCGGGCGCGACCACGATCAGATCGGTGTCGCGCGCGAGCCGGATATGGCCGATGTCGAATTCGGTGCGGGCGTCGAACAGGTCGGTATGGACGCGCTCGCCCGCGATCGCGCCGGCCGCGAGCGGCGTGACGAACTCCTGCGCCGGCGCGCGTCATCACGACGCGCACGGCCGCCCCGCGCTCCTTCAGCCGCCGGATCAGGTCGAGCGATTTGTAGGCCGCGATACCGCCGCCGATGATGAGGAGAATGCGTTTGCGGGACAGCCGATCATGGCGTCGGATCGGCGCCGGCGCAGCGGAAGCCCTGGTCTCGGCGGCGGGGCGCCCCTCGCGCGCGCGGTCGGGGCGTTCCGGCGTTGCGGTTGGGGCCGGTCCGGCGTCCGGATCAAGTGCGAGCAGGTGCCGGGCCTCTTCTTCCATCGAGCGGCCATGGCGCGCGGCGCGCAGGCGCAGGCGGCGTTTGACGTCATCGTCGAGCTGGCGGATCGTCAGGCTGGCCATGTCGCGGTCCTCTCCCGGGCACGCCCACTATAGCGGATGATTGCACTGCAATCAATGCAATCATTACCCTACATAATCTGCCACAGGGTTGCGGCGAGCAGCGCCGCGATCACCCACAGCGCCACCGTCCTCCAGCGGTTGCGGTGCGCTTCAGCGCGCCCGATCGCGGCGACCGTCTCCGGCGCCAGCACGAGGCCGTCGCGGGTGGCGGCGTCGAGCTGGTCGGCGATGCGGGCGGCGCGGCCGAGCAGGGCCGGCACTTGCGCCGAGAAAGCGGCCGACTTCGCCCGCGCCCTGGGCCGCGTCCTCGATGCGGCCGGCTGGCCCGAGGTTGCGCTCGATCCATTCGCGCACCACCGGCTCGGCGGTGCTCCACATGTCGAGCCTGGGATCGAGCGAGCGGCCGACGCCCTCGACCACCACCATGGTCTTCTGCAGCAGCAGCAGCTCCGGCCGCGTGCGCATGTCGAACAGGCTGGTCACCTCGAACAGCAACGTCAGGAGCTTGGCCATCGAGATGTCCTCGGCCGAGCGATTGTGGATCGGCTCGCCGATCGCGCGGATCGCCTGGGCGAAGCTCTCGACCGAATGCTGCGGCGGCACGTAGCCGGCCTCGAAATGGATCTCGGCGGTGCGGCGATAATCGCGGGTGATGAAGCCGTACAGGATCTCGGCCAGGAAGCGGCGCTCCTTGGCGCCGAGCCGGCCCATGATGCCGAAGTCGACCGCGACCAGCCTGCCGTCCTGGTCGACGAACAGGTTGCCCGGATGCATGTCGGCGTGGAAGAAGCCGTCGCGCATGGCGTGGCGCAGGAAGGTCTGGATCACGGTGCGGCCGAGCGCCGGCAGGTCGAGGCCTTTGGCGCGCGAGCGCCGTCGCGATCGTTGAGCGGCGTGCCGTCGATCCATTCGAGCGTGAGCACGTCGCGCGCGGTCAGGTCCCAGTCGACCGCGGGCACGCGGAAATCCGGATCGTCCTTGGTGTTCTCCGCCATCTCGGAGAGCGCCGCCGCCTCGAGCCGCAGGTCCATCTCGATCGTGACCGAGCGCGCGAGCGTCTGCACGACCTCGATCAGGCGCAGCCGGCGCGCCTCGGCCGACCATCCTCGGCGGTGCGCGCCACCGCAGAAGAACGCAGCGAGATCGGTCTTGAAGCGCTGCTCGACGCCGGGACGCAGCACCTTGACGGCGACCACGCGGCTGCCCGCGAGCTCGGCACGATGCACCTGCGCGATCGACGCGGCCGCGACCGGCGGGCCGAACGAGGCGAAGACGTCTTCGAGCTTGCGGCCGAGCGCGGTCGCGACCGCGGCCTCGGCCTGCGCCTGCGGAAACGGCGGCATCCGGTCCTGCAGGCTTTCCAGGTCGCGCGCGAGCGCGATCGCCGACCACGTCGGGCCGGGTGGCGAGGAACTGGCCGAGCTTGACATAGGTCGGCCCGAGCGCGGTGAGCGCGACCGACAGGCGGTTGGCCTTGTCGCCGCTCGTCGGCCGCTCGATCAGCCGCGCGCAGGCGCAGCGCCGCGCGCGCCGGCAGCGGCAGCGGCGCCGGATCGACCAGCCCGAGCACGCCTTCGCGCGCGAACACGAAGCCGGCGCGGGCCAGCCGGGCGAGATGGATGAGCGCCGAAATCACAAACGCCAGCCCGAATGCAGCGCCACGATGCCGCCGGTGAGCGGTCGCGCGGTCACGCGGCGGAAGCCGGCGGCCGGATCATCGTCGGCGAAGGCCTGCGGCTTGGGAAACCGGCGGATCAACTCGACCAGATAGCGATAGGCGTCGGCGTCGCCAACGACCGAGCGGCCGAGCGCCGGGATGACGTTGAACGAATAGAGGTCGTAGAGCGCATCGAGCCCCGGCACGTCGACGGTGGAGAATTCGAGGCAGAGGAAGCGGCCGCCCGGCTTGAGCACGCGGTAGGCTTCGGCGAGCGCGGCGTCGATGCGCGGCACGTTGCGGATGCCGAACGCGATCGTGTAGGCGTCGAAGCTCCGGTCCGGGAACGGCAGCGCCTCGGCATTGCCGTCGACGAAGCTCGACCGCGTCGTCGAGCCCGCGCTCGATCGCGCGCTCGCGGCCGACCGCGAGCATCTCCGGATTGATGTCGCACACGGTCGCGCGCGTGCCGGGCCCGCCCGCCGCGATGACGCGGAACGCGATGTCGCCGGTGCCGCCGGCGACGTCGAGGAGCCGGAACGCTTGCTCGCCGCGCGGCGGGTTGACGGCGGTGACCAGCGCGTCCTTCCAGGCGCGGTGCAGGCCGCCCGACATCAGGTCGTTCATCAGGTCGTAGCGCCGCGCCACCGACCGGAAGACGTCGTCCACCAGCCCCTGTTTGGCGTCGAGGTCGACGGTCTGGAAGCCGAAATGGGTGTCGCGGCGGGGTTCTGTCATGGGATCTTCCTGTCGGCGCGACCATAGCGCGGCCAGCGCCGCGGCGCTACAAAGCCTCTCCCCGCTCGTGATCCGGGCGTATGGTTAACGGCCGCCGCGCATGCCCGAACTGCCCGAAGTCGAGACCGTCCGCCGCGGCTTGCAGCCGGTGATGGAGGGCGCGCGCTTCGTCAAGGTCGAGGCGCGCCGTCGCGACCTGCGCCGGCCGTTGCCGCAGGACTTCGTCAAGCGCCTCGAGGGCCGCACCGTCACCGGCCTCGGGCGGCGGGCGAAATATCTGCTCGCCGATCTTTCCTCCGGCGAGGTGCTGATGATGCATCTCGGCATGTCCGGCTCGTTCCGGGTCAGCAAGGAGGACGGCGAAAAGACGCCGGGCGAATTCCATCATCCGCGCGCGGAGGACCGCGCGCACGACCACATCGTGTTTCACATGTCGTCGGGCGCGCGCATCGCCTTCAACGATCCGCGCCGCTTCGGTCTGATGCTGCTGGTGCCGCGCAGCGAGCTCGCCGACCATCCGCTGATGAGGGAGGTCGGGCCCGAGCCGCTCGGCAACGAATTCGACGCCGCGATGCTGGCGGCGGCCTGCCGCGGCAAGAAGACCAGCCTCAAGGCCGCGCTGTCCGACCAGAAGGTCGTGGCCGGGCTCGGCAACATCTATGTCTGCGAGACGCTGCACCGCGCGCGGCGTTTCGCCCAAGCGGCAGGCCTCCACGATCGCGACCAAGGCGGGCGCTCCGACCGAGCGCGCCGAAGCTCTGGTCGTGCCATCAAGGCGGTGCTGGAAGACGCCATCAAGGCCGGGCGGCTCGTCGCTGCGCGACCATCGCCAGACCGACGGCGAGCTCGGCTACTTCCAGCATCACTTCCGCGTCTACGACCGCGAGGGCGAACCCTGCGTGACGCCGGGATGCAAAGGCACGGTCAAGCGCATCGTGCAGACCGGGCGCTCGACGTTCTTCTGCCCGGTGTGCCAGAAGTGACGCGCTTTGCGACTATCGCTTACTGAAAGCACCCGGGAAAGGGTCCGTTGCCCGCCAACGAGCACTCGAGCGGCGGTGTCCCGGCGCTCTGGGGCGAGGGAATTTCGACAAGATAAGTCTTGCCGCTTGAGCACAGCACGACCCACCGGTGCTCGTCGCGCTGCATCGCGGCCTTGCCGTTGCACTCGTGACCGACGGCCGCGCCAAGCCTGGCCGCTTCATGTGCGGCGGAAGTCCTCGACGAGCCTTTCGCCCGCATGCCCCGCGCGGCCCGTTTGCGTATCGGTGCGCCCTTCGTGCTTTTCGGCTTCGCGGATTCGGTTTTTTTGGTCGGCAGCCTGCCCGGCTGGTTGCCCGCAGCGGACACGCCCATGCATGCGACCGCGACGGCGAGAAAGGTCAGGACAGTCCGTCGTGCACGCTGCCGCATGGAATCCCGTTCATTCCCGTGTCGAATCGGTCGGTTCAGGATACGCTGGCATCTTGGACGTCTAATCAGGCAAATTCTGGTCCAGCCACTTCGCGATCACGGCCGCGATCTCCTGATTGTTCCTTTCCAGCATCATGACGTGGCTGTTGCCGCGGATGCCGAGGTCGGCGAGCTTGACGAAGCTCGGCTTGACGCCGGCTTGCTGCAGGTATTTGACGGTGCAGTGGTCGTAGGGCGCGTGATAGGACGCCTCCGAGGTGAGCACGAGGATCGGCATCTTCTGCAGATTGGGCAGTGCTCGCGCGGGCTCCTTCTGCGCCCAGCATCTCACCAGGTCCGGCCCGTCCGCCTTGTCCTGCTGCACGATCGCAAGCTCCGCGGCGTCCGTGATGGCAGGCGCATAGGCGAGCGGGACGGACGTGATGCCGTATTTGAGGGCGAGAGGACCCTGCCTGAAAAAGTCGGGCGCGCCCTTGAAGTCGACGCCATAGAACGGCGGGCCATTGGGCTCGATCGCCAGGATCGCCTTGACGAGATCGGGCTTGGCGTCTGCGACCGGCCAGCCGAACGCGCCGGCCTGCGAATGCACCAGGAGGACCGCCGGGCCGATCTTGTCGAGCAGCGCCAACAAGGCGTCGCGGTTCAGGACCTGCTGCGTGGTGAAGTCCTCGATCGCCGGCAGCTGGCTCTGCGCCAATTGCTGCGCCGCCGGATCGTCCGCCTCGCCGCTGCCCGGCCATTGCGTATGCAGATGGGCTTGCGGCCACAGCTGGTATTTTTCCTGCGCCACGAAGCGGCGCGCGGCGTTGTCGCGATCCACGTTGCGCGCCGCCCCGTAGGCCGTCGCGAGATACCCCGAACGTCCGCGCCCGGGCTGGTCGACCACGTAGACCGCAAAACCCCGCCGCACGAAATACTGCGCCCAGCCTTCGCGTCCGTCCGGCGTGCCGGTGAAGTTGGTGCCCGACATGGTGCCGCCGTGCACCATGACGATCGGGTAGCGATGCGTCTGCTTCACCGGGACGCGTACCTCCACATACATCTGGTGCGACGCATAGGAGCGGCCGTCGACCGTGGTGGTCCTGCCGCCGACATAGAAGTAGCCGTCGCGCGCCAGCACGAGCGGCTCGTCGGCGGCCTGCGCGGCGCCGGCCATCAGCAGCGCCGCGCCGGTTGCCGCCACCATGACGGAAGCGCGAATGTGCGAATGTGTCCGTCCCGAATCGGTGCGCATGAGGTTCCTCCGGTTGCAGGCATTCTACGACCGGCGGGAGCCGATACATAGGGCGGCCCACACCGTGTTGCGTCGCGCGAAGGTCTCGGCTAGGCCAGCACCTGGAGCATTTTTCGGCCAAAGCCTGCGCCGGTCCTGATCGGGGGCGGCCGCCATCTTGTCGAAGAAAATGCGACCAAATATTGAATCCGGGACGGGTCCCGCCGCCGCTTATCGGGCCACGCTCTCGACAGCCCAACGAGATCTCCCATGAGCTACGAAAACATCCTCGTCGAGACCAAAGGTAGGGTCGGCCTTGTGCGGCTCAACCGGCCCCAGGCGCTCAACGCGCTCAACGCCGCACTGCTCGGCGAGCTCGGCGCCGCGGTCGACACGTTCGAGGCCGATCCCAATATCGGTTGTATCGTCATCACGGGCTCGGATAAGGCGTTTGCGGCCGGTGCCGACATCAAGGAAATGGCGACGAAATCCTTCATGGAAGCCTTCATGGGCGATCTCGCCGCCGACTGGGACCGCGTCGCGCGGGTGCGCAAGCCGGTGATCGCGGCGGTCGCGGGCTTCGCGCTGGGCGGAGGCTGCGAGCTCGCGATGCATTGCGATCTCATCATCGCGGCCGACAACGCGAAGTTCGGCCAGCCCGAGATCAAGCTCGGCGTCATTCCGGGCATCGGCGGTACCCAGCGCCTCACCCGCGCGGTCGGCAAGGCCAAGGCGATGGATCTCTGCCTCACCGGCCGCATGATGGACGCCTCCGAGGCGGAGCGTGCCGGCCTGGTGGCGCGGATCGTGCCGCTGGCCAGCCTGATGGACGAGGCCCTGAAGGCGGCCGAGACCATCGCGTCGATGTCGCTGCCTGCCGTCATGCTCGCCAAGGAGGCGGTCAATCGCGCTTTCGAGACGACGCTCGCCGAGGGCATCCGCGCCGAGCGCAGGGCGTTTCACTCGCTGTTCGCGACCGCGGATCAGAAGGAAGGCATGGCCGCCTTCATCGAGAAGCGGCCGGCGAAGTTCACCAACAGGTGATGCCGTGAAGTGTCCGGATTGCGACGGCGAGATGAAGCTGGTGGACAAGACCACGTTCACGGGACGGGAAATTCGCGAATACCTTTGCAAGCCTTGCCAAAAGAGCATCGTCGAGCACGGCGGGATCGCGTTGTGGCAAGCGCTGTCCGATGCGCGCGAAGAGGCCGAGAAAGATCGGCTGGCGGCTGAAAAAAAGAAATGACGAGTCGGAGCCTGCGGCGCGCGATATTATTTCCGCACGCAGATCACCCGCACCACTGAGGCCTTGGCGTGCTCGATGCTGGTGCGGCCGCTCGCAGGCGCGATGCTTTGCGCCAGCAGGAATGCGCGGATCGCCTCGGCCGGCACCATCGCGGCCTGCGCGCCGGCTGCGCCGGCTTGCAATCTCAGGCCGACCATGCCGAGGAACTTTGCCTCACCGTCGATCACCGCCGAGCCCGCGAAGCCCGACGCCGGCACGGGCTCGATCGGCCGTGATGGCCCGCCCGTCGCGAGCACGCGCGCCTTGAGGGTCGAGACCTCGCTGCCGCCATTCTGTGCCTGCGGATCGGCGATGCCGATCAGCGTGGCGTCGGTGCCGCGCCCGATCTCACCCGCGATCGAGGCGGGCACCAGGTCCTGCGCCCCGAAGACATGCAGCAGCGCGAGCTCGGCCGCGCTGTCCTCGGCGACGCGCTGCGCATTGCCGAGACGGGGAATCACAAGGAACTGACAGTCGTCGACCACCTGCCGGTCGGTGACGATATGCCCGCTCGCGCTCACCACGATGCCGGTCCCGTACTCGACCTGGCGCCTGGGACCCGGACCGGCCGTGCCCGCGGCTTGCGCAGATGGGAAGCCCACGAAGGTGTTCGATATGGCGACGACGATCGGCTCCAGGAGGTTCTCCATCGCGAGGTCGTAGAGGACGGTCACGCCGCGCACATCGTCGCCCTTGATCTGAGCGCGCGTGTAGAATTTCTTCACGCCGCCCTGAAGTCCGGAGATCACGAAGAAGTCCGGCTTGACGACCTGGTACTCGACCTTCCGGCTGGGTGTGTCCTTCTTCATGCGCTCCAGGACGGATGTCAGCGTCGTGCCCGCGGCGGCGACCCGAAAGGTCTCGATCTGCACCTCGCCGCGTGCCGATTGCCAGCGGCTTCCGCCGGCGGTTTGCGAGGCCTGCGGCACCAGCTTGTCCGGCACGCCGAGGCGCGCCCCGGTGGTGCGGTCGGTGACGATGCGCCAGCCGGCTCTCTCCTGCTTCGATCTGGCGGATTCGGCGAGTTTCGAGCGCTCGTCCGGATTGAGAATGCCGGTCTCCTTGCCGCCGTTGCGCTTCTGGAATGCCTTGACGGCCGCGACCGAGTTGTCGCCGAAGTCCGCATTGGCGAGGCCGTTGTAGTCGCCGGTCCAGATCAGGTCGGACTGGATCGCCCTGCGTTCGGTTTCGGGCATGGCCGCATAGACGGCGCGCGGCGGGCTGGCGGCTGGAGACTTCGGTTGCGCCACCGCGGGTTTGGGCTTCGACTCGGCCGGGGCGGGATTCGATCCCAGGGCCGCGAGAGCCACCAACATCGCGCCGACGATCCGCATGACGAGCCCCGCGCCACCAATCGCGGGAGCCTACCGTACCGGCCCGCCGGCGCAAGCCGCCGCAAGCCGCCGCATGCCGGCGTAAAAATGCCGGCCAAAACGACGCTTGACCGCACCGCCGCTTGGGCGCGTGATGGCTGGCCCAGATCTGGACCTTTTGCATGCTGACGGCCGACGAACTCGAACGCTATGCCCGCCATATCGTCCTGCGCGAGGTGGGCGGACCCGGCCAGGCCGCGCTCGGGCGCGCGCGTGTGTTGGTGGTCGGCGCCGGCGGGCTCGGCGCACCGGTGCTGCTTTATCTTGCGGCTGCCGGTGTCGGCACGCTCGGGATCATTGACGACGACACGGTTTCGCTCTCGAACCTGCAGCGCCAGGTCATCCACGCCACGCCGGACCTCGGCCGGCCCAAGGTCGAAAGCGCCGCGGCCGTGATCGCGCGGCTTAATCCGCACGTCGTGGTCGAGCCCCATGCGGTCAGGCTCGGGCCCGCGAACGCGCTCGACATCATCAGGCGCTACGATCTGGTCGCCGACGGTTCCGACAATTTCGCTACGCGTTATCTGGTGTCGGATGCGTGCTATCTCGCCGGCAAGCCGCTCGTCACCGCGGCGGTCGGCGTGTTCGACGGGACCGTCACCACGATCCGTGCCCACGAGCGCGGCAGTGATTCCCGGCCCAATCCGACCTACCGCTGCCTGTTTCCCGAGCCGCCACCGCCCGGCACCGTACCGGCCTGCGCCGAGGCCGGCATCCTGGGCGCGCTCACCGGCGTGATCGGCTCGCTGGTCGCGCTCGAGGTCATCCGCGAGATCGTCGGATTCGGCGAGGGCCTGGTCGGCCGGCTCTTGATGATCGATGCCCGCGCGCTGCGGTTCGAGACGCTCGGCTACACCTGGGACCCTGCCAACCCGCTGTCAGGCGAGCATCCGACGATCCGGGATTTGTCGGTACATGCGGGCGAAGCTTGAAGAACCATGGCGCGTCGTCGGGCTCTCTCCCGGCAATCCCGCTGAGGTGGGCAGTCGCGCGGATCGAGACAGGTTGGCGACGCTCGCAAGGCGCTCACTTGCTCCACACCGCCATCAGGGTCGACGCCTTCATGATCGACCACCTGTTCTGGCCGCTTGCGAGCACGGCGTAGCAGTTCGGCTTCTGGCCCTTCCAGGTCGTGCAGAAACCGTCCTTGTCGAGCTTCCAGGTGCCTTCGCCCTTGGCGCCGGCGCCCGCCAGCGGCTCGCGTGTCACTTTTCCGTCGGCCGCGAATACCATCTTGAATTTGACACCGGACGGCGTTGACGCCGTGAAAGGCTGGCCGGTGAAGAAGGCAGCCTGGACTTCGGCCGACGTCAGCCGTGTGGCGGCGTGACCGGCGGTGTTCGAGAGAAGCGCGACCACAACGATGGCCCCCAGCCGTGCGCGCATCGGTTCGTCCTCCGAAACGGGTGCAACACGCAAACCAGCGACAATCTAATCGAATTCCGCCCGCAAGTAACCGCCTGCGGGCGCATTTCGATCAACCGGCATCGGAACATGCGCGAGATTGCATGTTTGGCTCCCGCGCGAGCGCGCCGTCCGTTTGGCGTGGATCGGCGCCGGATCGGCGGCGCGATCACAGCATCGACGGCAATACGCGATCCGGCGGCCGATGGCCGTCCATGAATGTCTGGATGTTGATGATGACCTTGGTCCCCATGTCGACGCGCCCTTCGATGGTCGCCGAGCCCATATGCGGCAGCAGCACCACCTTTCCGGCGCGCGCGAGCCGCAGCAGCTTGGGGTTCACGGCCGGCTCCTGCTCGAACACGTCGAGGCCGGCGCCCGCGAGCTCGCCGGCCGCCAGCATGCGGATGAGCGCGTTCTCGTCGATGACCTCGCCGCGCGATGTGTTCACGATATAGGCATCGGGCCGCATCAGCTTGAGTCGGCGCGCCGACAGCAGGTGATAGGTCGCGGGCGTGTGGGGGCAGTTGACCGAAATGATGTCCATGCGGGCGAGCATCTGGTCGAGGCTTTCCCAATAGGTCGCTTCCAGCGCCTGCTCGATCTTGGGAGCCACATGGCGGCGGTTGTGGTAGTGGATCTGCAGGCCGAACGCGCGGGCGCGGCGGGCGACCGCCTGGCCGATCCTGCCCATGCCGATGATGCCGAGCCGTTTGCCCGAGATGCGGTGGCCGAGCATCCAGGTTGGGCTCCAGCCCGCCCAGTCCTTGTCGCCGGTCAGCACCGTGGAGCCCTCGGCCAGCCGTCGCGGCACCGCCAGGATCAGCGCCATGGTCATGTCGGCGGTGTCCTCGGTGAGCACGCCCGGCGTATTGGTGACCGTGATGCCGCGCTGGAGCGCGGTCGCGACGTCGATATTGTCGACTCCGTTGCCGAAATTGGCGATCAGCTTGAGCTTCTCGCCGGCGTGGCTGAGCACCGAGGCATCGATCCGGTCGGTGACGGTCGGCACCAGCACGTCGGCGACCTTGGTGGCCTCCGCGAGCTCGGCTTGGCTCATCGGCTTGTCGTCGAGATTGAGACGCGTGTCGAACAGCTCGCGCATGCGTGTCTCCACGCTGTCGGGCAGCTTGCGGGTGACGACGACGAGCGGTTTCTTGCGGTTCGCCATCTGCCTCTCTCACGCCGGGCGGCGCTCCGGTGTCATGTTGCCGCACCGCAGCCGGGCATCCTCGGGTGTTCGCATGGTCGAGCCGACCAACCCCGGTCAAGCGAGGGCCGGTCGTGCTGGAACATACGCCAATTCATCCCTCATTAACCCGCTTCGTCGACACTGCGAGGGTCGACGTCGGGGGCAGGCGCGGGTGGCGATTTCGGTCCTTCTCTACCAGATGGCCTGGATAAGACAAAGAGCCGATCCTCCTACGGGAGCGTCTTAAAAAACTCACGGATGACCACAGGGATTCGCTTTCCCGGCCCTGTGCATTCCTCATATTGCGGCGGGGTCCGATGCCGGCGGAACTTTGGGCGGGAGCGGGGCTGAGGCTGGCATGGCTGCTTGCGGCGATCGCCGCGGGATCGGCCGCCGCCGCGCAGGCGGAAGGCCCGAACGGCCCGAGCGGCCTGCCGCTGCCGCGCTTCGTCAGTCTCAAGTCCGAGCGGGTCAATGTGCGGGCCGGACCGACCAAGGAAAACGACGTCAACTGGGTCTATACCCGTCTCGGCCTTCCGGTCGAGATCATTGCCGAATACGAGAACTGGCGACGCATCCGCGACTGGGAAGGCGCCGAAGGCTGGGTCCTTCACTCCCTCTTGTCCGGACGCCGCACCGCCCTGATCGCGGCGCCCGCAAAATCGGTTGACGACTTCGTGGCGCTTCATGCGTCCGCCGACAGCCAAAGCGCTGTCACTGCCAAATTGCAGGCGGGTGTCCTCGCCTCGGTGAAACGCTGCAGCGGCAACTGGTGCAGGCTCTCCGGCGAAGGCTTCGACGGTTGGATCGAGCAGGAACGCCTGTGGGGCGTCTACCCGGGCGAGAAGGTGGATTAGCGGCGATCCGTTCGGGCGCTCCCGAAGGTTTATGAGCTTGCCGAGCAGGCCAGTTTTTCGAAGCTCTTCTCCCCGAGGTGCTGATCGAGTTCCCAGCGTTTGACCTGCTCGAGCGTTTCGTCGAACTCCGCGCGCGGGATCGCCTGGTAGACGAAACGCTCGCCCCGTCCGAACTTGGAAAAATCCCACTGGTGATAGGTCTCGAATTCGGCCGGCACCGCGAGCTTCCACAAGGGCAGATATTTCTCCGGATCGGCATCCATCGCTTTTTCGGCGCGATCGAGGGCACGCAGATAGGCCCGCACCACTTTCGGAGGGGCGCTCTCCGGTACCCACCACAAGGTGTGGAACGTATCCTCGATGATCTTTCGCAGGCCGAGTTGCTCGGCCATCGCGATCTGTGGAGGCAGCAGGCTGGCCGCCTCCACCTCGCCGTCGAGCAGCGCCTTCAGGCGGGCGCCGAAGCCGCCGGTGTTCACGGTCTTGATGTTGGCGAGCGGGAGATATTTCTCGAGCCGATATGGCACGTTGAAGTGGCTGCCTGCGCGCAGGCCGACCGCGATCGGAACGTCCTTGAGATCCTCGGGCCGGCGAATCCGCGAATCCGGCCGCACGAAGATGGCCCAGGGCGAGACCCCATAGGCGTCCGGCACGAACCGCCCCATGCCGGCGCTCGCATTGCAGATGCTGCCCCAGACGCAGGCGCCCTGGATGACCTCCTGCTTGTCGTCCGTATAGGGGCGATCCTGCGGACGCTGGAAATAGTCGAGGTTCTTCCAGCTCGACTGCGTGCCCGCAAAGGTCTTCCAGTCGAAATCCACATCGAGACCCTCGGCGGCGAAGAAGCCCTCCTGCTGCGCCACGAAATCATTGAGACCCATGCCTTTGGGGGCGATCTTCACGCGCGTGCGGGCGTCGATCATGGGGGCTTCTCCTGGCGTCGTTCGCTTCGGCCGGGCGCGCCGCCGCTTTCTCGTGGACCCGAAAGCCGCATGCTAGAGCAAGGACGCTTCGGTTTGAAGCGAGCTCGGCGCCGAAGGCGGAGCCTTTTCGTCGTCATCCGCTCGCTTCAATCCGGCGAGGCGCCGGACGCAATGCGCCGCAGCCTACGTGCGCAACCGGTTCTTGATCGTTGCGGCTGCTCGCAACGCCAGCGCCGCGATCGTAGAGGTCGGGTTTGCGGTCGAGCTTGTCGGGAAGACGCTGCTGCCCAGGATGAACAGGTTGGGATGGTCGTGCGCGCGGCAGTCCTT
Source organism: uncultured Pseudomonadota bacterium (assembly GCA_963791155.1). Lineage (GTDB taxonomy): Bacteria > Pseudomonadota > Alphaproteobacteria > Rhizobiales > Xanthobacteraceae > JAVDCA01. The sequence continues at coordinate 242,281 of CAWBRI010000012.1, forward strand.
GTTGACCACAGATTTACGCGGATCATTGCCCATGATCGTCGTTCCCATGATGTGTCCGGATCCGCCGTAGAATTTGCGATCTTCCTGCAGAAACTGGTCCTCCTTGGGAATTCCGAGTTGGTTGAAGACCAAGCGGTGGAGCTCGACGATCGTCTCGAAGCACTTTCCGACGTAGTTCTTGTCGTCATAGAGCCGGTAATTGATCTGGGGCCGCGGAATTCCGAAGGCGTCGGGATTCGCTTTGGCCAGGGTCACCCGGTTGTCGGGCCATGGAAGCTGCTCGCACGCGCTGTTGAGCGTGATCTGATGTGTCGCGTGGGCATGAAGCGTTTTGCGCAGGTTGGCGCCGAACAGCCTCTGGTTCTCGACAAAATCCAGAATCGTGCCGTTGGCGTTCGGCTTGGGATTTGGCGGCGTGGGAACCGCGGCGCCGCGCGGAGCCGTGATGGTGGCCGATACGCTGGACCAGCCGTCGTTCTTGATCGATGTCTTGAAACCGGCGAATTCCCGGCGGAACGCTCCGTCGCGAAACACCGCGATATCCGATGTCGTCTGCGGTCCACGGTAGGGATAAAGGGCTTTGCGCGCCAGCGCGTAGGACTGCTTGATCGGGTGGTCCATCAGATGGCGCCCGACCTGGTCGCTGCTGTTGGCGGCTTCGGAGTACAGCAGGATACGCGGATTTTCGATGCCATTCGCGGCCAGAACGACGATGCGGCCGGACACCCAATCCTCGTCCCCGTCCCAGCGGATGTACTTGACCCGCGTCACCAGCTTCTTGGCATCGTCGAGCTCGAGTTTCGTGACGATGCACTGGCTGCGCAGGACCGCGCCGGCCCGAATTGCCTTCTCGACATGAATGATCGCCTCGTATCGAGCTCTGGTGGGACACAATGGAACGCAAGACGTTTGTCCGTCGCATGGCGGGCGTCCATCGCGCGGCCGCGAATTGATCGCATGCGGCACGGTATTAACTTTCAATGGATGAGTCGGGAATTTGTCCAGGGTCTTTCCGTTGGCGGCCGCCGCGAGAATCTTGTCGAGATAGCTCGGCACCAATGCGGGCATCGGGAAGGGTTTACTGCGGTAGGCCTGGAAATGGCGCCGGTAGTAATCGTTGTTTTCCTCGTCGCTCCCGGCAATTCCCATCTCGTATTCGGCCTTGACGTACCACGGCTCGACGTCGTCGTACGAGATTGGCCAATCGGTGACCGGCCAGTCGTCGCCGAACTTGTAATGCGTCTTCATCCTGAAGTCGTTCGGGAGCATCCGGATATAGATGCCTTGCCAATGCCAGGTCGCGCCGCCGACCAGCCGTTCATAGAAACTCTTGAAACGATTCGGATTGTTGTTATCGAGCGGATCAGCGTAAAAATAATAGTTCTCGCCATTGGCGACCGGGTCGGGCTGGACGAACCGGTATTTCGCCGGCTGGGCATTCGGATCGACCGGCAGCACATCTTCGCCGCAGAAGGGCGAATCCGGCGATTTGGACGGCGAGGTGTAGAAGTTATGCGCCATCGCCAGCCGGTCGAGCGCGTCCGGCGCAACACCGCCGGCCTCGAGGATCACTACTTTCTGTCCTGCTGTTGCGAGCTGGTGCGCCACGAGCGCGCCGGCGATTCCCGAACCGATGATGACGACGTCGAACTCCGGCTGCTCACTGCTGACGTATGGCCTCATGGTGTGCTCCCAGAAATTGAATGATGGAACGTCACGCGGCTGGTGGGTTCGCCCAGTGGCCCGGAGGGCCGCCTGAAGTCATGGGAGCATGCGCCTGGATGACGGACCAAAGCAGCGCACGCCGGTATTGTTCCGGACTGCCGTAAACCCAGACCTTCTTGGTGGGATCATCGGCGCGCGGCAGGAAGAACGCCGACACGTACCAGAGATAAATGATCTGCTTGGCGCCATCGCTGAGCTGCTTGGCTTCATCGCTCAAGGGCGGCGGCGGCATGAAACGCTGCTTGACGGCATCCTCGGTCGGGGGCGCGTCGTCGGGAGCGATCGCGCGATAGGCGTCGATCAGCTTTTTCAACGTCGCAGATAGCTGCGGGTGCCGTGCGAAGCGGTCCATGTATTGCGCCGCCATATGCCGGTCGAGCGACGTAACGCCGGTCATGGCGACCGAGAAGTCCGATAAAGCTCTTGAGAAACGCCGCATCGAGCTCGTAGCCATCGGGCTTCTTGAGCTCCGCATAGCCCACGCGACACATCGGGTCGCCGTCTTCCCATTCCTCGACCGCCTCGGCCAGGCTCGGCCACATCGCCCCGAATGCGCCCGTTGCGGCGAGTTGCAGGAGGAATTGTCGTCTGGGAAAAAAGCTGTCGTCGTTGAGCTGAACGATCTCTGACTGATCCGTTGAAGTCATCGCTACCTCCTGGCTCGACCGGTGGGCGGCAACTCAATCGTCAAGGCGCTAGCCTAGTACGCGCGAGGCAGGGTGGCAATACGAGATGATTCAACCAGAAATTAATGGACCGCAGGAAAAACCCCTGAGGGTTACAGTCCGTCCCGTTGGCTGGTCGGCGGTGAAGCGCTCCGCGCCGAGAGACAAGGCGTGGCGATGCACGCAGAGACGACAAGCACCACGAGCGCGCGTCTCACGGGCCCCCTTCGTTGCGGGTGCTCAGTCTACCGCAAAACGCGATCGGGCGCGGATTGGTGACGCGCCGACGGCCGTCCCGATTTCATTCCCGTGTGGGTCGACGCGGGCACAATCGCGAGCGAAGCGTCTGCATCGAGCCGCCAGGTCATCACGCCGTTTTGCGACGGATTCTTTTTGGGGGTTGGGGGCGCAAGAGGCCGAGCGTATCGGCGCGCGGAGCCTCAGCGCGAGCGCTTGAGCCGGACCACCACGTCGACGCGTGAAATCTCGAAGCCCGCGGGCGCAGCCGGCATCTTGCCCACGATCGCCTCGGCGTCAGGGATATCGACGAGTGCATTCTCGCCTTCGACAAAGAAATGGTGATGCTCGGTCACGTTGGTGTCGAAATACGTCTTCGACCCGTCGACTGCGACCTGGCGCAGCAACCCGACCTCGGTGAATTGGTGCAGGGTGTTGTAGACGGTGGCGAGCGACACCGGGACCTTGGCCTTGGTGGCTTCCTCGTACAGCATTTCCGCGGTCAGGTGGCGGTCGCCCTTGGCCAATAGAATCCAGCCCAGCGCCATGCGCTGCCGGGTCGGCCGCAGCCCGACGTCCCGCAGCTTGGCCTTCACGTCATGCCAGGGGCAGCCATTGAGATCAGGGCGCGCAACGGATCGCGGCGCCTGCCCCGCCAGGGCGGTGGACACTCGGTTCGCGGTCGGGGGGCGCGGTTGCATGATCCAATTCGCCTTTGTTTTCTTGGTTGGGCGGCACTGAGATTAGATTGTTTCAAATGTAATTATATCCATCGGGAGGGCTGATTGCAACTCCGTCGCAACAAGTCCGCGCGGCGCGCCGATACGCGCACGCGAAAGTGATGCCGAGGCGCCGCGGCCGCAGGCGCGGCGTCGGCTTTGCCCCCCGGGTCGGGTGTGTGTTAGGGAATCGTCCCACACGGTCGGGAACCTAACGTGCAGCGAGGGCGGAACGGGAATGAGCAATCGGCCATCGAGTTTCGACTATCAGCAGTTGCTGGCGTGCGGCCGCGGCGAGATGTTTGCCGAGGGGCCGCAGCTTCCGCTGCCGCCGATGCTGATGTTCGATCGCATCTCCGAGATCTCGGAGACGGGCGGCGAGCACGGCAAAGGCATGGCGCGCGCCGAACTCGACGTGAAGGCAGACCTGTGGTTCTTCGCCTGCCACTTCAAGGGCGACCCGGTGATGCCCGGCTGCCTCGGCCTCGACGCCTTGTGGCAACTGGTCGGCTTCTTTCTGGGCTGGCTCGGCTCGACCGGCAATGGGCGCGCGCTCGGCATGGGCGAGGTGAAATTCTCCGGTCAGGTTCTTCCCACCGTCAAGAAGGTCGTGTACGGCATCGACATCAAGCGCGTGATGCGCTCGAAACTGGTGCTCGGCATTGCCGATGGCTGGCTCGCGGCGGACGGCTCGGTGATCTACAAGGCGCTCGATATCAAGGTCGGGCTGTTCCGTCAGGGCGCCGCGATGGCGCCGGGCGGGGCGTGAGAGGATCGCGCGCCGGCGCTCGGGCATTGTCCGGCCAAAGCCCGACCCGGACTTGATTTGGGTGACCCCGGTTCGCCGCGGAAGATGCGACTGAGTATGGAATCCAGCGCATTTTCCGGCGAACCGGAGTGCGCTTCGCGGGAAAACGCCATGAGGATGCGGAAGAGGCAGGCATGAGGCGGGTCGTCGTCACCGGGATGGGCATCGTCTCGTCCATCGGCAACACCACGCAGGAAGTGCTCGCAAGTCTGCGCGAAGCGAAATCCGGGATCACGCGGGCGGATAAATACGCGGAACTCGGCTTTCGCAGCCAGGTGCAGGGCGCGCCGACGCTCGATCCGGCCGAATTGGTCGATCGCCGCGCCATGCGATTCCTGGGCGGCGGCGCCGCCTGGAATCACGTCGCCATGGAGCAGGCGATCCGCGACGCCGGGCTCGAAGCGTCCGATATCGTCAACCCGCGCACCGGCATCATCATGGGTTCGGGCGGCCCGTCGACGCGCGCGCTCGTCGAGGCCGCCGACATCGCCCGCACGAAGGGGCCGAAACGCGTCGGCCCGTTTGCGGTGCCGAAGGCGATGTCGTCGACCGCTTCGGCGACGCTCGCCACCTGGTTCAAGATCAAGGGCGTCAACTATTCGATCTCCTCGGCCTGCGCGACCTCGAACCACTGCATCGGCAACGCGTCCGAGATCATTCAACTGGGCAAGCAGGACATCATCTTCGCGGGCGGTTGCGAGGAGCTCGACTGGACCCTCTCGGTCCTGTTCGACGCCATGGGGGCCATGTCGTCGAAATACAACGACGCGCCGGCGACCGCCTCGCGCGCCTATGACGCGGATCGCGACGGCTTCGTCATCGCGGGCGGCGCGGGCGTGCTGGTGCTCGAGGAGCTCGATCACGCCAAGGCGCGAGGCGCGAGAATTTACGCCGAGCTCGCCGGCTACGGGGCGACGTCCGACGGCGAGGACATGGTGGCGCCATCGGGCGAGGGTGCGGTGCGCTGCATGAAGATGGCGCTCGCGACCGTGAAGGCGCCGATCGACTACATCAATCCGCACGCTACCTCGACGCCGATCGGCGACCTCAAGGAAATCGAGGCGATCCGCGAGGTGTTCGGCGGCAAGGTGCCGCCGATCTCGGCAACCAAATCGCTTACCGGCCACTCGCTCGGCGCGGCCGGCGCGCAGGAGGCGATCTATTCGCTCCTGATGATGAACAATGGCTTCATCTGCGAGAGCGCCAATATCAAGACCCTCGATCCCGCCTTCGCCGACATGCCGATCGTGCGCGAGCGCCGCGACAACGTCGCGCTCGGCTGCGTGCTGTCGAATTCGTTCGGCTTCGGCGGCACCAATGCTTCGGTGGTCTTCAAGCGGTTGGAAGCGTGATCGATGACTAGCGCATGATCCCGAAAAGTTGACAGATTTTTCGGACAAGATCATGCGCAAAGACAAGAAGATAGAGAGCAAGATCGCTTCGATCTGAAGCGATCTTGCTCCAGCCGCATGTTCCGGCGAAGTGGATACCGGTTCGCCGACAAGAACATGCGCCATTCCATGAATCTAGAGCATGTTTCGATTCCGCAGGAACGGGACATGCTCTAGGATGACGACGTAAAGCGAAACGCGTGGTGGGATTCATGCAGGGTTTGATGCAAGGCAAGCGCGGGCTGATCATGGGGGTCGCGAACGACCACTCGATCGCCTGGGGCATCGCCAAGACGCTCGCGGCGCATGGCGCGCAGCTCGCCTTTACGTATCAGGGCGAGGCGCTCGGAAAGCGGGTCAAACCGCTCGCGAACTCGGTCGGCGCCTCGCTGGTGCTGCCGTGCGACGTCGAGAATGTCGACTCGGTCGACGCGGTTTTCTCCGCCATCGGCAAGGAATGGGGTTCGCTCGATTTCCTCGTTCACGCCATCGCGTTCTCGGACAAGAACGAACTGAAAGGCCGCTACGCCGATACCACGCGCGAGAATTTCCAGCGCACCATGCTGATCTCGTGCTTCGCTTTCACCGAGGCCGCCAAGCGCGCGGCCGCGCTGATGCCGGCGGGCGGCGCCATGGTGACGCTCACCTACAATGGCGGCGAGCGGGCGATGCCGAACTACAACGTGATGGGCGTCGCCAAGGCCGCGCTCGAGGCCTCGGTGCGCTATCTCGCGGTCGACTTCGGCGGGCGCGGCATCCGCGTCAACGCGATCTCAGCCGGACCGATCCGCACGCTCGCGGGTGCCGGCATCAACGACGCGCGATTCATGTTTGCGTTCCAGCAGCAGCACTCGCCGCTCAAGCGGGGCGTGACGCTCGAAGAGCTCGGCGGCGCCGGGCTCTATCTGCTCTCCGACCTCTCGACCGGCGTCACCGGCGAGATCCATTTCGTCGACTCGGGCTACAACGTCATCGCGATGCCGCAGCCGGACGACCTGCGCGCGGAAGGCGCCGAGGGCGCCGGCGGCGGCGCCGCGAAGGATGCGGCGCAATAGCGCGAACCGAGACCGGGCCGCACCGGGTCTGACCGCCGCCCTTGGGGCTCGTCGTGTTCGCGCGCGCAATGGCGACGATAGGTAGGTCCCACGAAACAAAAAAAGGGCGGCCTTTCGGCCGCCCTTGCGTGTTCCGCGAAAGCCGCCGGGCTCACTCCGCCCCGGTGGCCGCCTCGCGCGGCGTCTCGCCGTCCTCGCTTTTGCGCTTCTCCAGGTCCTCGCCGGTTGCCTGGTCGACGACCTTCATCGACAGGCGGACCTTGCCCCGATCATCGAAGCCCAAGAGCTTCACCTTGACCTTGTCGCCTTCCTTGACCACGTCGGTCACCTTCTGCACCCGGTTGGGGGCAAGCTGGCTGATGTGGACGAGGCCGTCCTTGGAGCCGAAGAAATTCACGAACGCGCCGAAGTCCATGACCTTGACGACGGTGCCTTCGTAGATGACGCCGACCTCCGGATCGGAGGCGATCGACTTGATCCAGTTGAGCGCCGCCTTGATCGACTCGCCCGACGCGGATGCGACCTTGACGGTGCCATCGTCCGAGATGTCGATCTTGGCCCCGGTCTTCTCCACGATCTCGCGGATCACCTTGCCGCCGGTGCCGATCACTTCGCGGATCTTGTCGGTCGGGATCATCAGCACTTCGATGCGCGGCGCGTGCTCGCCGAGCTCGGCGCGCGCCGAGGAGATCGCCTTGGCCATCTCGCCGAGGATGTGCAGGCGTCCGTCCTTGGCCTGGGTCAAGGCCACCCGCATGATCTCTTCCGTGATGCCGGCGATCTTGATGTCCATCTGGAGCGAGGTGATGCCCTTCTCGGTGCCCGCGACCTTGAAGTCCATGTCGCCGAGATGATCCTCGTCGCCCAGGATGTCGGAGAGTACCGCGAAGCGCTGGTCCTCGAGGATGAGCCCCATCGCGATGCCGGCGGTCGGCGCCTTGAGCGGAACGCCCGCATCCATAAGGGCGAGCGAGGTGCCGCACACGGTCGCCATCGACGACGAGCCGTTCGAACTCGGTGATCTCCGAGACCACGCGCAGGGTGTACGGGAAGTCGTGGTGCAGCGGCAGCACGGGACGGATGGAGCGCCAGGCGAGCTTGCCGTGGCCGATCTCGCGCCGCCCGGGCGCCCCGATCCGGCCGGTCTCGCCGACCGAGAAGGGCGGAAAATTGTAGTGCAGGAGGAACGTCTCCTTGTAGGTCCCGGTGAGGGCGTCGACATATTGCTCGTCCTCGCCGGTGCCGAGCGTGGCGACGACCAGCGCCTGCGTCTCGCCGCGCGTGAACAGCGCCGAGCCGTGGGCGCGCGGCAGCACGCCGACCTCCGACCGGATCGGACGCACCGTCTTGACGTCGCGGCCGTCAATGCGCTTGCCGGTATCGAGAATGTTCCAGCGCACGATCTTGGCCTCGATCTCCTTGAAGACGGCGGCGACCTGCAGCTTGGTGTAGGGCGGGCTCTCCGCGCCCTCGGGGCAGAAATGCGCCACCACCTTGGCCTTGGCGGCGTCCACCTGGACGTGGCGCTCCTGCTTGGAGGGGATCGCATAGGCCGAGCGCAACTCCTTCTCGATCAGGCCGAGCATTTGCTTCTCGAGCGCCGAATGATCGGCGGGCTTGTAATCACGCGGCTCCTTAGCGGCTTTCTCGGCGAGCCGGATGATCGCGTCGATCACCGGCTGCATGTGCTTGTGGCCGAACATGACCGCGCCGAGCATGACGGCTTCCGGCAGTTCCTTCGCCTCCAACTCGACCATCAGGACCGCGTCCTGGGTGCCGGCGACGACGAGGTCGAGCTTGCTCTCCGGCATCTCGTCGACCTGCGGGTTGAGCACGTATTCGTTGTTGATGAAGCCGACGCGGGCGGCGGCGATCGGGCCCATGAATGGAGCGCCTGACAGCGTGAGCGCGGCGGACGCAGCGACCATCGCCAGAATGTCAGGATCGTTCTCGAGATCGTGCGACAGCGTGGTGACGATCACCTGGGTATCGCAGCGGTAGCCGTCGGCGAACAGCGGCCGGATCGGCCGGTCGATCAGGCGGGAGACCAAGGTCTCCTTCTCGGTCGGACGGCCTTCGCGCTTGAAATAGCCGCCCGGAATGCGGCCCGCCGCGTAGGTCTTCTCCTGGTAGTTACAGGTAAGCGGAAGGAAGTCGATGCCGGGCTTGGGTTCCTTGGCGGAGACCACGGTCGCGAGCACGGTCAACTCGCCATAGCTGGCGAATACGGCGCCGTCCGCCTGGCGGGCTATCTTGCCGGTTTCGAGGACGAGCTTGCGGCCGCCCCAATCGAGCTCCTCACGATGAATGTCGAACATAGTTGTTTTCTCTCATGGTTTTCGGCAAGTACGTTCTCACGAACATCGCGCCAGGCGCGATGTTCGTGAGAACGTACACCGGTTAAGTTTGTACCGATTTGGCTTGTTCGCGCGTCGGGCATGCCGGGGCGCGCCGCCAAATCGGTACTTGTCCGAAAGCCATGAGCAAGACGGCGAGAGGCTGCGGGTGAGTTGCCCCCAAACAGCATCCGGCGATCCTGCCATGGCCTTCGAGCCTTCTGGTGACCGGAGCTCCTGGTAAGTCCGGCATGCCCCGGCCGCATATACGCGGCCGGGCCTCGCGCAGCGGATGCGGCGAAACGCCATCCGCTGGAACATGCGCGGGAATTCCATCCCGCGCAGATCGTCGTCAGCGGCGAATACCAAGCTTTTCGATCAGGTTCTTGTAGCTGCCTTCGTCGGCGCGCTTGAGATAATCGAGAAGCTGGCGACGCTGCGACACCATCTTCAGCAAGCCTCGCCGCGAATGATTGTCTTTCACGTGAGTCTTGAAATGCTCGGTGAGATTATTGATCCGTTCGGACAGGATCGCGACCTGCACCTCCGGCGACCCGGTGTCGCCGGACTTCTTCGCATAAGTCTTGATGACTTCCGCCTTACGTTCTGTCGTAACCGACATCGTCAAACACCTTCCTGGCGGCCGGCTCTGCCCTGCAGTCCGGCGAGGTTGAACACGCGCTTGGGAACGATTTCACCGCCGTCGACTTCGGCAAGGGCAATAAGCTGACCCGACGCCGTGACGTACAGCGTGCCGCTGAAGACGGGTGCGTCCCGTCCGCGCATCAGGACGGCTTGGCCCCTTTGGAGCCTCGCCGCATCGGCCCGACTGACGGCCACCGCCGGGATGTCGTCCAGCGCGGTCGCAACGGGCATGAGCGCGTCGGCGAGGCTGACCTCGCCGGCAGCGGCTCTATGACACAAAGATTCGAGCTTTTCCAGGGTAATCATGTCGTTATGGGTAAACGGACCGACCGCCGTCCGCCGCAGGGCCGAAACATGGCCGCCGCAGCCGAGCAGGCGCCCCATATCGCGCGCAATGGCGCGCACATAGGTGCCTTTGCCGCATTGGGCCGCAAACACCGTGTGGTCCCGGTCCGGCGCCTCGACGATGGCGAGGCTGTGGACGTCGACCGGACGGGCCTCGAGCTCCACCTCCTCGCCGTCGCGGGCGATGTCGTAGGCCCGCTCGCCCGCGATCTTGATGGCGGAGTAGCGCGGCGGCACCTGCGCGATGGTCCCGATGAAGCCAGGCAGGACCGCGCGGATCGCGTCGACGCCCGGACGATCGGCGCTGGTCGCAACCACGCGGCCTTCGGCGTCGTCGGTATCCCGTTCCTCCCCCCATCGAACGGTAAAATGGTAGGTCTTCTGCCCATCCATGACGAACGGAACCGTCTTGGTGGCCTCGCCGAGGGCGACCGGCAGGCACCCGGAGGCGAGCGGGTCGAGCGTGCCGGCGTGGCCGGCGCGCCTGGCCAGAAAGAGGCGCTTGATCACCGAAACCGCGTGCGTCGATGTCATGCCGACCGGCTTGTCGAGCACGACCCAGCCGTGCACGTCGTGCTTCTCGCGCTTGCGCTGCCCCCTCGGCTTGTCGGGCGCATCGGCCGGGAGGGCGCCTGCCTGAGCGGGCGCCTGGACTGCCGTGTCGTCATTCATGGTCAGTCCTCGGATTCGTGATCGGAGGGGGGAACAAGGTCGCGCTGCACTTGCGGCGTGCGCAGCAGCTTCTCGATGCGCTCGGCCTCGTCGAAACGCTCGTCGGCGCGGAAACGGATGTCGGGCGCGAATTTCAGGTTGACCCGCCGGGCGATCTCGCCCCGCAGATAGCGCTTGTTGCGTTCGAGCGCGGCGAGCACCTTCTTCACGTCGCGCCCGCCGAGCGGGATCACGTAGATGGTGGCGAGCTTGAGGTCGGCGGTCATGCTCACCTCGGGCACCGTGATGAGATGGCCCTGGATCACCGGGTCATGCACCTCGCCGCGCGACAGAATTTCCGCGATGGCGTGGCGAATGACCTCGCCGGCGCGCAGGGCGCGCTGGGTGGGTACCGAGCCGGATTCGCGATGATGGTCGCGCGACATGATCATCTGCCTTGCAAACACGGCATGCAGGCGGCCGCGCCGCCACTCAGCCCGTCGATTTCTTTCCAATAGCCCGAATGGATGGTTCGCGCAGGCCTGAGTATTGGACTCACAGCGAGCGTTGAATCTGCTCCACGCGGTAGCACTCGATGACGTCGCCCTGCCGCATGTCCTGGTAGTTCTCGAAGGCCATGCCGCATTCCTGGCCGGCGGCGACTTCCCTTGCATCATCTTTGAAGCGCTTGAGCTGCGACAGCTTGCCCTCATGGATGACCACGTTGTCGCGGATCAGGCGGACATTGGCGCCGCGTTCCACCGTTCCATCCGTGACCCGGCAGCCCGCGACCTTGCCGACTTTCGAGACGTTGAACACTTCGAGGATCAGCGCGTTGCCCAGCATGGTCTCGCGCAGCGTCGGCGCGAGCAGGCCGGACATCGCCTTTTTCACGTCGTCGACCAGATTGTAGATGATGTTGTAGTAGCGGATCTCGATGCCCATCCGCTCGGCGGCCTCGCGCGCCTCCTTGTGGGCGCGGACGTTGAAGCCGATGATGGCGGCGCCGGAGGCTTCCGCCAGCGTCACGTCGGATTCGTTGATGCCGCCAACGCCCGCATAGAGAATTCGCGCGCCGACCTCGGGCGTGCCGAGCTTGTCGAGCGAGCCGACGATCGCCTCGACCGAGCCCTGCACGTCGCCCTTGATCACGAGCGGGAATTCCTTGCGGCCCGAGCTCTTGAGCTGGCTCATCATCTGCTCGAGCGAGCCGCGCATGCCGAGCGCGCGCGCCGCGGTCTTCTCGCGCTTTTCGCGCGCGCGGTAATCGGTCACCTCGCGGGCACGCGCCTCGCTCTCGACCACCGCCAGGCGGTCGCCCGCTTCCGGCGTGCCGTTGAAGCCGAGCACCTCGACCGGCGTCGACGGGCCGGCTTCGGTGATCGAGGCCCCGGTGTCGGACACCAGGGCGCGCACGCGACCCCACTCGGCGCCCGCCACCACGATGTCGCCCACATGCAGCGTGCCGCGCTGCACCAGCACGGTCGCTACCGGTCCGCGTCCGCGGTCGAGCTTCGCCTCGATCACGGTACCTTCGGCGGGGCGGACCGGATTGGCCTTGAGATCGAGGACCTCGGACTGCAGATTGATCGTCTCCAGCAGCCTTTCGAGGTTGAGCTTCTTGGTGGCGGATACTTCCACGTCGAGCACGTCGCCGCCGAGCGATTCGACCTGTATTTCGTGCTGCAGCAATTCGGTGCGCACGCGATCCGGCTTGGCGTCCGGCTTGTCGATCTTGTTGATGGCGACGATCATCGGCACTTTGGCGGCCTTGGCGTGGTGGATCGCCTCGACCGTCTGCGGCATCACGCCGTCATCGGCCGCGACCACCAGAACCACGATGTCGGTCACCTTGGCGCCGCGTGCGCGCATCGCGGTGAACGCGGCGTGGCCGGGCGTGTCGATGAAGGTGATCTTTGCGCCCGAGGGCGCCGTCACCTGATAGGCGCCGATGTGCTGCGTGATTCCGCCGGCTTCGCCGCCCGCGACGTTCGTGACCCGGATGGCGTCGAGCAGCGAGGTCTTGCCGTGATCGACATGGCCCATGATGGTCACCACCGGCGGCCGCGACACCAGGTTCGCGGGATCGTCGGATTTGTCGAACAGGCCTTCCTCGACGTCGGATGCCGCGACGCGCTTGACGCTGTGGCCCAGTTCCTCGGCGACGAGCTGGGCGGTGTCGGCGTCGATCATGTCGGTGATCTTCGCCATCGTGCCCTGCTTCATCAGGAGACGGATCACGTCGACCGCGCGCTCCGCCATGCGGTTGGCGAGCTCCTGGATCGTGATCGCCTCGGGGATCGTTACCTCGCGGACGAGCTTCTCCTTCGGTTCATTGGCGGCGTGCCCCTTCAAGCGCTGGACCCGGCGGCGGAACGACGCGACCGAACGCTCGCGCACCTCTCCGGCGTCGAGCGCGGTGACGACCGTCAGGCGTCCGCGGCTTTTTTGCGGGCCGGCGCGCGTCGGCTTCGGCGCAGTCGCGGGCCGTGCCGGACCGCCACCGCGGCGGGTCGTGCGAGGCGCCTCGTCTTCCTCGATTTCGGGCAGGACGTTGCGCAGGTTGATCGGAATGGTGGTGGCTGCGGCGGCGGTTTTCGCCTTTGCCTCGTCGTCGCCGAACCGTTTCTTGGCTTCCTGCTCGGCCTTGCGCTTGGCCTCGTCGTCGTGGCGGCGGCGGTCCTCCTCCTCGCGCTTGCGCGCTTCGGCGCGCTCCCGCTCGGTTCGCTCGACCGAGTCGCGTTCGTTGCGGCGGCGCGCCTCTATTTCGGCGACGCGGCGCTCCTCCGCCTCGCGTACCTTGGCGGTCTCGAGCGCGCTGGCGCGCGCGTTGCGCTCCTCATCGGTGAGCGTGCGCAGGACCACGCCGCCGGCCGGCTTTGCGCCGCCGGCTGCCGGGGCGGCGGCCGGAGCGGGCGCCGCGCTGCGGGCGGCGGTCAGGGTGCGGCGAATCGGTGCGGTCGGCGCCGGAGCGGCTGCCGGCGTGGCGGCGGCTGCGGCCGGTGCCGGCTCCGACTTGGCTTCCCCACGGCGGCTCTTGACCTTCTCCACCACGACCGCCTTGGTGCGGCCATGGCTGAAGCTCTGCTTCACGACGCCCTGTTCGACGCCAGGGCGCTTGAGCGACAGGGTCGCCTTGGTGGGGGCGACCGTCAATTTCTCGCTAGGGTGCTTGGTCTCTGTCATTCCGATCCCAATCTCGGGGCCTCTAGGTCTGGTTGCCGCCCGCCCTGGTCGTCCGGATGTTCCATCCGAAACCGAGCAAGGATTCGCCACCGCGCCAGTACGGTATCGCTGGCTCGGCCGGCAAGCAGCGCAGCATGTATCACATTTGGACGGGCAAGTGCCAAATCCAATTGAGCTGACGTAAATGCATCGATAACCACGATATTCGAGGCTTCCGGGCCGTAGCCCCGCCGAATTGCGGCCATGATCTGGCGCACGCCGTCGCGGCTTGCATCGGACGCGTGCACATAGGCCGCAGCCATCCCTTGGTCGGCTGCCGCCTCGACCTTGGCATGGCCGGCCGTCACCTGGCGGGCCTTGCGGGCGATCGCCAGGGCGTCGAGCAGGGAGCGCTCGATCAAGCCTTCCACCATGGCCGCCAGATCGGGCGGGGCCTTCACGTCGGCGCGAAACGCGCGGGCGAACGCCCCGCGCTTGGCCGCCGCCGCGACGATGTCGCGCCGGGCGGTCACCCAGACGCCGCGGCCGGGCAGCTTGCGCTTGAGATCGGGCACGACCGCGAGATCCGGCCCGACCACGAAACGGATCATCTCGTCGATCGGCTTGACCTCGCGCGTCACGATGCACAGCCGTTCGGTCCCAGCCGCGACACGCCGCGGTCCGGCATCGGTATCGGCATCATCGGGGCGCGCGAGCATCGCGTCGGTCCTTTGCCTTACTGGGCGGGCAGCGCGGCGTCCGCCGCGGCCTCGGCCGGCTCTTCCACCGGCGGCGGAGCAAGGTCGGCCTCGGTGACCCAGCCCGCCTTGAGGCGGGCCTGCATGACGATCGCCTCGCATTCCTCGCGGGTGAGATCGAACCCGTCGAGGAAGCCGGCATTGTGCGTGGTCTCGCCGTCCTTGCGCTCGGTCCATCCGGCGAGGTCGTCGGTGGCGCAGCCCGCCAGATCCTCGACCGTCTTGACGTCATTTTCGCCCAACGCGACCAGCATCGGGGTGGTGACGCCCGGAATCTCCTTGAGGTCGTCGGAGACGCCGAGCGCCTTGCGCTTGTCGTCGAATTCCGCCTCGATCTGAGCGAGGTAGTCGCTGGCGCGGGTCTGCAATTCGGCCGCCGTCTCCTCGTCGAAGCCTTCGATCGAGGAGATTTCCTTGGCCTCGACCGCCGCCAGTTCCTCGACCGAGCGCGAAGCCTTCGGAGGCGAGCAACTGGCCGACCACCTCGTCGACGTTGAGCGCGTCCATGAACATCTTGGTGCGCTGCTCGAAGTCGGCCTGACGGCGCTCGGATTCTTCCTGCTCGGTCAGGATGTCGATGTCCCAGCCGGTGAGCTGCGAGGCGAGCCGCACGTTCTGGCCGCGCCGGCCGATCGCGAGCGAGAGCTGCTGGTCCGGGACCACGACCGCGATGCGTTCCTTGTCCTCGTCGAGCACGACCTTGGCGACCTCGGCGGGGGCCAGAGCGTTGACCACGAAGGTCGCGATGTCGGGCGACCACGGAATGATGTCGATCTTCTCGCCCTGCAGCTCGTTGACCACGGCCTGCACGCGCGAGCCGCGCATGCCGACGCAGGCGCCGACCGGATCGACCGAGGAGTCGCGCGAGATCACCGCGATCTTGGCGCGCGAGCCCGGATCGCGGGCGACCGCCTTCACCTCGACGATGCCGTCGTAGATTTCCGGCACCTCCTGGGCGAACAGCTTCGCCATGAACTGCGGATGGGTGCGCGAGAGGAAGATCTGCGGGCCGCGCGGCTCGCGGCGCACGTCGTAGATATAGGCGCGGATGCGGTCGCCGTTGCGGAAGACCTCGCGCGGCAGCATCTCGTCGCGGCGCACGATCGCCTCGCCGCGGCCGAGATCGACGACCACGTTGCCGTATTCGACCCGCTTGACGATGCCGTTGACGATGTCGCCGATGCGGTCCTTGTATTCCTGGTACTGGCGGTCGCGCTCGGCTTCGCGCACCTTCTGCACGATCACCTGCTTGGCCGATTGCGCGGCGATGCGGCCGTATTCGAGCGGCGGCAGCGTGTCGGCGATCACGTCGCCGATCTGCGCCGCCGGATTGTGGCGGCGGGCGTCCTCGAGGCCGATCTGGTTGGCCGGATTCTCGACGGTCTCGACCACCAGCATGTGGCGCGACAACCGCAGCTCGCCTTTCTTCGGATCGATCTCGGCGTGCACCTCGGTTTCGCTGCCGTAGCGCGAGCGCGCCGCCTTCGCGATCGCGTCCTCCATCGCGGCGATGACGATGCCGCGGTCGATCGATTTCTCGCGGGCGACCGCGTCGGCGATCTGCAGCAGCTCGAGCCTGTTGGCACTGACGGCCATGGGTCATTCTCCCTCGTTCTGGGCCGCGGGCCGGACGTGTCCGGACGAGCGGCGGGAATCGTTGTGCGGACGGGCATGTCCGTAGCGACGCGCGTTGCGCAGCTCGCGCTGCGTCTCGCGCTCGCGTTCGCGTGCTTCGCGCTCCTCGGCCTTGGCGCGGCGCAGCGCTTCGGTCACCAGCGCGTCGGTGAGGACGAGCTTGGCTTCCGCCATGTCCTCGATCGGAAGCAGGAATTCCGCCGGCTGGCCGGCCTTCGCGTCATCGCCGCGGATGCGGGCGGCGTCGCCTTCGCGCCGGGAGCATTCCGCGAAACCGCTTGCGGCCGTCGCACCGGCACCGTCATCTCGACCTTCACGACCTGCCCGGCATAGCGCTCGAAGTCGGAGCGTCGCACCAGCGGCCGGTCGATGCCGGGCGAGGATATTTCCAGCCGGTAGGCGCGGTCGACCGGATCGGTCGCGTCGAGCACCGGCGAGAGCGCGCGCGAGGCGGCCTCGCAGTCCTCGACCTTCATGGTGCCGTCCGGCCGCTCCGCCATGACCTGCACGGTGCAGCCGTCGGTTGCCGACACCCGCACCCGCACCAGCCGATAGCCGAGCCCTTCCAGGACCGGCTCGACGACCGCGGCGACGCGCGCTGCCGTCCCGGTCTCGGCGATCAGGCGCGGCTCCATGGTTTCATGCGCGTGGGTCGTCTCGCTCATGCGTGTCTTCGCATTCCCGCTTTCCGGCCTTGCGGCCGACGCAACCAGAATTGCCAAATCTTCCGCCCGGGTCGGCGTCCGCCTCGACTTGGTCGCGGGGCGCGCAGGTAACAAAAAAGAGCGGGTCCCGGGCGGGGCCCACTCTCAAAAGCCGTTCGGATCACATCCGACCGTTATGAGATGTCCAATACGGACAACCGGAATATAGCGGATTATTGCCTTGGCGCAAGGGTCGTCGGGCGCCCTGCGGCTCACCGGAGTTCCGGATTTTGGGGCCGTTCCTGCGGCACGCCGCCGTCCGGCGCGGTGGCTGGCGCTTCCGTGCGTCGGAACACGAGGTAGCAGGGTGCGCGACCCGCCAGCTTGGCTTTGGCTTCGTAGCGCGTGCCGGTGAAGCCCGGCCAGGGCTGGCGCCAGTCGTCGGCGCGCTCCGCGGTCCAGACGAAATGGGGCGATCGGATCAGCCGCGCAAGCGTCCACTCGGCATAGTGCGGCCAATCCGTGACGAAGCGGAACTCGCCCCTCGGCCGCAAGATGCGGGCGATCGCGGCGATGCTCGCCTCCTGCACGAAGCGGCGTTTCCAGTGGCGGCGCTTCGGCCAGGGATCGGGATAGAGCAGATCGACGCGCGCGAGGCCGGCCGGCGGCAGCCAAGCCACGAGGTCGCTGGCATCACCGAAATGCAGGCGCATATTCTCGATGTGACGCGCCTCGATCAGGGCCAGCGCCTTCGCCATGCCGTTGACGAACGGCTCGCAGCCGATGAAACCCATCCGGGGGCGGGTCGCCGCTTCGGCCACCAGATGCTCGCCGCCGCCGAAGCCGATCTCGAGGCCGACGTCCTCGGGCGGGTGAGGGAACAGCGCAGCCAGCCGATCAGGCGGCGGCGCGCCGAGATCGACCGCCAGCCGCGGCAGCAGGCTTTCCATCAGCGCGGCCTGGTGCGGCCGCAACGGATGGCCCTTGCGCCTGCCGAAGAAGGCGCCCCCGCGGGATCCTGCGCTGCGTTCGCTCGTGGACATTAGTGCATGTTCCGGCGAAAGCCTGCCCCGGACTTGATCCGGGGTGGACGCCGGTTCGCCGATGAGAACATGCGCCAGGCTGTAGAGCGCATGTTCCGGCGAAAGCCTGCCCCGGACTCGATCCGGAATGGACGCCGGTCCGCCGTCAAGAACATGCGACAGGCTGTGGCCGGCTCGCCGCGCGGGCGTGGATCGGCCCGTGCGGGCCGCCTCAGCTTACGGCGCCGCGGAGCGCATCGACGAGGTCGGTCTTTTCCCACGAGAAGCCGCCGTCCGCGTCGGGCGCCCGGCCGAAATGGCCATAGGCCGACGTGCGCGCATAGATCGGGCGGTTGAGATTGAGATGCTCTCGAATCCCGCGCGGCGTGAGATCCATGACCTCGCCGAGCGCCTTCTCGATGCGTGCCTCCGCGACCTGGCCGGTGCCGTGCAGGTCGACATAGAGCGAGAGCGGCTTGGCAACGCCGATCGCATAGGAAATCTGAATCGTGCAGCGTTGGGCGAGCTCCGATGCCACGACGTTCTTGGCGAGATAGCGCGCCGCGTAGGCGGCCGAGCGGTCGACCTTGCTCGGGTCCTTGCCCGAGAACGCTCCACCGCCGTGCGGGGCCGCCCCCCCATAGGTGTCGACGATGATCTTGCGCCCGGTGAGGCCGCAATCGCCGTCCGGCCCGCCGATCACGAATTTGCCGGTCGGGTTGACGTGCCAGACCGTGTGCTTGGTGATCCAGCCGGATGGCAATGCCTTGTGAACGAAGGGTTCGATGATGGCCTGGATGTCGTGCGACGACAGGTGCTCGTCGAGATGCTGGGTGGAAACCACGATCTGGGTCGCCTCGACCGGCTTGCCGTCCTCGTAGCGGATTGTGACCTGGCTCTTGGCGTCCGGACCGAGCGCCTCGGTCTCGCCCGCGCGGCGGGCGTCCGACATGACCTTGAGAATCTTGTGCGCATAATAGATCGGCGCCGGCATCAGCTGCGGCGTCTCGCGGCACGCGTAGCCGAACATGATGCCCTGGTCGCCCGCACCCTCGTCCTTGTTGCCCGCCGAATCGACGCCCTGGGCGATATCGCTCGATTGGGCGTGCAGATGGACCTCGACCTTGGCCTTTTCCCAGTGGAAGCCGGCCTGCTCATAGCCGATGTCGCGAATCGCAAGCCGGGCGATATGCGCCACGTAATCCTTGGTGATAGTGGCGGGCCCGCGGGTCTCGCCCGCGATGACCACGCGATTGGTGGTGCAGAGCGTCTCGCAGGCGACCCGCACGTTGCGCGCATCCCAGCCGTGGCGGGGAGCCTGGTCGAAGAAGGCGTCGACCACCTCGTCGGAAATACGATCGCAGACCTTGTCCGGGTGGCCTTCGGAAACCGACTCGCTGGTGAACAGATAGCTTGCGCGCGACACTGGTGATTACTCCCCGCACGACGCGGAGAAGGCCGCGCCAACCGTGATGTGCGGGTGTTTCTTGCAGTGTCCCGCATCGCGGTCAAGATGTGGGCCTCGGTGGGCAGGCCGGAGGTTCGGTCCCGGAGGAGGCCCGATAAGGCCTCAAGGGTGGTGCGAGGGCCGCGTCGCCCCCGCGTTATTTGCCGTAATCGACCGCGATCTGCTCGACCAGGTCGACGATGCGCCGTCGCAGCTTGGGATCCTCGATCTGCACGAATGCCTTGGTCAGCGCCAAGCCGTCGGTCGTGGCGAGGAACTCGGAGACGTAAGACGGCGAGGGCGCCGTCTTGGTGCCGCCACGCGGGCTGCCGGGGACGTCCGGGGCGTCTTCGAAAAAGAACGCGATGGGAACCTGCAATATATTGGAAATCTGCTGCAGACGGCTGGCGCCGATCCGATTGGTGCCTTTTTCGTATTTTTGCACCTGCTGAAACGTGAGACCGAGAGCGTCGCCGAGCTTTTCCTGGCTCATCGACAGCATCATGCGCCGCATTCGGACGCGGCTCCCGACGTGTCTATCGACGGGATTGGGGGCTTTTTTTGCCATGATGCTCTCCCTCGTGGCTCGGCTATAACGACCGTCTATGCATCCTCTCATTCTTGTAATGTGATCCGGAATAGTTCCATGTTCAATGATGATTTCGTGGCGGATGTAGCTGTCAGAAACCTGTGACGATCTTTTCCCTGGCTATCGACAGCAACGCGACAAGTTATCGCGAAGCACATCCGACCAGGTAGGCTGGAACGACGCTGTCAAAACGGGCATCTGGCATATTTATTCTTGCCATTCCCGAGCGTTCAGGTCGGCCAGACGGTGTTTTGCTGCCGGAGCAATCATTTCTTTTGCCGTAACCGGCGGAAAGCGGCGACCAGAACGATCGCGGCGAGCACCAAACCGACCGGGCCGTCGCCCATGCGTGAATAGAACGTCTGGCCC
This sequence comes from uncultured Pseudomonadota bacterium, assembly GCA_963791155.1. Lineage (GTDB taxonomy): Bacteria > Pseudomonadota > Alphaproteobacteria > Rhizobiales > Xanthobacteraceae > JAVDCA01. The sequence goes on from CAWBRI010000012.1 coordinate 262,487, forward strand.
AGCGGCTCCGGCAGGGCTGAATCGAACACGCCTTCGACCCCCAGCGGCAACGCATTGATGACCCGGCCGACCGGGTCGACGACTGCCGATATGCCGGTATTGGCGGCGCGCACGAGCGGCAGGCCTTCCTCGATCGCCCGCACCCGCGCCTGCTGGAAGTGCTGGTAAGGTCCTGAGCTCACGCCGAACCAGCCATCATTGGTGAGGTTGAGCAGCCAGCCGGCGCGCTCACCGGCCGGCACCACGTCGTGCGGGAAGATGATCTCGTAGCAGATGAGCGGCAGAAACTTCGGCGCGCGCGGCACCGACAGGGCCCGGCGCCGGTCTCCGGCGAGAAATCCGCCTTGCAACTTGGTCAGCTGCAAGAAGCCGAGACGCTCCATGAACCGCTGGAACGGCAGATATTCTCCGAACGGCACGAGATGGACCTTGTCATAGATCGACAGGATCGAGCCGGCGTGATCGATCACATAGATGGAGTTGTAGGCGTGCACATCGCGCGACGAGGGGGCGGGCTCGACGGCGCGCGCCGCACCGGTGATCAGCACGGTGCCTTCGGGCAGGAGCCGCGCGATATCCGCCAGGGCGTCCGGTTCGCGCGTGAGGAAAAACGGAAACGCCGATTCGGGCCAGATCAGGTGCGTGACCTCGCGCACGCCCGATGAGCTCGGGCCGGTGGCGCGATCGGAGAGCGCCGTGTAGCGCTGCATCACCTGCCGCCTGTTCGCGTAGTTGAATTTCTCGTCTTGCGGCAAATTGGGCTGCATGATCCGCAACCGGACCCCGTCGACGAATGCGGTCGGCGTCACGGCGAGCCGGACCGCGCCGTAGATCGCAAGCCCGGCCAGGATCGCGGCCGCGGCGGCCGGCGCGAGCCAAGGGCGGCGCGTATCCGCGCGCTCGTCGGCGAGCACCGCGGGACTCGCGAAAACCGCCACCGCAACGAAGGTGAGACCCCACAGACCGATGAGCGCGACGCTTTGCGCCAGCAACAGCGGGTTGGTCAGCGCATAGCCGAACACGTTCCAGGGAAATCCGGTCAGGACGTGGCCGCGCAGCCACTCGGCGAGGGTCAGCGCCGCCGCGAGGGTGAGGATGCGCGCCGCTCCGCGCGTCCACAGCAAGCGCGCGAGCCCGAATCCGAATGCGGTGAACAGGGCGAGGCCCGCCGGCAGCGCAATCACGGCAAACGGCATCAGCCAGCCGAACGTCTTGACGTCGACCAGGAACGCAAAACCGACCCAGTAGAGGCCGGCGAGGAAATAGCCGAAACCGAACCACCATCCGGTCGCCGCCGCCGCGGTGACGCCGCTCCAGCGGCCGGCCGCGGCACCGTCAAGCAGCCAGACCACGACCGGAATGGTCACGAACATCGCCGGCCAGATGTCGAGCGGAGCGAGAGCGAGCGTCGACGCCGCGCCGGCCAGAAACGCGATCAGCGCCCGCCGAAAGCCCCAGGCCAGCACGATCGGTTGGGCGAGGCGGGCCAACGTCACGGCTGGCTCGCCGGCTTGGCTGGGTCGGAGGACGCGGTTGCGGGCTCGACCGGAGGCGATGGGACGGCGGACGGTGCGAGCGTTGCGGCGGCGGGGCGCGCCGGGCGTGCGTCATCGTGCCCGCCCGGCGGCTGCTTGCTGCGATGAATCCTGACCCGCTTGACGCGGCGCGGATCGGCGTCGAGCACCTCGATCTCGAATGGCCCGGGGCCCGGCACCAGCTCGCCGCGCACCGGCACCCGCCCGATACGAGTGACCAGATAGCCGCCCAGCGTGTCCACCTCCTCGGTCGCCTCGCCGACGTCGAATTCGGGGCCGACCAGCGCCGTGACCTCCTCGAGACTGGCGCGCGCGTCGGCGAGGAACGAGCCGTCCGGCTGGCGCACGACACGGTGCTCGACGTCCTCGTCGTGCTCGTCCTCGATGTCGCCGACGATCAGCTCGACGATGTCCTCGATCGAGACGAGACCGTCGGTGCCGCCGTATTCGTCGATCACCAGCGCGAGATGGATGCGCGTCGCCTGCATCTTGGCGAGCAGATCGATCGCCGGCATCGACGGCGGAACGAACAGGATGGTGCGCACGATCCTGGCCGCCGACAGCGGCATCGACAGATCGAGCGCCAGGAGGTCGAGCCCGGCCGGCAGCGGCCGCTTGCGCCGGGTATTCGCTTCCGGATCGACCGTCGCGTGCGCCGTCATGAACGCGATCAGGTCGCGGATGTGCACCATGCCGGCGGGATCGTCGAGCGTGTCGCTTGTAGACCACGAGCCGCGAATGGGCGGCGGTCTCGAACACCTTCACGAGTTCGCCGAGCGCAATGTCCTGCTGCACCGCAACGATGTCGGCGCGCGGCACCATGACGTCCTTGGTCCGGCGCTCGCGCAGGCCGAGGATGTTCTTGAGCATGGCGCTCTCTTCGGGCGAGAAGCCGGTGTCGCCGGGCGCGCCCGCCTCGAGCACGACCTCGAGGTCGGAGCGGATCGAGCCGGTCTTCCAGCCGAAGACGGCGCGCAAGACGCGCGTGAACCAGCGCTCGGACGCCTCGCGCGGGGCTCTCCGGCGGGCGGCACCGGGACCGGCAGGTTCTTGATCTCGCCACTTGTCTCGGTCGTCTCGCTGATCTTCGGCGCGTCGCTGTCGGCCATCATCGTCAATCGTCGGCGTCGCGCGCGGCGTAGGGGTCGGGAACGCCGAGCCGCGCCAGGATCTTGCGTTCGCGCCGCTCCATTGCTTGGGCTTGCGCGTCGCGATTCGTGATCGTAGCCCAAAAGATGCAGAAAACCATGCACCGCCAGATGGGCCAGGTGATGATCGAACGGCTTGCGCTCCGCCCGCGCTTCGCCGCCGTGGTCTCGTAGGCGATCACGATGTCGCCGAGATGGCGCGGTGCGCCACGCGTGGCGGCTCGCGCGTGCGCCCGCTTGGGCGCCGGGAACGACAGCACGTTGGTCGGCTTGTCCTGGCCGCGCCATTGGCGGTTGAGGGCCGCTGTCGTGCGGTTGCTGGTCAGAACCACCGACAACTCGGCGTTCCTCGTGCGCACCGGCGCGGCGGCCGCGATGGTCCGCCGCACGAGCTTCGCCGCATGCGGGGTCTTGTTCCAGCGCGTTGACGCGATGACGACGTCGACGGCCGGCCCGCGTGCGTCTTCCCGCCGCGTCGGCCTCATTCCTTCGCCTCGCCCTTGCGCGCCGACGCCTTGTCATAGGCCGAGACGATGCGCGCGACGAGCTCATGGCGGATCACGTCCGCGGCGGTGAAGACGCAGTGCCCGATGCCGTCGACGCCGTCGAGCAGCCGGACCGCTTCCGCCAGCCCGGAGGTCTGTCCGGGCGGAAGATCGACCTGGCTCGGATCGCCGGTGACGATCATGCGGCTGTTCTCGCCGAGCCGGGTCAGAAACATCTTCATCTGCATCGACGTGGTGTTCTGCGCCTCGTCGAGGATGACCACGGCGTTGGTCAGCGTGCGCCCGCGCATGAAGGCGAGCGGAGCGATCTCGATCTCGCCGGTCTGCAGCGCGCGCTCGACGATGCGGGCGTCCATCAGGTCGAACAGCGCGTCGTAGATCGGCCGCAGATAGGGATCGACCTTCTCGCGCATGTCGCCCGGCAGGAAGCCCAGACGCTCGCCGGCTTCGACGGCCGGCCGCGACAGGACGATGCGGTCGACCTCCTTGCGCTCGAACAGCATGATGGCCTGTGCGACCGCGAGCCAGGTCTTGCCGGTGCCGGCCGGGCCGGTGCCGAAGACGAGCGCGTGGCGGCGCAGCGCGCGGATATAGCCGTCCTGCGCCGGCGTGCGGGCGCGCACCGGCCGTTTGCGCAGATTGATTTCCTCGAAGCTTTGCCGGACTCCCGTCGGATCGAAGTCGAACAGCGAGCCCTGCGCGATGGCGAGCCGGATCGCGCCCTCGACATCGCCCGACACGAGGTCGTCGCCGCGCTTGAGCCGGTCGTAAAGCCCCTCGAGCACGCGGCGCGCCTGCTCGCAGGCGTCGCGCGATCCCTCGATGGTGACGTGGTTGCCGCGCGAGTCGGCGACGACGCCGAGTCGACGCTCGATCAATGCGAGGTTCTGCCCGTATTGGCCGAACAGCACGGATGCGAGCCGGTTGTCGTCGAATGCGAGCACGACCTGGGTTGCGGCGCTCTCACCGACCGCGGCCGGAGAGGCAATGAGCGAGCTGTTGTCGGATCCGCGGGTTCGCAATGGTTCAGGTCTCCAGGTTAGCCGGTTCCGGCGCCGCAATTCGCGCGACCGAGGTCTGCTCGCGCGCGCCGAACAGGCTGTTCGTGCCGGTCGCGGTGATCGCCACCGCCACCACCTTGCCGATCAGCGACGGCGGCGCCATCACCTGCACGGGCTGCAGATAGGGCGAGCGGCCGACCAATTGGCCGGGTAGACGTCCGGGCTTCTCGAACAGCACGTCGAAGGTGCGGCCGATGCATCGCGCGTTGAACGCGGCTTGGTGCCGGTTGATCTCGGCTTGCAGCCGCGCGAGCCGCTCGACCTTGACGGCCTCGTCTACCTGATCGTCCCGCTCGGCGGCGGGCGTGCCCGGTCGCGGCGAATATTTGAACGAGAACGCGCCCGCATAGCCGACCTCGTCGACGATCGCGAGCGTGGCGCGGAAATCCTCCTCGGTCTCGCCCGGCGAGCCGACGATGAAATCGGACGTGAACGCCATGTCGGGCCGTGCGTCCCTGAGACGGGCGATGACGTCGAGATAGTCGGCGCGGGTATGCCGGCGATTCATGGCCGCCAGAATGCGGTCGGAACCCGACTGCACCGGCAGGTGGAGCTGCGGCATCAGCGCCGCGAGATCGCGATGGGCGGCGATCAGGTCGGCGTCCATGTCGCGCGGATGGCTGGTGGCGTAGCGCAAGCGGGCGAGACCCGGGATGTCGGCCAGGCGGTGCAGCAGGCGAGCAAGCGACCAGGCCCCCCCGCGGCCCTCGCCGTGATAGGCGTTCACGTTCTGCCCGATCAGGGTCACTTCGCGAACGCCGGCGTCGACCAGACGTTCGACCTCGCCGACGATCTTCGCGACCGGTCGCGACACTTCGGTACCGCGCGTATACGGGACGACGCAGAAGGTGCAGAACTTGTCGCAGCCTTCCTGCACGGTGACGAAAGCCGACACGCCGCGCGCGCGAGTCGCCTCGCGGCTCGCCGGGGCGAGATGATCGAACTTGTCCTCGAGGGGAAATTCGGTATCGACCACTTTCTGGCCGCGCTCCACGCGCCCGAGCAGGTCAGGCAAGCGGTGATAATTTTGCGGGCCGAGCACGAGATCGACGGTGGGCGCGCGGCGGATGATCTCTTCGCCCTCCGCCTGGGCGACGCAGCCCGCGACCGCGACGATGAGCCGGCGGCCGTCATGCGCTGCGCTCTCTTTGAGCTTCTGGATGCGGCCGAGCTCGGAATAGACCTTCTCGGCCGCCTTCTCGCGGATGTGGCAGGTGTTGAGCACGATCAGGTCGGCGTCCCCGGGCGAGGACGTCTCGACGAATCCCGCGCGCACCATCGTGTCCGTCATACGCTGGGAATCGTAGACGTTCATCTGGCAGCCGTAGGACTTGATATGAAGCTTGCGCGTTCCGCTCATACGCTCGGGGATTGCCGTCGCCACAGGCTCGGTCGACTCTCGATGCCTTGTTAAGTCACTGCATTCATTGGTAAAACAGATCGAACGCCGGGTCGATGCGTGCTGTGCGTCGTTCTTAGCCGGTTTTGGCCCAAAAAGGAATGCGGTTCCCCGTCATCGCGGCGGAAAGCCGGCACGCTAGCTCTGTCCGGGCTCGCCCGAGCGTCCCCGCAGCGTCGTCACGGTCAGGCGGCGGACCTCGGCCTCCAGCCACCGGGTGATCGCTTTGCGGTCGGATTGCGCGTCGAATGCGACCGGTTCGCCCCAGATCACGGTCGCGTCGACGGCGCCAAGGCGGGCCATGCCGGCGAGGTGCGGCCGCATCGAAAGATCGCCGTACCAGGCGACCTGCGGGCGATCCCGGCGGCAGAGCGGCAGTCCTTGCGTCGCCGTGTAGGCGATCGACAGCGGCTGGATCCACACCCTTGCGGTATGTTCGGCCTCGGCGAGCGCGTCGCGCGCCGAGCCGATCAGCGCGCTGCGGAACGGCAGCACGCGATTGCCGTCGCTCGATGTGCCTTCGCCGAACAGCACGACCGGGTCGCCTTCGGCCAGGCGCCGCGCGATCTCGGCATTGACGTGTCGCGTCTTGTGACGGCGCGAGCGGTCGACGAAGACCGAGCGCTGCAGCCGGGCGAGCAGACCCAACAGCGGCCAGCCGGCGACTTCGCGCTTGGCGACGAACACCACCGGGGCGACCGCGGTGATGACCGAAATATCGAGCCAGGACGCGTGATTGGCCACGATCAGCAGTGGATGCTCGGGGACCTTCCGGCCGATCACGCGCACCCGGACGCCCAGGATCGCGCATATCAGCCGGTGATAGAGCACCGGAATTCGGCGCCGCAGCAGGGTGACCGAGCTTCACCGCGATCCATTGAAACGGCAGCAGCGCGGCCGTGATCGCGCCGATCGCGGCGAAGACATAGCCAAGGCGGAGCATCAGGGCTTTTTCGGATCGTCGAGCGGCACCGCGTAGAGCTCGAGCCGGTGGTCGACCAGGCGATAGCCGAGCTTGCGCGCGACCTCGGACTGAAGCTGCTCGATCTCTTCGGATTTGAACTCGATCACCTCGCCGGTCCGCAGATTGATCAGATGGTCGTGGTGGTCCTCGCGCATCTGCTCGTAGCGAGCGCGGCCTTCGCGAAAATCGTGGCGCTCGATGATGCCGGCGTCCTCGAACAGCTTGACGGTGCGGTAGACCGTGGAAATCGAGATGCGGTCGTCGATCTCGGCGCAGCGGCGGTAGAGCTCCTCGACGTCGGGATGGTCGGCCGATCCCGACAGCACGCGCGCGATGACGCGACGCTGCTCGGTCATGCGCATGCCCTTGGCGGCGCACTGCGCTTCGATGCGGCTCGGCTTGATCGCGTTCACGGGAAGCTCCGCCGTTGCGTCGGCTGGGTCGGGACGATGATTTCACGCAGGCCATACGCCGATCAACGCGGTTCACGCAAGGTCGCGGCGCAGCACGAGCGCATTCGATGGTTCCTGCGCCCCGTGCGCGTAATAGGCCGGACGGCGCCCGACCTCGCGGAAGCGGGCGCGGGCGTAAAGGCGCCGCGCCGGGTCGTTGTTCTCGTCCACCTCGAGAAATACCGCCGTGGCGCCGAGGCCGGCCAGCCGGCGCAGATGCAGGTCGAGCAGCTTGCGCGCGAGGCCTCGCTGGCGTCGCGCCGTCGCGACCGCGACCGACAGGATTTCGGCCTCGCCGGCGGCCAGCCGCGACACGATGAATCCGGCGAGCGAACGGCCGATCATGGCGCGATGGGCGATCACGTTCCTCTCGCGCAGCAGACGTTCGAACTCGTCCTCGCTCCAGCCGCGTCGGAACGCGGCGGCGTGGAGCGCGGCGAGCGCCGCGGCGTCGCGGGTGCCGGCTTCGGAAAGCACCGGCTCCGGCCGCGACAGCAAGCGGGTGATGAGGCTGATCATCGGCGCGGCAGGTGGGCTGCAGTCCTGCGGATGGGCGTCGGGCGCGCGCAGGTAGAGCGGTTTCGGCAGGGACAGCGCCTGCGCGGCGGCCGCCCCGAGATGGGCCACCCAGTCGATGATCGGAGCCCTGGCGGCGTCGACGACGGGCGGCCGTCGTTGCGTGGCCGGCCACACGGCCGCCATCATGGCGGCTGCCGAGCCGACCAGGCGGGACGGCCCGGCCGCTGCGTCGCGGACCGCGTCGCGCAGGCTCGCGAGCCGAGGCTGGATCAGGGTCCGGCCGCCCGCACCGAACATCTGCATGTAGACTTGATCATTGCGGGCGTCGATCGCCGCAACCAGCGGCGTGACGCCGTCGACCGCGATGTAGGGAGCCGCCAATGCCGCCAGCGTGGTCAATCCGACCGCGGGCTTGCCGGCCGCGACCGCTATACCGCGCGCCGCCGCCACCCCGACGCGCAGCCCCGTGAAGCTGCCGGGGCCGACCGTCACCGCGATGCGATCGAGCTCGCTGAATTCGATGACGGCCTCGCTCATCACGCGCGAAACAAGCGGCATGAGCGCTTCGGCGTGGCCGCGCACCATGGGAACGGATTCGCTCGCCAAGATTCCGCGCTCGGTGTCGAGAACCGCGGCAGAGCAGGCCTCGAGAGCGGTGTCGATGGCGAGAACACGCATGGTGGGAAAATTCGGCGTCCGGCTCGGAGCCTCTTAGCACGGCCCGCGGGAAGTGCCGTGCGGGCGTTTTCCGGCCTTAGGGTATTCGGACACCAGCGACGGAAAGGCGGGTCGACGTCAGATCGGGCGAACCTCGACCACGTCGGGCACGAAATGGCGCAACAGGTTCTGAATGCCGTGGCGCAGCGTCGCGGTCGACGACGGGCAGCCGGAGCACGCCCCCTTCATGTCCAGGTAGACGATGCCATCCTTGAAGCCGCGGAACGTGATGTCGCCGCCGTCATTGGCGACCGCCGGCCGCACGCGGGTCTCGATCAGCTCCTTGATGGTCTCGACAGTCTCGGCGTCCTTGGGGTCGAAGAACTCCTGCGCGGCCTGGTCGCCGGTCACGCCGGCGTTCACCACCGGGCGCGCCCGACATGAAGTGCTCCATGATGGCGCCGAGCAAAGCGGGCTTGAGCTGCTGCCATTCGCCGTCGGTCTTGGTGACGGCGATGAAATCGCTCCCGAAAAAAACGCCGCCGACGCCGTCGATCTCGAACAGGCGTTGGGCGAGGGGCGATTGCTGCGCTTCCGCCTTGTCGCGCATTTCGAGGGTTCCCTCGGGCAGCACGGTGCGGCCGGGCAGGAACTTCAAGGTAGCCGGATTTGGGGTCGCCTCGGTCTGGATGAACATCGGGCTTTCCTTTCATCCGCGGGTTCAAGGCACGCGGGGCCGTTCGAACAGGCAGGTCAATGCCTTAAATGGGTCTTTCCGGCCGGCTGGTCAACCGTCTTGGGCGACCGCCGGCGGCTCAGCTCATCGCGTCGAGCTCTTCATCGCTCAGGTGGCCCGGCACGATGGCGATCGGAACCGGAAAGGTTCCAGCCGTGCTGCCGAGACTGGCGACCAGGGGGCCAGGCCCTTCGCTGTCCACGCCGGCCGCCAGGACGAGCACCGAGATATCCTCGTCCTCGTCGATGAGCTTGAGGATTTCCTCCGCCGTGTCGCCCTCGCGGATGACCTGTTCGGGTGTGATGCCGGCGATACCGTTGGCGCGCGCGCTCGCGCGCGCCAGCATCGCGCTGGCCTCCTCGTGCGCCTCGGCCCGCATGATGTCGGCGACGCCGAGCCATTGTTGATTGCGGTCGTGGGTGTCGATCATCCGCAGCATGATGACGCTGACGCCGACGCGTGCAGCCCGGCGGCTGGCAAAATAGAGCGCGCGGTCGCACTCGGGCGTATCGTCGATAATAACGAGAAACTTCGGCTTGTGGCCGGCCTCGTAACTTCGCCGCCTACGGCTCATCGGTCATCTCGGGGGCCGCCGCCGCGGCCCATGCATGGGCGGTGACGCCCGGCGGAATGGTGCCATGGCGTGGCATTCGTGCACAAGCGGCGCCGCGGCTCGATTTTTCGGCGGGTGCCGCGCGCGGGCGTGACGCTAGCGCATGATCCCGCAAAGCTGACAGACGTCTCGGACAAGATCATGCGCAAAGACAAGAAGATAGAGAGCCAGATCACTTCAATCTGAAGCGATCTGGCTCTAGGTCAGCTGCGGACGAAGCCGACGATGTCCTTGACTGCGCACATTGTTTCGGCCGCGATGGCGCGCGCCCGCTGGGCACCGTCGACCAGCACGCCGTCAAGGTGGCCAGGGTCCTGCATGAGGCGCTTCATCTCGGCCCCGATCGGTCCCAGCCGTGCGACCGCGAGGTCGACCAGCGCCGCCTTGAAGCTGGAGAACTGCGCGCCGCCGAACTCGTGCAGAACCTCGGCCTTGGTCTTGTCGGCGAGCGCCGCGAAAATGCCCACCAGGTTGTCGGCCTCAGGCCGGCTTTCCAGGCCCTTTTCGTCGTGCGGCAGCGGGTCCGGATCGGTCTTGGCCTTGCGGACCTTCTGGGCGATCGTGTCGGCATCGTCGGTCAGATTGATGCGTGAATAGTCCGAGGCGTCCGACTTCGACATCTTCTTTGTGCCGTCGCGCAGCGACATCACGCGCGTCGCCGGACCCTGGATCAGGGGCTCGGGCAGCGGAAAAAAGGCCGGAACCAACCCGAGCGTGGCGATCGAAACCGAAAAATCGTTGTTGAATTTCTGCGCGATGTCGCGGCTGAGCTCGAGGTGCTGCTTCTGATCCTCACCGACCGGAACGTGGGTCGCGCGGTAGACCAGGATGTCCGCCGCCATCAACGCAGGGTAGGCATACAGGCCGATGGACGCGTTCTCGCGATCCTTGCCGGCCTTCTCCTTGAACTGGGTCATGCGGTTGAGCCAGCCGAGCCGGGCGACGCAATTGAGAATCCAGGCGAGCTCGGCGTGCTCCGCGACCTGGCTCTGGTTGAACACGATATGCCGCCGCGGATCGATGCCGCAGGCGATGTAGGCCGCCGCCGTTTCGCGGATGTTGCGCTTGAGCTCGACCGGGTCCTGCCACACCGTGATGGCGTGCATGTCGACCACGCAGTAGATGCAGTCGTAGCTCTCCTGCAGCGCGACGAATTTCACGATGGCGCCGAGATAGTTGCCGAGATGCAGGTTGCCGGTCGGCTGAACCCCGGAAAACACCCGTTCCTTGAACGCCATCAAATTGGCTCCTTGGCTGATCGCGCGGCGACCCATGCCATGCCGGCCCCGAGCGGCGCAAGGGGCGGCGCCTCAGGATCGTTAAAGGCGGTGACGCACGGCGGCGCGCAACTCGTCGAACCGAGCGATTCCGAGCAGGTGGACGGCGGCGAGAAAGATGCCGAGCCCGGCGGCGACCAGGACGGCGAGCGTCAAGATACGGGCGAGGGCGGTCCCGGTCACGTCGAGCACGGATGTCATCAGGTAATTGCCGCCGAGGATGGCAACCGCCATGATGGCGGTCGCCAGCACGATCCGCGGCAGTCGCCGTCGCGCCTCGCGGTCGATCTTGAGCCACCCGCGCCGCCACAGCACGATCGCGAGGATCGAGGCTCCGACCCATCCCGAAACCGCGATGGCGACTGCGACCCCGACATGGCCATGGCGGGGAAACAGGATCAGTGCGCCGACCGTCGCGGCCGTGAGCCCGCACAGCGCGGTGATCATCGGCGTGCGCGTATCTTCATGGGCGAAGGAGACGGCGCCGAGAACTTTTTCGAGCACATGGCCGGGCAGGCCGGCCGAAATCGCAGCGAGCGCGGCCGCCACCATCGCGGTGTCGTGCGGGTCCGAACGCGCCGCGCTCGAACAAGCCGCCGGCGATCGGCTCGGCCAGCACGGCGAATGCCGCCGCGGAAGGCAGCGCGAGCGCGAGTGCGATCTCGAATGCGCGCGATTGGGCGGCTGCGATCGAGTCCGCGTGTCCGGCGCGCACACTCGCCGCGATCACCGGTACGATCACCGATGCCACGGCGATCGAGACCACGCCGAGCGGCAGCTCGTAGAGCCGGTTGGCGTAATACAGCCACGACACGGCCGCTTGCGAGGACGAGGCGACCATCGCACCGGCCATCAGCTTCAATTGCGGAATGCCGCCGGCGACCACGCCGGGGATGGCCTTTGACGAAGAAGAAGCGGACCTCGGGCGATAGTCGCGGGGACATGCGGCGCGGTCGGAAGGTCTCGCGCATCAGTGCGCCGCCGACCAGAAGCAGCTGGGCGAGGCCGGCGGCCACGATCGCGACCGAAAGGGCCGCGCCGGCAAAGAACGACGCCTTGCCGCCGAGCGCGATGACCAGCAACACCGCCACGACGAACACGCCGTTGAAGATGACGAGCGCCGACGCGGCTGCGCCGACCCGGCCTTCGGCGTTGAGAATCGAGGCCGCGACCGCGACCGGGCCGGCGATCGCGATATAGGGGACCGAGAGGCGTACGAAATCGACGGCGAAAACATAGCGGTCGCCGCCCGGACGGAAGCCGGGGGCCAGAAGTTGCACCACCGTCGGCGCGAAGACGACGCAGATGATCGCGATCAAGCCGAGCCCCACCACCATGGTACCCAGCACCCTCTCGCGCAAAGCCGCGCGTGCCCGGCATGCCGCGCTTCTCGCGGATGCGCAGCCACATCGGCACGAATGCGGAATTCAGCGCGCCTTCGGCCAGCAGCCGGCGAAACAGGTTGGGAATCTGCAGCGCCGCGAAATAGGCGTCGGACAAGCACGCCGGCGCCCAGCACCGCAGCGATGCCGACGTCGCGGAAAAAGCCGAGCAGGCGCGAAAGCAGCGTCGCGGTGCCGACCGTGGTGACATCGCGGGCAAGGGACATGAAACCTGAGGCCTCCGATTCGATCCTAAAGCATTTTCCGGCGAAGTGGGCTGGCTTGCCGCAGAAAATGCGACCAAGAATGGAACCTGGTGTCTCGAGTTTGAAGTTGGCGCGATCGACGGGGCATCGGGATCGGGACACCAGCGCTTTTCTTCAGCGGCCTGTTCGTCCCGTTCGCCGCAATGAGCGGCGACCTCGGCCGGACAGCCGCGCAGGCCAGTGCTTCACGCGGCGCTCCAGCCGGCTGGACGGCGCGAGTCATGCGTCGCAATCTCGCCGTCCCATCGTCATTCGTCCCCAGTGCCTGGTCCCGACCCGTTCGTGCGAAGTCCTTTCGTCCCGCCGCAGGACCTCGCATCCTCATTGCCAGCCTGCGCGCGGCCGCTATAGTGCGCGCCTTCCCGTACCCGGATGATGCATTTTCATGACAACCGCTCGTTACGACGTACTCGGTATCGGCAACGCGATCGTCGACGTGCTCGCACGCGCCGAGGACGATTTCCTGGTCCAGCACAGCATGCGCAAGGGCGCCATGACGCTGATCGACGAGGAGCGCGCCACCAGCATCTACGACGCCATGGGTCCGGCCGTCGAAATCTCCGGCGGCTCGGCCGCCAATACGATCGTCGGCTGCGCCAGCCTCGGCGGGCGCGCGGCGTTCGTCGGCAAAGTCAAGGACGACGAGCTCGGTCGCGTCTTCGCCCACGACATCCGCGCCGCCGGCGTCGCGTTCGATACGCCGCCCGCCTCCGACGGGCCATCGACCGCGCGCTGCTATGTGCTGGTGACCGCCGATGGCGAGCGCACCATGAACACCTTCCTGGGGGCAGCGCAGGATCTGCATCCGCAGGATATCGATACCGCGGCGGTGGCGGCAGCCGCGATTACCTATCTCGAGGGGTATCTGTGGGACCCGAAGCACGCCAAGGACGCATTCCTGAAGGCCGCCACGGCGGCGCATGAGGCCAAACGGTTGGTGGCCTTGACGCTGTCGGACGCTTTTTGCGTCGATCGCTGGCGTGACGAGTTTCTCGCCCTCGTGCGCGCCGGCACGGTCGACCTGCTGTTCGCCAACGAGGCCGAGCTGCACAGTCTGTACCAGACCGCGGATTTCGATACCGCGCTAGCGGCGTTGCGCCGGGAGGCGCGCCTGGCGGTGGTGACGCGGAGCGAAAAGGGCTGCGTCGTCGTCACGCGCGATCAGGTTCTCGCCGTCCCGGCGTGTCCGGTTGCGCACGTGGTGGACACGACTGGGGCGGGCGATTTGTTTGCGGCGGGTTTTCTGTTCGGCCTCGCGCAGGGCGTGGGCCACGAGCGTGCGGCGAGCCTCGGCGCGCTAGCGGCTGCGGAGGTAATCCAGCATCTCGGGGCCCGTCCGCAAACCTCGCTCAAGGCGCTGGCGCAAGAGCGCGGCCTCGCCGGGTAACACGCCGACGCGTGTTGCTCATCACGATCGCGCCGGCGCGCCGCTCACTGGTTCGGGTGGTTCGGGACGATGTCGGGTCGCAAAGTTGTCCGGTGACCAGGCCGGAACCGGAGCGCCAGCCGCCTATTTTATTCCCGCCGCGCCCGGGCCATGCGGACAAAAGTAACCAATTGGTAAGTCCACTTGGTTACCGATTGGTGAACGACCAATCGGGAGCAGACTCATGGCCAAACGCAAAGGCGACCAGCCGAATTCGGAATCGCAAGGTCCCGCCGACAACCGATCGGACAAGGTCACGGCGCAACCCAGTCAAGGCGAACCCTCGCCGGCCGACGTCGCAAGAATTGAGTCGCCGGACTTGGTGCCGCCGCAGGGCGAGCAAGCTGCGCCACGACCCGCCATCGCGACACCGATCCAAGAGCCGGCGCCCGCCGTGATGGCGGTCGTTCCGCCGACAGCGAGCCCGGCGAGCCCCCAACCCGCGATCACGGCGCCAGACGATGTCCGGAGCGGCCCGGCCGACGCGTCCTCCGAGACCGCCACCCCGAAACTGACTTGGGCGAGGGCCAGGCGCCTGACGCCGCTCGCCGCCAGCATCGCGATCGCCGCCGCGGTCGGAGCCATGGCGGGGTCGATGGCGACCACCGGGCTTGGCCGGCTATGGCCCGGCGAGCCGCCTGCGCGGGCGGCGAGCACCGACTATTCGCGCGTCCTGACGGATTCGATCGCGCGGATCAATGCCGATGTGACGGCGCTCAAGGCCGCCGTCGAAACGTCCGGCAGGTCGGCGAATTCGCAACTCGTCAAGCTGGGCGATCGTCTTGACCGCTTCGAGCGGGCCCAGCTCGAACCGGCCGCCAAACTGGCGAAGCTCGCGGAGGCGATCGACCGGATCGAGCACCGCGCGCCGGCGATGGCGACACCCGCCCTGCGTGATACCACCGGCTCGACCGCGGCCCTTGCGCCGCCGCATCAGCCGCAGGCGGCGCCTGTCCGGGACACCGACCCGCCGGTGCTCGAAGGCTGGGTCGTGCGCAGCGTCTACAACGGCGCGGCGCTGATCCAAGGACGTCTCGGCGTCGTCGAGGTCGAGCGTGGCGACACTCTGCCGGGCCTCGGACGCATCGAAAGCATCCGGCGGCAGGACGGCCGGTGGGTGGTGGTGACCAGCAAAGGCTTGATCACGGCCCGCTGACGGCGCGACCACGGATTTCGGGCCGGTCCCGGGGATCGACTTGGGCGGCCCCATTTTGCGTCGCAAGCGGGCGCCGGCGATTTGCGCCCAAGCCGATTTCCCAAGCCGATTTCCCAAGCCGATTTCCCATGTCGATTTTTGTTCGACGATGCCGGTACTCTTCCGCCTCGGCTGGGTTATGATTTGAGGGCGGCGGTATCCGTTCGATGCGGAGCGCGACGATGCGACGGCGTGTTCTTCTTTCCGGCATTCTCGTTTCGGCGCTCGCGGGCGCCTTGATCTGGCCGGGCCTGTCCGCACGGGCGCAATCGGCCGCGCCGGATATCCCCAAACCGGAAATCAAGCCGGAAATGACGGAAGGCTGTCCCGGTCTCGTCGCTTCCGGCCAGCCGGCGCCGATTTCGGGTCGCCTTGCGGCTCGCGGCGCTCGGCGCCGATCAGGTGCGCATCACCTATGTGGGCCATTCGACCTTTCTGATCGAGAGTCCGAAGCTCGTGCGCATCGCGACCGATTACAACGACTGGGTCAAGCCGCCGCTGATGCCGGACATCGTCACGATGAACCACGCGCACTCGACCCACTACACCAGTCATCCCGATGCGGGCATCAAGTTCGTGTTGCGCGGCTGGCGCGACGACGGCCTGCCCGCCGCCCACGACATCACGTTGCAGGACGTGCGGGTGCGCAGCGTCTCGACCAATATCCGCAACTGGAGCGGCGGCACGGAGCGGCATGGCAATTCGATCTTCATTTTCGAGGTCGCCAATCTTTGCATCGCTCATCTCGGCCACCTCCACCACACTCTCAACCAGCAGCAGCTCGACGAGATCGGCCGCGTCGACGTCGTGATGGCGCCGGTCGACGGCAACATGACGCTCGATCTCGACGGCATGGTCGAGGTGCTGCAATCGCTCAAGGCGCCGATGATCATCCCGATGCATTCTTTCAGCGCATACACGCTCGATCGATTTCTGTCGCGCATGGGGCAGGATTACCGGGTCGACCACAACGAGACGCCCTCCCTTGTGGTCTCCAAGACGACCCTGCCGGCCTCTCCGACCGTCGTCGTGCTGCCGGGACGATGAATCCTCGGTCGGGGGTCGAAGGAAAAGTCTGCGTCATCACCGGTGCGACCTCCGGCATCGGCCAGGTCGCGGCGGAAAAGCTCGCCCGGATGGGGGTGCGTCTCGTGCTGGTGGCGCGCGACGGTCAACGCGGAGAAGCCACGTTGGCGCGCCTGCGTGCCGCAACGCCGGCGATCGCGCACAGCATCCACTACGCCGATCTGTCGCGTATCGCCGAGATGAAGCGGGTGGCGGCCGAGATCGCGGCGGCCGAGCCGCGCATCGACATCCTGGTCAACAATGCGGGCGCGCTGTTCACCGCCCGGCAGGTCACCGAGGACGGCCTGGAGAAACATTTCGCCGTCAATCACATGGCCTATTTCGTCTTGACCGCAGGGCTGCGCGATCGCCTGTTCGCGTCGGCGCCCGCGCGGGTCGTCAACACCGCCTCGCGCGCGCATCGTCGGCGCGCGCCTCGATTTCGGCGATCTGCAGATGGAGAAGCGTTACAGCGGCGTGCTCGCCTACCGGCGCTCCAAGCTCTGCAACATCATGTGGACGCGCGAACTCGCCCGCCGATGGGCCGGCACGGGGCGTGACAGTCAACTGCTTCCATCCGGGTTTCGTTGCGACCCGCTACGGCGACAACAGCGGGGGCCTGCTCGCCTATGCGGTTCGGTTCGCCAAGCTGTTCGCCATCTCGCCCGAACAGGGCGCGCGGACCCTGATCTATCTCGCGACCTCGCCCGAGGTCGCCGATGTCAGCGGCGGATATTTCGCGCAATGCCGCCTGACCGAACCCAGCCTCGATGCGCAAAACGACCAAGCCGCGCGACGGCTGTGGGACGACACCGCGCGACTGGCCGGGATCGCGTAGCCGCCATCGCGGCGCGTCGGCGGACCTTGCGGGCGCGCGCGAGCGCGTTTTGCCAAGATACGCCGCCCGCAATCCTCTGCCGAGGAGCGGCCGGCATCAGGGGCGTCAAACGCCTTTCATCGCGGCTTTGTTCCGCATCGGGAACTCTCGCCCCGCTACGTCATTATGTCCTGGCAGTCTGACTCAGCAGGAGCGCAGCCAATGTTGCGATGGGCAGCCATCTTCCTGATTATAGCGCTGGTCGCCGCGGTATTCGGGTTCACCGATATCGCGTCCGCGTCGGCCAGCATCGCCCAGGTGCTGTTCAGTATCTTTCTGATCTTGTTCCTGGGGGCCGTGATATCGGAACTCGTGGCCGCCCGCAGGGTGTGATGGCGGGAGCCTCGCGCGGCTACCCGACTTACACGTCGACGCTGGCCGCGAGCGCGTTGTCCTGGATGAAGTCGCGGCGCGGCTCGACCACGTCGCCCATCAGCTTGGTGAAGATGTCGTCGGCCTCGTCGACCTCCTTGACCTTCACCTGCAGCAGCGAGCGCGCGTTGGTGTCGAGCGTCGTCTCCCACAGCTGGCTCGGGTTCATCTCGCCGAGGCCCTTGTAGCGCTGCAGCGAGATGCCCTTGCGGCCCGCGGCGGTCACCGCCTCGAACAGGCTGACCGGCCCGTGGATCGGCGTCTCGTCGCCCTTGCGGCGCAGCACGCCGGGGCGCGCGTAGGTGTCCTGCAGCGATGCCGCAAATTCGTCGAGCTTGCGCGCGTCGGCGGAGCCGAGCAGCGCCTGATCGATGATCGCGACTTCCTTGACGCCGCGCACGGTGCGCTCGAACTGGAAGCCCTGGCCTTCGACGAAGGCGCCCTGCCAGCCGCGCTCGGTCTCGTCCGACAGCGCGTCGAGCCGCCGCGCGATGTAGGGCGCCGCGGCCGTCGCCTTCTGCGGATCGCCGAAGATATCGGAGTTGAGCACGCCGAGGATCGCCGCCTGCTCGACCACCTTGCGATTGTAGCGGCTGTGCAGCCCGTGCAGGATGCCGCGGATGACGCGCGCCTCCTCGACCAGCTTGGCGCAGATCGGCGCCGGCGCGCTCGTCGCCGGAGGCGAGGCGGAGCACCGCGTCCTCGAGCCCGGCGGCGATCAGATAGTCCTCGAGCGCGCGCTCGTCCTTGAGATATTGCTCGGACTTGCCGCGCGTCACCTTGTAGAGCGGCGGCTGCGCGATGTAGAGATGGCCGCGCTCGATCAGCTCGCGCATCTGCCGGTAGAAGAACGTCAGCAGCAGCGTGCGGATATGCGCGCCGTCGACGTCGGCGTCGGTCATGATGATGATCTTGTGGTAGCGCAGCTTGTCGGCGTTGAACTCGTCGCTGCCGATGCCGGTGCCGAGCGCGGTGATCAGCGTGCCGATCTCCTGGCTCGAGAGCATCTTGTCGAAGCGCGCGCGCTCGACGTTGAGGATCTTGCCGCGCAGCGGCAGCACCGCCTGGAATTCGCGGTTGCGGCCCTGCTTGGCGGAGCCGCCGGCCGAGTCGCCCTCGACGATGAACAGTTCGGACTTGGCCGGATCGCGCTCCTGGCAGTCGGCGAGCTTGCCGGGCAGCGAGGAGACGTCGAGCGCGCCCTTGCGGCGGGTCAGCTCGCGCGCCTTGCGGGCGGCCTCGCGCGCGGCGGCGGCCTCGACCACCTTGCCGACGATGATCCTTGGCTTCGCCCGGATGCTCCTCGAACCAGGCCTTCAGCGCGTCGTTGATGACGCCCTCGACCACCGGGCGCACTTCGGAGGAGACCAGCTTGTCCTTGGTCTGCGACGAGAATTTCGGATCCGGCACCTTGACCGACAGCACCGCGGTCAGGCCCTCGCGGCAGTCGTCGCCGGTGAGCGCGACCTTTTCCTTCTTGGCGACGCCGCCCGATTCCGCATAGCCGGTCACCTGGCGCGTCAGCGCGCCGCGGAAGCCGGCCAGATGGGTGCCGCCGTCGCGCTGCGGGATGTTGTTGGTGAAGCACAGCACGGTCTCGTGGTAGCCGTCGTTCCACCACAGCGCGGCTTCGACGCCGATGCCGTCGCGCTCGGCCTTGATCATGATCGGCTTCGGCACCAGCGGCGTCTTGTTGCGGTCGAGATATTTCACGAAGGCCTCGACGCCGCCCTCGTAGACCATCTCCTCGCGCTTCTCGACCGCGTGGCGCTGGTCGGACAGCACGATGCGCACGCCGGAATTGAGGAACGCGAGCTCGCGCAGGCGATGCTCGAGCGTCGCCCAGTCGAACTCGATCATGGTGAAGGTTTCGGTCGACGGCAGGAACGTCACCTCGGTGCCGCGCCTGCCCGCGGCGTCGCCGATGACCGCCAGCGGCGCCACCGCCTCGCCGTCGCGGAACTCCATGACGTGCTCCTTGCCGTCGCGCCAGATCGTCAGCTTGAGCCGAGCTCGACAGCGCATTGACGACCGAGACGCCGACGCCGTGCAGGCCGCCGGACACCTTGTAGGAGTTCTGGTCGAATTTTCCGCCGGCGTGCAGCTGGGTCATGATGACCTCGGCCGCCGACACGCCTTCGCCCTTGTGGATGTCGGTCGGGATGCCGCGGCCGTCGTCGCGCACCGTGCACGAGCCGTCCGGATTGAGCGTGACCGAGACCTCCTTGGCGTAGCCGGCGAGCGCCTCGTCGATCGCGTTGTCGACGACCTCGTAGACCATGTGGTGCAGGCCGGAGCCGTCGTCGGTGTCGCCGATATACATGCCCGGACGCTTGCGCACCGCATCGAGGCCCTTGAGGACCTTGATCGATTCCGCGCCGTAATCGGACGCGTCGGAGCGGGGCTGTTGACGGGCGGCTTCGGCCATCGGGATGACTTCGAAAGGGAGTCGGGAATGACCCAGAATTCAGCTGGTTTGGTGTGACATGAATATGGGCATCGTACAAGGCAAAGTGAAGGCCAATAAATGTCTGAAACCACTTGATTTTCCGCCCATTCCTCGACCCTGAACCGGGAACCGCCGGAAGACCGTTTGGAGGGTCCCGCTAGGCCGTGCGGAAGGGTGCCGAAACGGCCTGAAAGTCCGCCCTTTGCACGCGCCCGGGCGTGACCCCGAACGGTTTCGGCGCGCGCCGCGATGTCGGCGAACGCCGCCGGGTCGGCGCCGGTCATCCAGACCTGCGCGCCGAGCCGCTCGAGCGCGTCGAACAGCGCCGCGCGGCGCGCCGGATCGAGATGCGCGACCACCTCGTCGAGCAGGATCACCGGCGCGGTGCCGGTCATCTCCGTCGACCAGCCCGGCATGGGCCAGCACGAGGCCGATCAGCAGCGCCTTCTGCTCGCCGGTCGAGGCGTCGCGCGCCGCGATGCCCTTCGGCGCGTAGCACGACGCGCGAGGTCGGTGAGATGCGGCCCGTCGAGCGTGCGGCCGGCGCGCGGCATCGCGCGCGCGGTTGTCGCGGAGCACCGCGCGATAGCGATCCTCGACCTCGACGGCCGGATGGGTGAGCACCAGCGTCTCCATCCAGCCTTCGAGCGCGATCTCGGCGGACGGAAATGCGGCGTCGGGCGCGCGGCTCGCCGCCAGCGCGGCGGCGAGGCGGCGGACCGTCTCGGCGCGCGCCGCCGCGACCGCGACCGCGAGCTCGGCGGTCTCGTGTTCGATGGCGTCGAGCCAGTGCGGATCGGGCTCGGGGATCTCCAGCAGCCGGTTGCGCGAGCGCAGCGCGCGCTCGAGCGCGTTGACGCGCGCGCCGTGCTCGGCGTCGACCGCGAGCACCAGCCGGTCGAGAAAGCGCCGCCGCTCGGCGGCCGGGCCGGCAAACAGGCCGTCCATCGCCGGCACCAGCCAGACGACGCGCAGGTGATCGGCGAAGGCCGCGGCGGAGGCCGACCGGCTCGCGGTCGATGCCGGCATTTGCGCGCCAGCGCGGCGTCGTCGCTCGCCGGCGGCTCGATGCCGGTGCCCGAGCGTGACGAGGCCGAGCGCGCCCTCGACCTCGGCGGACACCGCCCACGAGCCGTCGCCCTCGCTGAAGGCGACCTCGTCGAGCGTGGCGCGGCGCAAGCCCGCGCCCGGGCGCGAGGAACGAGATCGCTTCGAGCAGATTGGTCTTGCCGGCGCCGTTCGGCCCGACCAGCACCGCCGGGCCGTCGCCGACCGCGAGGGCTGCGGCGTGATAGCTGCGGAAATTCGTCAGCGTCAGGCGGCGGATGCGGGCGGCGGTCGTCATCGTGTGCTGCGCGGAGCCTGTCCCGTTCCCTTGGAGTCTGGGCAGGATCTGAGGTCTTCGTTGGCGCATGATCTTGCGGGCGAGCCGCTATCGACGTCGCCGCAACAAGCGCCGGATCCTCGTCCGGCGGACCGGGAGGAAAATCACACCCGCATCGGCATCAGCACGTAGAGCGCGCCCTTGGCGTCCTTGTCCTGGATCAGCGTCGGCGAGCCCGGATCGGCGAGCTTGAGCACCGCGGTGTCGCCCTCGATCTGCGCCGCGATGTCGAGCAGGTAGCGCGAGTTGAAGCCGATATCGATCGGATCGGCGTCGTAGGCGACCTCGAGTCTCCTCGGTGGCGCTGCCGGAATCCGGATTGGTGACCGACAGCACCAGCCGGCCGCCGGAGAGCGACAGCTTGACGGCGCGGCCGCGCTCGCTCGAGACGGTCGAGACGCGGTCGACCGCCTGCTCGAATTCCTTCTTCTCGACTTCGAGCTGCTTGTCGTTGCCGAGCGGGATGACGCGGCCATAGTCCGGGAAGGTGCCGTCGATCAGCTTCGAGGTCAGCACCACGTCGCCGAGGGTGAAGCGGATCTTGGCCTGCGACAGCTCGACCGCGACCTCGCCGCTCGGCGTCCTCGATCAGCCGCTGCACCTCGCCCACGGTCTTGCGCGGCACGATCACGCCCGGCATGCCCTCGGCGCCGGCCGGCGCGGGGAGCTCGACCTGGGCCAGGCGATGGCCGTCGGTCGCGACCGCGCGCAGCAGCACGTTCTTGCCCGCGCCGGCGGTGTGCAGGTAGATGCCGTTGAGGTAGTAGCGCGTCTCCTCGGTCGAGATCGCGAACTGGGTCTTGTCGATCAGGCGCTTGAGATCGGCGGCGGCGAGCGTGAACTTGTGCGTCATGTCGCCGGCCGCGAGATCGGGGAAATCGCTTTCCGGCAGGGTCTGCAGGGTGAAGCGCGAGCGGCCGGCGCGGATCGTCAGCACCGCGCGGTCGCCGGAGGCCTCCAGCACGATCTGCGTGCCCTCGGGCAGCTTGCGCACGATCTCGTAGAACATGTGCGCCGGCACGGTGGTGACGCCGCCGGGCGACACCTCGGCCGGCACCGTCTCGATCACCTCGAGGTCGAGGTCGGTCGCCTTGAAGGCGAGCTTCGAGCGCTCGGCGCGGATCAGCACGTTGGCGAGAATCGGAATCGTGTTGCGCCGCTCGACCACGCGATGCACGTGGGACAGCGATTTCAAGAGCTCGGCGCGCTCGACGGTGACCTTCATGCGGAACCCCGCTCGATCGGAAGTGGGAAGCCCCGGCGCGAGGGCGAGGTTGACTATGGCTTCGCGCCGGAAACGCCCGGCGCAGATGAATCCGGCGCCGGATGACCGAAAGTGGCCCGGCCGCGCCGATTATTCAAGGGCGGCGACGGCCGGGCCGGAGCTTATCCTGTATCCCCTCGGTCATTCCTGCAACTGACGCTTCAGGACCTCGATCTCCTCGGCCAGCGTCGGTGTCGTTGCCGACCAGGTTCTCGATCTTGCGCACCGCATGCAGGACGGTGGTGTGGTCGCGGCCGCCGAACCGCCGGCCGATCTCCGGCAGCGACCGCAGCGTCAGCGTCTTGGCGAGATACATCGCGACCTGGCGCGGGCGCACCACATTGGCGGTGCGGCGCGACGACAGCAGGTCGCCGCGGCTCACGTTGTAGTGGCGGGCGACGATGCGCTGGATGTCCTCGATCTTGACCCGTTGGGCTCCTGCGGACGGATCAGGTCGCGGATCTCGCGCTCGGCCAGTTCCATGGTCACCGGCTGGCCGGTCAGCTTGCTGTGGGCGAGCAGGCGGTTGAGCGCGCCTTCGAGGTCGCGGCCGTTGTGGGTCACGGATTTGGCGATATAGGCGAGAACCGGGCCGCGGCACGTCGAAGCCCGGATGATGGGCCCGCGCCGCCGCGATGCGGGAGATCAGGATTTCGAGCCGCAGCTCCTCGCCGAGCGAGCCCATCTCGACCACCAGCCCGCCGGCGAGCCGCGAGCGCACGCGCTCGTCGAGGCTTTCCAGGTCGGCCGGCGGCCGGTCGGCGGCGATCACGACCTGGCGGCCGGCGTCGATCAGCGAATTCAGCGTGTGGGAGAATTCGGCCTGGGTCGACTTGCCCTGCAGGAACTGCAGGTCGTCGATCACCAGCACGTCGATGCCGCGCAGGACCTCCTTGAAGGCGATCGCGGTCTGGGTGCGCAGCGCCGACACGAAGCCGTACATGAATTTTTCGGCGGTGAGGTAGAGCACCTTGCGGTCGGGCTGAGTATTGCCGGTCCAGGCGATCGCCTGCAGCAGATGGGTCTTGCCGAGGCCGACGCCGGCATGAATGTAGAGCGGGTTGAACATCACCGGATCGCCTGCGCCGCCCGACCGCGACCTGTTTGGCGGCGGCGTGCGCCAGCGTATTGGAGCGGCCGACCACGAACGTGTCGAAGGTGAGCCGCGGATCGAGCGGCGAGCCGCCGAGCGCCTCGTGGCTCGACGAGACCGGCGCCGCATAGCCGCGCGGTTCGGTGGCCATCGATCTTGATGTCGCGGGACTCGCGCAGCGGGCACGAACAGGCTCGGGCGCCTTCACCGACGTCGCGGTGGAGCGGATGACCGCGGAGCGCACCGCAATGTCGATCTTGCGCAACGAGGGCTCTTCGGCCTGCCAGCACGCCAGCACGCGCTCGGCGTAGTGCGATTGGATCCAGCTCTTGAGGAAGCGGGTCGGCACCGACAGGCGGACGGTTTCGGTGTCGATCGCTTCGAGCTCCATGCGGGCGAACCAGCTCGAGAAGATGTCCTCGCCGACCTCGGCGCGCAGTCGCCCTCTCACGCGCAGCCAGCGCTCCTGGTCTGAATGTGTCATGTGCAGTCTTCTCTCGCGTAACGCGGTTCTGGGGGGTGGTGGGAACACTCGCGGCCAGTCGCACGCGGCCGCGCGTCGTAGATCGACAACCGCTCGCGCCATTTCGCCAACCGCCATCCCGCGGTCGGGCCAGTGGGAAGGCCGGCGCCAGCGGGCGTTCGCGGCCTTACGCGCGGGATCGCAAGCGCGATCTCCTGCGCGTGATCGGAGCCCCTGAGGATGGACCGGTCGAGCGAGGGCAAGCGGGCCGGAGCGGGAATTGCGCGAGTGCGCGGAGCCGACACGTCGCGAACCGCAACTGTCGCTGGCTACGGTTGCCATGCTTCGACACGACACTGTCATGAATAGTCCCCTCAGCTGGTGGCGTTCCTGGTCGCGTGATTTTTTGTTACTGGACTCGAGTAATTACAGGCCAAGTTCGCGCGTTCGGCTCTCGAACAACCGAAAACGCGAAGTCCAACCAAACGCCTTTACGCTCGCGCGCCCACTGAGAGATATCGAAGACTTCACAGCATCAGGCAAAGTCCTCCCACCCTCATCCAACATGAGCGCGAATTCAGACTCTTTACTGAAGAACCGCCGGTGGCCCCGCGGTCGTTTTCAAAATACACGCCGCTTGCCGCCTTGCAATGCCCGAAATCGAGATTTGTTAACGCGGGTTTTTCCAGGTTCGTGAAAGTTGCATGATTGGTGTGCAAAACAGACCATTCAACCTATTGACGTCCCGCGCTAATTCAGGGTAGCCGGGAGCGAATGGGAGGTATTCGGAAATGCCGCAAACGGGAAATCTGCGACCCGGCCAGTTCATGGCGGAATTGCAGGGATTCCAAGTCCCGCTTGGTGCTTTCCTTTCAAGCTATTGTTTTTGAAGGTAGTTTTATGACCAAAAATGAGGGGTAGCCCCGGATACCACATGATGCAAAAAGCGGGTTTGCGGCGGACCTTCGCCAATACGTAAAAATACGTATGCGCCCCAAAGCGGCACAGTTTTCATTGCGAATGTGACATTTCAACAACAGGAATCGCCACCGCAATTGCGGTCCACCGAAAAATTCATGACTTCGAAGGAAAACCGGATTCTCCGCCGCCTTGGCGCGCGTGAGACGCTGCGGTCCGGCCCCAAGATGCTGCGCGCGGCCCTATTTGCCGAGCTTGCCGATCTGCACCGGTCAGGCGCGACACCTTGCGGCTCGCGGTCTTCTTATGAATCACTCCGCGTTGAGCGGCACGCATCAGTTCCGGCTCGGCGGCCTTGAGGGCGGCCATGGCCTTCGTCGCGTCGCCGCCCGCGATCGCTTCCTCGACCTTGCGCACACTGCTGCGCATGCGCGAGCGGCGTGCCTTGTTGATCTCGGTGCGGCGAGCGATCTTGCGGGTCGCCTTTTTGGCGGACTTCGTGTTGGCCATCAGAGTTCCGTTGTGGTGAAGCGCGCCTTAGGCCGCCATGCGGCGGTCGCGGCGGCGCGAAAATACAGCGGCGGCGAGCCGGCGCTCGCCGCCTTACGCGCAGGCTTATAGTCAGGCCGGCAGGGGGCGTCAACGCCCGGGCCATACGCAGGCCGCCGGTCGCCCGGTGCGTGGTTTGCCGGATCAGCGGACCCACCCGGCCGTCAGGCGACGCGTTTGGCCCGCACCTGATCGTAGCCGGCCACAACGGCGGCGCGTGTCGGCGGACGAGAAGGGCGCGAGCGGCGGCATGACGCGCGCCAGCGCGCGCATCGCCATGGATATGGGCGAGCAGCGCCTTGACGCCCGGACACGAGCGGCCGGCCTTCGAACAGCTTGCGGATCGTCACCGCCGCATCGAGCGCGCGCGGCGTCACCCTGCTGCCAGGCGCGCGGGCACAGATCGGCGTTGAGGTTGGCGGTCGCCGAGATGCAGCCCGCGAACGCGCCCGCGCGGGCATCGAGCAGCACCGCCTCGGTCGACGGGAACACCTTGAAGCTGGGCGCGATCGCGGCGGCCTCGCGCGCGAATGGCCATGTCGCCGGAGGAATCCTTGAGGCCCGACGATGCGGCGCCGAATGCAGTCGAGCAGCCGCCTGATCAGCTTCGGGTGCCAGGGCAGGCCGGACAGCGCCGGGAAGTGATAGAGGTAGATCGGGATCGGCTGGGCCGCGGTCGCGGTGACGATCGTCGTCGACATAGGCGACGAGCCCGTCGTCCGGCACGCCCTTGTAGTAGAATGGCGGCAGCACCAGCGCGCCGGCAAACCCGAGCTCGGCCGCAAGTCGCGTGAGCGCGACCGCGTCGGCGACCGCCGCCGCCCCGGTGCCGACCATCATCCGATCCAGCGGCAGGCCGGCCTCGCCGGTAGGCGTTCATCACACTCTGTCGTTGCGCGATGGAGAACGAGGTCGCTTCGCCGGTGGTGCCCAGCACGTTGAGGCCGTCGCAGCCGTTGTCGAGAAGGTAGCGCGCAAGCCTGGTCGCACGGGCGCAATCGGGCTCGCCGTTCTCGTCGATCGCGGTGGCGATCGCGGCGATCACGCCGCGCAATGCGGACTCCGGCATCGAGATTCTCCTTCTTGCGGCGGCCGGGGGCGGTCAGCCGCTGACATTGAAAGCGGCGAGGCCGCCATATTGACGAGCTCGCTGTCGGTCGCCGACAGGTCGACGATCTGCACCGGCCGGTCGAGGCCGACCAGCAGCGGGCCGATCACGGTGGCGCCGCCGAGTTCCTGCAGCATCTTGGTCGAGATCGCGGCGGAATGGAACGCCGGCATGATCAGCACATTGGCGGGCCCGGACAGGCGGCAGAACGGATAGGCCGCCATCAGGTCGGGATTGAGCGCGATGTCGGCCGCCATCTCGCCGTCATACTCGAAGTCGACGCGGCGCTGATCGAGGATGCGCACCGCCTCCTGCACGCGTGCGGCACGCTCGCCGGGCGGATGGCCGAAGGTCGAGAACGCGAGCAGCGCCAGGCGCGGCTCGTAGCCGAACTTGCGGGCGACGCCCGCGGCCTCGATCGC
Source organism: uncultured Pseudomonadota bacterium (assembly GCA_963791155.1). Classification (GTDB taxonomy): domain Bacteria; phylum Pseudomonadota; class Alphaproteobacteria; order Rhizobiales; family Xanthobacteraceae; genus JAVDCA01. Next base: position 289,587 of record CAWBRI010000012.1, read on the forward strand.
GATGTCGGCGATCTCCTGGGCTTCCGGCATCTCGGTCACCGCGGTGTCGGCGACCAGCACGGTGCGCCCGCGCGCGATCACCAGCGAGACGCCCATGACGCGATGGCCGGGCTTGGGATCGATGCAGTGGGTGACGTCGGCGAGCGCGACCGAGAAGTTGCGGGTGACGCCGGTCACCATGGCGTCGGCATCGTTGAGCGCGACCATGCAGGCGGCGAAGTGATTGCGGTCCTGGTTGACCAGGCGCTGGCAGTCGCGCTGCAGAAAGCCTTTGCGCTGCAGCCGCTCGTAGAGATAGGCCGCGTAGACGGCATTGCGCTTCGACAGCCGCGCATTGACGATCTCGATGCCGTCGCCGAGCTCGATGCCGGCGGTCTTGGCGGTGTCGCGCACCCGCTCCTCGCGGCCGACCAGGAGCGCGGTGCCGAGCCCCTGATGGACGAAGCTCGCCGCCGCGCGGATCACCTGCTCCTCTTCGCCTTCGGCGAACACGACGCGCTTCGGCTGGCGGCGCAGGCGCTCGAACACCTGGGCGAGCACGCCGGCGACCGGATCGCGGCGCGAGCGCAGCGCTGACGCGATAGGCGTCCATGTCGACGATCGGCTTGCGCGCGACGCCGGTATCCATCGCGGCTTTCGCCACCGCCGGCGGAATGAAGGAGATCAGCCGCGGATCGAACGGCACCGGAATGATGTAGTCGGGGCCGTATTTCGGCCGCGCCCCATAGGCGGCCGCAACTTCGTCCGGCACGTCCTCGCGCGCGAACGCGGCGAGCGCGCGCGCGGCCGCGATCTTCATCTCCATGTTGATGGTGGTGGCGCGCACGTCGAGCGCGCCGCGGAAGATGTAGGGAAAGCCGAGGACGTTGTTGATCTGGTTCGGATAGTCGGAGCGGCCGGTCGCCATGATGGCGTCGTCGCGTACCGCGGCGACTTCCTCGGCGGTGATCTCCGGGTCGGGATTGGCCATGGCGAAGATGATCGGCTTCGGCGCCATCGACTTCACCATCTCCGGCGTCACCGCGCCCTTGACCGACAGGCCGAAGAACACGTCGGCGCCCACCAGCGCGTCGGCGAGCGTGCGCGCCTTGGTCTTGACCGCGAACGCCGACTTCCACTGGTTCATGCCCTCGGTGCGGCCCTCGTAGATCACGCCCTTGGTGTCGCACAGGATCAGATTCTCCGGCCGGAAGCCGATCGCCCGCAGCAATTCGAGGCAGGCGATGCCGGCCGCGCCGGCGCCGTTGCAGACCAGCTTGGTGGTCGCAATGTCGCGGCCGGTGAGATCGAGCGCGTTGATCAGGCCGGCCGACGCGATGATCGCGGTGCCGTGCTGGTCGTCGTGAAACACCGGGATGTCGAGCAGCTCGCGCAGCCGCTGCTCGATGATGAAGCATTCCGGCGCCTTGATGTCCTCGAGATTGATGCCGCCCCAGCTCTTGCCCAGCAGCTTGACGCAGTTGATGATCTCGTCGGGATCCTCGGACGAGACTTCGAGGTCGATCGAGTCGATGTCGGCGAAGCGCTTGAACAGGACCGCCTTGCCTTCCATCACGGGCTTGGCCGCGAGCGCGCCGAGATTGCCGAGACCCAGAATGGCGGTGCCGTTGGTGATGACGGCGACGAAATTGCCCTTGGTCGTGTAGTCGTAGGCGAGGGCCTCGTTCTCGGCGATCGCGAGCACCGGGACGGCGACGCCGGGCGAGTAGGCGAGCGAGAGGTCGCGCTGGGTCGCCATCGGCTTGGTCGCGACGATCTCGAGCTTGCCGGGACGACCTTGGCTGTGAAACAGCAGGGCTTCCTGATCGGTGAAGGTGGGACGGTTGCCGCGGCCCTTGGACGGAGGGGACATTGCAACTCCTACACGCTCGCCCGCCGGTACGGCGGACGGCGGAAATTACAGGAAGCACAGGTGCTTGCTCAAGGTATCGCAACGCGCGGGCGGCGTCTGCAGGACAATTCTCGAATTGGCCGCCGCGCGCCGCTGTTGAACCGGATCGGCCGCCGGTAGTAAGTCGAACGCGGCGACAAAGCCCGACCTTTCCCGCTCCAGTGACGGACACGCCATGATCCGCTTCCTGTTGCGTTTCCTCGGCCTGTGGATTCTCGCCGCCGGTTTCATTTTCTTCGTCTATGACGGCACCAAGTCGATCGCCGGCAATCAGCTCTACGTCACCAAGCTCGGCGACTCCTGGAATGCGATCCATTCGACCAGCCTGCAGCGCTGCAGCCGGCGATCGAGCGCCATATCGCGGTGTGGCTGTGGGATCCGTGGTCGTTGTCGGTGCTCACCGCGCCGACCTGGCTCGTATTCGCGGTTCTCGGCGCCATTCTGATGCTGCTCGGCCGCAAGAAGAAGCCGCTGATCGGCTACGCGCGCTGAGCGCGAAGGCTGCGCGTGGGCCGCCTGCTCGCGGACGCGTGATCGCGGCATAACCCGCCGCTGTTGCAGATGTGATGATGCGGACGCTGCGCGCCGCGCGCGTCTCGCCTATATTGGGTGGCGGCATGAAGCAAGGGAGACCGCGCGATGTTCATGTTCAGGAAGAAGCTGGAAATGCCCGCCGCCGGCAAGGCGCTGCCCGGCCGCTCGCAGCCGATCCCGACCGCGGCCCACCATTTCGTCAACCGCCGCCCGCTCAAGGGGCCTTATCCGGAGGGGTTCGAGACCGCGATGTTCGGCCTGGGCTGCTTCTGGGGCGCCGAGCGCAAGTTCTGGGAGCTCGGCGACGGCATCCACGTCACGGCGGTCGGCTATGCGGCGGGCCTCACCCCCAACCCGACCTATCAGGAGGTCTGCTCCGGCCGCACCGGCCACAACGAGGTCGTGCTCGTGGTGTTCGACCCGAAGAAGATCTCCTACGAGCAACTGCTGAAGACGTTCTGGGAGAGCCACGATCCGACCCAGGGCATGCGCCAGGGCAACGACGTCGGCACGCAGTATCGCTCGGGAATTTACGTCTACTCGCCCGCGCAGCGCCAGGCCGCCGAGGCCTCGAAGGCGATGTACGAGAAGGCGATCAAGGCCAAGCGCTACGGCGCCATCACCACCGAGATCGTCGACGCTCCGGAGTTCTATTTCGCCGAGGATTACCACCAGCAGTATCTCGCCAAGAATCCGATGGGCTATTGCGGACTCGGCGGCACCGGCGTGAGCTGCCCGATCGGAACCGGCGTGCCGGCGCATTAGCCGGGCCGCGGCGTGGGCAGCCCGGGCGGCGGCGGCGTGCGATCGCGGCCTTCGCGGCCCACGCGGGACCGGCCGCGCCCGTCGTTAGGTTTTGTTAACCATAAAAGGCGTTAATCGGGCTGGTGAGCTTCAAGAACCGGTCCGGATTCGCCGCATGCGGCCTGCCCGCCTCCTGATCATGGTCCTGGCTGCCCTGCTCGCGGCGGGCTGCGCGCGCCGATCGCCACCCATCGGCTGCTCGCCGTGCAGCCGACGTCCGAGCTCGACGCGCTCGCCTATGGCGGCGCACGCCGGAGTTCCGCGGCGCGGTCCGCGCCATCCCGCCCGCCGCGCGAGCGGCGGCAGGCAGCGTGGCGGCCCTACACGCTCGATTCCGGCGACAAGCTGCGGGTCGTGGTGTTCGGCCAGGACGGCCTCACCAACAGCTACGGGGTCGATGCCGCCGGCAACATCACGATGCCGCTGATCGGCGCGGTGCCGGCGCGCGGGCTGACACCGCCGAGCTGTCGGGCGCGATCGGCGCGCGGCTGCGCCAGGGCTTCATCCGCGAACCGCATGTCGCGGTCGAGGTCGAGGCCTACCGGCCGTTCTTCATCCTCGGCGAGGTGACGTTCCCGGGCCAGTACCCCTACGTGCGCCAACATGACGGTCGAGACCGCGGTGGCGATCGCGGGCGGCTTCAGCGCCGCGCGCGCATACCGCTCGACAGACGTCGAGATCAGCCGCGCCCGCGGGCGGACGGAGCGGCCCGGCGACACCGTCACGTCCGGTCGCGCACGCAGGTGCGGCCCGGCGACACCGTCATGGTCGCCGAGCGCTGGTTCTGAGCCAGACCTAGTCGGCAGCGTGTCTCATCCCGACGTGCTTGGCGAGCCAGGCGAGCGTGCGCTCCCAGCGCCTGCCTTGTGGCGCCGCCTCGTCGTAGCTGCCGCGCTCGTCGCAGCTGAAGCCGTGGCCGGCGTGATAGACGTGGATCTCGCAGTCCGGACCGCTTCTGCTTGATCATCTCGACGTCGGACATCGGGATCGACTGGTCCTGGTCGCCGAAATGCAGCTGAGCGTCGGCACCTTCGGCTTCTGGTCGACGTTCTTGGCGATCTGCCCGCCGTAGTAGCCGATCGCCGCCGACAGCCCGTCGAGCTTGCCGGCGGCGAGGAACGCGACGGTGCCGCCCATGCAGTAGCCGACGATGCCGACCTTGCCGGCGGCCTTCACGTTGTCGATCGCGGCCGGCGGTGTCGCGCATCATCGCGGCCCAGTCGATCTTCGGGATGAGCGTGCGCGCGTGCGCGATCTCGTCGGGCGTATAGCCGCATTCGAAATTCGGCTGAATGCGATCGAACACCGCCGGCGCGACCGCGACGTAGCCCAGCGCCGCGAAGCGGTCGCAAAGGCGCGGATGTGATGATTGACGCCGAAAATCTCCTGGATCACCACCAGGCCGCCCTTCGGCTTTCCCTGCGGCTCGCGCGCGATATCCGCCGAGCTTGAAACCGTCCGAAGCGGTGAGCGTGATTTGCGTACCCAAGGTTCAACTCCATTCCGGTTGGAAAATCGAGATCGCGGTCGTGGCGTTCCGGCGGCACCGGCGGCGCGCGGCGCGGGCGTTATATCACGCCTGCTCCCGGATGGTGAACGGGCATTCGACGAATGCAAGTCTTTGAGTTCCGAAGTGAACCAGTCTCGGCGGCGCGCCTACTAATGGGAGAATGAAACAAGTCAACCCTGCTCACCCAGACCCTTGGAGAAGTCAAATGTCTCGCAAGTCCACCATCCTGGCCCTCGCGGCCATCGTTTCGCTCGGCACCTTTGCGCTCTCGTCCACCAGCGCGTCGGCCTTCGGGCACGGCGGCGGTCTCGGCGGCGGCGCGCACATGAGCGGTGGCGCGCACATGGGCGGCTTCCACGCCGGCGGCTTCCGTTCGGGCGGCTTCCGCGGCGGCGGCTTCGCGTTCCGTCGCATCGTGCGTATCCACCCTCCGCACTGGCATCCGCACTACCGCTTCGGCTGGCGGCGTCCCTACTGGATCGCTCCCGTCGTCACGACCGGCATCGCCAGCTATGCGACGGCTCCCGTTTGCGAATCGCTGCACCTGCCTGACCAAGGAATACACCCCGGAAGGCGCGGTCGTGTTCAAGGACCTGTGCACCAAGGAAATGGCGATGAACCCGCCGGAGAATCGCGCGCCGGCTGCCATGACGGCGCCGCAACAGCCGCAGGCGCAGGGCTACGCACAGCCGCAGGCCCAGCCGTATCCGCAGTATCGTTGAGACCCGCCGCACAGGGTCGATCGAACCGCAAGAGCCTGAGACCCCGGCCGCGCGCCGGGGTTCTTTTTTTGAGCATGTTCCGACCCGAATCCAGGGCCCGATCGGCGTCAGCCGTGATGCACGGCGAGCCAGATCGTGGCTTGCGCCGGATCGGTCCATTCGACGCGATGACGCCGGTGGGCCGGGATATGCACGTGGTCGCCGGGCGCCATCCGCGTCGCCGCGCTTTCGCCCTCGAACATCACCAGGGCGGAGCCCGCAAGCACGATCACCCATTCGGCCTGCGCCTGGTCGTACCAGAAGCCCGGCGGGCTCGACTTGACCGTGCGACACGACGCGCTCGATCCGCAGACCGGGCGACGACAACAGGGTCGTGATCTGCTCCTGCGCGAGCCGCGCCGGAAGATCAGCGAACAGATTGCCGGTGACCGCCATGATCGACCTCGGACGCATGATCCCGAAAAGTTGCCAGACTTTTCGGATAAGATCATGCGCAAAGAAAATAAATAAGTTGGCGAGCCGGACCGCCTCAAGCTGAAGCAGTCTGGCCCGCGGTAACACCGAGCCCGAACGCCTGCGCCATCAACTCGTAGGAATGCCGGCGCGCCGCGTGATCGTAGATCATGGTGGTGATCATCACCTCGTCGGCGCGGGTCGCGGCGATCAACGGCAGGAGGCGTGCCAGAACGGTTTGCGGGCGCGCCGACGAACAGGCGGGCTCGCGTTCTGCCGGATGCGCTCGCGGTCGATCGGCGAGTACGCGTAGGCGCGCGCTTCCTCCGGGCTCGCCAGCGGCAGGTATTCGCCCTTCGCGCGCCGCACGAAATTGAGGTCGACCGTCGAGGCGAGGCGTTCCGCTTCCGCGTCGGTGTCGGCCGCGACCGCCGCGACCGCCAGGATGGCGTGCGGGGCGGTCCAGCGCGGGCGACGGCTTGAAATGCGCGCGATAGCTCGTCATCGCGGCGACCGCGTCATGGGTGGCGAAATGATGCGCGAAGGCGAATCCGGCTCCGATGGCGGCCGCCAGCTCGGCGCTGTAGTCGCTCGAGCCGAGCAGATAGATCGGCGGCAGCGGCACGTCCGCCGGCATGGCGCGCACGTTGCGGAACGGATGGTCGGCGGGAAAGCCGCGCGTCTCCAGCAGCATCAGTTCCTGGAAGCGCTCGAGAAAATCGTCGTCGTCGCGGATGTCCTGGCGTCGCCGCAGCGCGACCGACGTGATCGGATCGGTGCCGGGCGCGCGACCGAGCCCGAGATCGATGCGCCCCGGAAACAGCGCCTCGAGCACCTTGAAGCGTTCGGCCACCGTGAGCGGCGCATGGTTCGGCAGCATCACGCCGCCCGAGCCGACGCGGATGCGGCGGGTCAGCGCCGCGATCTGGCCGATCATGATGTCCGGCGCCGAGCTTGCGACCGACGGCAGATTGTGATGCTCGGCCACCCAGTAGCGGGTGTAGCCCAGGCGATCGGCGAGCTGGGCCGAGATCGAGGCTGTTGCGGAGCGCGGCCGCGCCCGAATGGCCGGTCGTGATGGGGGACAGGTCGAGAACGGAGAGAGGCGTCATGCCCGAGTGTTATCCCGGCGGCGGCGGCTTCGCCACCCGGCCGCGACCGCGGGCCGGGTCGCGCCGCACGCGCCACCGCATCCGAGAGGATCAGAGCAGCCCGTGCGGCGGCCGGCGCCAGTCGTTTTTCCAGCCCGTCAGGCAGCCGTTGCGGAACTGCAGATAGATCCGCCTGTCGATCCGATAGAATCCCGGCGTGCGTGCGGGGCGCGTCGCGTAGAAAACTTCCGAGCCCGGAGCGCCATGGTGATACGTGAGCGGAGCGCTGAGCGCGTTGGCGGCATCCTGCGGCGTCATCCCGAAAGCGAGAGGCGCCACGCTGGGAGGATCGGCACCCGGCACGCTGAGCCAGCCCGCACACGCCAAGGCGACCAAGCTCTTCATGATCTCGACCTCGCGCCCACGTGGCATCGTGGCCGTAAAGCCGGCCGGGCGTCAACCCGGCGGCCTCGTGTCGATGCGGCTAGCGGACCGCCGTCGCGGGGCCGCTGACGGCCGTGCCGATCGAGGGTTGGGCGGGACCCGGCAGAACCACCACACGGGTGCCGACCTGCACCCGGCTGTAGAGGTCGGCGACGTCGTCATTGACCAGCCGGATGCAGCCCGACGACACGAAGGAGCCGATCGTCGAAGGCTGGTTGGTGCCGTGGATGCGGTAAAGCGTCTTGCCGAGATAGAGCGCGCGTGCGCCGAGCGGATTGGATTCGCCACCCGCCATGAAGCGCGGCAGATAGGGCTGGCGCTCGATCATTTCCTTGGGCGGGTGCCAGTCCGGCCACTCGGACATCTTGCTGATGCGCTCCGCGCCGGCCCAGGTGAAACCCTCGCGGCCGACGCCGATGCCGTAGCGGATGGCCTGGCCGTTGCCGAGCACGAAGTAGAGGTAGGTGCTGGGCGTGTCGATGATGATGGTGCCGGCCGGCTCGCGGGTCTGGTACGCCACCAGTTGGCGCTTGAACTGCGGCGGCAGCTCCTTGAACCCCTCCTCGGGCTGCTCCTCGGGCGGGAGCGCGGCGACCGCGCTGCGCGGATTGATGGCGGCGGGAACGCTGTTCGGACCCGTATTATTGATATCGCCCGGTGGGCGCGGCGCGCCGGGGCCGTTGTTGAACATGTGGCCGGATTGCGCCGGTGCGCGGTCGTCATAGGGAACGGTGCCCGGCTCGTTGGCGACCGGCCCCCCCTGGTAGCCGCGCTCGCGGACCCAAGGATAGTCGGCGGGCGCCGGGAAATTGGTGCCCGGAGCCGGCGCCGGGAGCGCTTGGCGCTGGCCGCGCGAACTCGTAGGGGGGCTGCTGCGCCTGGCCCGGATAGGGCGCCTCGACCGGCCGGCGCGAATAGGTCGGCGGCGGCGGCGGCGCATAGATATCGGGGCCGTCGTCGGCGTCCTCGACCGGCATCGGCGGGCCCAAGCGGACACCCGGCTGGTAGGGTCCGGACGGGTAATATTGTGCCTGGGCCTCGCCCATCGCAAAGGCAAGACCGGTCGCCAGGGCGACCAATAGTGTGGCGGCGCGCGAAAATCTCATGTGAAGTCCCACTCTCCCCGGCTCCTTGTGGTCGGAAGTTGGGGCAGGATGAAGGCGGGGAGGCCCCCGGCACGATCGATCGGCCCCCGAATCAAACCATTTTTGAACACCGAATGTAAATCCTTCGTATCGAATCCGTCCCTCGCCCGCCATCCGGCCGCGGGTCGGCGGGCCCGCGACGGCGCGGGGCCCGCGGCCGCCTTGTGGTGGTCGGCGCGTCTTGCTCTGCGTGCCGGGTTCCGCTTGTCTGGGTCTGCTTCGACCGGCGGGAATTCGCTCAGGCCGGCGTGGGGAGGAACGGCATGAAACGACGCATCGGCGCGCCCGCCTGGGCGCTTTTCGTCCTGCTGGCGTCCGCCGCCACCGCGGCCGCGGCCGGCTATCCCGACCGACCGGTCAAGCTGATCGTCCCCTATGCGGCGGGCGGCCCGACGGACGTCACGGCGCGCCTCCTCGCCAACAAGCTGAGCGAGCGCCTCGGTCAATCATTCGTGATCGACAACCGGGCGGGTGCAGGCGGCAACATCGGAACCCAGGCCGGCGCGGGCGCCGCGCCCGACGGGTACACGCTGACCTTCATCACGCCGGCCCAGGTCATCAACATGACCCTGTTCGCGCATCCGGGCTACGACCTCGCCCGCGATTTCTCGCCGGTCGCCTTGATCACCACCGCGCCGGCGCTGCTGATCGCGCACCCCCGGCTCGGCGTCGGCTCGCTCGGCGAGCTGATCGCCAGAGCGAAAGCCAATCCGGGAGCGCTTTCATTCGCCAGCCAGGGGACGGGCGTCGCACCTCATCTCATGATGGAGATGATCAAGAAGAGCGCCGGCATCGACATGGTGCATGTGCCTTATCGCGGCTCGGCGCCGGCGTTGAACGACGTCGTCGCGGGCAATGTTCCCCTGATGATCGATTCCATCATCACGGGCCTGCCGCATGTGCGCTCGGGCGCATTGCGGGGTCTTGCGGTCACCACCGCCAGGCGCACGCCGCTCGCGCCGGAGATTCCGACCGTCGCGGAATCCGGCATTGCGGGTTTCGACGCCTCGCTGTGGTACGGAATCGTCGCGCCGGCGAAAACGCCGTCGCCGATCGTGGCCTTGCTCGCGGCCGAGCTCGCCGCCGTGCTCAAGCTGCCCGACCTGCGGCAGCGCCTGCTCGATTTCGGCTCGGAGCCGGCCGAGTCCGGCCCTGAATCGTTTGCGAAATTTCTCGACGCCGAATCACGGCGCTGGGGCGAGGTGGTGCGCGCCTCCGGCGCAAAGGTCGAATGAGACGCGCCGGAAGGGCGCGACGGAGACAAATCGAACATGGTAAGACAACCCGACCGCCGCCGGGGCGGAACCGGAACGGGGATCTCGCGACATGAACTGGACTGACCGGCGCGATCGTCTGCGCGCCATCGTGGCGGGCGGGCGCTGCATTCATCCGGGCTCCGTCTACGATCCGATTTCCGCCCGCATTGCCGAGGATCTGGGCTTCGAGGCCGGAATGTTCGCCGGGTCGGTTGCGTCGCTCACGGTGCTCGGCGCGCCCGACATCGTCGTGTTGACGCTCACCGAATTCGCCGGCCAGGCCTATCGCATCAATCGCGCCGGGAATTTGCCGCTGCTGGTCGACGCCGACCATGGCTTCGGCAACGCCCTCAACGTCAAGCGCACCGTCGAGGAACTGGAAACCGCCGGCGTCGCCGGCATCACGATCGAGGATACGCTGCTGCCGACCCCGTACGGCGCGACCGAGACGAAGCTGATCCCGATCGCGGAAGGCGTCGGCAAGATGCGCGCCGCGCTCGCCGGCCGTCAGGACCCGCGGCTCGTCATCGTCGGGCGCACCAGCGCCCTCTCGATCACCGGCGTCGCCGACACCATCGCGCGCCTCAAGGCCTATGAGGAGGCCGGCGTCGACATGCTGTTCATGTCGGGCGTGAAGAGCCGCGCCGAGCTCGACCAGGTGGCGTCGGCCGTGAAGCGGCCGCTCTTCCTTGGAAGCGCCGGCAAGGAGCTGTACGACCTCGATTATCTGTCGTCGCGCAACGTCCGGGTCTGCCTGCAGGGTCATTCGCCCTTCATGGCGGCGGTCAACGCAGTGCATGCGACGTTGAAGGCGTTGCGCGACGGGACCCCGTCATGGGAGCTGCAGAACATCTCGCCGCCCTCCGAGCTGATGAAGCAGGCGACGCGCCAGGCCGCCTACGCGGCATGGACGAAGGATTTTCTCGATGCCGACCCGAAGGCTTGACGCGCGATGAGCAAGCGTCCATTCGCTTGGCGGAGCGGCTTGCATCCGGGGGCGGGATGGCGCGTTGGGTACGCGAGGCGCGGTTTGGCGCCGAACCTCCGGCCGGCTGCTGATCGAACGTGCCGGGTGAACGAGAAAGGAGTCGTCGCATGGCATCCGTGAGCGACTGGCAGGTGCCGGCTTCCGTCCGCCCCAAGCAGGAGGACTACGGTTACGATCTCGACCGCGCCCTCATGGCGGTGGTCGGCGTTCACACCAAGATTCCGGAAGATGCCTTCACGGCCGACACGCTCGGCACCGAGCGGATGGGGCACGGCGTCCTGATCCGCGACCGCGGCGTCGTGCTCACCATCGGCTATCTGGTCACCGAGGCGCGAAGAGGTCTGGCTCAACCCGGCCGAAGGCCCGCCGGTGCAGGGCCACGTGCTCGCCTACGATCAGGAGACCGGCTTCGGGCTGGTGCAGGCGCTGGCGCGGCTCGACCTGCCGTCGCTTGCGCTCGGCCGCTCGAGCGATACCCGCGTCGGCGATCCGGTCGTGGTCGGCGGCGCCGGCGGACGCAGGCGCTCGGTCGCGGCGCGCATCGCGCCAAGCAGGAATTCGCCGGCTACTGGGAATACGTGCTCGACGAGGCGATCTTCACGACGCCGGCGCATCCCAATTGGGGCGGCACCGCGCTGATCGGCTCCGCCGGCGACCTTCTCGGCATCGGCTCGCTGCAGATGCAGCAGGCGCCCGAGCGCGGCCAGCCCCGGCGGCGATCTCAACATGATCGTGCCGATCGATCTGTTGAAGCCGATCCTCGACGACATGCTCAAGACCGGCCGGGCCAACCGCGCCGCCGCGGCCCTGGCTCGGTCTTTACGCGACCGAGATCGAGGACAAGATCGTCGTCGTGGGCCTGGCGCGCGGTGGACCGGCCCAGAAGGCGGGCTTGAAGACCGGCGACGTGGTGCTCTCGGTCGGCGGCGCCGAGGTCAGCGATCTCGCCGGGCTTTACCGGCGCTTCTGGTCGCGCGGGGCCGCGGGCGTCGAGATCCCGCTCACGATCTATCGCGACGGGCGAACCTTCGAGCAGTCGGTCGTCTCGTCCGACCGCAACCGGTTCTTCAAGGCGCCGAGCCTGCACTGATCGACGGCGGCTACCGCTACCGCTACCGCCCGACGATGAAGATATGCAGGCCGAGGCGGCGCTTGGTGATGACGAACAGCAGGACCGATTCGCAGACCACCGCCGTGGCGGTCGAGCAGGCGGCGCCCAACAGCCCGAACCGCGGGATCAGCACCAGGCAGAGCACGAGATTGGTCGCGAACGCACACGCATAGATGAATGCGCAGGCCCGCTGCTGCCCGACCATGTTGAGGAGGCGCTCCGAGGGGCCGACCGAGGCGCGCGCCAGCAGTCCGATGACCAGAACGAAGATGAGCGGATAGCCCTCCTCGAATCCGGGGCCGAACAGCGCCAGCAGCGGCTTGCCCGCCAACAGCAGCGCGATGGCGACCACGAGCGAGGGCCAGAACGTCCAGCGGATCGTATCGCTGACGAAGCTCGCGAGCTTCTCGGTCTCGCCGGCGACGTGATACTGGCTGAACCGATGGGCGCTAGCCGCGGCGACCGCGAAATAGACGAAGCTGATGAGCACGAGCGTCTTGGTGGCGGCGTAATAGACGGCGACGTCGGCCGGTCCGACGAAGAGCTGCAGGATCAGGATGTCCACATAGGTCAAGAGAATGAAGAAGCTGTCGACCAGGAAGATCGGCAGCGACGTTCTCAGCCACTCCTTGATCTCATAGCGTCGTGCGCCGGACGCGACGTGGCGCTCGAGCCGCCGCCCCAGCACCGCCACCTGAATCAGGACCACGATCCACAGCGCCGCCGAGGCGGCGATCAATCCGTAGAGCGCGGTAACGGGCGCTCCGTATAGATAAATCGCCGCCATCGCGGCGATGATGATGAGCGGATGGACGATGAAGCCGGGAACGAGCGCAAGGTCGATCCAGTTGAACGCGCGGGCGATCGAATCCTGCGCGGAGCTCACGGCGAAGATCGGCAGCGCGAGGCTCGCGACCATGAAGGGAAGAAAATAATAGGGCGCGATCTTGTCGGCGAAGATCATCGCGGTGCCGGCGAGCAGCGCGCCGGCCGCGGTTCCGAGCGCGAGGCATAGCCAGCGGCTGCCGCGGAGAAACCCGCGCAGGCCGTCATGGTCGCGGCGCGTCCGGTACTCCGGAATGAATCGCTGTGCCGAATAGGCCACGCCGATCGGCGAGAGCATGCCGAGAAAGCCGACCCATGCCCACACATAGACATAGATGCCGAACTCGAAGCGCCCCATCCAGCGCGCGAGCAGTACCTGGGAGAGATAGATGATGACCGCGCTCACGACGCGGATGAGAAACGCGCCCCCAGCGATGCGCTGGGCGATGGAGCGGTCGCTGTCGTCGGCTCGCCACGCCCGCAGGCGCGCGGCGAGCGCGCGGAACCCAAAACGTTCCGCAACCTTGGCGTCGTCGGTTTCGGCCATGGCCATGCCGCAGTCCTCGCGCGAGCCCTGAGCGATCGGCCCCCCGGGACTGAAGCAGAATTTTATGAACAAGGGGTAAGGAGTTGCCTTCCCGGCCCTGTACCGGGCGGGGAGAGAACGCTAATCTGTCGCAAACGCGCGCTCGGCAAGCGCGTTTCCAGGCAATGGCGGTCCGCGCCCGGAACAGCAGCGGCGATCGAGCTTCGATCGCCGCTGTTTGTTTGCATCAAGCGGGCCCGGGAGGGAATTATGAAGCTGTTCATCTCGGCTGCCGCCGTTTTGTTCGCGCTCGGCGGCGCGGCGTCCGCGCAGACGCTCGACGACCTCAAGAACGACGGCAAGAATACGGACAATATCCTCACCTACGGCATGGGCTACAGCCAGCATCGGTACAGCCCGCTCAAGCAGATCGACAAGACGAACGTCAAGCGCCTGGTCCCGGTGTGGAGCCTGAGCCTCGACAACCAATGGGGCGAGCAGGCGCAGCCGATCGTCTACAACGGCGTGATGTACGTGACGAACGCCAAGGCGACGGTCGCGATCGACGTCGCCACCGGCAAGCAGATCTGGAAGACGCCGGTCGAGTGGCTGCCCGAGACCCCGCGCGTCGTGTGCTGCGGCGTCTCCAACAAGGGCGCCGCGATCTACGACGGCAAGGTCTTCCGCACCACGCTCGACGCCTTCGTGGTCGCGCTCGACGCCAAGACCGGCAAGGAGGTCTGGAAGCAGAAGGCCGCCGAATGGCGCGACGGCTATTCGATGACGGTGGCGCCGCTGGTCGCCAACGGCGTGCTGATCACCGGCATCTCGGGCGCCGAGTTCGGCATCCGCGGCTTCATCGACGGCTGGGACCCGGAGACCGGCAAGCACCTGTGGCGCCGCTACACGATTCCGGCGCGCGGCGAGAAGGGCAACGAGACCTGGCCGCAGGACACCAATGCCTGGGAGATCGGCGGCGGCTCGAGCCTGGATCACCGGCTCGTACGATCCCGATCTCGATCTCATCTATTGGGGCATCGGCAATCCGGCGCCGTGGGCCTCGCAGAGCCGGCCGGGCGACAATCTCTACACCTCCTCGGTGCTGGCGATGCGGCCGAAGACCGGCGAGATCGTCTGGCACTACCAGTTCACGCCCAACGACGCCTACGACTACGACGCGTGCTGGGAGCTGATCCTCGCCGACATGAAGGTCGAGGCGGGAACCAGCGCAAGGTGGTGATGCAGCTCAACCGCAACGGCTTCGTCTACGTGCTCGACCGCACCAATGGCGACCTGATCTCGGCCAAGCCGTACGAGAAGGTGAACTGGGCGAGCCATGTCGACCCGGAGACCGGCCGGCCGGTCGAGACCGACGTCGCCAAGAAGCTGCGCGCCGGCGAGCAGGTCGAGCACTGGCCGTCGACCCGCGGCGCCAAGAACTGGCCGCACGCGGCATTCAATCCCGAGACCGGGCTGCTCTACGCCAACACGATCCACGAAGGGCGGCTCTACAAGCACCTGCCGATCGAGCCCCTATGTGAAGGGCGAGCGCTACCAGTTCATCGAGAACCTCAGCCGATCCGATCGAGGGCGATCCGATCGGCCATGTCGACGCGATCGATCCGTTGACCGGGCAGCAGAAGTGGCGCGTGCCGCTGACGGATTTCCAGAACTGGTCGGCGATGCTCGCGACCGGCAGCGGCCTCCTGTTCACCGGTCGCGAGACCGGCGAATTCGTCGCGCTCGACGCCGACACCGGCAAGACCTTGTGGCAGTTCCAGACCAGCTCGGGCATCAACGCCCAGCCGGTCACCTTCACGCAGAACGGCCGGCAATACGTCACGGTGCTGTCGGGCGTCGGCGGGCTCTACTGGAACGTCGCCAGGCAGGCGCTCAAGAACGTGCCGCAGGGCGGCTCGGTGTGGACCTTCGCGCTGATGCCGGACTGAGCATGGCGGCAATGCACGGCAATGCCGGGCGAGGCGCGAGCCTCGCCCGCTCTTTTCGCGGTCGGGGCGCGGCGGCCGCTTGCGCGCTGGCGATCGCGGCGGGCTCGGTCTTCGGTTGCGCGCGCGCCGAGGCGCAGGATGCGTCGTTCCCGCCGGAAGAGATCAGGACCGGCGCCGACATCTTCGCCCGCAACTGCTCGCCCTGCCACGGATCGCGCATGCGCGAGCCGCAGGGCGCCTTCGACCTGCGCGAATTCCCGCACGACGCGCACGAGCGCTTCGTGTCGTCCGTGACCCGCGGCAAGAACCAGATGCCGCCCTGGGGCGACCTGCTCAAGCCCGGGCAGATCGAGGCGCTGTGGGCCTATGTGGTGGCCGGCGAGCGGTGAGGAGGCCACGCACGGTGCCCTGTGCCGGCACTTGACGGATTTGTGCGGCAGGATTAATGATATACAGTGTACCTAACGTATATCAATGAGGATCTGCATGCGAGTCGCGAAATGGGGGAATAGCCTGGCGGTTCGTCTACCCCAGAGCGTCATCGAGGCGCTCGGCCTGAAAGAAGGCGATTCCATCGACGTCCACGTTGTCGGGCGCCACAGCTTCGAGATCGAGCGCCGTCCCACGTCGCGCGAGCTCTTGAGCCGACTGCGCAAATTCCGCGGCCGGCTGCCGGCGGGCTTCCACTTCGATCGTCTGCAAGCGAATGAGCGCCGGTAGTACCTTTTTCGACACCAACGTGTTGCTATATCTGATGTCGAGCGACCCGGTGAAGGCCGATCGCGCCGAGGCGCTGATGGCCGGCGGCGGAGTGATCAGCGTGCAGGTGCTCAACGAATTCGTGTCGGTCGCCTCACGCAAGCTATCCATGAGCGTGCCGGAAATTCGCGAGGTCCTGTCCGCGGTGCGCGCCGCCTGCTCGGTCGAGCCGATAAATGTCCATACCCACGATCTTGCCCTCGATCTCGTGGAGCGGTTCCATTTATCGTTCTACGATGGCTTGATCGTCGCGGCGGCTGCGTTGGCGAAGTGTCGCGTTCTGTATTCGGAGGACATGCAGGATGGCCAGACGATCGAGGACGTGACCATTCGAAATCCGTTTGGCGATGGATGACGATATATGGGTTATGACCCACTCATCGAGCCGGCTCCGGACGAGTGGCTCGCAATGGACGAGGAGACACGCATTCTGCTGGTGCAGGACTATCACCGACGCACCCACATTCGCGTTCCGAACGCAAAGGTGCACGCGGTCATTCATGTTATCGTTGAGAATCAAGTTGCCGAAGGAGACGCGCTGCCGGTGCGACGCACGGCGGAACGCCTCGTGGCCGAGGGCCTCGACCGCCACGACGCCGTCCACGCGATCGGCGCCGTGCTGGCTGGGCACTTGAATGACCGCCTGCGCCAACCCGACCCGGATTCGGGAGCAGCCGCCAATCTGCGTTATTACGCCGAGCTCGAGCGTCTCACGGCGGAAAGCTGGCGGTGCTCGGCCTGACTACTCCGCCGCCACCGCCGCGGCCGCGACGAATTGCGATATCCACTTGTTGCGGCGCTTCACGTTCGCCCGGTACATCGCCTCGAACTCGGCCGGCGGAAACGAGTGCGTCGAGGGGCGCGCCATCAGGGCATCGCTCCATGCCTTGAGGCGCGGGAACTTCTCGATCTGGCCGAGCCGCCGGATGCGGTCCAGGAAGACATAGCGCTGCAGGAACGGCGCATAGCCGGCGTCCACCAGCGCGTAGCTCGCCCCGTTGAAGAAGGGGCCGCTGCCCTGCTTCTCGAGCGCCTTCTCGAGCCGCTCGAACGCCGCCGGAATCTGCTCGATCGCCTTGTTGAAATCGGCCTCGCTGTCCGCATAGGCGCACCCGGTCACCGACTGGGCGAAAGTCGGGATGTAGTCGGTCCAGGCGCGGTTCACCGCGCGCGCGACCGCGTCGGCGGGATGCAGCCGCGGCGCGATCGTCTCGTCCAGGTATTCGGCGATGGCGTTCGATTCGAACAGCGACACCGTGTCGTCGATGCGCAGCACCGGCACCTTCTTGTGCGGCGAGATGGCGAGGAACCAGTCGGGCCGGTTGTCGGGCTCGATATGGCGGAACTCGAAGTCCACCTTCTTCTCGCGCAGCACGATCGCGGCGCGCTGCACCCAGGGACAGGTCTTGAAGCTCACCAGCAGATATTTTGTCATTTGTGTCCTGCGTTTTTCCGGCGTTGCGCGTTTCCACTGTCGGCAATCCTGGTAGAATTTGTCAATCGTCTTCGGCCGTTGCGCCCCAGGAGCCCCCATGCCGAGCCATGTCGAACCCGCGGCCGCGCCGCCCGTCGATCCCGCGGTCATCACCGCCTACCACGCCCACATTTATTACGATCCGGCCGCGACCCGCGAGCGCGCCGCCCGGCTGCGCGCGCGCGTGGCGGCGGCATTCCCCGACGCGATCCTCGGACGCTGGCACGACGCGCTGGTCGGGCCGCACCCGCAATCGATGTATCAGATCGCGTTTGCGCGCGACATGTTGGCCTCGTTCCTGCCGTGGCTCATGCTCAACCGCGACGGCCTGACCATCCTGCTGCACGCCGAAACCGGCGACGACTATGCCGACCATACCGACCATGCGGTCTGGCTCGGCGCCATGCTTCCGCTTCGGCTGGAGGTCTTCCGGCGCACGACCCGAGGGTAGTGCGAGGCTGGACGCTGCCCGACGCCGCTTGCGGCCGCGCCGGCAAGCCGCGTAACGTCGCCCGCCAAGCGAGCCGGCCCCATTTGCACGGCACGCTCTCTCGCAATCCCTGCTCTCGGACCTTCGCAAGCCTCATGGCAAAACCCGCGTCTCGGCAGTTCCTCTCCGATCTCGGCCGCACCATCCAGGAGGGCATGGGTCTGCAGCGCCAGGGCCGGCTCGCCGAGGCGGAAAAGATCTATACGCGCATCCTCAAGACCTTGCCGGATCAGTTCGAGACCTTGAGTTTGCTGGCCGAGCTCAAGATCCAGCGCCATAAGCCGGGCGAAGCCTTCCGCCACATGACGGCCGCGGTCGCGGCGCGGCCGGGCTCGGCGGATGCGCGCATCCATCTCGGGCACGTGCTGCGCGCCCTCAAGCGCGACGCCGACGCGCTGGCGAGCTTCGACAAGGCGCTCGCGATCGATCCCGGCAACGTCGACGCGCTGGGAAATCGCGGCGACGTCCTGCTCGCGCTGCGGCGGCCCGCCGAGGCGCTGGCGTGCTTCGACAAGATCCTCGCCGCCTCGCCCGCACACGCGGAGGCGCGGGCCAATCGCGGCGCGGCGCTGGCCGCGCTCGACCGCCACGCGGAGGCGCTCGCCGATTTCGACGCCGCGCTCGCCGCCGCGCCCCATCCGATCGTCTTCTACAATCGCGGGCTGGCGCTCGCCGCGCTCGGCCGCCTGGCGGACGCGGTCGCGGCGTACGACCGCGCGCTCGCCGTCATGTCGGGCCATGCCGCCGCCTGGAGCAGCCGCGGGGTCGCGTTGCAGGCGCTCAACCGCCATACCGAGGCGATCGCGAGCTTCGAGCGCGCGATCGCGATCGAGCCCGACTTCGCGGATGCGCATTTCAACAAGTCGCTCGCCCTGCTGGCGATCGGCGATTATCCGCGCGGCCAGGCCGACTACGAATGGCGATGGAAACGGTCCGGCGCCGCACCGCTGCGGCAGAATTTCGGCCGGCCGCTGTGGCGCGGCGAAAATTCGCTACAGAACAAAACCATCCTGCTGCATGCCGAGCAGGGCCTGGGCGACACCATCCAGTTCGCGCGCTACGCCCGCCTGCTCGCGCGCGCGGGCGCCAACGTGGTCCTCGAGACGCATCCCGAGCTCAAGCCGCTGCTCTCCCGGCTCGAGGGCTGCGTCGTGATCGCGCGCGGCGAGGCCCGCCCGGCCTTTGATGTTCACTGTCCGCTCGGCAGCCTGCCGATGTGTCTCAAGACCGAGCTCGCATCCGTGCCGGCGGAGATCCCCTATCTTGCGGCCGATGCCGAACGCGTCGCGCGCTGGCGTCCGCGCCTGGAGGCGCTCGGCGGCCCGCGCGTCGCCCTGGTGTGGGCGGGAAACAGCGCGCACGCCAACGACCGCAATCGCTCGGTCCCGCTCGCGCTGCTGCGCCCGCTGTGGGGGCGCGACGGCGCGCACGTCGTCGGCCTGCAGCGCGACCTGCGCGAAGGCGACGCCGAGATCCTGGCGGGCGCGCCGGTGCTTGCGCTCGGGTCGGAGCTCGCGGATTTCGACGACACGGCGGCTGTGCTCGCATCGTGCGACCTCGTGATCACCGTCGATACGTCGGTGGCGCATCTGGCGGGCGCGATGGGCCGCCCGCTGTGGGTGCTGCTGCCGTTCAGCGCCGATTGGCGCTGGACCGCGGCGTCCGATCGCAGCCCCTGGTACCCGTCGGCGCGGCTTTATCGCCAGCCGCAGCCGGGCGACTGGGAGAGCGTGGTGGCGCGGGTGGTGGAGGATTTGGCGGCGGGCGGTGTGAGGTTTCGGAAGCAGCTTGATTTGTTGAAACTGCTGGCGCGCCACGGTCGATGAAGATGGGCAATATTGCTTCGCCGTGGTGCTACGGGCAAATGCGAGCGAACGCGCGAGCGCGGCCCAAAATCCGACAGAATAGCCGAGCTTGCGGCACCTTTCGACTTCGCCCGATGGCGCCCTGCGGGCTTGGGACTTCGCGCCCCGCACCCTTGCCTTCCGGCCTGTAACGCGTTACACTGTCACGCGTTACAGATGGAGAAGTCCCATGGCGGCAGCGGCCGAAAGGATGAAGATGATGCGGCAGCGGCGGCGCGCACAGGGGCTGCGCGAGTTGCGTCTCGTCGTTGCCGACCCCCGCTCGCGGGCGGTGCGACGACGGGTGGCGAAGCAGGTCGCCGGCCTCGACCCGGATCGCGAGCGCGACGCATTGAAATGGATCGAATCGGTCTCCGAGTTTGATGCAGATGCGACGCGGTGATCTGGTGACGGTTGCCGCGGCCGGAGACTATGGCAAGCCCCGTCCGGCGGTCATCGTGCAGACTGATGCCTTTCCGGAGAACCATGCTTCAGTGGTGGTTTGCCAGTTGACTTCCGAACTGGTGGACGCTCCGGATTTTCGCGTCACCATTGAGCCCAAGCCCGAAAATGGATTGCGGCTCAAATCGCAGGTGATGGCCGATAAGCCGGTCACCATGCG
Source organism: uncultured Pseudomonadota bacterium (assembly GCA_963791155.1). Taxonomy (GTDB): domain Bacteria; phylum Pseudomonadota; class Alphaproteobacteria; order Rhizobiales; family Xanthobacteraceae; genus JAVDCA01. The sequence continues at coordinate 310,025 of CAWBRI010000012.1, forward strand.
ACGCGAACGGATCGGGCAGAAGATCGGACGTCTCGGCAACCAAGACATGGCTCGGCTGGGAATTGCTTTGGCGTTTGTCTTGGGGCTCGCGGACTAGCGATGCTTCTGGTCCGGGCGACGGAAAAGCTTACAACGGCGCCTTCGCTTCAATTGGCAGTGGTCGCCTTAATAATGTTTGCCATTTCAAGATAGCGGCAAAATTGGCAAACAGAACGCACATCGCCGTAAACAGGGATAGCGTCGCCGGCACCGCAAAGATAAGAAGGAGCTCGGTATTGTCTCTGACATGCGAGAGCAACATTCCGATCCAAAGCGCCAAAGAGAAAAGCAAGTGGCCCCCACCGACGCTGAGAACCCAGTTTCCCAAGTCGCCCTTGCTGGTCGAGAGTTCCTGCCGCAGCAGTGCCATGTCTGCGTTCAGACGTTCGACTTTGGCCTCGATTTCTTGCGGTATCATAGCGGCTCTCCTTCGGATTTTGCTGTTCGCTTGATGGTGCCAAGACTACTCTTTGGTGCACGCCGCGCGATGGGGGTTCATCACACGGCGCCGTTTTCCTCACGTGATCCGGCCCGCCGCGCGAAACTCTTCGAGCGCCTCGAGGAGCAGAAGGCGAGCGCGCTTCCTCAAGGCGCTCTACCGCGAGGCCGGCATCCAGGGTGCGTCGTCGCGCAGCGGGCGCCGGACGCTGATCACGGGCCTTGCCGAGCGCGGGATCGACTTGAAGGCCATCGCCCTGATTGCGGGCCACGCGTCGATGAGCTTCCAAGCAGCAATTCTGGCAAAAAAAAGCCCCGGCGCGTGGCCGGGGCTCTGTTCGATCGCTCGATGATCGTTGCGGCTCACCGCTCGGGCACCAGCGGCTGCGGATTGAGCGCGGACTCATTGGTGCACAGGTCGCGGAACAGCACGGCACCATCCGAGTAGTAGTCCTTGCGCAGGCAGCTTGCCGCAGAAGCGGCGACAGGCTGGATCGCGACCGCCGGAGCAACCGCCTGGACCGCCGCGACCTGAGTCGCGCCGTAGACGCCGACCGGAACGCCAACAGGCGCACCGCCGAAAATCGGCCCTCCCGGAAGGTTGCAAGGGGCCTTGAAGCACTGGATCGGACCACCGGCACCTCCACCCACAGGGCCCGGACCGGTAACCACAGGGCCGGGTCCGGGAGACACAGGGCTCGGCGGAAAGGTCGGCAAATGCGGGTTCAGGGGGACACTGCCAGAGGGCGGAACGAAGATCGGGCCGGGAAGATGCGACACGTTCGGTAGATGCGGTGTCTGGGACATACTGCCAGAGGCCGGACAAACCGAGTCTATCCGGGTCCTCAAGTTATGCGAGAAGGCCGGGTCGAGCGGCGGGGCAGCGCACCTGCACATTCTGAGGGCTGCGAAGGCTGGAACGTGACGTGCGATCTGAACGTCGCCGCGCCGGAATGCGTGGCGGACGTCGTGAAGGCCGGTCTGGCCGAAGCGGTCGTGGCGCAAAACGCCAGGGCGACGGTGGCACCGGCGGCGAGCTTGGACAGGGTCGTCATGGCGTTTTCCTCAGGGTTGGGGGGGAAGGTGAGGTGGGAGACTTCTGCAACCACCCATTGGTCGACCCGTCGACGCATCCGGTTCAGCGCAAAGATCAAATACTTGCCCGGATGCCTGTTCTTCGGTCCAAGCACGCGCGCGGGCTGCGCGTCGCCCGGCGCGCCGCCGAGGCACATGGTAATGTCGTCATGCGCGGTCTTTCGGACCAGCGGCGCAGGAAAGAGATAGGCGGCGCTGTCGAGCGAAACGACCGACGGCGTCAGGTGCACATGAATATGCGGGGGCAACCCGATCTCGAACAATCGATCCCAAACGCCTTCGGGCCGGTGTGGATCATGATTGCCTGGCAGTAGATGCCAATGAATGCCGGAAAAGTCTTCCTGCGCTCGATCGGCGCGCGAAGTGTTACAGGACTAGCCGAACGAGGGCCTGACAAACAGGCGAAGGATTTGCTGGCTGGCCTTAGGGCACCGATCAATTGTTGAACCGGGGGCCGTGCCCGCCCGTTTTGGATGTTGTGTTACCCCGGTGTTACCCAGGAACGCCCTACTTCTCGGGAGACCTTCTAAAGCGTTGGAATCACTGGCGCGCCCGACACGATTCGAACGTGTGACCTTTGCCTTCGGAGGGCAACGCTCTATCCAGCTGAGCTACGGGCGCTTCGCGCCCTAGATAGCCGAATGCGGCGGATGCCACAACGGTGCGCCGGCCGCGAGTCTGCCCTGCGGCGCGTCCGCGGGCCTGCGAAAGGCGGAAAAGTCCCCTCTCGCCGCTCCCCGGGACGGGCTATAATGCGCCAGACCCCCCGCACCGCCGCCGAGGATTCGCTCATGCCGCAAGCCGCCGAGAAGCGTCCCGACAAGCCGGCCGGGCGAAGTCCCCCGCGAAACCTGCCGCCGAGTTCGACTGGGAGGACCCGCTCGACCTCGAAGGGCGACCTGAGCGAGGACGAGCGCATGGTGCGCGACACCGCGCGCGGCTATGCCCAGGACAAGCTGATGCCGCGCGTGCTCACGGCCTATCGGGAGGAGCGGTTCGATCGCGAGATCATGAACGAGATGGGCGCGCTCGGCCTGCTCGGGCCGACCATTCCGGAGGAATATGGCGGCGCCGGCCTCGGCTACGTCGCCTACGGGCTGATCGCGCGCGAGATCGAGCGGGTCGATTCCGGCTACCGCTCGGCCATGTCGGTGCAGTCCTCGCTGGTGATGTACCCGATCTACGCCTACGGCACCGAGGCGCAGCGCAAGAAATATCTGCCCAGGCTCGCGACCGGCGAGATCGTCGGCTGCTTCGGCCTGACCGAGCCCGACCACGGCTCCGATCCGGGCTCGATGGTGACGCGCGCCGAGAAGGCGCCGGGCGGCTACCGGCTCACCGGCACCAAGATGTGGATCTCCAATGCGCCGATCGCCGATATCGCGGTGGTCTGGGCGAAGCTCGACGGCGAGATCCGCGGCTTCATCGTCGAGCGCGGCACCAAGGGATTCTCGACGCCGAAGATCGAGGGCAAGCTCTCGCTGCGCGCCTCGATCACCGGCGAGGTCGTGCTCGACGGCGCCTTCGTGCCGGAGGAGAACCTGCTGCCCAACGCCAAGGGTCTGGCGGGCCCGTTCGGCTGCCTCAACAACGCGCGCTACGGCATCGCCTGGGGCGCCATGGGCGCGGCCGAATTCTGCTGGCACCGCGCGCGCCAATACGTGCTCGACCGCAAGCAGTTCGGCCGGCCGCTCGCCGCCAACCAGCTGATCCAGAAGAAGCTCGCCGACATGCAGACCGAGATCGCGCTCGGCCTCGCCGGCGCGCTGCGGCTCGGCCGCCTGCTGGAGGAGGGCAAGGCGGCGCCGCCCTCGATCTCGCTGATGAAGCGCAACAATTGCGGCAAGGCGCTCGACATCGCGCGCGTGGCCCGCGACATGCACGGCGGCAACGGCATCGCCGACGAGTACCACGTGATGCGCGTGCTGTCGAACCTCGAGACCGTCAACACCTACGAGGGCACGCACGACATCCACGCGCTGATCCTCGGCCGCGCGCAGACCGGGATCCAGGCGTTTTTCTGAAGCGCGCATCGGCTGTCATTGCGAGGAGCGCGAAGCGCGACGAAGCAATCTCCGTCGTCATTGCGAGGAGCCCGAAGGGCGACGAAGCAATCCCGGTCAGGCAGGCACAAGCGAAACGGGATTGCTTCGCTGCGCTTGCAATGACAGTGGATTGCTTCGCTTCGCTCGCAAAGACGAAGGGATGGATGCGGGGTACGAATTATGTGCGCGCCGCCAGCTCCGCCAGCCGTCCCACCATTTCGCTGTTCGGGTCGGCCAGCGCATCGCACGCCGTGAAGTGGTTCTTGCCCGCGAGGGCCTCATGGCGCGTGGCGACGCCGGCCTTGCCCCATGCGTCGGCGATGACGCGGGCCTGGCGCAGGAACTCGGCCGACTCGAGTCCGCCGACGACGGAATTGAATGCGCGGCCTTTCGGGGCCGGCCAGAACAACGGCGAGACGCGGCGCGCCTCGGCGGCGTCGAGGCGCAGATCCTGGTTCATCGACACGCTGATCAGGGGCGTGAGATCGAACACGCCGGAAACCGAATAGGCGGCCGGAACGAAACCGGCGGGCATGGCCGGGTCGAGCGCCCTCCAGTCGGTCGCCAGCATGGCGGCGGCCAAATGTCCGCCGGCCGAATGGCCGTAGACCAGCAGGGGCCGGCCCGTGCGGCGCCAGACGAAGCGGCAGGCCTCGCGCATCTGATCGATGATCGTCGCGACGGATACCTGCGGGCAGAGGTCGTAGCCCGCGACCGCGACCGTCACGCCGCGCCCGTTGAGGCCGGCCGCCAGGTGGCTGAACTGCGAGGGCTCGAGCGAGCGCCAATAGCCGCCGTGGATGAACAAAGCGGGCGTCGCCGCGTCGCCGCCTTCGGGGCCGAACAGGTCGATCGTCTGGCGCGCGCCCGGGCCGTATTTCAGTCCGAGCTCGGCGCGCTTTTCGGCGACCGCCCGCTCGCGATAGGCGGCGGCGTCGCGCGTCCAGCGCGCGAAGATCTGCGGATGCTCGGGCACCCGCGCGCGGTTATTATATTCCGTTTCGTAGTCGATCGCCGCCATGGCGGGGCTCCGTTTGCGTGCCGCAGGGTGCGGCATGACGGCGGCGCCCGCAAGACGACCTCGCACGCCGGCAAGCCAAAACGCAACACGGCCTGCCGGCGCACTCGGTCGGCCCTCGAGGCGGACCCCGAAGGCGAACTGGTCATCGCGATAATCTGGCATCCCCCACACGTAAAAGATTTCAAACACCTTTGGCGGCGGCGCGCCCAAATTGCGGCGGACTATGGGCGCTTTTGGGACAACAGCACTTTTCGGGGCGTGCGCCGGTACAGGAAGAAGGGCATTGTGCAAAACCTCGGTCATGCGTATGCGGAGGCGCGGAGCACGCAAATGAAGGTCGAGGGAACATCCAGGCGCAGCATCTGGCTCGAGGCGGACGGCTGGTCGGTCGGCGTGATCGACCAGACCCGGCTACCGCATCGCTTGGCGACCGCGACGCTCACCACGCTCGACACCGCGGCGGCCGCGATTTCCCGCATGGTGATCCGCGGCGCGCCGCTGATCGGCGCGACCGCGGCCTACGGAATGTGCCTGGCGCTGCGCGAGGACACCTCCGACGATTCGATCGAGCACGCCTACAAGGTCCTGCTCGCGACGCGGCCGACCGCGATCAATCTCAAATGGGCGCTCGACGAGATGGTGGCGGCGGTTCGCAACCGCCCGCGTGGCGAGCGCGTGGCCGCCGCCTATGCGCGCGCCGCCGAGATCAGCGCGGAGGATATCGCCGTCAACCGGGCGATCGGCCGCCATGGCGTGGCGCTGATCGAGGAGATCGCGGCGAAAAAGAAGCCGGGCGAGCCGGTCAACATCCTCACCCATTGCAATGCCGGATGGCTCGCCGCCGTCGACGTCGGCACCGCGACGGCGCCGATCTACACCGCGCACGACAAGGGCGTGGCGGTCCATGTGTGGGTGGACGAAACGCGTCCGCGCAACCAGGGCGCCTCGCTCACCGCCTGGGAGCTCAATCACCACGGCGTTCCGCACCATGTCATCGCCGACAACACCGGCGGCCACCTGATGCAGCGCGGGCTGGTCGACATGGCGATCGTGGGCACCGACCGGGTGACGCAGAACGGCGACGTCTGCAACAAGATCGGCACCTATCTCAAGGCGCTCGCGGCGCGCGACAACGGGGTGCCGTTCTATGTCGCGCTGCCGTCGCCGACGATCGATTTCACGGTTCGCGACGGGCGCGATATCCCGATCGAGGAGCGCGACGCCGAAGAGGTCGCCACCATGACGGGGCTGACCGCCGACGGCCGCATCGAGACGGTGCGGGTCGTCCCGCAGGGCTCGCCGGTCGCCAATTACGCATTCGACGTGACGCCGGCGCGGCTCGTCACCGGCCTGATCACCGAGCGCGGCGTGATCGCGGCGACGCGCGAGGCGTTGGGCAGGCGTTTCCCGAGCGGGCGTCGCGTGCCGCGCGCAGGGCCGCGGAATGAGCCGGCTTTCCCCCGACGCGATCGTCTTCCCGGTGGACGGCCGGCAGTCGCCGACCGCGCTCGCGGTCGCGCGCGGCACGCAGCGTCTGCTGCTCGCGCTCGGCCTCTCCTGCGTCGGCGAATTGCCGCTCGCGTCCGGCCGGCGCGCCGATCTGGTGGCGATCGGCCGCGACGGCGAGATCTGGATCGTCGAGATCAAGTCGTCGATCGAGGATTTCCGCGTCGACCAGAAATGGCCCGACTACCGGCTGCATTGCGATCGGCTGCTGTTCGCGACCGCCGCCCATGTGCCGCTCGACATCTTCCCCGCGGATGCCGGGTTGATCGTCGCCGACGCCTACGGGGCGGAGCTGGTGCGCGAGGCGCCCGAGCATCGGATGCACGCCGCCACCCGCCGGAGCATGATGCTCAGCTTCGCCCGCGCCGCCGCGCGCCGCCTGCAGGCGCTCGCCGATCCGCAGGGTCCGTACGGGGAGGAATTTTGAGGGCTGCCGTCATTGCGTTGTCATTGCGAGCGAAGCGAAGCAATCTCAAGCCGCAACGGAGGTCTGTGCTGATCGAGATTGCTTCGGCGCGCCACGCGCGCCTCGCAATGACGCAGAGCGTCACTTCGGCGCGCGCTTCGCCAGAATCCGCTGCAGCGTGCGGCGGTGCATGTTGAGGCGGCGGGCGGTCTCGGACACGTTGCGGCCGCACAGCTCGTAGATGCGTTGGATATGCTCCCAGCGCACGCGGTCGGCCGACATCGGGTTTTCGGGCGGCTCGGCCTTGCGGCCCTCGAGCGCCAGCAGGGCGGCCGCGACCTCGTCGGCGTCGGCCGGCTTGGAGAGATAATCGAACGCGCCCATCTTCACCGCGGTCACCGCGGTCGCGATATTGCCGTAGCCGGTGAGCACGATGCCGCGCGCGTCCGGCCGGCGCTTCTTGAGCGCCGAGATCACGTCGAGCCCGTTGCCGTCGCGCGAGCCGCATGTCGACCACCGCGAATGCGGGAGAGAGCTTTTCCACCAGCGTGAGGCCTTCGGCCACCGTCTCCGCCGTGGCGACCGTAAACCCGCGGCCCTCCATGGCGCGCGCGAGGCGCTGGAGGAACGATTTGTCGTCCTCGACGATCAGCAAGGAACGGTCGCCTTGGGGGGACGCGCTGGCGAGTTCTGACATCGGGTTACCCTTGTCGGCACATCGTGACGGCGGCCCATGGTATCCTGCTCGGGGACCGTGGCCAATCGTCGCCCAAAGCCCATATGGCATGCAAGCCGATGTCATGCCAGCGGCGCCGGAATTCACGATTAACCGCCCCGGGTCAGGCCGCGGTTCCCACCAGCAGCCGCTCGAAATCGGCCCGGCCCCAGCGCACCCTGACGATCGCGCCGCGCTGCGGAAACTGGCGGTTCTCCAGCGCCAATTTCGCGCCCGAGCGCTCCAGCAGCGTCTTGGCGATGAAGAAGCCCAGGCCGAGCCCGGGCGTCTCGTTCGCGGCCCGGATCCGCTGCCGCCGGCCGGTGACGAAGGGCTCGCCCAGGCGGTCCATGATCTCGGGCGGAAAGCCCGGGCCGTCGTCGCAGATGGTGACGGTCACCTTGTCGGCGCTCCATTCGGCCACGACCTCGATGCGCTCGCGCGCGAAATCGATGGCGTTCTCCACGATGTTTCCGAGCCCGTACATGATCGCCGGATTGCGCGCCACGACCGGCTCGTCGCCGTCGCCGGCCGGTTTCGTGACGTCGATGGCGACGCCGAAATTGCGATGCGGGGCCACCACCTCCTCGATCAGGGCCGACAGGTTCATCCGCTCGAACGGTTCGCCCGGACCCGGCAGCTGGCTGAGCTTGCCCAGGATGTCGCCGCAGCGCTGCACCTGCTCGCGCAGCAGCCTGACGTCCTCGACGTGCGGGGAGCTGTCGCCGAGCGCTTTTTCCAGCTCGCGAGCGACCAGCGCGATGGTGGAGAGCGGCGTTCCGAGCTCGTGGGCGGCCGCGGCCGCGAGCCCGTCGAGCTGGGTGAGATGCTGCTCGCGCGTGAGCACGATCTCGGTCGCCGCGAGCGCCTCGGCGAGCTGGCGCGATTCCTCGATGATCTGCCACGCGTAGATGCTGATATAGCCGATGCACAGCAGGATCGAGAGCCAGACCCCGATCATGTAGGGTTGCGGCAGCTCGAGCGGATCCTCGCTCGACCACGGCAGCGGATAGTGCGCGAACATCAGCACGGTCGCGCACAGAATGGCGAAACCGGCGAGCATCAGCGTCATGCGCGCCGGCAGGGCGGTGGCCGAGATCAGCACCGGTCCGAGAAACAGGAACGCGAACGGATTCTGCAGGCCGCCGGTGAGGAACAGCAGGACCGCGAGCTCCGCGATGTCGACGGCGAGCAGCCAGGCCGAGCGGTCGGGTTCGAGCCGCTGGTTGCCGCGAAAGCGCAGGCGCAGCGCGATGTTGAGCCAGGCGTAGAGGCCGATGACCGCCAGGCACGGCCCCACCGGCAGCTCGAAATCGAGTCCGTCATTCACCACCAGGACGGCGGCGGTCTGGCCGAACACCGCCAGCCAGCGCAGGCGAATGAGCGTGTCGAGGCGCACATTGCGCAGCGGGTGGTGGGGGTAGCCGAGACCGTGGGCGGGCATGACGCGGACTATAGGATAATTTGGCGGTCCGCGCGGCGGCGCCGGGCGGTGCGGCGGCGATACGCCGCGGACCGACGCGCGTTCCGACTCGACCCGATCGCAACGCGCTCCGTCATTCCGGCGAGATCCCGGCCGCGCGCACCATCTCGGCGTAGGCCTTGATCTCGGTCCCCACGAACCGCGTGAACGCGGCCGGCGAATTTCCGACCGGATGAAGCGCGAGCGTCTTGAAGCGCTCGCGCAGGTCCGGCGTCTTGAGCGCGGCGTCGATCTCGTGCGCGAGCCTTGCGACGATCTCGGGCGGCGTGCCGGCCGGCGCGAAGGCGCCGAACCAGCCGCCGTCGATCTCCATGCCCTGCAGGCCCGCCTCCGTCATGGTCGGAACGTCGGGCAGGTCGGGCGCGCGCGCGTGGCCCGTATAGGCCAGCGCGCGCAGCTTGCCGGCCTCGATATGGGCGAGCGCCAGCGTCGAATTGGTGAACATCACCTGGATCTCGCCGCCGAGCAGGGCGGTCACCGCGGCGGCGCCGCTGCGGTAGGGCACATGAACCATGCTGGCGCCGATGCGCGCATTGAGCAGCGCCGCCGCGAGCTGCAGGGTGTTTCCCGTGCCGGGCGAGCCGTAGGACAGATTGCTGCCTTGTGTGCGGGCGAGCGCGACGAATTCGGCGAGCGTGCGCGCGGGCAGCGACGGCGTCACGGTGAGAATAAAGGCGTCGAGCGAGCAGATATTGGTGATCGGCGTGAAATCCTTGATCGGATCGAACGGCAGCTTTCGGTAGATGCTCGGATTGACCACGAAGGATGCCGACACCACCAAGAGCGTGTGGCCGTCGGGCGCCGCCTTGGCGACGGCGTCGGTTCCGCTGATGCCGTTGGCGCCCGGCCGGTTCTCGACGAAGAACGACTGCCCGGTCTGTACGGTGAGCTGCTGCGCGATCAGCCGCGCGATCACGTCGGGTGCGCCGCCCGGGCCGAACGGCACGATGAGGCGGACCGGACGGCTCGGATAGGTTTGGGCGGCCGCGGCCGTGCACAGCACCATGACGGCGAACGCAGCCTGAATGACCTTTCGCACCGAGAATCCTCCGATCGCTAGTGTCCCGATTCCGAAGTTCGCAAGCATTTGCCGCGGCCTCTGAGCGAACTTCGGAATCGAAAGGACACTAGCAACATTATGATTCTAGTGCCGCTTTTGAACCCGAAGTTCGCAACCGTGCCCGCCGCGAAATCGTGCGAACTTCGGGTTCGCGGCACTAGTCGCCCTGCGCGGTTCCGGTGTCGTGGTAGGCCCAGAGGATTTCGCGCGGCAGCGAAACCGGCGCGGCGGTGCCGACCTCGTGCCGCGCCGAGGTGCCGAGCTCCAGCACCTCGAGCCGCCGGCCCAACAGATCGATGTCGTAGATCGTCTGCGTGCCCTGATAGCGGCGATCGACCACGCGCGCCTCGAAAGTGTTGGCGCCGTCCCGCTTGCCGAGCCCGACATTCTCCGGCCGCAACGCGATGCGGACCGCATCGCCCGGCGCCAGCCCCTGGAGCAATGCGGCTTCGGCGCGCTGGCCGCCGCCGAGGTCGACGATGCCGAATTTGCCGTCGCGCGAGACCAGCGTTCCGGTGATCTCGTTCGACGCGCCGGTGAAATTGGCGACGAACAGATCGGCCGGGCGGTTGTAGATTTCGTCGGGCGTCGCCATCTGCAGCAGCTTGCCGTCGCGCATCACGCCGATGCGGTCGCCGAGCACCACGGCCTCGGACTGGTCGTGCGTCACGTAGAGCGCCGTCATGCCGGTCTGCTTGAGGATGCGCCGCAGGTCGTCGCGCAGCCGCACCCGCAGCTTGGCGTCGAGATTGGACAGCGGCTCGTCGAGCAGGAGCAGGTGCGGTCGGTAGACGAGGCTGCGCGCGAGCGCGACGCGCTGCATCTGGCCGCCCGACAGCGAGACCACGGGACGGCTCGCATATTCGCGCAGGCCGACGAGGTCGAGCACCTCGGCCACCTGCCGCTCGGCGTCGGCGCGGCCTACGCCGCGGTGCTTGAGCGGATAGCGCACGTTCTGGGCGACCGTCATGTGCGGCCACACCGCGTAGGACTGGAACACCATGCCGATCCCGCGCTGGCGCGGCGGCACCATGACGCCGGTCCATGCGGCGAGCGAGACGAGCCGGCCGCCGATGCTGATCGCGCCGGCGGTCGGATGCTCGAGCCCGGCGACGCAGCGCAGCGTCGTGGTCTTGCCGCAGCCCGACGGCCCGAGCAGGACCACGATCTCGCCGGTCGGCACGGTGAAGCTCACGCCGTCCACCGCCGGGCGCCCGGCGGCGAACGACTTGACCAGGTCTCGGACCTCGAGCGTTGCGGCCATTCGTTTCCTGTTCTCTCCGTCATCACCTGGCGAGCATTTCCCGTCATTGCGAGGAGGCCGAAGGCCGACGACGCAATCTCCGCCACGAGTCATGCGCAAGTGCAGGGAGATTGCTTCGCTTCGCTCGCAATGACGAGAATGTCGATTGCACTACTGCCGGTAGTTATACGTCTTGTTCCACTCCTCGACCCAGTCCTTGTGCAGCTTCACGTACTGCTCGAAGTTCGGCACCCACACCTTGACCTTGGTCGGGGTCGAAGCCCTTCGGATAGACCGGCGCGTTCTTGAGCGAGGTGAGGTTGCCCTGCTGCTTGATCATGAAGGTCTGGCCTTCGACCGACAGGCACCAGTTGAGGAACAGCTTGCGCGGCGTTCGGATGCGCCGCGGTCTTCGGGATGCCGCTCGCATAGGGGTTCACCGGCACGCCTTCGGGCGGGAAGATGATCTCGACCGGCGCGCCGTCGCGCTTCTTGGGGAAGATCGGCGTTGTAGAGGATCGGGCCGATGGTGATCTCGCCGCGCACCATCGCGTCCGACATCGGCGCGCCCGACGGAAACAGCACCGGCTTGGTCGGCGGCCTGCTTCGCCCAGTAGTCCTCGCCGAGCACCTGGCGCTCGAACATGATGCGGGTCCAGGTGGTGCCGCCCGAGGCGGCGATCACCTGGCCGATCTGCTTGTTGCCGTATTCCGGCTTGGTGAGGTCCATCCAGGTCTTCGGCGGGTTCTTCACCAGCTCGGTATTGTAGGCGATCGACCAGACCAGGGTGACGCGCGGCCACAGCTTCGGCGAGATCCGCACGTCCTGGCGGTAGTCGGCGGCGTTCGGCGGCGCGTAGTCCTGGAACAGGTCGACGAGGTCCACCATCAGGGCGCGGTCGGAATGATCGACCACGTCGGCGGAGAGCTTGTTCGCCGCCGCCTCGGTCTTCACGCGGGTGATCAGCTGGCCGCCCGGCGCGCGCACCATCTCGACCTTGATCTCGGGGAAGCGCTTGTTGAAGGCGTTGATGACCTCCTGCTCGACCTCGGCGAAGTTCGCCGTGTAATAGACGAGCCGGCCTTCCTTCTTGGCCGCCTCGATCAGCTCGGGCGAGCCGAAGTCCTGCTGCGCAGCGCCGGCGTCGCGATCGCGGCGGCCGCCAGGCCGGCGATGAAGATCGATCTGCGCGTCATGCGTGTCCTCCCTTGGCATTGTCTGCCTTTGGCATCGTTCGGGTCCGCCCGCTTTATCGGACGTTATGGCGTTATCGCGTGCTCGCATGCCCGCGCTGCCGCGCGCCGCGATGCGCGAGAGGAAATGCGCGGTCGCCGATCAGCACGGCGAGCAGCACGGTCTGCACCAGGCTGAAGGCCGCGGTCATGCCGATGTTGCCGCCCTCGTAATAGTCGAGCAGCAGCACCGCCATCACCATGGTGTTGCTGGTGTAGAGAAACAGCGACGAGCCGAGCTCGCGGATCGCCAGCACGAACAGCAGCGTCATCGCGGCGATCACGCCGGGGCGCGCGAGCGGCAGCACGATGGTGCGGATGGTGGAGAGCAGGCCGCGGCCGCAAATCCAGGCCGCCTCCTCGAGCTCGCGGTGGATCTGCATGAACGAGGTCGACAGCGCCTTGACGGTGTCGGGCATGAAGCGGGCGATGAAGGCGAGCGCCAGGATCCAGATCGTGCCGTAGAGCCCGCCCGGCAGCGCGATCCAGGCCCACAGATAGGCGACGCCGATGACCAGGCCGGGGATCGCGACCGGCAGGGTCGAGAGGAGGTCGATCGACCGCCGGCCCGCCACCTGGGTGCGGTGGACCGTGTAGCCGATCGCGAAGGCGAGCGTGCCGCCGACGCAGCGCCGTGATCACGCCGACCTCCATCGTGTTCCAGATCGACGCATGGTGATCGGGTTGTCGAACATCGACTGGAAGTGGATCAGCGAGTATTGCTTGATGTCGATCAGGCTCGTCGACGTCGCGGATGAACATGAACTTGCGGAACGCGGTGACGATCAGCGCCAGCGTCGGCAGCACCACCACGACGAACAGATAGACGACCGCGAGCGCGAGCGTGAACCAGCGCCACGGCCCGAGGTCGAGGCTGCGCGGGCGGAACGCCTTGCCGGCGACGGTGGTGTAGCTGCGGCCGGACACGACCTTCTGCTGCATGACGACCAGCACGCCGGTGACCACCATCAGGATGATCGCGACCGCGGCGGCGGTGTTGTAGAGCGGCGGCGACCAGGCGGTGAGCTTGAAGATGTAGGTGGTGAGCACCGAGATGTTGGCGGGCGCGCCGAGCACCGCCGGGATGCCGTAGATGCCGAGCATCACGACGAACGACAGCAGCATGCCGGAGATGATCGCCGGCAGGATCAGCGGGAAGGTCACGGTGAACAGCGTCGCGATCGGGCTCGCGCCGGCGACCTCGGCGGCCTCCTCGAGGCTCGGGTCCATGTTGCGCAGCGCCGAGGCCGTGAACATGTAGACGTAGGGCGCGTAGTAGATGCCGAACACGAAGATCATTCCGGTCATCGTGTAGAGGTCGACGCGCAGATCGATGCCGAACCATTTGAACACGGTGTTGATCAGGCCGGTCTTGGGCGAGCCGAGCATGACCCAGGCGACGCCGGCGACCAGCGGCGGCACGAACAGCGGGAGCATGCTCACCGCGGCGATGAAGCGCTTGCACGGCGTGTTGGTGCGCACCACGATCCACGAGAACGCGAGCCCGATCGTCAGCGCCAGCGCGGTGCCGCCGCCGCAGGCGATCAGCGAGTTCGCCAGCGCCTCGCGGACGTTCGGATTGGCGAGCACCGCGACGAAATTGTCGAGCGACGGATGCAGGCCCGCGATACCGTCGACCACCGGATTGGAGTCGGTCAGCGCGCCGATGACGCAGCATCAGGACCGGATAGATGACCAGGAAGGCGAGGATCGCGAGCAGCAACACGATCCAGGCCGTGGCGACGAGGCGGCGGCGCCCCTCGGCGCCGGCGCGCGCCGCGACGGTCCAGGTCATGAACGTGTCGCGCAGCGTTACGCCGCGCCGATCTGCCAGTGCGTCCAAAGCGTTCCCCTCATGGGGCCGGTTCTTGAGCGCCGCCGGCCTCGCGGCCGAGCTTAGACCATGGGGCGCCCGGCCTCAAAAGGCCCCGCGCTGCCCGGCCAGCGGCTATTTGTCGTGGGGTGGGCGCCCGTGCCCTACTTGGTCTTCCTCACATTCACCCGCCGGCCCATCGTCTCGCAGTCATCGTCGGTCTTGAGGCCGGCCGCGTGGATGCCGTGGGCCGCGAGCTCCTCGTCGCGGTCCTCGGTGTCGCCGGTGACGCCGACCGCGCCGATCACCTCGCCGTCCGCGTCGCGGATCAGCAGGCCGCCGCCCTCGGGGAAGATCTGCTGCCCGCTCGCCGCGATCAGATAGTCCATGAAGATCGGCTTTTCCTGCGCGCGCACGCGCACCAGCTTGGACGAGCGGCCGAGCGCGAGCGCCGAATAGGCTTTGCCGAACGCCATCTCGAAGCGGATCATCGAGGAGCCGTCCTCCTTCTGGAACGCCTTCACCTTGCAGCCGGGCTCGACCACGATCGCTGACAGCGGACGGCAGTCGAGCTCGGCGCCGCGCCGCAGGATGGCGGCGATGATGCGGTTGGCCTGGTCGAGCGTGATGGCGGGCATGGGATCCTCCGGTGAGCTGCTTCTTCATCTCTCCCCGCGTGCATCCGAACTCGGGCTTGCCCGAATTCGGCATCGATAGTGCGCAGGTCGGGCAGACCCGACCTGCGGGGGAGAGGCGAGGACGCGACGGCCCATGTTATACACACCGTTGCCATGTCCGCTCCTCCCGCCATCGTGGTCGACCGCCTGGTCAAGGCATACAAGAACGTGCCAGCGGTCGCCGGCATCTCGTTCGCGCTGGAGCCGGGCAGCATGACGGCGCTGCTGGGCGGCAACGGCGCCGGCAAGACCACCACCATCGCGATGATCATGGGCCTGGTCGAGCCGACCGCCGGCTCGGTCGCCGTGCTGGGCGCCGACATGCCGCGCCAGCGCTACCGCGTGCTCCATCGCATGAATTTCGAAAGCCCCTATGTCGAGATGCCGCGCCGGCTCACGGTCCGGCAAAATCTCGAGGTTTTCGCGCGGCTTTACGGCGTCGCGGATATCGCGGGCCGTATCGGCGCGCTCGCGCAGGAGCTCGAGCTGGGCGATCTGCTCGACCGGCAGACCGGCAAGCTGTCGTCGGGCCAGCGTACGCGGGCCGCGCTCGCCAAGGCGCTGCTGAACCGGCCCGAGGTGCTCCTGCTCGACGAGCCGACCGCGTCGCTCGATCCCGACACCGCCGACTGGGTGCGGGCGCGTCTGGAGGGCTATCGGCGGGAGCGCGGCGCGACCGTGCTGCTCGCCTCGCACAACATGGTCGAGGTCGAGCGCCTGTGCGAGCGCGTGATCATCATGAAGAAGGGCGCGATCGTGGACGACGACGCGCCGCACGCGTTGCTCGCGCGCTACGGGCGCGCCAGCCTGGAACAGGTCTTTCTCGACGTGGCGCGCGGGCAGGGCGAAGCGCGCGAGGCCGCCCCATGAGGGATCCGGCGCGCGACCGGACAGCGCCGCCGGCGACGGTCTCGGCCGGCCGCATCGCCGCGATGGTGCTGCGCTATTGGTATCTGTTGCGCTCGTCCTGGCCGCGGCTGCTCGATCTCGTCTACTGGCCGGCGGTTCAGATGCTGATGTGGGGTTTCCTTCAGCTCTACATCAGCCAGAACGCCGGCTTCTTCGCGCGCGCGGGCGGCACCTTCATCGGCGCGGTGCTGCTGTGGGACATCCTGTTTCGCGGCCAGCTCGGCTTCTCGATCTCGTTCCTCGAGGAGATGTGGTCGCGCAACCTCGCCAACCTGATGATCAGCCCGTTGCGGCCGGTCGAGTTCGTGATCGCGCTGATGATCATGAGCATCGTGCGGCTCGCGATCGGCGTGGTTCCGGTCACGCTGCTCGCCATCGCGTTTTTCGGGTTCAACCTGTTCGGCCTCGGCTTCGCATTGGCGGCCTTCTTCGCCAATCTGCTGCTCACGAGCTGGGCGGTCGGCATTTTCGTGTCCGGCCTGGTGCTGCGCAACGGGCTCGGCGCCGAGAACCTCGCCTGGACGATCATGTTCATCTTCCTGCCGCTCACCTGCGTCTATTATCCGGTGGCGGTATTGCCGGGCTGGCTGCAAGCCGTGGCCTGGCTGCTGCCGCCCACCTACGTGTTCGAGGGCATGCGGGCCCTCATCATCGACCACGAGTTCCGCCTCGACCTGATGCTCGAATCACTGGCCTTGAATGCCGTTTTGTTCACGGCCGGCGCGGCGGCTTTCCTGGCGCTGTTGAAAAGCGCCCGGCGGAGCGGTTCCCTGATGCAGACGGGCGAGTGACGCCGCGCTTATCTAGTTGATTTTTCTTCATTTTATACCTGTGTGGGAACCGGGATACAGGCCGCGTAAATGCGTGGAACACCCCTGTGGAACAGTCCTTAATGTATTGACGGTATGACAAACACACGACACTATGTTGCACCGCAACAGAAACGGCAGAAAGCCGGGACCCCATGGCGATTGGTGAATTTGGCGACGTGCCTGCCTTTCCGGGCGATGGCGGCCTGGTGCTGTCGGGACCGATGTACTGGTTTTGGGAAATGAACCGGGTGGCGCTCCACCCCGCCCGGGCGGCCGCCGATCTGACCCGGCTCTATTTCAAGAATCCGATGAATCCCTTCGCCAGCACGCATTTCGGCAAGTCGGTGGCGGCCGGATGCGAGCTGTTCGAGCGCTCGACGCGCCACTACGGCCGGCCCGAATGGGACATCGCATCGACCCTGGTGAGCGGCGAGCGCGTCCCGGTCCATGCCTCGGTCGTGTGGGAGCGCCCGTTCTGCCGGCTCGTCCATTTCGCGCGGTCGATCGAGCACATGCCGCGCCGTCCGCAGCCGCGGATGCTCATCGTGGCGCCGATGTCGGGCCACCATGCGACCTTGCTGCGCGGCACGGTCGAGGCCTTCCTGCCCAATCACGACGTCTACATCACCGATTGGATCGACGCCAAGCTGGTGCCGCTCACCGACGGGCGCTTCGATCTCGACGACTACATCGACTACCTCGTGTCGATGCTGCATTTCCTCGGCGGCGACGTCCACATGGTGGCGGTGTGCCAGCCTTCGGTTCCGGTGCTCGCGGCGGTCGCCGTCATGGAGGCGGCCGACGATCCGAACCTGCCGCATTCGATGGTGCTGATGGGCGGACCGATCGATACGCGCGAGAATCCGACCGGGGTCAACAAGCTGGCCGAAATGCGCGGCACCGATTGGTTCCGCCGCAACGTCGTCACCAAGGTGCCCTTCCCGCATGCGGGCTTCATGCGCGACGTCTATCCGGGGTTCCTGCAGCTGCACGGCTTCGTCAGCATGAATCTCGACCGCCACATCGAGGCGCATCGCCGGCTGTTCCACCACCTGGTCCAGGGCGACGGCGACTCGGCGCAGAAGCACCGCGAGTTCTACGACGAGTATCTCGCCGTCATGGATCTGACGGCGGAGTTCTATCTGCAGACGGTCGAGACCGTGTTCGTGCGCCACGCGCTGCCGAAGGGGCAGATGAAGCATCGCGGCCAGGCGATCGATCCGGCGCGGATCAAGCGGGTCGGCCTGATGACGGTCGAAGGCGAGCACGACGATATTTCGGGCGTCGGGCAGACCGAGGCGGCGCATCGCCTGTGCGCGAATATTCCGGCGAGCCGCAAGGCGCACTGGCTGCAGCCCGACGTCGGCCACTACGGCGTGTTCAACGGATCGCGCTTCCGCGCCGAGATTGCGCCGCGCATCTCCGATTTCATCCTCTCCAACAACGCCACGTCGCCGGTCGCCCGGCCGCGCGCCGCGGTGAACGGATCCGCGCACGCCTACAAGGGCGCGAACGGCGCGGCCGACAAGAAGCACGAGCGCCGGGCGACGCCGACAAACGCCTAGCCGACCAACCGGGGAATCGCGGCGCGCGCCCGGCTTCCCGGGCTACCGGTAAATTGGCGCTGATTCGCCCATGCCGGGCGCGGACCGCCGCGAATTGCAGACTTAAGCTTCCCCGGACGCCGCTTCCCGGACCCCAACGTCATGCCGTTGCGCGCCCTGCTGTTTCGCCGTCCTCCCGAACCGCAGACGATCGAGATCGCCGTCGAGCAGGCGATCTATCCGGTGCGCGTGCGGCGCCATCCCCGGGCATGCCGCTACACCTTGCGGATCCAGACGGCGACGCGCGAGATCGTGCTCACGATGCCGCCGCGCGGCAGCCTCAAGGAGGCGCGCGCCTTCGCCGAGAGGCACGGCGGCTGGATCGCGGCGCGGCTCGGGCGGCTGCCGGTCGCGGCGCCGTTCGCGGCACGGCACCATCGTCCCGATCCGCGGGCTCGATCACCGCATCGATCACCGGCGCGGCGCGCGCGGCACGGTGTGGAGCGAGGTCGCGTCCGACGGCGTCCGGCTGCTCTGCGTCGCCGGCGATGCGCCGCATGTCGGGCGCCGGGTCGCCGATCATCTCAAGCGCGAAGCCAGGCGCGATCTCGAGGCGGCGAGCCGCCGTCATGCGGCGCGGCTCGGCGTCACGATCAAGCGCGTGTCGATCCGCGATCAGGCCAGCCGGTGGGGCTCGTGCTCGGCGACCGGCGTGCTGTCGTTCTCCTGGCGTCTCATCCTGGCGCCCGGCTTCGTGCTCGATTATCTGGCGGCGCACGAGGTCGCGCACCTGATCGAGATGAATCATTCGCCGCGCTTCTGGCGCACCGTGCTGGGGATCTGCGCCGACACCCGCCGCGCCAAGGCCTGGCTCGACGCGCATGGCGTCGATCTGCACCGTTACGGCCTGTCGCACGACGACACATAGCCATGACGGTGCAGGGCGGTTAGAAACCCGCCCGTGACGATGAAAGACCTCATGCTCCGCCCGGACACGCTCGCGCTCACGGCGCTGCTCGCGCTGCTCACGGCGATCGGCCCGCTTTCGGTCGATCTTTATCTGCCGTCGCTGCCCGCGATCGGGCTCGCGCTCGCGGCGTCGCCGGGCGCCGTCCAGCTCACCATCTCGGTCTATCTGGTCGGCTTCGCCGCCGGGCAGATCGTCTACGGGCCGCTCGTCCGACCGCCACGGCCGCAAGCCGGTCATGCTCGCCGCGCTGCTGATCTTCTGCGTCGCGACGCTCGTCTGCGCGGTTGCGCCGTCGATCGAAGCGCTGATCGGCGCGCGCGCCGTCCAGGCGTTCGGCTCGTCGGGTGCGATCGTGCTGGCGCGCGCGGTGGTGCGCGACCTCTACGACGGCCCGCGCGCCGGCCGCGAGCTCTCGCTGATGGCGATGATCATGGGTCTTGCGCCGATCGTCGCGCCGGTGATCGGCAGCCTGTTGCAGGCGGCCTTCGGCTGGCGCTCGTGCTTCGTGTTCATCTTCGCGGCCGGAATCGTGGCGGCGGCGGCGGTGCGCTGGCTGCTGCCCGAGACGCTGCGCCGGCGCCCGCACCAGCCGGCCACCGGGCATGTGGGCGAGCCTCGCCGTCGTCGCCCGCAACCGCGGCGCGCTCGCCCATCTGGCGATCATCGCGGCCGGCTATGGCGGCTTGTTCGCCTTCATCTCGGCCTCGCCCTTCGTGCTGCAGACGGTGCACGGGCTCACGCCGCTGGGCTTCAGCCTGTCGTTTGCCACCGCGAGCTTCGGCTACATCGCCGGCACCTTGCTCGCCGCCAAGCTGGTCACGCGCCTTGGTCTCGACCGCACCATCGGATGGGGCGTGCTGGCGCTGGCGGTGGGCGGGCTCGCGATGGTGCTGGCGACCGAGGCTCGCGCCCGCTGCGGTCGGCGGCTTCGTGGCGCCCATGATGGTCTATCTGTTCGGACTGGGGCTCGCGATGCCGCAGGCGCTCGCGGGCGCGCTGCAGCCGTTTCCCGAGCGCGCGGGCGCCGCCTCGTCGCTGATCGGCTGCGTGCAGCAGTCGGTCGCGGCCGCGACCGGCGCGCTGGTCGGCCAGTCGCTCGGCGCCACCGCGTGGCCGCTGGTGATCGGGGTCGCGGTTGCCGGGCGGCGTGGCGTTGGCGGTCTGGGCGGCGACGCGCAACGTGCGCGCGCGCAGCACGCGATCCTGAGTCCTCACCGCCGGCCGAACAGCCGGTCCAGGAACCAGCCGTCGAGCCCGCGATCGGCCTGCGGCCGCACATTATTGCCATTGCCGGCGGCCGCACCGGGACCGGCACCGGCACCAGGCGGTCGGCCGGCGTGAGGCGATCCGACGAAACCGCCGCGGGCGCTGGCCGGCGCCGGCGGCGCCAACAATCCGCCGCCGCGCCCGAGCCCCGGCAGATCGGCGATCGGCACGCTCTGGTGCGCGGCCTTCATGAACCGGCTCCAGATCTCGACCGGCAGCCCGCCGCCGGTCGCCTTCCGGGTCGGCGAGGAATCGTCGTTGCCGAGCCACACGCCGGCGACCAGATGGCCGGTGTAGCCGATGAACCAGGCGTCGCGGAAATCCTGGCTGGTGCCGGTCTTGCCGGCCGCCGGCCAGCCCGGCAGCTCGGCGCTCGTGCGCGGTGCCGATGAGCAGCGTCTGCCGCATCATCGCGTTCATCATGGCGACGTAGCGGGCATCGACGACGCGGCCGAACGACGTGCTCGCGCCGGCATAGAGCGTCTTCTTGCCGTCCGCCGTGCGGATGCGTTCGACCACGTGCGGCATCACCGCGATGCCGCCATTGGCGAAGGGCGCGTAGGCGGACACGAGCTCGAGCACCGAGACCTCCGAGGTGCCGAGCGCGATCGAGGGATTGGCGCTCGAGCTTGGAGGTGATGCCGAGCCGGTACGCGGTCTTCGCCACCGCGGTCGGCCCGAATTCGAGGGTGAGCCGCACCGACACGGTGTTGAGCGACATGGCCAGCGCCTGGGTGAGCGTCACGGGCCCGAAATATTCGCGGCTGTAGTTCTCCGGCCGCCAGCCCTTCAGCTCGATCGGCTTGTCGTCGCGCACCGTGTCGGGGGTGAGCCCGCGCTCGAGCGCGGTGAGATAGACGAACGGCTTGAACGCCGAGCCGGGCTGGCGCTTCGCCGCGACCGCGCGGTTGAACTGGCTTTCGGCGTAGTTCTTGCCGCCGACCAGCGCCCGCACCGCGCCCTCCGGCGTCATGGCGATCAGCGCGCCCTGCTCGACGTCGAATTTTTCGCCCTTCTGCGCGAGCGTCGTCGACGACGCGACTTCTCGGCCGCGGCCTGCAGCGCCGGATCGATCGTGGTCTCGACCACGATGTCCTCCTCGACCCGGCCGATCAGATCGTTGACGACGTCCATCACCCAGTCGGCCACGTAGTTGATCGATCCGCCCGCCGACTGCACGACGATGCGCGGCGGATGCGCCATCGCGACCTTGGCGGCGTCGTTCTTGATGAGGCCGGCATCCGACATGGCGGCGAGCACCAGCTGGGCGCGCCGCTCGGCGCCGTCGAAATTCTTCGTCGGCGCGAGCCGCGACGGCGATTTGACCAGGCCCGCGAGCAGGGCGGATTCCGCGAGCGTCACGGTGCGCGCCGATTTGCCGAAATAGCGCTGCGCCGCCGCCTCGATGCCGTAGGCGCCGGCGCCGAAATAGACCCGGTTGAGATAGAGCTCGAGAATCTCCTCCTTGCTGAATTTGTGCTCGAGCCAGAGCGCGAGCACGACCTCCTGCAGCTTGCGGGTCGAGCGTGCGCTCCTGGGTCAGGAACAGGTTCTTGGCGAGCTGCTGCGTGATCGTCGAGCCGCCCTGCGCGACGCCGCGATGGAGCACGTTCGCGCCCACCGCGCGGACAAGGCCGATCGGATCGATGCCGTAGTGGAAGAAGAAGCGGCGGTCCTCGATGGCGACGAACGCCTTGGGCAGATAGGGCGGCAGCTCCTTGAGCGGGACCGCGGCGCCGCCCATCTCGCCGCGGTTGGCGAGCACCCTGCCGTCGAGGCCGACGATCTGGATCGACGGCGGGCGCTTGGGGATCTCCAGCGACTGGATCGGCGGCAGATGCGAGCCGACCCAGAACAGCGCGCCGATCGCCGCGATGACGCACCACAGCGCCGCGACGGCCCCCCAATAGAAGATCCGTCCGATGCGCGAGCCGCTCTTGCGTCGGCGGCGCGCGCGCTTGCGCGGCGCGGCGCGGCGCGGTTCCTCGCGCGCATGGGCGCGCGCGGCGCCGGGCTTGGGATCGGGCGCGTCGTCGGACGCGGGCTCGCGCCGCTCGCCTGTGCGTCTCGTCCTGCCCGCCATCGCCCGCGCCCCAAGGTGGCTGCCGCAATCCCGGCAGCGCACGCTAACGGGGGCGGTTTAAGGCGCAGTTACCGGCCGGATCGGGGCACCCAAATACATGGAATGACGGAGCAATCCGGTGCCCACGAGGGTTGCGGCCGGGGCGCGTTCGGCCCAAATCTGCTATACGTGTCTGCTATACGTGTCTGCCATACAGGGAAGTCGACCCGCCCCCGTCCCGCCGAGGTGAGACCGATGACAGGACGTTCTGCGATTCGCTCTGATCGGCTGCGTGCTGCTCGGCTGGGCGGCCGCGGCGCGCGCCGGCGCAGGACTATCCGAACCGGCAGGTCAGCTTCGTGGTGCCCTATGCGCCGGGCGGGGCGACCGATCTGTTCGCGCGCCTGCTCGCGCAGAAGCTGGAGCAGCGCCTCGGGCGGCCGTTCGTGGTCGAGAACAAGCCGGGCGCGAGCGCGGTGATCGCCGCGACCGCGGTCGCGCGCTCGCCCGCCGACGGCTACACCCTCATGATGGCGTCCTCGACCCCGATGGCGCTCAACGTCACGGTGCGCAAGAGCCTGCCCTACGATCCGACCGTCGATCTCGTTCCGGTCGCCCTGGTGGCGCGCGTGCCCTATGTGCTGGTGGTCAATCCCGATCCTGCCGGTGCGTTCGGTCGCGGATCTGGTGAAGCTCGCAAGGGACAAGCCCGGCCAGCTCGCCTTCGGGACGCCCGGCCCCGGCACCTTCCACCACCTCAATGCCGAGCTGTTCAAGAGCGCCTTCGGTCTCGATCTCATTCACGTTCCCTACAAGGGCACGCTGCCGGCGCTCAACGACGTCATCGGCGGCCATATCCAATTCATGTTCAGCGACGTGCCGCCCGCATTGCCGCTGATCGCGGCCGGCAAGCTGCGCGCGCTCGGCGTCACCACCGGGAGCGCGTCACCGCGGCGCCCGACCTGCCGCCGCTCAACGAGGTGGGGGTGCCGGGTTTCGACACCGCCTCCTGGCACATGGTGGCGACGCAGGGCCAGACCCCGCGGGAGATCGTCGACAAGCTCAACGCGGAAATCCGCGCCATCATGACCGATCCGGACGTCAGGAAGGATCTGATCCGCGACGGCGCGATCCCGCAGGTGACGCCGCCGCCCGACGAGCTCAAGGCCTTCGTGAAGTCGGAGATCGTGCGCTGGGGCAAGATCGTCCAGCAGGCGGGAATCGCGGGGACGGAGTAGGGTGCGTCATCGCCTTTTGGACCGGATGCCCCGCGTTATTTGATCTTCTCCCAGACGAGGGTGCGTACGCTCATCTTGCCGGTGAAGGGATCGGGTGACCGGGCGGTCGCGAGCAGCAGACGTTCGCCGTCGAACTTGTAGTCGCAGAATCTGATCTGTGCCTGTCCACGTCTCGTTCCACGATACGTCGGGGCGGTAAATCACCTGAAATCTTTAATCGTGTAGGTACCCGCATAAGCGGCCATCGATCGAAAGAGGGCTTCCGCCTCCGCCGCCGTAGCAACATTCGCTGCCGGCTTCTTGCGCACTGAGTCGACAATAATGGTCATCATCCTGCCGTCTGCACCGTAAGTGATAAAGCCGGCCGGCGTTCCTCTGTAGATATTGGTCTTCTGGCGGGTGGCGATTTCCTCGCTGACCGCCGAGATAAGCTTCCAGGTGCCGACAAGTTTATCCTTTTCGTCGGCCATCGTTGGCGAGCTCCCTCCAAGAGCCTGGAGGGCCGCGATCGTAACGGCGAGCATCATCTGACAAGTCATGATTTTCCCATTTCAGATCAAGAGCGCTGAGACGCTGGGGCGCAGAGCTGCCATCTTAGAGTTGATCGCAAATAGACTTCAATCCTTGCCCGGCGGGCTCGATCGGTCATGGTTCCCTGAACGGCGGCATCCTTTCCGATCGCGGGCCGATCGGCATAAGATGGATGATCGCCGGCCCAGAACGGCATGTCGGAAGCGAAATCTCAGGGAGGGACCCACAATAAATCGCCGCGACGTCCTGAAGTTCGGTGCCGGTTCGCTGTCGTCCGTTGCGGCCACGTCCGGCCTCGCGGCCGCCATCGGGTCCGCCGTGCCCCGTCCGGCGCGGGCGGAGGACTGGCCGACCAAGAATTTCCGCGTGATCGTGCCCTACGGGGCGGGCAGCGCGACCGACCTCATTCCGCGCACGGTCTTCGAGGCCGTGTCGAACCGCCTCGGGCACTCGTTCATCGTCGAGAACCGGCTGGGTGGCGGCACGACCGTCGGGGCGAGCGCGGTCGCGCGGGCGGAGCCGGATGGCTACACCATCCTGGTGCATTCCAATGCGATCGTGACCGTGCCGGCGATCCAGGCCAACGTGCCCTATGATCCGGTGCGCGATTTTTCCGGCATCACGCCCTTGGGCAACGTGCCCTTGGTGCTGGTCATCGCGCCGGAGAAGAACGTCACGTCGGTCCGAGAGCTCATCACGCTCGCCAAGGCGAGGGCGGGAGCGATCAACTATGCGGCCGCCGGCATCGGCACGCCGCCCCACCTGACGGCCGAACGTTTCCGTCTCGCTGCGGATTTCCAGGGCCAGGTCGTTCCGTTCAAGGGCGCGCCGGAGGCGTTGACCGAGGTGCTCACCGGACGCGTCGATTTCTATTTCTGTCCGCTGCCGGTGGCGCTGCCGTTCATCACCGACGGCAAGCTGCTGGCTTTGGCGGTGAGCGGATCGAAACGCGCCTTGGCGTTGCCGAACGTCCCGACCACGCTGGAATCCGGCGTGCCCAATTCCGATTTCGACTTCTGGGTGGGCGCCTTCGTGCCGAAGCAGACGCCGCGCGACATCGTCGCAAAACTTCACCGCGAGACCGCGGCGGCGATCGAGAGCGCGGCGATCAGGGAGAAGCTGGCGAAGTTCGGCGTCGAGCCGATGATCATGAGGCCGGAGGATTTCGACGCGCGCATCGCCCGGGAAGCCGGCATTGCGGTGGCGCTCGCCAAGGCCGCCAACATCACGGCGCAATGAGGGCGCAAGAGCAACACGCGCAATCGCGCGTCATTCCGGGGCGCCGGCGAAGCCGGCGAACCCGAAATCCAGCCACGATGCGTGAAAATCGAATACGGAACCACACCGTGGATTCCCGGCCCGGCGCTCGGCGCCGTCCAGGCGCAGGCTCCAGCCGGCAATCCAGCCATCACCCATGCGTGCGATCTCCCGATCGAAGAGTCTTGACAGCCACTTTTTTGACGATCGCGGCCAAATCGTGTAGGAGAAAATCCACAATCGAAATTGCGCCCGCCGGAAACCCGCGCGGGCGTTTTTCATTTCCTCGGCGGTGACGTGCGAGCCGAGGCGAGGAACGGAGCCAGAGCATTTTCCGATTAGGTGGAATCGGAACGCTCAAACTTATGACCGTCATCCTGAGGTGCGCGCCCACCGATCTCGGGTTTACCCGAGATCGGCATGATGAATGCGCAGGTCGGCCATGGCCGACCTGCGTGGGCGCGCCTCGAAGGACGACGGCCTCTGTCGTGCCGCTTGCGCGCTTGTTGCGCCTCCTCGGCCGTGCATCCTTCGAGGCCCGGCTTCGCCGGGCACCTCAGGATGACGGGATTGGATCGAACTGACCGGATCATGCTCTAAATGGCGTCTCACCACAGGGGCAGTCCGCCTGCAAATTCCCTGCAGACGCCTGATATTTGCAGGAAAAAGCAGAGCCGAGGCCTGTAGATTCGCGGCCGCGGCCCTGTTCTTCGCGCGATCCGTCTCCTGCTCCCGCGAGAATCTACAGGGGTGACGCCTGTAGTTGGCGAAGCGCAGCGTGCCCACCGTTCCGCCGCTAAGGAATCTTCTTCACCAGCCTGGGATCGAGCCCCAACAGCCGCGCCCCATTGCCGCCCGGGATGTCGCGGCGGCGTTCGCCAAGGCTGCCAACATTACGCCGCAGTGGGAGCCAAAGGTCCCCGTACACCTGTGCTCGGAGTGATCAATGCGTCCCGGCCCGTCGCTCCTAGGGATGATAGCCGTGCTGTCCGGCCCGTTGGCGGCGCCCATATACGCCGACGACATGAAGCCGCAGGCACCTGTTTTTTCGTCCTGGATCAAGAATTGCTTAGGGGGCGGGGATGGGAAGCAAACGACCTGCTTCATCGGCCGCTTAGTTGACACCAAGTGCGGGTCGGGCGTCGCGTCGGCGGTGCTGATCGAGCAGGCTGGTGAGAGCAAGAAGATCCTGCGTGTCGTCCTGCCGGTTGCCAACGCGCAACGCGGTGTCCGCATCACGATCGATCAGGGTCAGTCGGCGACGCTATCTTCGCAATGCCTGGGCAATGGCTGCATGTGGGATCACGAGGCCAGTGCGGACTTGGTCGTTCAGCTTAGACAGGGGCAGACGCTTTCACTGGAAGCCGTCGATCCGGCGGACGGACGGATGCGGGTGGTGCGTGCCGCTCGCGGGTTTCGCCAGGGCATATGACGGACCGCCGACGAAATCCAAGTGTTCGAGGCGCGGGGGTCGCTGGAGGATGCAGATCGCCGCGCCGAAGAGGAGAAGCGCAAGTTGGCAGAGTGCGAAGCCAACCAATGAAATAGCTGGGTCGCCTATGTGGCGGCGGGCGGCTTCTGCACCCAGAACTGATACATTCCCTTGAAGCAGCGCGGATTCTCGGTTTCGAACACGTGCCAGCAGTCGAGATCGATCCGCGCCGCGTCGGCCGGGAAGCGGGCCGCGTAACCGCGCCATAACGGCTCGCCGAGCTCGAAGCCGAGAAACTGCAGGCGATGTCGGGTGAGGAAATCCTTGATCGCCGGCAGCGTCATCCGATGCTCCTGCGTGTGAAACAGGAGATCGCGGCATTCGCTGATGCTGAAGAAATCCCATGAGTCCCTGACGAAATGCAGGCGCTCGTCGGCCGCGACTGCGATGAGGTCCTGCCGGCAGCGGCGGATGTCGTCCGCGGTTGGGCGGTAGCCGCGCTCGGCGATGAGCTTGCGCGCCGCGACGATGTCCTGCCGGGCGAGCTCGCTGTAGAGGCCGATGCGCATCACGCCGCCCGGCGCGAGCAGCGAGAGCAGGACCTCCCAGCCCGCCCATGGGTCGGCGAGATGATGGAGCACGCCCATCGCCTCGATGCTGTCGAACACGCGGCCGAGCGCTCCGAGCTTGAGAATGTCCGCCTGCGCGAACGCGATGTTGCCGATGCCGAGCTCGCGCGCCTTGCGCTTCGCATAGGCGAGGCTCGGCAGGCTTAGGTCGATCGCGAGGATGCGCGAGCCGGCGAGCCAGCTGGCCACGTCGAGCGCCTGCTGTCCGGTGCCGCATCCGGCGAGCAATATGTCGGCGCCGCTCGTCTTGGCGAGCTTGCGGAACGGCGCCAGCGGAAACATGCCGCCGACGTGCTCGTCGAGCGACATCGGGGTATCGATCAAAGGCGAGCGCACCCAACGCGGATAAGGATTTTCCGCATATTGGCGTTCCACCGCCAGCGAGACGTCATCCTCGATCGGGGTGAGACGCGCAATCGTGTCGCGCAGGCGTTCTTCTTCGGTCGGCTCCGCGACTTGCTGCGCGAGGAGCGTCGAGACGGCAGGCGGCCAGGGTCGCGCGAGCGCGACGCGGCTTTTCGGCACCGAGCCGAGCGGAAAATAGGCCGCGACCGCAACGAGCCAGGCGGCGGAAATCTCATGGTCCGCCTCCAAGGCGGCCGCAAGCCGCTCGCGCAGCCCGGCCGCCCGCGCCAATTCGGCCGCCGGGGCGTCATAGACGTAGTCGTTGAGGAAGCACTGTTGCGCGATGGCGCAACCGAATGCGAGGAGCGCCGCGTCGGCGATCTCGGGCACCGTGGCCGCGATGGCCTCGTCCAGCATGATGGCGCGGATATTGGTCAGCAGGCGCTCGATCGCCATGTCGGCAAGACGCGTCGATTGAAGCAGACAGCGCAGCAAGTCGTCGTCCGCGAGTGCGGCGCGCTCGGACGGCCCGAACAGCTGCGGCCCGGCGAGGCGCGTCGGCCAGCTCTTAGCGGCCCGATCGATGCAGGCGCGGATCGCCGGGCTTTTCTTGAGCACGGCGGTGCAGACGCCGAGGATGTCGGTCGGGCGCCCCCACGGCTCGGTGAGCGCCTCGATCAGGGGCGTGCGCAGGTCGACGTCGTCCGGAGCGATGGACAGGTTTTCGACGCAATGAACGAACAGCGTCTTCGCCCGCGTGCCGCCGCCGGCGCGCACCGCCTGCATGACGCGATCAATCACGCGGCCGATATTGCTCGCCGCTTCGGTGAGCTTGGGATCGCAGCGCAGAGCGTGCTGATATTCGACGACCGCGCCGATGAAATTGTTTTGCGCCAGCAGCGCAGCGCCCAGATTGTTGTGGATCATTGCGACGGACGGCGCGAGCTTGATCGCCTGCTGATAACTTTCGACCGCCTCGGCGAGGCGGCCTTGCTCGGCGAGGAGATTTGCGAGGTTGTAGCGGATCGACGCCGAATCCGGCCGCAGCTGCAGGGCTCGGCGGTAGCACGCCAAGGCATCGTCGGGGTTGCCCTGCCGCTTGAGAACGGTGCCGAGGTCCATGTGCGCCTCGGCATAGTCGGGCTTGAGCTCGGCCGCCTTGCGAAAATGGCCCGCCGCCTCATCGAGGCGTCCGAGCGCGCTCTGCACCAGGCCCAAATTGTAGTGGCAATCCGGAATGGCGGGATTGAGCGCGATCGCGCGTCCGATCAAGTCGGTGGCCTGCTCGCTGCGGCCGGTCTGATGCGCGAGGACGCCGAGATAGTGAAGGCTGCCCACATGGGACGGGTCGAGCGACAGGATCTTACGATAGAGCGCCTCGGCGTCCTGCAGCCGTCCGGATTGATGCAGGCGCACGGCGGCGCCGAACGTCTCGGCAATCGCTGCCGGCGGTTGCGGGCCTTGGCGCTGGGGCATGATGCGTCGAGCCGCGCGCTCGCGCTGATCGCGGCGCTACGGAATCTTCTTCACCGGCTTCGGAGTCGAGGCCGAACAGCCGCGCCGCGTTGCCGCCGAGGATGTTGCGCTTGGCCGTCTCGGAGAGGAACGGCAGGTCGTAGATCACGCTCGGCAGGTCGAAGTCCCAGTGCGGATAGTCGGACGACCACACCAGCTGCGTCTCGGCATTGATCATCTTGAACGTCGCTTCGAGGATCGACGGATCGTCCGGCTTTTCCATCGGCTGCGTCGAGTAGAACATCTCGCGCATGTATTCGCTCGGCTTGCGCTTGAGCGAGGGGCAGTCCGACGTGCGCATCATGTAGGAGTGGTCGAGCCGCTGCATCAGGCCGTAGGCCCAGGTCAGCCCGCTCTCGATCCACATCACCTTGAGCTTGGGGAAGCGCTCCGGCAGGCCGTTGATCACCCAGTTGGTCATGTGGACCATGTTGAACCACATGAAGCCGAGCGCGTGCACCGAGATGAAGCGGTTGGTCATCGACAGCGACTGGTCGTTCCAGTTATAGGCGGCGTGGAACGAGATCGGCTTGCCCATCTCCTCGAGCAGCGCGTAGGTCTTGATGTAGGCGTTGTCGTGCACCGGCTTGTAGCGCGGCGACGTCACCATGAAGCCGACACACGCCCTTCTTGTCGCCGAACTCCTTGACCGTCCGGTAGGCCGCTTCCGGATCGTTGAACGGCAGATAGAGCATCGAGATCAGCCGCGGCTCGGCCGCGAGGATGCGCTCGCAGAGCCAGCGATTGTAGCCCTGCGCCATCGCGACCTCGACCTCGACCTGCGGATGGAGGCCGAGAAACAGCATCGGGGTCGGGAACAGGCAGGCGTAGTCGACGCCCATCGCGTCCATCCACTGCTTGGTCATCGCGATGTCGCGGTGGGTGTCGGCCGGCACCTTCTCGTACTTGCGCAGCTCGTGGCGCGTGATGCGGCCGCCGATGTCCTGGTAGCCGACCTGGCTGTTCATCATCGAGGAGCGGCCGGGGCGCTTGGTCGATTCGATCGCGGCGCGCCGGATCACCGGATTGTCGATGTATCCGAAGACCTCCTTGTAGGATTCGTTCTCGTAGTGGTGCGAGTCGACGTCGACGATCAGGAAGTCCTGGTAGTTGCGCTCGCGCGCCTGGCGGGAGGCGTGCTCCAGGTGCTTGGTGACGGAATACTCGTCGAACCGCAGCTGGCGGACTTCCGAACGCGGCATGTCCATGGGCCTTCTCCCTCGATCGTTTCGCCGGCGGTCGTCAGGCGACCACGTAGATGTCCTCGCCGCGCCGCACCACGTCGTATTTGCGCAGCTTGAGCTTGCGGTCGCCGACGCATTCGCCGGTCTTGATGTCGTACTCGTAGCCGTGCCACGGGCAGACGAAGTGCAGATCGTCCGAGAAGGTCTGCCCCTGGTAGGTGCGGTCGGCCGCGATGACGTCGACCACCCGGTTGATCAACAGGCCTTCGCAGGCCGGCCCGCCCGAATGCAGGCAGTTGTTGCTGTAGGCGTAGATAGCTGCCGCCGGTGAAGAACACGCCGATCTCATGCCGGCCGGCGGTGACGATGCGCCGGTCGCCGTCGGTCAGCTCGGACGCCTTGGCGACGAACCATTCGGCCATAACGATCTTGTTCCTTCATGCGCGCGGCGGATGCGCCGTCGAGGCGATTGTCGCAAAAGCGGCCGCCGGCCGCAATGCCGGCGTCTCAATTCGCCTTCAGGTTCGCGCCCCGGATGATCGCGCCCCATTTGTCGGCTCCGGCCGAGATCGCGGCCGCGAACTCTTCCGGCGACGAGATCCGCGGCTCCAGCACGTTCGGGCGCAGGAAGCGGTCGCGAAACGCCGGATCGTCGAACACCTTTTTCACGTCGGTGTTGATTTGGGCGATGATCTCCCTTTGGGTGCCGGCGGGGGCGAACAGCCCGAACCACGACGTGCCGTCGAACCCGGGCAGTCCGTTCTCGGCGATCGTCGGCACGTCGGGCAGCTCGGAAAATCGGGTGGGGCTGACCACGGCGACGAGCCGCACCAGCCCCGCCCGCATGGGCTCGTAGACGAGTCCGATCGAGGCGAATGTCAGCGGCACATGCCCGGCGATGACGTCGGCGAGCGCGGGCGCGGAGCCGCGGTAATGGACCGCGACGGTCCTGATCCCCGCCATGCGGTCGAGCTGCTCCATGTTGAGATGGGAGGCCGAGCCGAAGCCGGTGGTGCCGTAGCTCAGCGTGCCGGGCTGTTGCTTGGCGAGCGCGATCAGATCGCCGATGCGGCGCACCGGAATCGACGGATTGACGGTGAGGACCTGGTTGATGGCGACCAGCGCTGTGATCGGGATGAAGTCCTTGACGGGATCGTAGGGCAGCTTGCCGTAGAGAAACGGGTTCATCACGAAAGTCCCCTCGGAGCCGAGCAGCAGCGTGTAGCCGTCGGGCGCCGACTTGGCGACGAATTCGGCGGCGATCTGGGTATTGGCGCCCGGCTTGTTCTCGACCACCACCTGGTGGCCCCAGGCGTCGCCGAGTCCCTGCGCGAGCCCGCGCCCCACGATGTCGGCCGATCCGCCGGCCGCGAACGGCACGATCAGACGCACGGGCCTGTTCGGATAGGGCTGCGCCCGAATGGTGGTCGCGCCCAAGCCGGCGATCGCCATCAGCGCGATCGCGCCCAGCGCGTCGGTCAGCCGCCTTGTCCAGCGCATGATCGGGTCCTCGTGTTGTCCGTGCATCAGCCTGCACCATGGCGGCCGATCGGAAAAGATGCCGGAGCGCGCGAACATCGCTATGCTGAGCGACGATCGCGAGCCAGAGGAGCGGCGATGCGGGGTGAAAGCAGGAGATATCGGATCGCGGTTGCGGCGGCGCTGCTGGTCTTGTCGACCGCAGGCGCGCCGGCGCAGGACGCGGCCGATTTCTTCAAGGGCCGGACGATCAGGATCGTGGTGGGCTTCGGGGTCGGCGGCGGCTACGACCTATACGCGCGCCTGCTCGCCAAGCACATGCCCCGGCACATCCCGGGCGAGCCGAACGTCGTGGTCGAGAACATGGAGGGCGTCGGCAGCGTGCGCGCCGCCAACTACGTCTACGAGGCTGCGCCGCGCGACGGCACCGTGATCGCGGCCGTCAATCAGAACGCGCCGATGTATCAGCTGCTCGGCGGGGAGGGCGCGCGGTTCCGCGCCGCCGAAGTAATTTGGCTCGGCAGCCTCGCCCATTCGAACGAGGTGCTCTACACGTGGCACACCAGCGGGGTGACGTCGCTCGACCAGGCCAAGACGCGCGAGGTCGTGCTCGGCGCCGTCGCGATCACGTCCAATTCCTACATTTATCCGACCGTCATCAACGGCCTGCTCGGCACCAAATTCCGCGTGGTCAACGGCTATGCGACCGGGCAGGCCGTCAACCTCGCGGTCGAACGCGGCGAGGTGATGGGCCGCGGCGGCACGAGCTGGGCGAGCGTCACCTCCAGCCGGCCGACCTGGATGAAGGAGAAGGCGATCAACATCCTGGTCCAGGTCGGACCGCGCAAGGAGGCCGACCTGCCGGACGTGCCGCTGCTCGCCGATCTCATCGCCGACACCGACGACCGCCGGCTGGTCGGCGTGATCTCGCTGCCGCTCGCGCTCGGTTACGCCTATTGGCTGCCGCCGGGCGTGCCGGCCGCGCGCGTCGCCGCCTTGCGCGCCGCCTTCGAGGCGACGGCGGCCGACCCCGCGCTGCTGGCGGAGGCGGCCCAGCGCGCCATCATCATCCGGCCGCAGGCGGGCGCAGACGTCGAGGCGCTGGTGAAACAGACGGCCGCGACGCCCAAGCCGGTGATCGAGAAGGTGGTGCGATTGCTGGGATGGAGGTAGCGCTGCGCGTGTCGCGACGCGACCGTCGCACCCTAGAGCGGGATGACTTTTCTTCGAATCGTCATCCCGCTCTGGCTTATTGTTGGAGCATGATCTTTTCCGAAAACCGGTGCCCACTTTTCGGGATCATGCTCTAAGCCGCCGCGGTCTCCGCGCCCGCCGCGAACATCTGGATCAGCGCGCGCTTGATCGCGGCGTGGCGGGTCGGCGAGGCAATCTTCGCGCCGAGCAGGTCGGTGACGTAGAACACGTCGACCGCGCGCTCGCCGAAGGTCGCGACATGCGCCGAGGCGATGTTGAGGTTGAGCTTGCGAGAGCGTCGTCGGTGAGCTCGTAGAGCAGGCCGGGGCGGTCGAGCCCGCTCGACCTCGACCACGGTGTAGCGGTTGGACCACTGATTGTTGATGCTCACCTCGGGCTCGACCGCGAACGCCTTGATGCGGCCCTTCGGCGGCGCGCGCTTGGCCACCACGTCCGGCAGCTTGCAGCTCGCCGCGCAGCGCCCGCTCGATCGCGTCGGCGATGCGGATGGCGCGCCGCCCCTCGTCCTCGTCGCGCTCGAATTCGCGCGACACCGCGATGGTGTCGAGCGCGAGCCCGTCGGTGGTGGTGAAGATCTGCGCGTCGACGATGTTGGCGCCCGTCATCGCGCAGGCGCCGGCGATGACCGACAAGAGCCACGGATGATCGGGCGCGAGCACCGTGAGGACGGTGACGCCGCGCGCGCCGTCGTAGCGCGACCCCGGTCGCGAGCGTCTTGCCGGCTTCCTCGGCGGAGCGCATGAAGCGCGCATGGGCGACCTTCTGCGGAAGATCGACCTTGAGCCAATAGGCCGGATAGTGCCGCGCGATATAGCGGTCGATCTCCTCGGGCGGCCAATCGGCGAGCTCGTCGCGGAACTCGGCCTGCGCCATCGCGACGCGGCGCGCGCGGTCGACCTCGGAGAAGCCGCCGGTCAGCACCGGCTCGGTCTCGTAATAGAGCGCGCGCAGGAGCTGCGCCTTCCAGCCGTTCCACACGCCGGGGCCGACCGCGCGGATGTCGGCGGTGGTCAGGATGGTGAGGAGCTTCATGCGCTCGAGCGACTGCACGATCGGGCTGAAATTCTCGATCGTCCGGCGGTCGGAGAGGTCGCGCGACTGCGCGATCGACGACATGGTGAGATGCTGCTCGATCAGCCAGGCGACGGTCTCGGTATCGGCCGGCGGAAAGTCCGAAGCGCGGGCAGAGCCGGCGCGCGATGCGCGCGCCGGCGATCGAATGGTCCTCGATCCGGCCCTTGGCGATGTCGTGCAGGAACAGCGCGACGTAGAGCACCTCGCGGTGCTCCGGCTGGATCGTGCGCGCCAGCTCGTTGGCGAGCCCGTATTCCTCGTGCTTGCCGGCACTCGATCTCGGCCAGCACGCCGATGCAGCGCAGCAGATGCTCGTCGACCGTATAGTGGTGATACATGTTGAACTGCATCATCGACACGATGCGGCCGAAATCGGGAATGAAGCGGCCGAGCACGCCGGTCTCGTTCATGCGCCGCAGCACGATTTCGGTGTCGTTCTTGGCGGTGAGAATGTCGAGAAACAGCCGGTTCGCCTCCGGCGTCCTCGCGCACCGACTTGTCGATCAGCTTGAGCGAGCGGGTCGCGAGCCGCATGGCGTCGGGATGGAATGCGAGGCTGTGCCGCTGGGCGAGGTGGAAGATGCGGATCAGGTTGACCGGATCGCGCTCGAACGCCCTCGGGATCGGCGACGCTGATGCGGTTGTGGTCGACGACGAAATCCTTGGCGTCGCAGCGAGCGTGCCGCTGCGGCCGCGCGGCGGAACCGCGCGACCATGCGGTTGAGCATCGGCACGTCCTTCGCCTGCGCGCGCCTCGAGCTCGGCGCACATGATGGCGGTGAGGTCGCCGACGTCCTTGGCGATCAGGAAGTAGTGCTTCATGAAGCGCTCGACGTCGCGCATGCCCGGGATGCGTCGTGTAGCCGAGCCGGACCGCGATATCGCGCTGCAGGTCGAACGAGACGCGCTCCTCGGCGCGCCCGGTGACGAAGTGCATGTGGCAGCGCACCGCCCACAGGAAGTTCTCGCAGCGGCGAAACAGCTGGTATTCGCTGGCGGTCGAACACGCCGCGCTCGATCAGCTCCTCGGGCTCGCGCACGCGGTAGACGTATTTCGCGATCCAGAACAGCGTGTGCAGGTCGCGCAGGCCGCCCTTGCCGTCCTTGACGTTGGGCTCGACCAGGTAGCGCGACTGCGCCGGCGCGGCGGTGGCGCTCCTCGCGCTCGGCGAGCTTGGCGGTGACGAATTGCGCGCGCGGTGCCCTGCGCCACCTGCTTGTCGAACCGCGTCGACCAGCTCGTCGAACAGCTTGCGGTCGCCGAGCAGGAAGCGCGCTTCCAGGATCGCGGTGCGGATCGTCATGTCGGCCTTGGCCTGGCGGATGCACTCGTCGACCGAGCGCGTCGCGTGGCCGACCTTCAGCCCCATGTCCCACAGGCAGTAGAGGATCGCCTCGGCGACGAATTCGCCCCAGGCGGTCTGCTTGTAGGGCAGCAGGAACAGGAGATCGATGTCGGAGCCCGGCGCCATCAGGCCGCGGCCGTAGCCGCCGGTCGCGACCACCGCCATGTGCTCGGCGTCGGACGGCGACTGCGACGGATAGAGGTGCTTGGCCGCGAATTCGTAGAGCACCCGGATGATGTCGTCCTGCAGCCGGCACAGCCGCTCGGCGCAGCGGCGGCCGTGGCGGTCCTCGAGCAGCAATTGCTCGGCGACGATGCGCGCGTCGGCGAGCGCCGCCTTGAGCCGCTGCGCGACCGCGGTGCGCAGCTCCCGCTCGCGGCCGGAATAGCTCTGCGGCGAGCTCGGCGAGCTCGGCCGTCGATCGCGTCGGTATCGAGCAGCTCGCGGCGCTGCGGGAGGGATGGTCGAGGATGGTCATCGGTCTCCCGGATAGACGAGCGCCGCCGCGGTGTCACGCGGCGAAGGCCGGAACAGCGCCGGCGCGGGAGCGGGTCGCCGGGCGCTGCGCCTTGGGAATATAATTCTACATATTAACCAAAATTTGAAGTACTAAATTTCTCATTGACGCCACGCTCGGCTCTATCTATAGGATAAAACTAGCGCCGATTTGAGCAGACAGCTTGCGGGCGCTTAACAAATGCAGCTAAAGCGTGGGGCCTGCCCCTCGCCGAGCTGACGGCGGGCCGAAAAATCCCGTCTCCATCAACCGGCCGTGTGTCGCGTTCAGGGACGCGGGCGCGGTCTCGCGCTGGAGGTCGTCATGACCCTTGTTTCCCGACGTCGTGTACTTGCTCTGGCCGGCGCCTGCCGCCTGCGCGCCGACGGCGCTCCGCGCCGCCGACAATCCGAAGGAAATCCGCATCGACTGGGCGACCTACAATCCCGGTCTCCATGGTGCTCAAGGACAAGGGTTTCCTGGAGAAGGAGTTCGCCAAGGACGGCATTTCGATCCGCTGGGTGCAGACGCTCGGCTCCAACAAGGCGCTCGAGTTCCTCAACGCGGGCTCGATCGATTTCGGCTCGACGGCCGGCTCGGCCGCGCTCCTCGCCAAGATCAACGGCAATCCGATCAAGTCGATCTACGTCTATTCGCGGCCCGAATGGACCGCGCTCGTCACCCGCAAGGATACGACGATCGCCACGATCGCCGATCTCAAGGGCAAGCGCGTCGCGGTCACCCGCGGCACCGATCCGCATATCTTCCTGGTGCGCGCACTGCTCAGCGTCGGGCTGACCGAAAAGGACATCACGCCGGTGCTGTTGCAGCATCCGGACGGCAAGACCGCGCTGATCCGCGGCGACGTCGACGCCTGGGCGGGTCTCGACCCGATGATGGCGCAGGCCGAGATCGAGGACGGCGCGCGGCTGTTCTATCGCAACAAGGACGCCAATACCTGGGGCATCCTCAATACGCGCGAGGAGTTCCTGAAGGATCATCCCGATCTCGTTCGCCGCGTGCTCGCCGTCTACGAGGAAGCGCGCAAGTATTCGCTCGCACATTACGACGACGTGAAGAAGTCCTTCATCGCCGCAACCAAGCTGCCCGACGCGGTGGTCGACAAGCAGCTCAAGGAGCGCACCGAGCTCACCCACAGCCGCATCGGCGCGCCGCAGCGCGAGTCGATCCTGGCCGCCGGCCTCGCCTTGCAGCAGGCCGGCGTGATCCCGGGCAACGTGGACGTGAAGAAGGCGGTCGACGATCTGATCGACGATCGCGTGCCGCTGCCGGGGAATTGACGCCATTCGTCATTGCGAGGAGCGCGAAGCGCGACGAAGCAATCTCAGCCACGCGCGCTTGAGCAAGTGAAGCGGGATTGCTTCGCGGAGCCTGCCCTCGGGCTTGCCGAAGGCAAGACCCGGGGGCACGCAATAACGAGGGTATGTTCGGCCACATTGCAATTCGAGTGCGTCCCATGTCTTCTGTCGCAATGTCGGTTGAAGTCAAATCCACGGCGGCCCCGAGCCGGCCCGTTGCGACGAAATCTGCGGATGCTTCGGCCGGCATCCAGCGGCTGCTCTTGAGCCTGGCGCTGCCGGTCGGTCTGGCAGCGGCATGGGAACTGGCGGTGTGGGCCGGCCTCTCCGACGGCCGCCTGGTGCCGCCGCCCTCGCGCATCTTGCAGGAGTTCGTCGAGCTTGCGCGTGCCGGCGAACTGCTGCGCCATGTCGTTGCGACGCTCCTGCGGGTGGCGGTCGGCTTCGGTCTCGGAACCGTCGCGGGCACGATCCTGGCGGCGCTCGCCGGCTATTCGTCGCTCACGCGCCGCCTCATCGACCCTACCTTGCAGGGCCTGCGCGCCGTTCCCTCGATCGCGTGGATTCCCCTGTTCATCCTCTGGCTCGGAATTTTCGAGACCTCGAAGGTCGCCCTCATCGCGGTCGGCGTGTTTTTTCCGGTCTATCTCGGAACCATGGGCGCGATCCTCTCGGTCGACCGCAAGATCGTCGAGGTCGGGCGGGTGTTTCGCCTGTCGGGGCCCGCCATGGTCCGGCGCATCCTGCTGCCCGCCGTGCTTGCCGACCTATGTGTGGTCGCTGCGCGCCGGCCTCGGGCTCGGCTGGATGTTCGTGATCGCGGCGGAGTTCATGGGCGCCTCGGAAGGCCTCGGCTATCTCCTCATCGACGGACAGCAGCTCGGCAAGCCTGCCGAGATCGTGGCCGCGATACTCGCTTTCGCGGTGCTCGGCAAGCTGTCCGATGCGATTCTGGCGGGCGCGGCCGCGCCGTTCCTGCGTTGGGAAGACGCTTTCGGCGCGCCGCACGGGGGAGCGTGAATGCTCGCCCTCGACCATGTCGGCAAGACCTATCCGAACGGCGTACGCGCGCTCGAAGGCTTCACGCTCACCGTCGCCCCCGGCGAGATCGTCGCGATCGTCGGCGGCTCGGGCTGCGGCAAGTCGACCTTGTTGCGCGCGGTCTCAGGTCTCGATCGTCCGACCACCGGCACGGTCATGCTCGACGGCGCCGCCATCACGGCGCCGCACGAAAAGATCGGCATCGTGTTTCAGGAGCCGCGGTTGCTGCCCTGGCTCTCGGTCGCGCACAATGTCGGCTTCGGGCTCGAGGATCGGCCCAAGCCCGAGCGCAACAGCCGCGTCAGGGCGCAGCTCGACCGGGTCGGTCTCACCGACAAGGCCACGGTATGGCCGCGCGAGCTTTCCGGCGGTCAGGCCCAGCGCGTCGCGATCGCGCGTGCCTTCGTGACGCGTCCGGCGGTGCTCCTGCTCGACGAGCCGTTCTCGGCGCTCGACGCCTTCACGCGGGTCGACCTGCAGGACCATCTGCTCGACGTGTGGGCGGATACCATGCCGACGCTGGTCATCGTCACCCATGACGTCGACGAGGCGATCGTGCTCGCCGATCGGGTGATCGTGATGCGCTCGCATCCCGGCCGGCTCTACGAGGAGATCGTGACCGATCTCGCCCGCCCGCGCGACCGCCAGTCGGCGGCCTTCGATTTCGCCAAGCGCCGGGTGCTCGCCGCGCTCGACCGCTCGCTCGATCGCCAGGCGGTCGACGACGGCGAGATCAAGACGAGCGCCGGCGCGGCGTTGTGGTGGTGAGCGCTCACCTCCATTGTCATTGCGAGCGAAGCGAAGCAATCTCAGCCTTGAGACGATGAGCCGGGGGCGTGAGATTGCTTCGCGGAGCCTGCCCGTGGGCTTGCCGAAGGCAAGACCCGGGGGCTCGCAATGACGACTAATGAATGAAGGGTAATAAGGGAGTTCGATATGGATGCCACTGAGTTGCGTGCCATGCAGGCGCCCATCAAGGAGCGCTACAAGACGGATCCAAAGTCCGCCGTCATCACGTTGAAGGCGAGGGGCACGCTCGACGACAGCCATATCGCCTGCAAGGTGGAGACCGGCCGCGCGCTCGCGGTCGCCGGGCTCCATCCGGCGACCGGCGGGTCGGGCCTCGAGCTGTGCTCGGGCGATATGCTGCTG
Source organism: uncultured Pseudomonadota bacterium (assembly GCA_963791155.1). Taxonomy (GTDB): domain Bacteria; phylum Pseudomonadota; class Alphaproteobacteria; order Rhizobiales; family Xanthobacteraceae; genus JAVDCA01. The sequence continues at coordinate 349,615 of CAWBRI010000012.1, forward strand.
GAAGCGCTCGTGGCCTGCGCCGGCGTGACCCTCAAGGCGGTCGCGACCGCGCTCGCGATCCCGCTCGGGTCCGGCACCGTATCGGCGGAAGGCGATCTCGATTTTCGCGGCACGCTCGGGGTCGCGAAGGACGCGCCCGTCGGCTTCGCCCGGATCCGGCTGTCCTTCGATGTCGCGACCGACGTCGAGCAGGAAAAGCTCGACCAGCTTCTCAAGCTCACCGAGCGCTATTGCGTGGTTTACCAGACCATCAAAAGCGGTCCGCCGGTCGAGGTGCGCATGAATCGCATGTGAGCCATGCGGTCAGCCGTCATTGCGAGCGCAGCGAAGCAATCTCGGCGACAGGCGCGGGCGGCGGAGATTGCTTCGTCGCGCTGCGCGCTCCTCGCAATGACAGCGCGTTGATGGTCGTGATAAGTCGACCATGACAGCAGATTTCGTGTCCGGCCCCTCGCATCATGTCACCCGACCTCCTCTTCCTTCTCTCGCTTCTGGTCAAGATGGCCGTCACGGCGCTGTTCGTCGTCGGCGCGACCTATCTGGCGGAGCGCGCCGGGCCGGTGGTGGGCGCCATGGTGGCGACGCTGCCGATCGCGGCGGGGCCCGCCTATGTGTTTCTCTCCCTCGAGCACGGACCGGAGTTCATCGCCGACAGCGCGCTCGCGAGCCTCGTCATCAATGGGGTGACCTGCGTGTTCGCGCTGGTCTATGCGCGGCTGGCGCAAAGCCGGGGATTGCTGCTCAGTGTGGCACCCGCGCTCGCGGTCTGGGCGGTGCTCGCGTCGACCGCGCGCACGCTGCCCTGGACGACCGCAACCGCGTTCGCCTTCAATGTCCTGGTGCTGGCGTTCTGCCTCGCGGTCGGCAACCGGCTGCGGCATGCCCGCATGCCGCTCGTGGTCAGGCGCCCATACGACGTCCCGCTGCGGGCCGCGATGGTGGCGGTCCTGGTCGCGACCGTCGTAGGCCTCAGCGCCCGCGTGGGTCCGACCATCACCGGAATCATCGCGGTGTTTCCGATCGTGCTCCTCAGTCTGATGCTGATCCTGCATCCGCGCATCGGCGGCCCCGCCACCGCGGCGGTGCTGTCCAACAGCATGCTGGGACTGGTCGGCTTCTCTTGCAGCTGCCTCACGGCGCGGCTCGCCGTGCCGCTGCTCGGGACCGCGGCCGGGCTGTCGCTCGCGCTCGCGGTGTCGATCGTGTGCAATTTTGCGTTCTGGCGCTTGCGGCGCGTCAAGCCGCTGCCTACGGCCGCTTCGCCGCTTTGAGCTTGAGCGCGTAGAGCGCCTCGAGCGCCTCGCGCGGCGACATCTCGTCGGGATTGAGCGCGGCGAGCGCCTTGGCGACGGCCTCGGCGGCCTCGTCGCGCGGCGGCGCGGCCGGGCGCGGCGCGGCCGCGAACAGCGGCAGGTCGTCGATCAGCCTGCGCGTCGGGGCCGTGCGGTCCACGGCCTCGAGCTCGGCCAGCACCAGCTTGGCGCGCTCGATCACGGCGGGCGGGAGGCCGGCGAGCTTCGCCACCTGGATGCCGTAGGAGCGGTCGGCCGCGCCCGGCACCACCTCGTGCAGGAACACCACGTCGCCATGCCATTCGCGCACCCGCACGGTGGCGTTGAGCAGCCGATTGAGCTTGGCGGCAAGCGCGGTCAATTCGTGGAAATGCGTCGCGAACAGGGCTCGGCAGCGGTTAGCCTCGTGCAGATGCTCGATCGCCGCCCAGGCGATCGACAGGCCGTCGAAGGTCGAGGTGCCGCGGCCGATCTCGTCGAGGATCACCAGCGAGCGCGGACCCGCCTGATTGAGGATGGCGGCGGTCTCCACCATCTCGACCATGAACGTCGAGCGCCCGCGCGCAAGGTCGTCGGCCGCGCCCACTCGCGAGAACAGCCGGTCGACCACCCCGATGCGGGCGCGCCGCGCCGGCACGAAGCTACCGGTCTGGGCGAGCACCGCGATGAGCGCGTTCTGGCGCAGATAGGTGGATTTGCCCCCCATGTTGGGGCCGGTGACCACGTAAATCCGGCCGGCGCTCTCGCCCGGAGGCGGCGAGAGGTCGCAGTCATTGGCGACGAACGGCCCGTCGGCCAACGCCTGCTCGACCACCGGATGCCGCCCGCCTTCGATCGCGAAATCGATGCCGGCATCGACCTCCGGCCGCACATAGTCGCGCTCGGCCGCCAGCATCGCGAGCGCCGCCGCGACGTCGGTCGCGGCCAGCGCCTGGGCGGCCGCCTTGATGGTATCCGCCGCCGCCACCACGCGTTCGGCGAGCCGCTCGAACATCGCGAGCTCGAGGCCGAGCACGCGATCGGCCGCATTGGCGATCTTGGCTTCGAGGTCGGCAAGCTCGGTTGTGGTGAAGCGAACCTGGCCGGCGAGCGTCTGGCGATGGATGAAGGTCGCGTTGAACGGCTCCTTCATCAGCTTGTCGCCGTGCTGGGCCGTCACCTCGACGAAATAGCCGAGCACGTTGTTGTGGCGGATTTTCAGCCCGCGAACCTGCGTCTCGTCGGCATAGCGGGCCTGCAGGGCGGCCACCACGCGGCGCGATTCGTCGCGCAGCGCGCGGGTCTCGTCGAGCGCGCCGTCATAGCCCGCGCGCACGAAGCCGCCGTCGCGCCGGAGCACCGGGAGCTCGTCGGCGAGCGCCGCGGCCAGCTCCGCTGCGATCGCCGGATCGGGCGCCCGCAGCGCGGCGGCGGCTTCGACCATCTCGGCGGGAGCGGGGTCGAGGCGCGCGAGCCGGCCCGCCAGATCCGCCGCGATGACGAGCGCGTCGCGGATCGCGGCAAGATCGCGCGGGCCGCCGCGCGCCACCACCAGGCGGGCGAGCGCGCGGGCGAGATCGGGCGCGGCCGCGAGGCTCGCGCGGATGTCGCTACGCAGAGCCGGGTCTGCCACGAAACCCGCGACGGCGTCGAGCCGCGCGTTGATGGCGGGCGGATCGGTGAGCGGCGCGGCCAGTCGCTGCGCCAGCAGGCGCGAGCCCGCCGCGCTCACGCTGCGGTCGATCGCGGCCACCAGCGAGCCGCGCCGATCGCCCGACAAGGTGCGCATGAGCTCGAGATTGGCGCGGGTCGCCGCGTCGATCGCGAGCGTCGCGCCCTGCCGTTCGCGCACCGGCGGCGACAGCGGCGGGCGCCGGCCGATCTGGGTGCGCTCCACATAGGTCACGCAGGCGGCGGCCGCGGTGAGCTCGATGCGCGTGAAGGCCCCGAAGGCGTCGGTCGTCGCCACCGCGAAATAGGCCGCGAGCCGGCGCTCCGCCGTGGCGCCGTCGAACACGTCGCGCGGCAGCGGCGTCACGGCCGGCAGCGCGCGCAGCAGCGGCGCCACGTCGGCGTCGCCGTAGAGCGCGTCCGACACGATGATCTCCCCGGGCTCGAGCCGTGCGAGCTCGGCCGAGAGGCCGACGCGGTCGCACTCGGTCAGGCGGAACTCGCCGGTGGAAATGTCGAGGAAGGCGAGCGCGAACCGGCCGTCGTCCGCGGGCGCCGAGGCCCGCGCACGCACGATCGCGACCAGATAATTGTTGCGCTTGGCGTCGAGCAGCGTGTCCTCGGTCAGCGTGCCGGGCGTGACCAGCCGCACCACGTCGCGCCGCACCACGCTCTTCGCGCCGCGCTTCTTCGCCTCGGCCGGATCCTCCATCTGCTCGCACACTGCGACGCGGTGGCCGAGCGCGATCAGGCGGTGGAGGTATTCGTCGGCACGCTCGACCGGAACGCCGCACATCGGAATGTCCTGGCCGAGATGCTTGCCGCGCTTGGTCAGCATGATCCCGAGCGCCCGGCTCGCGATCTCGGCGTCGTGAAAGAACATTTCGTAGAAATCGCCCATCCGGTAGAACAGCAGACAGTCCGGATTGGCGGCCTTGATCTCGACGTACTGCTCCATCATCGGCGTGACGCGCCCGACGTCGTCGTCCGCTCTGGGCGTGACACGGCCGGGGGCGTCCGCCGCTTCGGGCGCCACAAGGCCGTCCGCCTCCGCAGGGGCGCCGTCGGCGGGATCATGAATTCGGGCGAGAGCCATCGGGCGCACGCTAGCAGATGCGGGCTGGGTTTTCATGCGCGTGAGCCGGGAACCCACAAGGGAGTAATGGCGGCCGATCGACGACTCGTGTCCCTGCAGGCCGATGAACCTCAGCTCACTTCACGAGCTTGGCGCCGGTCAGGTTTTCCAGGTTCTTGAAGTAGATCTTCTCCAGCTTGTCCTTCGGCAGGTTCAGCGACTCGAGAATGCGCAGCGTCTCGCGGATGTAGCCCGTGCCTTTCTCGGGATCGAACGGGCAATCGGAGGCGAACACGACGTTCTCGACCGGATAGAAGGCGAGGCCGCAAACGGTCCCGGCGTCGGCGCCGAACACCGCGGTATCGACGTGGAAGTCCTGCTTGAAATAATCCAGCGGGCGCTTCTTCAGGCTGCGCTTGAGGGCCTGATAGTCCTCGTCCGAGGTGCGGGCGCCGATCTGATCCCAGCCCGGGCCGATGCGGCCTTCGAGCATCGGGACGATGCCGCCGAAATGGTGCATGACCAGCTTGAGCCCCGGATTGTTGTCGAGGGTTTTCGAGAATACGAGGCGCGACATCGCGGCGGCGGTTTCGTAGGACCAGCCGAGCGTCCACCAGATCTCGTAAAGCGATTTTTTCTCCTCTAGATAATCGGGAAAGTTCGCGCCGCGCGTGGGGTGAATCCAGATCGGCTTGCCGAGCCGGGCCATGGTCGCGAAGAACGGGGCGAATTCCGGCCGGTCGAGCGCCTTGCCCTTGATGTTGGTATAGGTCTGCACGCCGAGCGCGCCGTTCTTGATCGCGCGCTCGGCCTCGCGCACCGCGCCCTCGGGCGAGCCGAGCGAGACCTGCGCGACCCAGCCCGGAAAGTGATCCTTGTGCTTGGCGCAGATATCGACGAACCCGTCATTGATCAGCCGGCACAGCTCCTCGGTCTGCTCGCCCGGGACGATGTTCTCGATCGGCGGCATCGCATAGGAAAGGATTTGCGCATAGTCGGGGAACTTGTCGACCACCCGGCGGCGCTCGTCGAGATCATGAATGCAGGGGATCTCGCGCATCCGCTTGCCGATATCGGCGAAATTGCCGGCGATTTGCGACATCCGATCTGCGAAGGGTTTTGGAATGAAGTGTGTCCATGCGTCGACGCGCATCATGGCGGTTCTCCAACCTGGGTTGCTGGTGCCACGCCCGGGAAGGCGGGTCGGCGCGGCGTCAGGGGCAACTGAGCTTGTGCTCGCTCGTCACCGCGCAAGGGCCATGGCGGCGCCACGGTTGTCAAGGCCGCAGGTGGGCATGTCATCATCGCGCGCGGCCGCTTGGCGGAACTGCACCGCAAGGCGCCATGTCGGCCGCCGTGAGAGAGTCTTCCGTTGCGCGGCGGCTGTGCGAGCCGGGCCACGCGATCAGGCGACGCGACCGGGCAGGTGGACCGGCCGGGTTGCGGCAGACGAGCGAGCCGCTGTCGGAATGGGCCTCTCCGCGACGGAGATAGGGGCTATCCGGAAAGCGTCGCCTGACAGGAACCTCTGCTCGAATTCCGCCGCACGCATGGGGCGGCCGAAATAGTATCCCTGCCCTTGATCGCACCCGAGGCTCGTCAGAAGATCCGCAGTGGGACGATCCTCGATGCCTTCGGCGACGACCGACATGCCTAGCAACTTGCTGAGGCTTATCGTAGAGGCGACAATCGCCGCATCGTCCGAGTTGGCTTGCAACTCATGCACGAAGGACTTGTCGATTTTCAGCCCATCGAGGGGGAATTTTTTTAGATAGGTCAAGCTGGCATAGCCAGTGCCGAAGTCGTCCAACAGAATTCGAACCCCAAGATCCTGAATCCGCCGGAAGACGTCGAGCGCCTTCTCGTCGTCGACGATCAGGATGTCTTCGGTGACTTCAAGTTCGAGCAGCGACGGCGGACAGCGTGTGTTCCTGAGGACCGTCGCAACCGTCGTGACAAGGTCGCCGGATTGAATCTGCGAGGCAGCGAGATTGACTGCGGTTCGAACCTCATGTCCCTTCTGTTGCCACAGGAGTGCTTGCCTGCAGGCGGTTTCCATGACCCACAATGCGACGCGATCTGAAATTGCGGACGTATTGACCACCGGCATGAAGCCTGTGGGCGTGATAAGGCCGCGATCGGGATTCCACCAGCGAATAAGCGCCTCCGCGCCGGTCAGCTTGCCGTCTGCCAGGCTGACCTGCGGTTGATAAAAAATTTCGAATTCACCCCGGTCCAAAGCCTGCTCCAACTCGGCTTCGAGTGTCAGTCGCGCTGCGAACTCATCCCTGATCGCGCGCTCGAAGCGAACATGGTTGCCGTGCCTTGACGCCTTTGCGCGGACCAGCGCCAGATGGGCGTTGCCGACGAGTTCGTCCACCATTCTGCAGTCTTTGGGATAAACCGCCACACCGATGCTGATGCTGACCGGTTGCTGGCGCCCCTCGACCGACAGAGGCGTTTCCCTGAATGCAAGATGCGTCCGTTCCGACAGCATTGCGGCCCTGCTTGTCGCGTTGGCGCCGCTGACAACGATCGCAAATTCATCACCCTCCAGCCGGGCCACGAGGTCGCTAGCTCCGGTAAGGCCGCTCAATCGCTTGGCGATGGCGCAGAGCACCTGGTTGCCATAAGCATGGCCCAACATCGCATTGATCAGTCCGAATTTGTCGACGCCTATCACCAGCAACGCGATTTCGGATTCCGGTGGGTTCGCGTCGGAAAAACTCGTGCAAAGATGGGCACGCAAAGCATTCCGATTGGCGAGGCCGGTGAGCGTGTCATGCTCCGCGAGATAGCGAATTCGTTCCGCCTCGCGCTTCCGGACCGAGATATCCCTCAATATCGCTCCATAATGGAAACCGTTGGTCGCTTGCCATCCTGAGAAACACGCTTCGAGCGGGAAGACCTCGCCGTTCTTCCGGTGTCCCTCGAGTTCCATGATCTTGCCGCCGGGCAACTGCAGGATGGGCTGCGGCAGGTCAACAATCGAGAACCGATCGTGCCTCGACGCGCAGTCGCCGGTTGTGCAGATCCTGTCGAACGGCTGACCGATCATCTCCTCGGGTTCGTAGCCGAAGATCGCCGTCGCGCCCGGGTTCCATACCGTGATCAGTCCGTTCTGGTCGGCGCACGCCAGGCCATCGCCAAGCGACATGGCGATGCGGAGAAAGCGCCTTTCCGCAATTCTGCTCAGCAAGTCGCGAAAGTCGATCTCGTCGAGTGCGATGGCGGTCAAATAGGCGGCGATGGCCAAGTGGAGCAGCGACGTGTCGGGCGTGACGGGAAACTTCGTCTGCAGCAGCGTGGCACCCGCTTCGGCAGCGATCGACGACCCGATCAAGACGGCAACGCGCGACATCGCGGAACTGCGGCGCCACAGGCCCGCCATGAGAAGCGCAATAAAGACGGGGCCGCCCAGGCGCACGACTTCGGAGGTCGGGCGCATCGCGCGGCCTTGTATGATGGACTCTGCGGCGAGCGCTTGCAGCAGCGGACCCGAGACGATTCGGCCATCCGGTATGTTGAATCTGTCGCCGAGCTCGAGCGCGGTACCGCCGATAATGACCCTTTTTTTCTCGACGCGTTTCGCAATGACGGGATCGCCGCGCAGGACATCCACATAGGAGACCGTCGGGATGGTATCGGGCCGGATGCTGAAATCGATCCAAAGGGGCTCTTTGTTTCGGTCGTAACTGCCCGCCAACACGGCGCCCATCGAAGGGAGAAATGTTCCGTCGAACGTTTCCCCAAACGGATAGCGACGCACCACGCCGTTCGGCTCGGCTGCGATGTTCACGATCGCAGGCCATGCGTGTTTGCCGAATTCGGGCAATGGCTGCGTGAGATGAATTTTCTGTCGGCTTTGCCCGCCCGCCAGCTGCCGGAACGACGGCAGGACGACCGATCCGCCGGCCGCTTCCAGTGCTTCGCGAAAAGCTCGATCGGAGGCCGGATTCGATGGCGAGCTGAAATCGACGTCGAATACGATGTCGCTCGCTCCCGCGCGTTCCAGCCTGCTGATCAGTTCGGCATGGAGTTCTCGCGGCCAGGGCCAGACCCCGATCGCCTCGATCGAAGGAGCATCGATCGCCACCACCACGACGTCGCCACTCGCCTGGCGGGGAAACCAGTGGAACCGCGCATCCGTAAGGGCATTTTTCGACGCCTCGGGCAGTCCGGTCAGCAGAACTGCCGCCAGGGCGCACATGACGAAAAAATGCGGTCGATACTTTTTCACGCCCCTCACCCGCCGGCTTGCGCCGTCCTTAAGGACGGCGGTACCTCTTCGGCTGCCCCACCGCGGAACGCTCGCGTCAACGCCTCCTTACAGCTTGTGCGCGTTTGCGTTTGCGTTTGGGTTCGTGGTTCCCACGCCGTGTGCGGCGCCGTTTCCGTTGTTGCCAGTGCCGACGACGGTACCGATTCCGTTGCCGATGCCGTTGGCATTGCCGTTGCCGGCAGCGTTGCCGTTGCCGGCGGCGCTGCTATTGCCGGCCGCATTTCCGTTGCCGCCGGCATTGCTGTTCGCCGAGCCATAGGACTTTCCGGCGCCGTTACCGGGCGAAAGTTCCCCGCTGCTCCACACGGTTTGCTTCGCGGCGTTGGTCCGCTCGCCGCCGGGGGCTGTGGCCTCGCGCGCAAGTCCGTTGGTGACTTTCCGAAAGTCCACCTTCACTTCGCCCAGCGGCGACTTGATGTGAAGCGGGCCGTCGGCTCCTTTTGTGCTGCGTGGGGCCTCGAGGCCGCCTTTGGGGACCGGTACGGGTTCTACCGACGATCGGCGGGGCGCGCCGTGCTCAATGGGGTTCAACTTGCCGGAGCCGCTGAGGGACAGGCCGCCCGGTCCGAATTTCGAGACCTTCGCCGCTTGTCCCGGAAGAACGAGCGCGACCTGGCCGGATTTGAAGTCCGCAACCTCGACCTGGCCTCGCAGCACGTCGACGCTGGCGCCGTAATTGTTCACGGAAACACGGAACTGGGTGCCCTTCACCACGGCGGCGAGATATGGCGTCTCGACCTCGAAATGCTTGACGTTGCGCTTTTCCACCTCGAGGAGCACCGAACCTGCCCGCTGAATGATGGTCGTCGACAGTCCGTTGTTCGGTTCGGCAGGGATGCCGATATCCGAGTTCGGTGAGATCAGCATGGTCTCCTCACCGCGCACCAAAAGTGCCCGGCCATTGCGTCCCGTTCGGATATTGTCGCCGGGCTTGAGGATCGTCTCGTCGGTGAGGGAGGCCTGCTGGACTCCCGACGTGGTCAGCCAGACCTCGCCGGACGATTTGCTGACATGCCAGACAATGTCCTCCGCCGTCGCTCCGCATCCCGCCGCAAGGATGACGAACGCCGCCAGTAGAAACCGGGCACCATAGCTTCCGATTGGATTGAACATCGCAGCCTCGTGTTCCTGTGGGCGTGGCTTGAACACGCAACACGCCCGGACCCACTTCATGGCGCGATACTGGCGAAAATCCCTCAATATTTGGCTTAGCTTGAACGTTCTGGCGCCAGGGTACCGTTAACGTTTCATTCACCATAACGGCCTAGTTTTACCAGTCGCCTGGAGGCGAATTTCGTGAGCGCTTAGCAACACCGATGAGCCAGCGTCTCGCGAAAGGGGAAAGATGCTTCGCGGGGTCGCGAAAGCATCGAGCGCTGGGTGCCGCGCTTTCGTACGCCCTGGTTCTGACGCTGACAGCCTCCGGTTCCGGCAAGGCTCAACAGCCGGCGCCGCAATCCCGACCGAATCCGCTGCAGGCGGAGAAGAAATTCGACGAATTCCAGGTTGAACAGCGCCGCACCAACAAGCCTGCCGTCGCGATGCCGCGAATGGCGAGGCCGGAAATCAAGGCCGACACCAGGCCATTGTTCAAGCTCACGGCCGTCGTCGTCGAGGGCGCGAGCGTCATTTCGGGCGACGTGATCGCCGAGAGCTATCGATCGTTTATCGGCAGGACCGTATCCCAAGCCGACCTGGTGGACGATCGCCGGCAAGGTCAGCGATTTGTACCGCGACGCCGGCTACCATCTCAGCCGCGCCATCGTGCCCGCGCAGGACCTCAAGAATGGCCGCGTCCGCATCCAGGTGATCGAGGGCAAGATCGCGGACATCGTGTTGAAAGGAAACGGCGCCGAGCAGTTCGGCATCCGGCCGCTGCTGCGCGCCGTCCGGACGAGCATCCGTCGCGGCTGAAGACTCTCGAGCGGCAGCTGCTGCTGGTGAACGAACGCCCGGGCGTTCGCATCATGGATACCGCGCTCGAGGAGATCGGTACCGCTTCCGGCAGCTTTCGCCTCATCGTATCCGTCGAGACGTGGCACATTTATACGGCGATGGCCCTGGACAACCTGGGCATGTCATCCGTCGGACCGTTGGAAGCGTTTTCGGCGTCCGCCTTCAATTCGTACTTCATCAAGGGCGACTCGCTCGGCGTCAACCTGTCGACGGTTCCCGATGCGCCGCGCGAGCTCGGTTTCGGCCGGCTGTCGTATGACGCGCCGGTCGGAAACGACGGTGCGCGGCTCGGCGCGACGGCGCTTATACAGCGACATCTGGCCGGGGGATGAACGGCGGCAGATCGCGACCCGTAGCCAAATCGCAACCTTCGAGTTCAAGGGCAGCATCGTTCCGCTAGAGACCAGACGGTCGTCGCTTTGGCTGACCGCGACCGCGGGCTACAGCGATGTCTCCGAGCGCAACTCTTTCGGGCTGAGCTATCGCGATCATCTCCGCACCGTGAGCCTGACGGCCGACTACAAGCTGCAGGACAACCTGGACGGCTGGAATTACTTGACCGTCATCTGGCGCCAAGGCCTCGACGTGCTGGGCGCCTCGCGCAAGGACGACATGTTGCTTTCTCGTTTTGGCGCTTCCGGAAATTTTTCCGTTATCGATTTTTCATTCACCCGGTATCAGAGGCTGTCCGACATTTGGTCGCTGAAAATCTCGGCTTCAGGGCAGTGGGCATCTGCGCCGCTTCTGACATCCCAGCAGTTCTATCTTGGCGATGCCGCCTATGGGCCGGGCTACTACAGCGGCGACAATGGCATTGCGGGCTTGCTGGAGCTGCGTTTTGACCAGGCGCTCCCCGGCAAACTGTTGAAGGGCTACCAGCTCTACGGCTTCTTCGATGGCGGCGGCGTGTGGAATACCGACCGCCCGGGTGACATCCTCTCGCTCTCGTCGGCGGGGGTTGGCGTGCGCTTCTTTCTCGCCGACCAGCTGCAGGCCGGCCTCGCGGTTGCGGTGCCGCTTCACTACGGAACGACGCTCAACGGGGTTCGTGACACGCGCATCTTATTTTCCCTGTCGAAGGCTTTTAGGTTCTGTCCGGACAGGGCCCAACTGCACTGCATCTAGAGCGTTTCCCGGCGAAAGCCCGCCCCGGACTTATCCGAGGTGGACGCGGGTTCGCCGACGAATGCGATCCAACATGGAATCTAGCGCACCATCCGCCAGTCGATCGCGGCCAGCTCTTGCCTGATCCAGGCGCGGAATGCCTGCACCTGCGGGCGTTCGCTGCGGCTCTTCGGGCAGACGAAGTTATAGGCGCGACCCGTCGGCACGACGAGCCGGACCGCTATCACCAGCCGCCCCGTGCGCAGGTCGTCATGGGCCAGCATGCCGTGCGCCAGCAGCACGCCGGCGCCTTCGCCCGCCGCGTCGAGCGCGTGATCGGTGCTGTTGAAGCGAAGCCCGCGGCTGACGTCGACACCCGCGACACCCGCCGCCCGGAACCAGTCGGCCCAGGTCGGCACCTCGGGGCGCCGGACGAGGGTATCGTCATGGATCAGCGGCACGCCCTTGAGGGCTTCGGGCCCGGCGAACGGCCCGTAGGTCGCCATCAGCCGGGGGCTGCAGACCGGCACCAGCGAGAGCTCCATCAGCTTCTCAACGACCAGGGCCGGATCGGCGGCACCATCGACAGCGAGGTTGCGCACCGCGACGTCGACCCCATCGGTGGTGAAATTGGCGTAGCCGAACGACGAGGACACCCGGACGTCGATCTCGGGGTGGGCGCTGGCGAAGCGGTAGAGCCGCGGCGCCAGCCACTTCGCGGTGAAGCCCGGCGGCGTGCTGATCACCAGCACGCGCTGGTCGCTTGCGGGGGCGAGGCCGGCGACGGCCTCCTGGATATGGGCGAAGCCGGTCTGCAGGCCGGGATAGAGCAGCTTGCCGGCGGGCGTCAGCGCGATCGACCGCACCCGCCGCTCGAACAGCTTCAGGCCGAGCAGGTCTTCCAGGCCGCGGATCTGGTGGCTCAGGGCACCCGCGGTCACGTGCAATTCCTGCGCCGCCCGGGTCAGGCTCAGATGGCGGGCCGCCACCTCGAAGGCACGCAGGGCATTGAGCGGCGGCAGCGGAGTATGCATGAGAAAATCTCACATGTCAGGTGAGAAGACATCGTTTGTCAGCTCTTTTGATCAGATCATACTCATACACGAAATGGGATGGATGAGAAGTTCTCAGTTGTGATCTTGTCCCTTTGGGAGACCGAGCCATGACCGATGCCGCATATCACGGGGAGCTCTTGGCTTCCCTCGACCGCAAGCCCGTTGCGCCCACCGCCGTCGCCAATCGGCGCGGCCTTCTGCGGCGGATCTTCGATGCCGTTTACGAGTCGCGTCGGCGGCATGCCGATCGCGAGGTCGCCGCTTTCATCGAACGGTCGGGCGGACGGATGACGGACAATATCGAGTTCCAGATCTCGCAGCGCCTGATGACGGGCGATTGGAACGGCTGGCGCTGACTAACAGCGATGGGATCCGACCTCGCCCTGGTCGCGACCCGCGGGCCGGTCGCGCTGGTCACGATGAACCGGCCCGAAAAGCTCAACGCGCTCGATTACGCCCTGATCGATCGGCTGATGGATGTCCTCGATACCATCGAGGCGGATCACGACGTGCGGGCCGCCGTCTTGACGGGGGCTCGCGAGCGCGCCTTCTCGTCGGGCGCCGACATCGCTTGCTTCGCGCCGAGTGTCCGGCGCGGGCCGGCGGCGGCGCTGCGGGAGCTCGTGCGGCGCGGCCAGCGGCTGACCGGCCGGATCGAAAGCTTCGGCAAGCCGATCATCGTCGCGGTCAACGGGCTGGCGCATGGCGGCGGCTGCGAGATCGTCGAAGCCGCGCCGCTCGCGATCGCGAGCGATCGCGCAGAATTCTGCAAGCCGGAGATCAACCTCGGCTTCGCGCCGCCGTTCGGCGGCTCGCAGCGGCTTGCGCGGCTGATCGGGCGCAAGCGCGCGCTGCGGATGATCCTCACCGCGCAGCCCATCACGGCGCACGAGGCGCACAGCCTCGGCCTCGTCAACGAGGTGGTGGCGCACGACGATCTGCTCGCGGCGGCATTCGGGCTCGCCCACCGGATCGCCGAAAAATCGCCATTGGCGACCGCGGCTTGTCTCGGCAGCGTGACGCGCGGCATCAATGTTCCGATCGACGAGGGCCTCGCCATCGAGGCGAATTACTTTGCGCGGATGGTCGCGACGCGGGACATGGAGGAAGGCATTTCGGCCTGGCTGGAAAAGCGCCGGCCGCTATTTACCGGCAGCTGAGCCCGTTGGGGCGCCGCGCAGGGCGGCATCCGGCGGCATCGCTTGCCCCGGGCCCGCGGTTCTGCTTTCCCTTGAGTCCGCCCGGCTCGCGGTGATCGCCAGACCGGGCGCCAGAGACGGTCCATGTACCAGCCCGATCATTTCCGCGTCGACGATCTGCCGCAGATGCATGCGCTGATGCGGGCGAGGCCGTTTGCGGCGCTGGTGTCGGCCGGCGCGGCGGGCCTCTATGCGACTCACTTGCCGACCGTGCTGCGGGACGACGGACCGTTCGGCACGATCGAATGCCATCTCGCGCGCGCCAATCCGCACTGGAAGGACCTCGCGACGGGCGGCGAGGCGCTGATGATCTTCCAAGGCCCCGACGCCTACGTCACGCCCAATTGGTATCCCTCCAAGGCGGAGCACCAGAAGGTCGTGCCGACCTGGAACTATGCGGTCGTGCATGCCTACGGGTCGCCCGAGGTGATGCAGGACGGGGACTGGCTGCGCCGCCATGTCGGCGAGCTCACGGCTCAGCAGGAGACGAGCGAAGCCAAGCCCTGGGCGGTATCTGACGCGCCCGAGAGCTACATCGACGTCATGCTGCGCGGCATCGTGGGCTTCCGCTTCGCCGTCACGCGGCTCGAGGGCAAATGGAAGATGAGCCAGAACCGCGAGATGAAGGATCGTGCCGGCGTGGTGACGGGACTTGGAAAACGCGGAGCGGGCGACGATCCCGAGGTCGCCGCGCTCGTCCGGCGTCACGTCGTGCCGGACCGCTGAGAGACGCGAGTTTTTTTCGTTGCTCTTTGCGGCTCGTACAACAACCGGCCGCCCCCCCGGATGGCGTAAGGATTACTCCGCCGCGATGCGCAGCGTCGCGGTCCGGCTCGCGATCTCCGCCAGGCACTTCGCGAGACCCTCGCCGTCGGGATCGACCAGCGCGGCCGTGCGCGCGCTCGCGATCGCGTCGGCGCCCTGGCCCAGGGGAATATGGCCGGCCAGGATCGGGCGGATCACCTGTGCCTCGATCGTCTGATAGTTGGCGGCGCCGCGCTGCCAGGTATCGCCGTAGCCCTTGACCAGACGGGCGCATTCGGCGACCTCGAGGGCGATGTCGGCGGACGCGCGCGCAGCCTCGACGACGAGGCCGAGCCACTGCTCGATTGCGGCCTGCTCCTGCGCGTAGCGATGGCCGCGCGGCCGCCAGCGCTTGAGCCGGGCCAGCAGCCAGAAGCGCAGATAGCCGGTGAGCGAGGTGCTCTCGATCTCCATGCCCCAATGCGGCTTCCATCCGCGCCGCGCCGCGAGCGCGAGAATCCGCTGCGCCAGCCGGGGCGGCAGGAGCTGGCACATCTCCTCGATGCCGGGCTTGAGGAAATCGACGATCCGGAACGGCTCGCCGTCCGCAATGCCCATCTCCTGCCGGATCCGCGCGAAGCGCTCCGGCGCGATTTTCGCCTCGGCGACCCGCACCACGTCCTCGTATGTCATGCGCACCGCGAGGTGGCGTGCGGTCTCGCGAATCAGCCGCCCCGCCGCATCGGCGCGCGCATCGGCCTCGCGAATGAGCCTTGAGCCGGTCGAAATAGAGCCCCGCATAGCCGACGTCCTGGAAGGCCGCGGTGCGCCGTAAGCCTTCGACCACGATCTCGCACGCGGATGCCGGCATGATCGCGTGCGCCTCGGCCTCCAAGGTCGCGACCGAGCGGGCGGCGGCCTGCCGGCGCTTGCCGTCGTGGCGCACGCGCGCGGCGGAGCGGGCCGCCGCCTGAAGGCCGGCGCGAAAACCGCGCAGGTTGGTCTCCACCGCCTTGCCGTCCGCCCGGATTGCCGCCTCGAACGCCTGCGCCGAGATCGGCAGGGCGTCCGCCGCCGCGATCGCGCCCAGCATGACTGCGTTGATCATGGCGCCCGTCTGCTTGGCGACCGCCTCCATGTCGAACAGCAGATGCCGCCGCGCATGGGTCTCGATCGCCTTGACGAGCCGGCCTTCGTCGTAGCGGCCGTCGCCCATCGCCATCCGTTCCGCGATCGCATAGGAGCGGTGGGTCGAGGCGATCATCGCGGTGCGCTCCGCGGTGACGAAGCCGTTCGCGATCGCCCGGCCGGCCTCCATGAGCTCGCTCGCCACCACGATGTCGACGTCGCCGCCGCCGGGCGTCAAGGCCAGCACCGGCCGCTTGTCGCCGAGCGCGGCCAGCGTCACCGGCATGATCTCGATGTAGTAGGTGGTGGCGCCCGTGCGCTGCGCGACGCCCGGGATCGACGTGCTTTGGACCGGATATCCCTGCAGCGCCGCCGCCGAGACGATCCAGTCGGTCAACACGCCGCCGCCCTCGCCGCCGAGCGCGGCGATCAGCATGGCGATCGGGCGCGGCGTCGTCATGCGGTGGCCTGCGCGGCGGCCGGTGTCGGCCGACCGGCGATCGGGAGCAGCCGCCGGCGCAGAGCGTGGCGGATGCGCTCGAACCGGCTCGGGTTGGCGACGATCTCGGCGCGATAGAACGAGGGACAGAGCACGGCCGCATGCGCGACCTCGCCGCACAGGCCGCAGCCCACGCAGGATTCGATCACGGTCGCCACCGGATCGGTGCGCAGTGGGTCGGGGCTCGGCTTGAGGGTGAGCGACGGGCACCCAGAAAGCCGGATGCAGGAATGGTCGCCGGTGCAGATCTCGTCGTCGACGCCGTAGCGCGTCTTCACCACGCGCTCGCCGCGCTTGAGCTTCTCGGCGTCCTCGGCGCGCACCCGGCGCTGGCGCGCGAGCTGGCATTCGCCGTCGGCGATGATCACCTTGAGGCCGCGCTCGGCCGTGCGCAGCGCGTCCTTCAGCGTCTCGCGCCATCTTGGCGACGCCATAGGTGCGCACCTTGCGCATCCATTTGACGCCGAACGCCTTGAGCGTGGTCTCGATATCCATGCCGGCCGCGCCGCCCTGCCGACTGGTCTTGCTGGAGGGCATGTATTGCAGGCCGGTCGCCGAGGTATAGCCGTTCTGCATGATCACCAGCACGCCGTCGCCGCGGTTGAACAGGCTGCTGGCGACGCCGGTGATCAGGCCATTGTGCCAGAAGCCGCCGTCGCCCATCACCGCTATGGTGCGCTTTTCCATGTTGGGGCCGACGCCCGCGGCGCTCGCGAGCGACATGCCGTAGCCGAGAATCGAATTGCCCAGGCTGAACGGCGGCAACGTCGCGAAGCTGTGGCAGCCGATGTCGGTGCTGATATGGGTGGCGCCGATCTCGCGCTGCGCGAGCTTGAGCGCGGTGAACACCGGGCGCTCCGGGCAGCCGGTGCAGAACGAGGGCGGACGCACCGGCAGCTCGCCGACCGCGGCGGCGGCGGCCGGCTTGTGCGCCGTGATCTGCCGCTGGCGCGCCGTGATGGCGTCGACGTCGACGCCGGCCGGCTTCACCTCGGCGAGGAACGCGGACAGGCCCGCGAGCAGCACGTCGGACGTATATTCGCCCGCCTTGGGCAGCATCCCCTTGCCGAGCACCCGGGTCTGGATGTCGGCGCGGCGCAATTCGGTATTGATAGCCTGCTCCACATAGTCGGGATTGCCCTCCTCGACGACGAGCACCGCGCGCTTGCCGGCGCAGAAGTCGCGCAGCTCCTCCGGCACCAGCGGATAGGCGACGTTGAGGCAATAGATCGGGACGCGCGAACCGCCGAACAGGTCGGCGAGCCCCAGCCGTTCGAGCGCGCGCGCGACGCCATTGTAGAGCCCGCCGAGCGTGATGATGCCGATCTCGGCGAGGTCGCCCGGAAAGAGCTCGTTGAGTTTCTCGGCGCGGATGAATTTCTGCGCCGCCGGCTCGCGCTCCTCGACCTTGAGCTTTTCGTGCAGGAACGTGACCGGCGGGTGGGAGAGCCGCGCGTAGTTGAATTTGGGCGGGCCGGGCAGGCGGTTGACGCCGGAGAATTCGGCGCGCCGGTTGTCCTTGGCCTGGAACTCGCCGGTGACGTGGCAGGCGCGGATGCGCAGTTCGAGCATCACCGGAGAGTGGCTCGCCTCGGAGAGCTCGAACCCCTTCTCGACCATGCGCACGATCGTCGGCAGATCCGGCCGCGGATCGAGCAGCCATATCGTGGACTTCATCGCATAGGCGTAGGAGCGCTCCTGGATGACACTCGCGCCTTCGCCGTAATCCTCGCCGAGGATGATCATGGCGCCGCCGATCACGCCGGGCGAGGCGAGGTTGGACAGCGCGTCCGCCGCCACATTGGTGCCGACGATCGACTTCCAGGTGACGGCGCCGCGCAGCGGGTAGTTGATCGAGGCACCGAGCATGGCGGCCGCCGAGGCCTCGTTGGTGCAGGTCTCGACATGCACGCCGAGATCGGCGAGCAGGTCCTCGGCATCCACCATCACGTCGAGCAGGTGCGATACCGGCGCGCCCTGGTAGCCGCCGACATAGCTCACGCCCGCCTGCAGCAGCGCCTTGGTGACCGCGAGGATGCCTTCGCCCCGAAAGGTTTCGCCGTCGCCGAGCCTGAGCGCCTCGACTTCCTTCTTGAATGATCGTTCCATGTCGATTCCGTCCAGCCGGATTGCGGCGGAAGTTGCGCGGTTGACGGCCGGTTCGTTGCAATTCAAACTCAAGTCGCGACGGAAGTAAAGAAATTAGTTGGATATAAAACTAATCTGCGGAGACAGGTACCAACATCCGGTCGGGTGCGCGACAGAAGGGAACGTGGTGCGGCACAAGAAGGAACAAAAGAACGCGCGCGCGAACACTCGCCGGCGCTATCGCAACCCCAATGGGCGTGCAGGCGCCGAGGCGGTCGATTACGGGCCGCTGGCGGATTGGGTCGGGTTCAATCTGCGCATGGCGCAGGCCGCCTCCTTCCAGTCGTTTTCCCGGCTCGCCCGCGAGGTAGGCACGCGTCCGGGGCGGTTCGCGACCCTGCTGCTGATCGGCAGGAATCCGGGTATCAGCCAGACCGCCTTGAGCCGCGCCAACGGCCGCGACAAGTCGAGCCTCACCCCGGTATTGAACGACCTGGCGCGTCGCGGCTTGATCCGCCGGCAGCGCACCCGCGCCGACCAGCGCGCCTACCGGCTGTCGCTGACGCGCGCCGGCAAGACGCTGCTGGCGCAGCTCATGCGATGCGCGCGCACGCACGAGCGCAATCTCGACCGCCTCATCGGGGCGCGCGAGCAAAAGGGCTTCGTGCGCATCCTCAAACGGATCATCGCGCAGGCGGAATAGGATTAGGCTCTCGGTCTCGGGCGCGCGACGTGCGCGCCGCGCCGCCTCACTCGTACTTGCCGTACTCGCATCCGGGCGCCGCGTAGCGGTAGCAATTCACGCCAAACGTGTCCTGTTGGATGACGGGACGGCAGCGTATCCGCCACAGGCGGTCTCGGTGGGCGGACTCGGCGATCTCGTCCGGCGATTGCGGCCCCTGGACGTGGATCACATACGGGTTGGTAAGCTCGCGCCGAATTTCGACGCATGAGTCCAAACTGTCGCCGCTGCTCGATCCGCCGCCGGATTGGTTGCTGTGGCCGCCGGCATATCCGCTGTTGTAGCCGGCGCGGGATCCGCTGCCCCCAGCGCCGCCATGTCCGTTGCCGTTCCCGCCGATTAATCCTCCATGGGAGCCAGCGCGGCGGAAACCACCCCTGAATCCTCTGCGGGAATCGCTGTTAGCTCTGCTGTAGCTGTAGCTGTCCCCGTAATTACTCCCGTACTCGCCGGTATAATCTTGGCTCTCGCCAGACCTATAGGCGTCATTGAATCCATGAAGGCAATTGGTCGTGGTGACCTCGCCCGCCTGGGCGGCCGGACCATGCAAGAGGAGCATCGCTGCCAAGGCCGCGGCGACGCCCGCCCGCTGAATGCTAGGAAACTTGGTACACATTGGCGGCATCCGTTCCATGCCCGGGCGGCCCCCCGCGCGGGCGCATATTGGTTAAGCTGCTCTAAACATGCCATAAGAAGCAACCGGGATGCCAAGCCGATCGTCCCATTCCGGGACAACGGTGCCAGAGGCACCGGAGCGTTTGCCGACATTTGGAGCGCAATCGAAGGATGCCGCCGCGGGCTGACCGAAGCAGCGGACGCGGTTGTGCCAATCAGGGATGCCCCGGGCGTCGCGCCTCACTCCGCCATCAGCTTCGCGACCATCTCGGGCGGCAGGGGCTTCGCCTTGATCTTGTCCGGATCGGCGGGGTCGCGCACGACCCAGACCCGGGTCTCGAATCCCTCGACTGCGAGCGTTCCCTCCTTCGTGAGCCGATGGCGGACGTCGAAGCTCGAGCGCCTGATCTCCGTGATGACGGTCTCGATCACGACGTCGTCGCCGTAGCGGGTCGGCACCAGGAACCGCGCGCGGGTATCGACCATCGGATAACCGAGCAAATCGTAGGCTTTGACGAATTGAAACTTGGTCATGCCGAGCGCGCGCTCGAACAGCGCCGTCGTGCTGGTGTCGAACATGTCGAAATAGCGCGGGTAGTAGACGATCCCCGCCGGATCGCAGTCGCCCCAGACGATCCGCACGTTGCGCGTATTGGTCAGCATCGCATTTCCTTGCCGTAAGCTTCTATCGCGGCGCCATGCGCAACGCGCCGTCGAGCCGGATGGTCTCGCCGTTGATATAGCGGTTTTCGAGGATGTGCAGAACGAGGTCGGCATATTGCTCCGGCCGGCCCAGGCGCTTGGGGAAGGGGACCGAGACGGCGAGGCTCTGCTGCACCTCCTCGGGCAATCCCATCAGCATCGGGGTCGCGAAAATGCCGGGTGCGATCGCGTTGACCCGGATACCGAACTGGGCGAACTCGCGTGCCGCCGGCAGGACGAGCGCGACCACGCCGCCCTTGGAGGCCGCATAGGCGGCCTGGCCGATCTGTCCCTCATAGGCCGCGACCGACGCCGTCGACACGATCACGCCGCGCTCGCCCTCGTCCATCGGATCGAGCGATTGCATGTCGCCGGCGGCGAGCCGCATGGCGTTGAAGGTGCCGATCAGGTTGATCTGGATGACGCGCGCGAAATCGGCGAGCCGCATCGGGCCATCCCGGCCGACGATGCGCTTGGCCGGCCCGATGCCGGCGCAGTTGACCAGGATGCGGGCCGCGCCGTGGGCGGCGCGCGCCTGCGCCACCGCGGCGGCCGTCATGTCGGCGTCGCTGACGTCGCACGCGATCGCGAGGCCGCCGCACGCCGCCGCGACCGCCTTGGCGGCGTCCGCATTGATATCGAGCAGCGCCACCTTGGCGCCGCGCGCCGCGAGCTTGAGGGCGGTCGCGGCGCCGAGGCCGGAGCCGCCGCCGGTGACGAGTGCGGCATGTCCGTGCGGGTTCATGATGATCGGTTCCGTGCCGAGGCCGCTCGAGCCTCCGGGTTTTCGAGCAGGAGCGCAATGCCCTGCCCGCCGCCGATGCAGGCGGACGCGATGCCGTAGCGCAGCCGCGCGCGCTTGAGTTCGCGGGCGAGGGTGAGTGCCAGCCGCACCCCGGTCGCGCCGAGCGGATGGCCGATCGCGATCGCCCCGCCATTGACGTTGAGTCTCGTCTCGTCGATGCCGAGCTCGCGCGCACAGGCCATCACCTGCGCCCCGAACGCCTCGTTGATTTCGAAGCGGTCGATGTCGGCGAGCTTTAAACCGGCGCGCCCGAGCACCGAGCGGATGGCCGGCACCGGACCGATCCCCATGATCTGCGGCGGCACCCCGACGGCGCCGCCCGCCACGATGCGGGCGATCGGCGCCTTTCCGTTCCGCCCGCAATAGGCCGACGAAGCGACGATCGCGGCCGCCGCGCCGTCGACGATGGCCGACGAATTGCCGCCCGTCTGAACGCCGCCGAAGGCCGGCTTGATCTTGGCGAGGGCCTCGACCGGCGACGCCCGTACATGGGTGTCGGCCGCCAGCTCCCGCGCATCGCCGGTGAGCCTGATCCCGCGCGGCTTGAGGCCCGCGATCTCGAATGTCTCGTTCCGCACCGGCGCGATCTCGCCGGCGAGGAATCCGTTCTCCTGCGCGGCGAGCGCGCGCGCGAAGCTGCGCGCCGCGAAGACGTCGACCTCGGGCCGCGTGATCTGGTACTGGCGGGCAAGGTTTTCCGCCGTGTCGCCCATGGTGACGTCGGCGGCGGGATCGCGCAGCGCCTCCCACAGGAAGTCCTTGAACTCGACCTGTCCCATGCGGAAGCCGGTGCGGTGCGTATAGGCGGCGATCGGATTGCGGCTCATCGAATTCGGTGCCGACGCAGAGCGCCAGATCGGCACGGCCGAGCGATCACGGCGTCGGCGGCCTGGCATCAGGATCTCGATGCCGGTGCCGCACACGCGCTGCACCAGGTGCGCCGGCACCTCGATGGGAACGCCCGAATAGAGCGCCGATATGGCGCGGCAGCATGAAGGCATCGAAGCTCGCCTGCGCCATGTTGCCGGCGATGACGGTGCCGACGTCCGACGGGCGAAACGCCGGCCTGCGCCAACACGGCGCGCGCCGCCTTGATGCCGAGGTCGATCGGGGAGACGGTCGCGAGCGCGCCGTTGTAATCGGCGAACGG
>CAWBRI010000013.1:0-115549 GCA_963791155.1 uncultured Pseudomonadota bacterium
ATAAGTTCGCGGTTGGCGGCTTGTGATGCCAACGATCCTACCAAGCGTGGCTCGAAGCCGCGCGACCAGCAACTCGCGTAATGCGCCTCGAGACGCTTCGTTACAGACTTACCTATGCCGCGGGCTCGGTCCGTCGTCTCTTACCGCGCGACGGTATGGTTATAGGTTTCCACTAACAAGTTACCGAGCGGAATTTGCCAACGACCGCTTTCGTGCCATCGCAATCTCCCCACACCAAGCTGAGCGCGATGCCGCTGGACAAAACTGGCCTTGCCGCACGCGACAATCATTTTTCATCAACAGCATAACAATATTCGCCGTACGGCCGCGAAGTTCTCATCAGCGACGACGAGAAGCTGGACCTTGATGCCTCCGGTGAGATCAAAAAGTGACATCTCAGCAACTGTGGGCCAAATACTTCGAATTCAAGTTTTTTCAATTTGACTGAATCAAACCTCCATCCTACGTTGCGACTGGGGGCAAGGCGAAAAACTGGCATGAGATGCCGCGCGATCATGCGCGCCGGCAGGGGGATGCTATGTGCCGAGCTATCCTGAGGGCGGCGGTATTCGCGGTCATTGCGGCAATAACAGCAACTCCTCGTGACGCCCAGGCGCTGCCGAGTTTCGCGCGCCAAACCGGGCAGCCCTGTGGTTCCTGCCATACGGATTATCCTGGCCTCACTCCCTACGGTCGCGCTTTCAAACTCGGCGGCTATACGTTCGGCGGTGGTGAGTTCCGGACCACGCCGTTCAAGAAGAAAGATGACTACGCAAGCGCGAGGAGCGACGAGAAGGAGAAGGACAAAGGCTGGTTTCCGCCGATCTCGATGATGGCGATCGTCGGCTTTACCCATACTCAGGAACCACTGGCGCCGCCGACCGCTCCCTTCAATCCTAATGACAATGTCAAGGTTGATCCCGCCAGCCTTTTCTATGGCGGCGCCATTACCGAGCATATCGGCGCCTTTGCCCAGGTCACCTATGTCGGAGCCACCCCGGGGGGGCTTGGTCCGTTTGACCATACCTGGACGTGGGACAATCTCGACGTCCGCTATGCCAACAACACGAAGATCGGGAACACGGACGTTACCTACGGCATTACGGTCAACAATAATCCGACCGTTCAGGATGTTTGGAACACGACCTCGGCCTGGGGTTTCCCCTACGCCTCGTCGACGCTTGCCCCGACGCCCGCTGCGGGCGCGATCATCGACGGCGCGTTTGCGGCGCATGTCCTTAGCGTTGGCGGCTATCTATGGATCGACAACAAGATCTACCTTGAGGCGTCGGCGTATAACACGCTTGATTTCAAGACACAAAACACTCTGGGTGCGAATCCGTTCGGCGCACCAGGGTTGTTCGAGGGGCCTGCACCCTATTTCCGCGTGGCGTTCGAGCCTAACTGGGGAAATCATTGGCTCATGGTCGGCGCCTTCGGCATGCTGGCCAACGTTCGACCATGGATCGACTCGAGTTTCGCCCTCGGGACCACCGACACGTTTCCTCAGACCGACAAATACACTGATGTCGGCGTCGATGCGCAATATCAGTATAAGGGGGGAAATTTCTGGCTGACATTGCGCGGCAGCTTCGTCCATGAAAACCAGAGGCTCGATGCAAGCTCCGTCAATTTTGGCACCAATTCGAGCAATCAGCTCAATACCGCAAAGGCACAGGCCTCGTTGGCTTACGGCAACGACAACAGGATCATATTCACCGGACAGTACTTCAACACCTGGGGCACTGCAGATCCGACGTTGTATAGCGGGTTGATCAGCTGCGCGCCGCCCAACACGTCGTGCAGCCCGAACAGTGACGGCTGGATCGCGGAGATCGCCTACAGCCCGTTCATGATGAGCCGTGCGCCGCTCTGGCCCTGGTTCAACGTGCGTCTTGGTCTGCAGTACACCAAATACAACAAATTCGATGGCGATACCGTCCACGCCGGCGACAACAATACGCTGTTCGCCTACGCGTGGTTCGCAATGTAAATCGTCGCAATAGGCGAGGAGATTCGTTATGAGGAAACTCTTGCTGGTAGGCCTGTCCGCTCTTGCGCTGGTCGTTGGCGGAGGCGCGCGCGCTGCGGATCTGCCGCTCAAGGCGCCGGTAGCGGCGCCGGCCGTCATTGATTGGAGCGGATTCTACTTGGGCGGGCATGCAGGCGTCGCGATGTCGAGTGTTCCGTTCACCTTCACGGATGATTTGGATAATTCGGAGGACTTGCGGTTTTCGCCGAATTCATACATCGCCGGCGGTCACGCCGGCGTGCAGTGGCAATTCGACAAATGGCTCATGGGCATCGAAGGGACATGGTCCGGGCTGCATCTGAACGAAACGGTTGCTAGTACCGTTACGCCCGGCGAGTCTCACTCGATCAGTATCAACCAAATCGCAACCGCGACCGTCCGGTTTGGTGCCACCTGGGAGCGGGCATTGTTCTACGCCAAGACCGGATATGCAACCGCCAGAATGGCCGTCCATAGTGTGGATACGGTCGCCGGCCTCACCGCCGACAACGTCAAGTGGCGGGGCGGCTGGACTGCCGGTGCGGGTGTCGATTACATGGCTTTCGACAACATCATCATCGGTGCCGAGTTCGACTACTACAACTTCAATCTCGACAATACCAATGGCGTGTACAACGATGGCGTCACGCCATTCTCCATATCGGCGAGCAATGGGAATATCTACGCGATCATGGCGCGCGCCAGCTATCTCTTCAGGTAAGTCGGCATGTCGGTCGTGTGGACCGATGTGATCAGAGCGAAGTGGTGAGGCAACGATGGACGAGGGCCTGCGGCGCGCTGAGACGACACCGCTCGACGACGGACGCGGGCGCCGAATTATGAAGCCCGTGATCCTGCAGTTAGCGCTGCAGGCGGCAGTTCTGACGATTTTTTTCTGGACGACAGACCGTGGGGATGCCGCCGTTTCGGAGCACGACCTTCAAGCCAAGATGGCCTATTGTAAGACCTGCCACGGGCCGTCGGGGCGAGGTTTTCGTGGATACTATCCCATACCACGGCTCGCGGGCCAACAAACCGAGTATATCGAGAATCAGCTACGCGCCTTTAATGAGCGCCGGCGGACGAATAATATCATGTTCAACGTCTCGCATGTTCTCAGCCCGGAGATGCTGAAGGCGCTTGCCAAGAGCTTTAACGAGCTAAACCCCAAACCCCTCGGCGGTGCGCCAATCGATCTCGTGGCCTCTGGAAGGAAGCTCTTTCAAGAGGGAATACCCAATTCCGATGTTCCTCCATGCGCCTCGTGTCATGGTCCGGAAGCTAAAGGGCAAGGGCAGTTTCCTCGTTTGGCAGGTCAGCTCAACGACTACATCTTCACCAAATTGAAGAACTGGTCCACGGAACGGGGCCAAAAACCGAAAGAGCCGGACATATCGGCCATGATGGAGCCGATTGCTCATGGCTTGACCGACGCGCAAATCAAAGCAGTTGCGGCCTACGTCAGTAGCCTCGAGTGACGCCTTCCAGGTCAGATCATGACGCTCATCAAATCACGAATTGTGCTCCCCGAGGGCGAATGCAGGCAAGAATTGCTGCCAGCGCCGCGGGACAGAAAGTGGTGAGGAAGCGATGGGCTCAAGTCTTCGGCGCGCTCAGACGACACCGCTAAACGAAGGACATGGGCACCGGATCATGAAGGTCGGCAACTTACAATCGGCGTTGCAAGCCGCAATCCTGACCATTGTTATATCGGCGACGGGAAGTGCGGATGCCAGGGATGCGGCTGACGTTTCTAAGCCCGGCCTTCAGGCCAAGATACAATATTGCAAGGATTGCCACGGGCCGTCGGCGCAAGGTTACCGCGGATTTTTTCCCATACCGCGGCTGGCGGGACAACAAACCGAGTACCTCGAAAACCAGTTGCGGGCCTTTATCGAGCGCCGACGGACGAACAGCATTATGTTTAGCGTGGCGCACGTTCTGAGTCCGACGATGATAGCCGGACTTGCCAGGAGTTTTAGCGAGCTGAATCCGAGGCCCCTCGGCGGCGCGCCGAAGAACCTCGTCGCCGCAGGAAGGAGGATCTTCGAAGACGGAGTTCCCGACGCCAATGTGGCGGCATGCGCCGCCTGTCATGGTCCGGGCGCCGGCGGTAACGGACAAATTCCTCGTCTGGCAGGTCAGCTCTATCCGTATGTCGTAAAGGAATTGTCGAACTGGAGCAAAGAGCGGGGTCAGAATCCTGCAAAACCCGATACGTCAGTCATCATGGAGCCGATCGCGCACAGCTTGACGAAGTCGCAAATCGAAGCCGTTGCGGCCTACGTCAGTTATCTGAACTAGGTCCGTCATCGGTTGGAAGTGACAACGTGTGGAAGATTGGAACATGAGAATCATCGAGTTGAGAACAGCGCTGCTGGCAATTATTTTCTCTGCCGGCTTCTCAATTGCAGGTCACGCAGGCAGCCTCGCTATTCGGAATTGCACCTGGTGCCATGGGGGATCGGCGCAAGGTTACGGACCTGCGCCGGGATTGGCGGGACAGAGGCGTCAATACATCGAGAGTCAGCTTTTTGGTTTTAGGGCGCACACCCGAGACAATCCGGATTCGAGACAATTCATGTGGGCCGCCGCAGAGAATCTCAGCCCTCCGAGGGTACGTTTTTTGGCGACTTATTTTTCATCGCTGTCTCCTGTCGCCGCCAATAACGGACACCGCGAGACGGTAGCAACCGGAAGAGCGATATATCAGGACGGAATTCCGGATTCCAATATTGTAGCCTGCATTGCGTGTCATGGTCCGAATGCCGAGGGTGCCGGTGAAATTCCTCGTTTGGGGGGGCTGGCGTACGGCTATTTGAAGACGAGGCTCCGGCAGTGGGGGGAGGGATATAACGCCGCCGCAAAGTTTCCGATGCCCAGCGTTGCAAGCAAATTGTCACGCGATCAGATCAAGGCGCTCGCGTCTTACCTCAGTTTTGTCAAATAAACGACAAGACGGCAGATGAGCGGCTGAGGCGCGCGAGCGACCGACGTTGTCGAAAAGGGCGGTGTTCCGTTGTCGTCGGGGCGCGGCCTTGAATGCGCCGGCGCGATTTCCGGTGCGCGACCCCGGGGCATGAATTCGGCGACCGTCAGCCCGGATTCTTCTTCAGCAATTCCTTGATCAGCGATTGAGCGGCCGAGTCGAGATCCTCTTTGGGGCTCTCGCGGCAGAACTTATCCACCAGGCCGCGCAGCGCGTCGAAATCGAAGCCCTCCGCGACATTCGGTCCTTTGAATACGAAGGCGTTGTAGGCGCTCAGAAAGCCGAGAATCCAAGCTTCATAGACCGCAGCTTCGTTCGGTTTCGAGGATCGCACGCTCGCCCAGGCACTGCAGGTGATGCCGCCATAGGCGAGCGTCGAGTACTGATTTTGCGCGGCCGCGGCCGTCGTGCCGAGCGCCCAAGCCGCCAATAGGCAGGAAATCCGTCGGCTCGCCGATCTCATCGAGTCGCTCCCGCGTCGTCCGCAATCGACGGGCGTCGAAATATGCGAAAGAATCGCCCGCGTATTGTCACCGCGTGGTCTGCGTGAATCAAGCGGTTCGACGGCAGGGTCCGGTTGCCTGCGCTTCGAGCAGGCGGGTGTCCGACGGGCGGGCAGGGGACCGATTTTTGCCCGCGTGGCGGCAGGACGCCCGGCGCCGCCGGGTTCGGACACATTGCGCCCTGAATTTCGGATATATTTGGAACCGCGGCAACAAAAGAGAGCCGAAAAGAGAACGAAAGAGATCGTAGAGGAACCAACATGTCGAACCATATGAGGATGTTCGCAGCGACGCTGGCGTGCGGCGCAAGCTTCGCTTTGATGGTGAATGGGGCATCGGCGATGCCCGCCACCCACGGGCTCGCGATCAAGAATGCCGCGCCGGGCCAGGTCGAGTCCGTGCAGTGGCGCGGCCGAGGTTGGGGCTGGGGTGGCTTCGCGGCCGGCGCGATCATCGGCGGCGCGCTCGCGGCGCCCTACTACGGCGGTTATTACGGCGGCTATTATCCCGCGCCGTACTATGCGGCGCCGTATCCCGCGCCGTATCCGGCACCCGGCTATTACGGCGGCGGCCCGGCCGGAGGAGACGACGTCGCGTACTGCTGCAACGCTATCGTTCGTACGATCCGCAGAGCGGGACGTTTCTCGGCTTCGACGGCGCGCGCCATCCCTGCCCGTAAGTTACCCGCATGGGCTTTTTTCCGGCGGGCGCGGCTCGCCGGAGAAATGCCCGCCCGCATGGCCGAGAATGTCCCTCGGCGCGCCTGACGGGAATGCATTCCGGATTGCCACGCGGCGGCGCTATGGCTCCCGCATGAGGTCGCGGCGGGAATCCGCCGCCTCGGCCTACCAGGTGTAACGCACCCGTGCGGTGCCGGTGTAGGTCTGCGCGCCGCCCGCGAACTCGCCGTCGAACCGGCCCATCAGCGACCAGTGGCCGCGCGTCCGCAGCTCGGCGCCGGCGGTCACCAGCGCGAGGTCCGACGGCGGCGCCGCGCCGTTTACCGCGAAGCTCGCCCCCGGCAGGCTGAGGAAGGTCGGCGTCAGCGCGAGGTTGCTGTCGCGGTCATGCGCCCAGGCGGCGCGGCCGAACAGCGCGACCGTGTCGCCGCTTCCGAGCAGGAAATTCTTGCTGAGCCAGCTGCCGAGCTCGGCGCGCACCGCGGTCGAGGTCTGGCCGGCATACGACAGCGCGAATTGCGCCGAGCCGGAGGTTGCGGTCTCGCCATAGGTTGGCGTGCGGAAGGCCTGCGCCTGCACGGCCGCGTAGGGCGTCAGCGTGAACGGCGCGAGCTGCATGCGGTAGCCGCCCTCGGCGCGGCCGCCGAAGCTCTGCGCGTCGAAGCGGGCATTGAGCGTATCCGCGCCCGCGACCGTCACCACCCGGCTGGTCGAGGCCCAGTAGTTGGCGAAGGCGAGCGCGCCCGACATGTAGAGGGGCCCGAACTGCCGCGACGCATAGAGGCCGGCCTGGAATGCGTCGCTGTGGCCGGTGCCGAGGCCCGACGCGAGGTCCCAGCCGGTGCCGGCGCCGGCGAGCGCGAAGCCCACCAGCGCGTCGGGCGAGATGCGGTAATCGAGGCCGGCCGCGAAGCCGCCCGCTCGCGCGGTCACGTCGTGGCTGCCCACGACGGTCGGATCGCCATTGAGGCTGTTGGTGCCCCCATAGGCCGCCCCCCAGGCGCTCCACGGGCCGTAGGACGAGACCGGGGCGGCGGGCGCCTTGAGCACCGACGCATAGGCGCTTGCGACCTCGGGCGTGAACACGCTGCGGCGCTCCTCGGGCGCGAACGGCACCGGGCCGATGCCGTTACCGTGGCCTTGCGCGAGCGGATCGAGCATCAGCGACATGAACTGGTTCATCAGCTGGAAGCCGGCGAGCTGAGCGCCGGTGCCGACCTCGCCGGAGAGCTGGGTGAGCGCGCCGGTGAGTTG
Organism: uncultured Pseudomonadota bacterium; assembly: GCA_963791155.1. GTDB lineage: Bacteria > Pseudomonadota > Alphaproteobacteria > Rhizobiales > Xanthobacteraceae > JAVDCA01. The sequence continues at coordinate 7,438 of CAWBRI010000013.1, forward strand.
CTGCGGCGTGAAGAAGAACAGGTTCTGGAAGCCGGGCGGCAGATTGGCGCCGCCACCGCTGGTGAACGTGTCGATCGCATTCGCCACGTTGACGACATTGATCGGCGCGCCTGCCGGCAGCAGCGGGGCAAGCTTGGAGAACCCGAAGGTGAGGAACACGTCGTTCGGGTCGTAGCTCAGCGTGCCCGTGAAGGTGCCGAAATTGACCGTGGGATTGAACGTCCCGGTAACGCCGCCGGTCGCGGTCAGGATGATGTATTTCTGGCCGACATTGATCGTGCTGCCGGACGGCGATGTTGACGCTCGCGCCGCCGATGATCGTCGTCGACGCCAGCTACCTGGGTCAGGCTGTTGGCCGCGCCATTGAAGGTGACCAGATAGATCGATCCCGGCGCGAAAGTGAGCCCGGTGTTGACATGCAGTGTGCCGATGGACCCCGGCAGGCCCGGCATCAGGGTGCCGCCGCCGAACACGGTTCCCCCGGCGACGGTGCCGGTGCCCTCGAGCGTGGTGCCGGCCTCGACCGCGAACCCGCTCGACGCCGCGATGCTGCCGGTGACCGACAACACGCCGCCGTTGATGACGGTCAGTCCCGTATAGGTGTTGGTGCCCGCGAGCGTGAGCGTGCCGGTGCCGACCTTGATCAGCTCGCCACCCACGCCGCCGCCCGCGCCGCCATCGGAGATCACCCCGCTCACGGTGGTGGACAGGTTGTTGTCGCCGGCCAGGAGCGCCTTGGACCCGAGGAAATAGTTGCCCGCGCCCTCGATCGAGCCGGCCGTCATCGAGCCCGCGGCGAGGGTCGACATGTCGAACGTCCCGCCCGCATTGGTGATGAAGCGGGCCGTGCCGCCGGTGCTGGAATCAAAGAAATTCGTGAGCGCGAGGCTGTTGGTGATGATGGTCGCGCTGCCGGCGGTGCTCGTATTCGCGAAGAAGAGGATCTGGCCGACGCCGGAATTGTTGGTGATGGTCGAGTTGCCGGCCGTGCTGCTGTTGCGGAACTCGAGGTCGCCGGTGTTGGTGATGGTCGCGCTGCCGGCCGTGCTGCTGTCGTTGAACTGGAGTAGCGAGTTGTGTGCGACGCCGCTGTTGGTGATCGTAGCGCTGCCGGCCGAGCTGTTGTTGTTGAAGAAGATGAAGCTGACGGCGGGGGCGGCGGTGGTGATATGGGCGCTGCCGGCGGTGGCCGTGTCGTTGAAATTCAACGACCCGCCAAGGTTGGCGATCGTCGAGGTGCCGGCGGTGCTCGCATTGTTGAAATTCAGGATGAAGGAATTGGTGATGTTCGAGCTGCCGGCCGTGCTCGTGTCGGCAAAGGTGATGACGGTGGAAGGGCCGAAGGCGTTGTTGAAGATGGTCGAAGTCCCGGCCGAGCTGCCGGCATGGAACGTGATCGCGCCGAAAGCGTTGCTGATGGTCGAGCTTCCCGCCGTGGCCGTATCGTTGAAGTCGATCGTGCCGCTGTTGAAGATGATGGCGCCGCCGGCGGTGCTCGTATTGTTGAACTGCAGGGAGCCGGCATTTCCGATCGTCGCGGCCCCGGCAGTGGCGTTGCTGTTGAACGTGAGTGTGCCTGTCGCCGCATTGGTGATGTTCGCGTTGGCTGCGCTCGTCGAATCGAAGAAGTCGGTCTGAGTGTTGTTGGTGATATGCGCGCTGCCGGCCGTGCTGGTGTTGCTGAAAACCAAGGTCTGGTTGTTGATGATGGTCGTGTTGGCGTTGCCCGCGTTGCTCGTGTCCTGGAAGGAAATGACATCGTTGTTGTTGTAAATGACGGCGCCGGTGCCCGAATTGGCCGAGCTGTTGTTTTGGAAGACCAGGCTGCTGCCGCTGGTGATGTTAAAGGTCTGAGTATTGGTCGAATTGTTGGCGACGCCGGTGCCGGTCACGATGAACGGGAGGTCCATATTGATCGTATAGGCCGACGCGTTGGGGGCGGCCGTGAATTGGATGGCGCCGATGATCACGATGCCGATGTCGTTGGCAACGGTGGTGGTTGCGGACGTGCTGAAAGTCGCTGTGCCGCTCGGGACCGTCGTGGGGGTCCAGTTGAGGGGTTCGACCCACTCGCCCGGGTCGCCCGCATTGCCCCCGACCCAGGTCGCGTCCTGGGCATGGAGGCACGGCGCCACAAGGCACAGCCCGGCACTCAATGCCGCCAGGCCCGCCTGTCGCGCAACATCACGGGAACGACGGAATACCTTCACGTTGTGGCCCCGAAAAACGCCCCAAGAGTTGAAATATGCGGAATTCTTGGTCCCCCACGAGGGCCTGTCAAATGCTAGCTGGTCGAAGGGGGGCCGGCTTTGCGCAATCTTGTCAGGTGTTGCCCGCACACCACACGGCTTGGGCGGCCGGATACCGTCCGCCAGAACATATCCCGGCGGCGGGCGCGATTTCCGGGTGCACGCGTGCCGTCCGGGCGGTTCATGGCTCCGGAAAGCCCAATGTCGACCGGAACCATTGGGTGATGCCCGCCGCCTGGACGTGACGCGCCGCGCGCTATGCGTTCGCGGAGAAATCAGTATAGTGCGCGACCGGCCGGCGCCCGCTCGGCACGAAAGAATTTCCAAGCCCGCATGAACCTGCCTGTCAATCTGCACATCGCCCGCTCGCTCAACGATTTTTGCCTGTGGATCGATCAGACCGCCTTGAGCCAGATCATCCAGAGCCGGGCCTGGATCATTCCGACCGTGCAGTCGATCCACATCCTGTCGTTCGCGCTGGTGGTCGCGTCGGCGCTGATGATCAACCTGCGCCTGACCGGACTCTTCGCCCGCGACCAGTCGCTGGAGCGCATCTCGGCGCGCTTTCTGCCCTTCATCTGGTGGCCGCTGCTCGTCCTGCTGACCACGGGAACCATCATGATCATCGGCGAGCCCAGCCGCGCGCTGAAGAATCCGGTGTTCCAGGTCAAAGTCGTGCTGGTGGTCGCGGCCGTCATCGTGACCTGCATGTTCGGACGCATGCGGCGAAACCCCGAATTCGACGATCCCGCCCGCGGGCCGCGCGCCGCGCCCCGCCTGATGGCGGCCATTTCCATGGCGTTGTGGGTCTGCATCATTTTCGCCGGCCGATGGATCGCCTACGCTTGACCCGCATGACGCAGCGCAGATCATCCAGGCGGTATCCAGCGACGCGGCCGCACGCGCGCCGCGGTCGCGCATGCCGGACGGGCCGCCATGGCGTTTGACCAATGGCTGCGCTGGCTGCAGGCGACACCCTTCGCGACGGTGATCGCGGAGAACGACAATCTTTTCCCTTTCATCGAGTCGGTCCACGTGCTCGCGATCGCGATCGTCATCGGAACCATCGCGATCATCGATTTGCGCCTGCTCGGGCTCGCCTCGCGCGACCGCGCCGTCGGCCGCCTGATCGGCGAGGTGCTACCCTGCACGTGGATCGCGTTCGGCGTCGCGGCGACCGCCGGATCCCTGATGTTCGCGTCGAATGCCACGACCTACGCGTATAATTTCTATTTTCAGGGCAAGATGGTCCTGATGGGGCTCGCGGGGCTGAACATGGTGGTCTTCCATTTCATTTCCGGTCGCGACGTCGCGCGCTGGGGCGCGGCCGCGTGTACGCCGCTCGGCGCCAAGGCGGCCGGCGCCGTCTCGCTGGCGTTGTGGATCGGGGTGGTGGCGTTCGGCCGCAAGGTCGGCTTCACGTTGCACTGATTTTCCAATTCGGGCTATGTTTGCGGCATGCTTTCACCGACAAATCGAAGAGGCGCCCCCATGAGGTTCTGTCGTGGCGCGGTCCTGCTCGCCGTCCTTGCCGCATCGGCCGGGGCCGCGCAGTCCGCCGAGCCGGCCAAGAAGCCGGTGGTCATCAATCCGCCGCCGACCGCGCAGGACTGGGCCGACCTCGCCAAGCTGCCCGATTGGAGCGGCGTGTGGAATCCGAAAGTCACGGACCAGGACGCCCAGGTGAAGACCAACCCGCCGCCATGGAACGCCAAGACGGCGGCCAAGATCGCCGAGATGTTCGCGGAGGAGAAGGCCGGCCGGCCCGCGCCGATCTTCGTCGATTGCCTGCCCGAGGCGATGCCGTCGTGGATGCTGGTCACCCACAATGCGATGGAATTCCTGTTCACGCCCGGCCGCGTCACCATGCTGGGCGAGTCCGACGGCAACCGGATCCGCCGGATCTACACCGACGGCCGTTCGCATCCCGACGATCCCGAGCCGACGTTCCACGGCCACTCGATCGGCCATTGGGAGGGCGACACGCTCGTGGTCGATACCGTCGCCGTCATGCCGCAGACCTATGTGGCGGTGAGCGAGGCGGCCGGCGTTCCCAACAACGGCGACATGCACATCATCGAGCGCATCCACCTGGCGGCGCCCGATATTCTGCATGACGATCTCGAGATCATCGCGCCGAAGGTGCTCACCGCGCCGTGGAAGACCACGCGGATCTATTTCCGCCAGCGTGCGCGCAAGTTCGACATCGTCGAAGGGGTCTGCATCCAGGGCAACTACGCGGAGCGGACCGACAAGGACGGCAATGCGGTGTTCGTCCCGATCGCGCGCCAGCCCTGGGGCAACCTGGTGGCGCCCGACGCGCCGAAAAAGAAATAACCCCCCAAATGGATCGCAGGTCCGGAGACATCGCATGAAGATTCGAAGTCAGGCGCTCGGCATCGCCGGCGCGGCGCTCTTGCTGGCGGCCGGCATCTACTCGGCCGCCGCGCACCACTCCACCACGATGTTCGATCATTCCAGGACGCTCACCCTCAAGGGCGTGGTCATCGAGCTGCGCTGGACCAATCCGCACGTCACGCTGCTGGTGAAGGGCACCTTGGAGGGCGAGGAGCCCTCCGAATGGCTGCTCGAGATGACCAGCCCGGGCAATCTGGTGCGCGCCGGCGGCTGGTCGCGCAACGCGGTCAAGGCCGGCGACGAGGTGGTGGTCGAGATGAGCCCGCTGCGCGACGCCGAAAAGCACGGCGGCGCGTTGAAGAAGGTCACGCTGGTGGCGACCGGCCAGTCGTTCACGGCCAATCTCCGCGCGCAGGAAATGCCCGGCCTTGAGTGATCGCCGTCGGTTCGTCGCGGCGACGGCCCGGTTCGCGGCCGCGGCTGGCTTTCTGGCGAGCGCAAGTCTCGCGCTTGCCCAAGAGACAGGCATCGCGCAGGGCGTTCCCCCGCCGAAAGACACGATCTTCGCGCGCAAGATCCTGATGGGCGCGATCGACATGAACATGGACGAGATCGAGACGATGCTGGCGCCGGGAGGCAAGCTCGATTCCACTGAAGGGCGCGAGCACGCGGACGCCATCTCGATCATGCTGATGGCGTTTCCCCATCTGTTTCCCGCCGCCACCAACCAGTGGAAGCCGAACGTCGATCGCGATCCCGCCACCGACACCTTCGCGTCGCCCGAGCTGTGGACCAGCTTTGCGGATTTCTACAAGCGGGCGACGGACGCCTCCAAGCTCGCCTATGCGGCGAGCCGGGCGGAGCGCGCCGACGCGTTTCGGGCCTCGATCGCGCAGCTGCGGGCGGCATGCAACGGCTGCCACGCGGCCTACCAGAAGACCGAGTGAGGGCAGGGCGCGCGCGCGCGCGCGGCCGCCGGTTAGGGCTCGCGCAAGCTTTCGTCGAACAGCCGCACGATCGGGTCGAGCAGGTAGGAGATGACCGTGCGCCGGCCGATCACGATCTCGGCGGTCGTGGTCATGCCGGGGATCAGGCGGAAATCCTTCGGCACGTCGCGCAGCGCCATCGGGCCCAAGCGCGACGCGGGCGCGGAAAAACGCCGGCGGTCCGTCGGGCTTGTCGGGGGTGGCGCGGGCGTTCTTGTCGGCCTGGAACGAATTCTCGGTGATGACGCGGACTTCCCCCGCCAGCGTGCCGTGCCGCTGGAACGGCAGCGCGTCGAACTTGACGCGCACCGGATCGCCGAGCCGCAATCGCGCGACGTCGGCGCTGTCGACGTCGACCTCGGCTTCGATCTTGTTGCCCTTCGGCACCAGCGTGACCAGCGGCTCGGCCTCTTTCGCCACCGAGCCGATCGAGCGCGCGCCGAGCTCGAGCACCACGCCGTCCGCCGGCGCCCGCAACACCACCAGCGAGCGGCGGCGCTCGCGCGCTGGCGAGCTGCTGGGTCGCGGTCGCGATGTCCTGCTGCACGGTGACCAGCCGCTCGCCCGCCCTCGCGCACCCAGTTGTTGATGTAGCGCGCCTTCTGCTCGCGCGCCGACGCCAGCTGCTGGAGGATCTCCTTCTCCTGGTATTTCTTCTCGGCGAGCTGATCGCTCAGGGTGAGACGATCGATCTGGGTCGTCAGCAGGTTCAGGCGGGAGCCGGCCGAGAGCCTGTAGAGCTCCTGGCGCATGGCCTCGACCTCGCCGATCACCTTGAGGCGCTCCTCCAGGCCGTGCTGCGCGGTCTGGTTGGTCGTCGAGCGACGCTTCGAAACGGGCGATCTCGGCCTCCGACGACGAGACGGCGGCCTGGTATTCGGCCTGGCGATGGCTGTAGACCGCCGATTGCAGCATCAGATATTTCGGATCGAGCGCAGGATCGCCGGCAGCGGGCGGGAACGGCCTGCCGTAGATCTCGGCTTCCAGGCGCCGTTCCTCGGCGAGCATGCTGTTGAGCCGCTCGCGGCCGGCGACCTCCTGCGAACTCGGTGAAGGTCGGATCGAGCGTCGCCAGGACCGCGCCCGCCCGCACGAAGTCGCCGACGCCGACCTCGATGGTGCGGATCACGGCGGTCTCGAGCGGCTGCACCACCATGAGCGGATCGATCGTGATCAGCTTGCCGCGCGCGGTGACCACGCGGTCGACCTGGGAAAACGTCGCCCACAAGGCCGCGCTGACGATGAGCGCCGCCACGATGTAGACGACGCTGCGCGCGGCGCGCGGCAGCGGCCGTTCCTCGATCACGGCGGCGTCGGGCTGGAACGCCAGCGCCGCCGGATCGACGCGCCGGGCGGGCGTTCGGCTTGGCGGCGCAGCGCGAGCAGCTTGCCGCTCATCGGAACGACCTGCTCTGCTTGTCCCACAGCAGCCGATAGGTCAGGCAGCTGGCGAGCAAGGTTGTCGTGCGGACCGTTGCCGACGATCTGGCCCTTGTCGAACACGAGGATCTTGTCGCAATTGCGCAGCGACGGAGAGGCGATGCGACACGATGATCGTGGTCTTGCCTTCGACGATGCGCGCCATGTTGTCCTGCACGATCATCTCGCTTTCCGGAATCGAGCGCGCTCGTCGCCTCGTCGAGCAGCAGGATGGTCGGCCGCCGCACCAGCGCGCGGGCGATCGCGAGGCGCTGGCGCTGGCCGCTCGACAGATTGGCGCCGCCTTCCTCCAGCGGCGTGTCGTAGCCCTGCGGCAGCCGCTCGATGAACTCCTCGGCGCCCGCCTGCCGCGCCGCCCAGGCGATCTCCTCGAACGTGGCGCTCGGCTTGCCGGCCGCGATGTTGTCGCGAATGGTGCCGCGGAACAGGAAGCTCTCGGGCAGCACGACGGCCATGTGCTGGCGCAGATGGACCTTGTCGAGCTCCCGGATGTCGTAGTCGTCGATGCGCACCAGGCCGCGCTGGGCCGGGTAGAGGCCCTGCAGCAGCCGCAGCACCGTGCTCTTGCCCGACCCGCTGCGGCCGACGATGCCGATGACCTGCCCGGGCTCGATCGAGAAGCCGACGCGATCGAGCGCCGGGATCGGCGACGTGCCGTAGTTGAAGCTCACGTCCTCGAAGCTCAGCTTGCCGCGGATGGCCGGCCGCAGGCCGCGCGCCATTCCGGGCTCCGAGGTCGCATTCATGATGTTGCCGAGCATCCGCACCGAGAGCGCCACCTCCTGGAACTCGTTGATCAGCGACGTGATCTGCACCAGCGGATTGGTCACGCGCCCGGCCAGGATCTGGAACGCCACCAGGGCGCCGACCGTGAGCGTGCCGGAGAAGATCAAGTTCACGCCCGACCCAGATCACCGCGACCATCATCGCCTTCTCGATCGCCGGACGACAGCGGTGCGCGCCAGCGTGGAGATGCGGCCGACCTCGATCCGCCGCTCGATCGCCTGCGCCGAGCTCTGGTCCCAGGCGCGCGCCTGCGCTCGGCTCCAGGCCGAGCGACTTGACCGTGTTGATGCCGTGGATCGCCTCGATCAGCAGCGCCTGGCGCTCGCCTTCGGCGCGATAGAGATCGGTCAGTCGCCGGCGGAAGGTGGCCGCCAGGATGCCGATGATGACGGCGATCAAGCGAGCGCGCAGAACAAGCACCACCAAGGTCAGGCTCGACGCTGTAGTAACATCAGGATCGGCACGAACACGAACAGCGCGGTCGCATCGAGGACGGTGAGCAGCAGGCGGCCCGACAGGAACTCGCGGATGCGCTGGTCCTGCTGCATGTGCTTGGACAGATGACGCCCGCCAGGTTGCGCTCGAAGAAGTCCACCGGCAGCGAGATCAGCTTGCGGAAGATCGTGGTGGAGAGCCGGATATCGATCTTGCTGGTCGCGTAGAGCAGGATGTAGGCCGCGCGCATAGCCGAGCGCCGCCTCGAAGGCGACCGCCAGCGCGACCCCGATGATGAGGACCGTCATGGTCGCCTGCGACGCGGTGCACGACGACGCGGTCGATCATGAGCTGAAAGAAGATCGGCGTGGCGAGCGCGAGCACGTGCAGCGTGAGCGCCGCCACCACCACGTCGACCGAGGGCGCGGCGCTGGCGCAGAAACTCCGGGATGAACCACTTGAGGCCGAACGGCTGGGCGGGCGTCCGACAGCGCGTAGTTGCGCTTGAGCAGGATGAGCTGGCCGTCCCAGTTCTCCTCCAGCCGGGCGCGGTCCCAGAACTGGAAGCCCTGCTCGGGCTCGCGCAGATCGCGGACCACGACCTCGGTGCCGGCCTCGCTCTCGCGCAGGCCGGAGAGAACCACCGCCTCGCCGCCGCGCAGGACCAGGATGGCGGGCAGCGCCTGTCCGAGCCGGCCGAGCCGCCGCCACGACAGGTGGACCAGCCGGGCGCTGAACCCGACCTTGTTGGCGATCTGGGCGAGGTTGGCCGGCGTCACGCGGCCGTCGGGACTCGGGCTCGCGACCTGCAGCAGATGGGCCTCGGACAGGTCGAGGCCGTGATACCGCGCGATCGCCGCCAGGCAGGCCACGCCGGAAAAGCCGGGAAAGGGTGCGGCGACATTCATGGCGGGCACGCCCGCGCGGCGGCGAATCCTCGTCCGGGTCCGTCCGCCGTCGGCTTCCGCGCGTCCCTGTTAAAAGCAGGCGAATACAGGGAATCTGCAGGGACGCCTGGCGCCGAAAAATCGCCGCGCCGCCGCGCCTCCGGCGGGACGGCATCGCGCCGCCTCGCCCGCGATTGCCTTCGTGGCGCAATGAAAACTGCTTGCATTCGGCCACCTCGGGCGCACGTCGCCGATCGAATTTCTCCGTTATGCGATTTACCGCAAGGGCACAAGAATCTTGTTGGCGCGGCAAAAAGCTTCTGCATCCTCATAGGCTGTTCGGGTTTCGCAATGGTTTGCGTGCCGGGGCGCGGCGCCGCCGGGGCTTGGGCTCCGCAAAGGACCGCTCCGCGCCACAAGGGGCCAAGCAAGGGGCCAAAAAAGGGGCCATGGCCGATGGAATTTGAGTCAATGAATTCATGGCTTCGGCCGCGCAATTGTATGTTTTGCGGCGAGCGCGTTTGCGGCGGGCGTCGGCTCCGAAGCTTTTGGGTGCGGCAACCGGGCTAAGTGTTGGAACCGCGCGGCCTCGGCGGGCATCGGGCGTTGAATTCATTGCGCTTTTGCGGCACGATTTATCTCACGAAAAAGTGCGGCACGCCGTTCCGGAATATTTTCCTATTGCGGCGGGCGATCGGCGCAAGCCGGGTCGCCGCACGATTACCCTTTTGTTTCCGGCGCTACGCCTTCGGGCCGCCCTAAACGGATGCCAAGTGGCTGTTCCCCAGGCGCTATTGACCGGATCGCTGACGCATGATCGGCTGGCGTTAACGTGTTGGTTACGGCGGAGCGCGATTCTGGCGCCCGCGGCCGCCGAAGCCCGGTTCCGGCCAGGTTGGCGGTGCGGCATGTCGGCCGGCGGATGCGGGGCGAAGCGTGGCGTTAGCGTTTGTGGGGTAATCATCCGGGCGTCTGGCATTGCGGGACGTTTGAACGGATGGTGAAGGAGCGGCTGGCGTGAACTTCAACATCATCTACGACCCGAGCGTCAGCAGCGCGCCGGCCGGCTTCACGGCCGCGATCACGGCGGTGGTCCAGTTCTTCCAGACCACGTTCACCAATCCGATCACCATCACCATCGACGTCGGCTACGGCGAGATCAACAACCAGGCGCTGAGCGCCGACGCGCTGGGCGAAAGCCAGACGTTCTTCAACTCCACCTCCTACTCGGCCATCAAAACCGCGCTGACGCAGCATGCGACGTCGGCCGACCAGATTTCCGCCGGCCAACAGCCTGCCCGCCGCCGATCCGACCAATGGCGGCAACTACTGGGTCTCGACCGCGGAAGCCAAGGCGCTGGGATTGCCGGGGACGGGCAACCCGATCGACGGCTATGTCGGGTTCGGCAGCGGATTTCCGTTCACCTACAACAACAGCGGCGGCGTGGCGGCCGGCACCTACGATTTCTTCGGCGTGGTGGCGCACGAGTTCACCGAGGTGATGGGCCGCAGCCTGTTCGTGGGGGTCGACGGCATCGGGGCGAACGCCTTCACGCCGATGGACTTGTTTCATTACTCGGCGCCGGGCGTGCGCACCTTCTCCGGCACCACGCCCGGATATTTCTCGCTCAACGGCGGCGCGACCAACCTCAACAACTTCAACACCAACGCGGGCGGCGACTTCGGCGATTGGGCGGCGAGCGCGGGCCACGATTCCTTCCTCGCCTTCAGCAGCTCCGGCGTCGTCAACGCCCTCTCGCAGGCCGATCTGCGCCTGATGAATGTGCTCGGCTACAACTTGGCGTCGGCCGATGCGACCGCGCCGGTGCTCGTCCAGGACAATCCGCTCCTCGACGGAATCGGCAAGACGGTGACGATCTCGGCGAGCAGCCTGGCGTTCGGCGATCCCGACAACAGCGACGCCCAGCTGACTTACACGATCGTCGCGGGTCCGGTGTCCGGCACCCTGCTCAAAAGCGGCTTGGCCACCTTCTCGTTCACCCAGGCCGACATCGACAACGGCCTGATCACGTACAGCCAGAACGGAACCAACGTAACGTCCGACGGCTTCACGTTCCAGGTGGCCGATCCCGCCGGCAACCACACCGCCACGCAGTCGTTCCAGTTCCAGATCGCCCCGGTGACGGCGATCGAGACGCACGGATCGACGTGGCTGAGCCAGGTCGGGAATCAATATTTTCTGTATAACAGCAGCGGCGTTGGCCCGACCTTGAAGTATGGCGGCGCGCCCGTTGTGGCGGGACAGTTTGGCGCCGGCGTTGTCCCGATCGGCGCGGAGGCGACGACGGGTGGATATGAGATTGCCTGGAAGGCGACGGGTGCCGATCAATATTGGGTGTGGAACCTCGACAGCAATGGCAACGACCTTCCCCCTCATCCATTCAATGGCGTGTCGGGAACCACACCTGGGTTGGAGGCGCTCGAACCCAGTTTTCAGCAGGACCTGAACAGCGACGGGACGATCGGTCCTCCTTCCGGCCCGACGGTGACGGTGATCGAGTCGTTTGGATCGACCAGCCTGACCCAGGTCGGCAGCAATTATTTCCTGTATGCGAACGGCACCACGTCGGGACCGGAGCTGAAGTACCAGGGCGCGCCGGTCGTGGCGGGACAGTTTGGCGCGAGCATAGTCCCGATCGGCGCGGAGCATACGGCAAGCGGGTATGAGATTGCCTGGAAGGCGACCGGTGCCGATCAGTATTGGGTTTGGAACATCGACAGCAACGGCAACGACATCGGGCATGTTTTCAATAGTGCGCCGGGAACCACCTTTGCGTTGGAAGCGCTCGAACCCAGCTTTCAGCAGAACCTGAACGGCGACGGCACGATCGGTCCTCCCGGCATGACGGTGATCGAGACGTCTGGATCGACCTGGCTGACCCAGGTCGGGAACTCAATATCTTCTGTTCGACAGCAGCGGCTCCGGCCCGGTGTTGAAGTATGGCGGCGTGCCCGTTGTGGCGGGACAGTTTGGCGCCGGCATAGTTCCGATCGGCGCGGAGAAGACGGCGACCGGGTACGAGATTGCCTGGAAGGCGACGGGCGCCAATCAGTATTGGGTATGGAACATCGACAGCAACGGCAACGACGTCCCGCCGCATCCATTCAACGGCGTGCCGGCAAACACCCAAGGGTTGGAAGCGCTCGAACCCAGCTTTCAGCAGGACCTCAACGGCGACGGGGTGATCGGCACCGGCCCCGGCGCATTGGCGTCGGCTCCCCTGGCGGGGAGCGCTGTCGGAACCGGCGACTTCAACGGCGATGGCCAGCCCGACATCCTGTGGCTCGGCTCCGGCAACACGCTGACGATCCGGGAGATGAACGGGTCGTCGGTCATCGGTCAGGCCGCTCTGCCCGCGCCGCCCTCGTCGTGGCGTCTGGCCGGGACCGGCGACCTCAACGGCGACGGCAAGTCGGACATCCTGTGGCAGAACAGCGACGGCGATGTGGGCATCTGGGAGATGAACGGAACCAGCATCCTCAGCGCGGTCGCGGTGGGGAGTCCCGGCGCGGCGTGGCAGCTGCAGGGGGCGAGCGACGTCAACGGCGACCACAAGAGCGATCTGTTGTTCTTCGACCCCGTCACCAACCAGACCCAGACCTGGCTGATGGACGGGACCCAGGTCGCCTCCATGCAGGCGCCGGTGAGCGCGCCAGCCACGCCGCAGTCCGGCACCCCGGTGCTGTCGCGATTGGAGTCCTTTTTCCCGCCGAAATGGCGGCGGGCACGGCGGGCGGCGCCGGCTTGGTTCCGGCGCTCGGCGGCGGAACGTCGCCGGGGGCCGGTCCGGCGGTTTCGGCCACGGACATACGCACGCTGGCCGGCGACCCCGGCCCGATCGGCCTGTCGACCTTGCCCAATGCCGGCACGGCGGGATCGCTTTTCGCTCGCACGTAATTTCGAGAACACTGGCGGTACGGAGCAGGCGTCTGCTTGTTGCGGGCCCCCCAGGCTGCACGACGCCGAAGACGTCGTGGCTCATCACACTTATGTTTATCCGACCGGTGTCTGGATCTCCCTTGCGATGTCGTTCTGGGGCTCCGCCATGATGCGGCTCAGGATGGACGCAGCGGGCCCCGAATAATCGGGCAGAAAGCGCAGTTCAATTCCCGCGCCGTCGAAGGCGGCAGGATCATAAAGGGCGCGGCCGCCGGGCGCATTGATGTAGCGTCTTGCGCCGACCCGGCGCGCGATTTCGAGGATTCGATCCTGCCCGCGAAACGACGGCGGCACGCCCAGTGAGCTTGACCGGATCATGTTGCGCGGCAGTCCGAGATAATCGACGACGTAGTCCAGGGTTCGCACGATGTAGTCCACCGGCGTTCCCTGCACGCGTCGGATTGCCTCGACAAGGCCGCGCGCGCCTGGCTGATCGGCCGCCGCGACGTCGAACGGGCGCAGACGCTGCATCATCAGCGCCTCCGCGTCGGATGTGAACTGCAGATCGCGGATCAGAACGTCCTGCGGAGCCCGCCGAAGCGGGAGCGTCAGCCAACGTAGCGCCCCGCTGCGATCCATCAGCCGGTTGCGGTGAACCCACCCGCGGCGCGGAAACTGGACGCAATCATAGACGACGAACAGATCGCTGGCGGCGAACAGCCGGAAATATCCCGCATAGGGAATGAAATAAGGCTGCATGATCGCGACCGTGTGGGTCATCGGTATCGGGGCGCCTTGGCTCGTCGATCGCCGTGCTCTCACCGGCTCATGCGACTGACGCTTGATAGAAGCCGCTATTGCCGAAGGCGTTGCCGTCATACAACATGCTTGTCACTCGCAGGGTGATCGGATCGATGCCGAACCTTCCCGTCATGCGGCCGAAGCTGCCCGTATCCGATCGCCTGATCGGATACTTGCGGCGCATCGATGCGTCGCGACTATACAGCAATTTCGGGCCGCTCGCGTGCTCGCTGGAAGACCGCCTTGCGGAACACTATGGCGTCGGCGCCGGGACCGTCACTACCGTGGCCAACGCGACCCTGGGCCTTGGGTTGAGCCTGGCCGCCCAAGGCGCGAAGCCGGGCACCCTGTGCGCCATGCCGGCCTGGACGTTCGTGGCCTCGGCGCATGCCGCCGTCAACGCCGGGCTGATTCCCTATTTTGTCGATGTCGATCCGGAAAGCTGGTCGCTCGATGCTTCCACCGTGATGACGGCGATCGCGCGGGCCCCGGCGCCGGTCGGAGCCGTCATGCCGGTTGCGCCGTTCGGTCGGCCGGTCGACGTCTCGGCGTGGGATGCCTTCCGGGCCGAGACTGGCGTCCCGGTGGTGATCGATGCAGCCGCCGGTTTCGACGCGCTGGTCCCCGGCAAGACGCCCGCGGTGGTGAGCCTGCATGCCACCAAGGTGCTCGGCACCGGGGAGGGCGGGTTCGTCATTTGCTCCGATCCGGCGATCATCCGCGCCGTGCGACGGAAGAGCAACTTCGGAATCGATCCGAACCGGCAGGCGACGGTCGCCGCAACGAACGCCAAGATGAGCGAGTACCACGCGGCGGTGGGCCATGCCGCCTTGGACGAGTGGGTCGAAGCCCGCGCCGCGTGGATGGCGGTGGCCGGCGCCTACCGGCGCGCGCTCGACGGGTCGAACCGCGTCCGGCTCCAGGACGGGTTCGGAAAAACCTGGGTGAGCAGCACCTGCGTGCTGCGCGCGGCCGATTTCGCGGCCATTCGGATCGAGGCAACGCTTGCCGCCGCCGGAATCGAGACGCGCCATTGGTGGGGCAGGGGGGCGCACGTGCACCCGGCGACCGTGCAGTTTCCACGCGGCCCGCTTCCGGTCACCGAGGCGCTGGTAAGCGGAACGTTTGGCGTGCCCATCTATCGGGATCTTGGCCTGGCCGAGGTCGCGCGCATTGCCGAAGTTATTCTTGCGTGTGTGTTTCATTCGGAAAAGGGATTTGATATCGCCCCGGTCGACCAAGCCGTTGAATCGGAAGAAATCTAATTAGGTCCTAGTACATGCAATCCCTTTATATGGCGCGGTGATCTATCATGTAAGTCGGCGTCGCTAGACAGGGCCCATGAATACACCCGTCGTGTGCAGTTGTAGAGTTGTGATGGCAAGGCCCCTTGGTGGCGAAGAATGAGCGCGGTTAGAGCGATGAGCTTCCTTGAACATATAGCGCCTTCGCTCCGTCGCGTCGCACGGCCACGGATCGCGGTCTTGGATGATCTGTTCCTCATTCATGTCGGGAATTCGTTTTGAAGAGTTTTTGGCCTATCTGGACGAAATGCCGGACGTCTCCGTCTCGGTCCACTGCAACGGCAATTCGCTGCACCTGGCGGGAGAACGCGCGCCCGGTCGAGGTCATCATTGCCGAACATCTTGCTGCGCACCCGCGCCATGTCGGCCGGGTCCATCCACTCCGCTCGGGTCAACTCCCGGACGCTGATGCCTACTATACGGTCTTCCTCCATAATATTGCGGAATATTTGGATGCAATCGAGCGCAGCAAGAAGCCGTTTGCATTCACACTTTACCCGGGGGGCGGTTTCAAAGTCGGCGACAAGTGGTCGGATGACAGGCTCGATCGCGTTTGTAACAGCCCATTCTTGCGACGAATTATTGTTACGCAACAATATACGCTCGACTATCTCCTCAAGAGACATCCGCTGTTGGAATCAAAGATTTGCTACGTACACGGCGGCGTGATCCCTCGCATGGCGTTCTGTGCACCAAATGACCGCAAGCACTTCGGCATCGACAAGGAGTCGCTCGAAATCGGATTCGTGGCCGCGCGATACACACCGAAGGGGGAGGACAAAGGATACGATCTGTTTGTCGAAACAGCGCGTGCGCTTAGTCGGAATGGCGTGAACGCCTTGTATCACGTCGTAGGTCCATGGGACGCGAGCATCGTTCCGTTGGAAGATATCTCCGCGCAATTCGTGTTTCACGGATTCGTAAGCACCGAGAAGCTGCGGGAGCTGGCACGAACGTTCGATTTGATCTTGTCGCCAAATCGGCCCGACATGCTCGCGAAGGGCGCGTTTGATGGCTTTCCGACCGGGAGTTGCGTTGCAGCCGGTCTTCAAGAGGCCGCTATCTTTTGCACCGACGTCCTCAAAATGAACACCGACTATCGAGATGGCGTTGACCTCGTTCTCGTGGAACCGAGCGTCAATGACATCGTACGACGACTATTGTCCGTCATTCAGGAGCGAGGCGCGCTGGCTCAAATCGGCAGGAACGGTCGAATTCGACTCAGCGAAATTTTTGAGGCGCGAGACGCAGTTGCCGCCCAGGTTCGACGTTCTTCGAGCGATGGTTGAGAATTGAAGTGGGATGACTGAGAATAGGTCGTAGAGGAGTTGCTCGCCTACGCACCGCGGGCCGGTAATTGGATCGCAACCGTCGCCAGAGGGAGCGAAATGACAAATTATCGCGCTGATTATCTGACTCCTGAAGCGCTGTCCAGCATGCCCTTCAAATCACTGGGGCATGACGTGATGATCCATGAACGTGTAACGCTCGTTGGCATTGAAAATATTTCGATTGGTTCGCACGTGCGAATTGATCCGGATGTGATCCTGCTTGCGACCGGGCCGCTGACCATCGGGTGCTACACGCATATCGCCGCCTGCGTGTTTATCGCTGCCAGGGCAGGTTTCGAAATGAGGAACTTTGCAAACATCGCGCATGGCGCGCGCATCTACACGATAAACGACGATTATTCGGGTGAGCATTTGATGGGTCCGACGATCCCAGCCGAACTCCTTAGCCTCGGTCGCGGGAGCGGTGTTGATGCAAGAGCACGCGAACGTAGGCGCTGGCGCTATCGTCCTGCCCGGAGTGACGCTGGCCGAGGGCTCGGTGCTGGGCGCGCTGAGCTTGATCGGTAGATCGACCGAACCGTGGACGATGTACGGCGGTGTACCGGCAAAGCCCATAAAGGAGCGGCGCCGCGACGTGATCAGGAAAGGCCAAGAGCTCTTAACATCAAGTAGATTCATGCAAAGAAGCACTCGATAGTGTGCCCAGCCGTTTTCAAAGCTTTCCCTGAGCAGCGGAAAAATTCGGCCGGTGCGGCTTAGTATAACGGATAAAGGTCTCCGCGTTCGGTCTCCCAGTCGAAGGAAGGGGCGGTTTCCTTGATGGACGCGGCCATTTCACGCAACTCCGCCGCCAGAGAGACCCACGCCTTCGCCTCGTCGGGGTTGAGCGGCGGCTGACCGTTCAGCACTCTCCACCCGGTATTGGACACCGCTGCGCAGCAGCGCTCTGCTTGACTTGAGCACCGCGCTAGGATTGCATCCAACTCATCGTCCGCGCGAGGCCGGACAACTGCGTTTGGGACCCCTTCTTCAAATTCAGCCGCTTCGGAGAAACGCCCCTGCGCGGCAAGGAGTGCTTGGAGCTCGCGCCGTAGCACCGGCGAGGCTCTTTGACGAAAGGCAGCTTGCGTCTGCGCAATGGCTGCGTCGGGCCCCGCATCGCGCAGCCGCGCCCAGGCCGCGAGCAGTTCCGGACTCGAGTTGGCGGCAACAGCCGCTTGGTTCGGATCCGCATTGTCGACGATCGATACCATTACCGCGTCGGCAATTGCGGTGGCGATCTTCCGACTTCCGGGAAGCGTGTAGTGGACCCCGTCCAAGAGGAAAACCTCCCCGGTTTCCTCGGCCAATAGGGTACTTAGATCGAAAAAATAGAGCCGCCCTTCTCGCTTCGCAAGCTCGGACCAGAGCCTTGAGCACTTGCCGTAGATGGGAGCCCAATCGAACACGAACGGGCCGCGGGTCCGAGGGTCATCCTGAATAGCAGGACCTTCGCCAATATGCAGTCGAATATTATGCCGTCGACGCACGACATCGAATGCCAATTCCTCGGCAATCGGAACTCCCTTGGCGACGGAGACGCGCCTGAGCTCCTCGGTCTCATTCCGAAATCTTTCCTTCAACTGCGCTGTTCGCCGACTACTCCATTGGTCGAGCAGCATGGGTTGCAGGAAGTCGATGCACCGAACCCCGTGGCTCGCGCAAAGACGCCGGAACGCTCCGAGGGTCGCGGCAAAGCAGTCGATGATTCCATCCTCAAGCTCTTGCGGCAGAGGCACGCGCGTCAAGTCGGCGAATTTATCGGACTTGGTTACCAGTACTTCACGATGGGGCCCGGCGTTCACAGACGGATATTTTCGGCGCCGCGCGAGTTGGTCCAGCAGTCGGATCTCGTTCGAGCAGCATGCATCGCTGTTGCCGTAACGAACGGTCCAGATAAAAGCCTGAATTCGATAGCCGATATCGTTGGCACCATCCAGCGACAGCACCAGATCAACCTTTATCTCGTGTTCGCCGGCTTCGCTCAGAAAACGCTCGAGCAGAAAGTAGAGATCGAACGAGCTATACATCGGTTGCCCCAGATTGATCGTCACGACCGGGCGGGGGAAACCGATCTTCTGCAGTTCAGCCTCCAGAAAATATGGCCAATTTGTATTGAATGTAGTCGTCGACCCGCCGCAGGCGATCACCACGAGCCGATTTTGACATGCCATTCTCAAGGCGGCCCACCATGCTTCAGCGGTTTCATATTCTGTGGTCGGCACCGGCTGATTAAAGTTGGGGATTCGTGAGCATGTTTTGGTACAGGCGGTTTCGCAGGACATGCATGCGCTCGCTGGCATACCATTGGACGCACCATCGATTCTCGATATCGAAAGCTCCGGCGGCGGGAATGTCCAACAAGGTGGGCAGCGTCACGTTCTGTCGATCGTGCTGCAAAATGCAGTGTCCCATCACAAGAACATCTATCTTGGCCGCGAGGAAGCATCGATAGGCATCTTGCGGGGTGCAGACAATCGGCTCATCGCTCACGTTGAAGCTGGTGTTGACCAAGATGGGCACGCCCGTCGCGGCTCCGAAGGCGGTGAGTAGGCGATGATAGAGCGGATTGATCGATGCTTCGACGGTTTGCACGCGCGCCGAGTGATCCACGTGCGTCACGGCAGGGATTGCCGAGCGTTGGTGATCGAGTTTTGCCAAGCCATTTCCTTCGTTTGCGACCGGTTGACGGTGGCGAGCCTGAACGTCGCCAACCAACAACATATAGGGGCTGGGCGTATTGACGAAAACCAATCTCGACAGGCCTCGGCAGTGACAGATGGTGCGAACAGCCGAAGAACGGTTCCAATTCTTGATCTTGGCGTTAAGCGTCCGCTGTATCGAGGGTGAGCGAGGGTCGGCCAGGATCAACCGGTTACCGAGCGCGCGGGGGCCGAATTCCATACGGCCCTGGTACCAACCCACTACGCGGCCGGCCGCGAGATGCCCGACCGTTGTCGCAATCAGAGCGCGGTCATTCTCGACGACATCGAAGGTTGCGCCGACGGATGACAGATACGCCTTGATACTTTCCGAGAAAAATTCGGGGCCGAGATAGGCGCCCCGCATTCCATCGGCCGTTGAAACGCGCCGCTTGAATCGTCCAGTGGAATGAACTCCTTGGCGTCGGCCGCTTCACAAGCTCCAGCGCTCCGATGAAGGCAGCCCCGATCGCGCCGCCGGCATCGCCCGCGGCAGGCTGGATCCACCGGCGGTCCACCGCGCCGGAGCGTAGAAGATGTCCATTGGCAACTGCAACTCGATGCCACGCCGCCCGCGAGGCGTAGACCGGCTGCCCGGTCTCCGTACGGCCGCGCGGGCCAGCGCCAAGACAACTTCCGTCGTTACTGCTGAGGACGGATGCCGCTACGTCCGTGAAATTCCGTACAACGGCGCCTTGTTGTCATGCGGGGAGATTTCGCCGAACAAGGCGGCCAGTCGATTGTTGTACAGTGGTCGGCGGTGAAAGATCGAAGTAATCCTGGTTGATGATCGAACGAACCGTCCCGTGGTCGTGTGATGATTTCGTGCTCAAACTGATCGATAAATGGTGGTTGCCCTTACGCGGCGAGGCCCATGACCTTGTATTCGCCATCGTTTATCTTGAGCCGAGAAATCCCGTGATCGCGGCATCGAGCGAGAAGCCGATCGAGTCGGGAATTCGATTTGCCTCGATAGCGTGAGCTCGCAACCCTTCCGAGTGGATCGACGTCATTGCAAATTCGCCCACCCGTCGATTGTCAGGATGGCCGCGGCATTGAACGTCGAAGAGAAAGATGCGCTGGCAGCATGGCTGCGGTGATGTTGCGTGTAATCAATTTTGGCAGCGTAAAGTCGGCATCGATACGCGCAGCCGTTCAGCAAACGCTCCCGGATGAGCCCGGGGTGCTGTGGCCCGTCTCGGGCAGAATGCGTGCAAGAAAGGAGCGCCGATTGGGGTGGTCCTGCCCAATTGTCCGGAGAATTCGGTAAAGCTTATGCTCCGGCTCTTCATAGAATACGACGGCATCAATCTCCGATAGGCGAAGGCCGCCTTGCTCGAGGCAGAACCGGGCCGCGTCGATGGGGAAGAGGGAGATCATCTTTGACGCGCGAGAAACGCTCCTGTTGCGCGGCGGCTATCAGGTTGCGCCCGACAACGAGGGCTGCGGCGCTGTCGTGATAGAAGCATGATAGACCTAGGACGGCAGTCATCGAAACTCCAAGCTCACTCCGCAGGTGAACGTGCTTTTTGTCGACAGGATGCTCATTCCGAAAGCTTTTGTGGCAAGATAGATTCCGCGCCGCGCGGAGCAATTTGCGTGGAGCCGGCGGCGCCCCCTTGCGGGATAGGGCGGCATTGCTCTCGCCGTCCTGGAGGGGGAGTCCTTGGACTTGCGGCACCGTCCCCGCCTCGCCACTACGCGATTTATGCGCCCAACGTCTGGGGGAAGCGCGAAGACAGGCTTCCAAATGGGCGCGTTAAGCCCGCCCTAACGCCAACCTTGCTCGACGCGCATCGTCACGTGGAAGTAGTTTTCCCTTATATCAGGGAACGGTCCCGGGATTTCGTCGGTGTGTGGTCCGTGAACATGCTTCAGCAGTTAATTTCCGAAGTTCTTCGTATACCGGCGGACAAGATCACTCCCGAAATCGCCATTCATAAGATCGACACGTGGAATTCCGCTGACCCATATCGAGCTTGTGGTAACGATCGAGGAGAAGTTCCATATCCAATTGACCGAGGACGAGATCGTGAGCATGACGAGCATAGGCGACATTCAAAAAGTGTTGAACAATAGAGGCGTCCTTGCTTCATGAAGATGTCGACAACCGCGCCGTGACCTGAACCGATTGCAATGCAGAAGCCAAACCTGGAAGGCCGCACGGCCGTCGTTACTGGAGCGGCCGGATCACTGGGCCGAGCCATCGCTCTCGGCCTGCGTGACCGCGGGTGCCGCGTCGTTGCACTGGACCTCGACGACGTCGCGCTGGCGATCTTGGCATCCGAGAATGGTGTCCATACCATGGTCTGTGATTTGCTCGATGTGACCGCCACGGAGCGGTGCATCGGCGAGGCATGGGAGCAGTACGGTCCGATATCGATCCTGATCAACGCAGTCGGCCTCATTCACAGCGCCCCGCTCGTGAATATTGCCGCGCGAACTGACCGCCGACACAGCCTCGAGGCGTGGCGGAGCGTGATCGACCTCAATCTTACGGCGGTGTTCATGGCGACCGTGAACGTCGTCGACCGCATGGTGTCATCGCGTACACGGGGCGTCGTGATCAACTTCAGCTCGGTCGCGGCGGCGGGCAATGCCGGCCAAGGGGCGTATTCGGCTGCCAAAGCCGGCGTCAATGCCATGACCAAGGCGTGGGCCAAGGAGCTTGGGATGCTGGGCATCCGATTTGTCGCCATCGCGCCCGGCTTCATCGATACGCCGTCGACCCGTTCTGCATTGTCGGACCCAACGCTCAAGGACTGGGTTCAACGCACGCCGCTGAGGCGCCTGGGATCTGTCGGGGACGTGATCTCGGCAATCGTATTTGCCATCGAGAATGAGCACCTGACCGGCAAGGTCATCGAGATCGACGGCGGGTTGAACCTGTGAGAAGCGATCGAGTTTTCGGTGCGTGACATGCAGCCGAAAATCTATACGCACAATCTCGGTCAGGCGTTTGCCAATGTGGTGGCGCGACACGGCATTCTGCCTGCAGTTCATACCGCCGATGGCACCAAGGTCGGCTATGCTGACCTCGACGCGCTGAGCAACCGTCTGGCCCGCTGGCTGTCGGCGCGCCATGCCGGCCCCGGACGTGTCGTGGCGCTGCAAAACGCCAAGACTCCGCAGGGGTATGCGGCCATGCTCGCATGCCTCAAAGTGGGCGCCGCCTACACCAATCTCGACGTGCAAAACCCGCCGGAGCGGCTTGGCCATATTTTGTCGGTCTGTCGCCCGCTCCTGGTTCTTTGCGACCAAACTCCGGCCCTGGCTTTGGTGGAAGCGGCAGCGCGCCTTTCCAGTCCGGTGGTTGCCATGCCCGATTACATGGCGGAGATCGACGCGATGGAAGGCACCATTCCGCCGGACTTGCCGAAGGTGACAGGCGCCGACCCCGCCTATGTGATGTTCACGTCGGGGTCGACCGGAATACCGAAGGGCGTTGCCGTCTCGCATGCAAGCGTGCTGAATTTCGTCGCCTGGGCGCGCAGCGTGTTCGGCATCGGCCCGGGCGACGTGGTTGCGAACGCCAATCCGATCTATTTCGACAATTCCGTGTTCGACTTTTACGCGGCGCTGTTTTCGGGCGCATGCCTTGCGCCGGTCGGGAGCGGCGAGCTTGGCGACGCCGCCGCGACGGTCCGCCGGGTCGACGAGGCGAAGTGCACCATCTGGTTCTCCGTTCCGTCCCTGCTGATCTATTTGATGACGATGAAAGCCTTGAGGCCCGGCACCTTTCGATCGGTGCGCAGCGTCGTGTTCGGCGGCGAGGGGTACCCCAAGAGCGAGCTGGCCAAGCTGTTCGATCTGTATGGCGAGCGTTGCGACTTCTACAATGTCTACGGGCCCACCGAGTGCACGTGCATCTGCTCCGCCTATCGGATCTCGGCCGAAGACTTGCGTGACGCCCAGGGACTGCCGCCACTCGGCCGGATCGCCGACAACTTTTCCTATCTCGTACTCGACGGCGACGCGGCCGTCGCGCCGGGGGAGACTGGCGAGCTGTGCCTGCTGGGCCCGCAAGTCGGTCTCGGCTACTACAACGATCCGGAACGCACGGCGGCCGCCTTCGTACAAAATGCGCTGTCGCCGGCGCTGCCGCAAAGAATGTATCGCACCGGCGATCTCGTGCGCGACGTGAGTGGCGTGCTTCACTTCATCGGCCGCAAGGACAACCAGATCAAGCACATGGGCTATCGCATCGAGCTCGAGGAGATCGAAGCCGCCATTGGCCGGCTCGACTACGTCGTCCAGGCCGCCGTAATCTACAAGCGTATCCGCGACAGCTTCGGGCACATCATCGCTTACGTGGCCACGGCCGACGCGGCCATCGAGGACGCGCGCTTGCGCGGCGATCTGAAGGCACTCTTGCCGGCGTACATGATGCCTAACCGTTTCGTCGTTTCGCGTGATCTGCCCAAGAATGCCAACGGCAAGGTCGACCGGGCGCGGCTGAAGAATCTCTGACGATAAAACGACCTTTGCGACGCGCTTCGAGCCGCTCGCGACCGACTTGGCATATACGCATGGAGTTCGGCCGTAACTTCACTTGCCCCAGTCAGGCAGCCCCCGTATCTTCGCCAGCAACTTACGCACGGGAAATTTAATGGCAAAAAAAATCTCAGAACGGCAGGCGCCTCCGACTGGCTACCTCGATGGAACGATGGAAACGCGTCGGTTCGCGCATCGCCGCGAAGCCTACTGGAAGGGCATCCATGAGATCCTCGACATGGGCGTCGCACCGTCGGACTTGATCCATCACGCGCCTGCTTTCGCGGGCCATATCAACCTGGCGCGTTATCTCGCGCTCTATGAAGCCTACAAGATGGCATTGCCGTTTGCCGGCCACATCGCGGAAGCCGGCATTTGGAAAGGGACCTGCACCATCTTCTTTGCCAAGCTCGCCCGCATGTTGGAGCCGGACTCGAACACGCTCGTCCACGGCTTCGACTGGTTTCAAGGGGCCCGCATGGAGGGCGACGAAGCCAAGCTCGTGCAGGACGGAATGTACACCGCATCGTTCGAATGGGTCAGCAGGCTGGTGTCGGTGCAGGGCCTCGACGATGTCGTCCGCCTCCATAATCTCGACCTTGCGCAGGATCTCCCCGACTTTTTTGCCCGCCACCCGCATCTCCAGTTCAAGCTCGTGTTCCTCGATTGCGGACTCTACACGGTCGTGCGTTCCTGCCTGGAGAACTTTTGGCCACGCCTGACGCCGGGCGGCGTACTCATCCTCGACAATTTTAATCACGAGACCTCGCCCGGCGAGACCGCGGCGGTTCGTGAGCTCCTGCCCGGCAAGCCGGTCCGGTCGTTCGGATTTCCCGGCCAGCCCACGGGCTATGTCATCAAGGATTAGCTTTCAGACGATCCGTGAGATTTTCATGAAGCGCCGGCTGTCCAGCCGGAAGCGCTCGGTATCGCGGGCGATATAGACTCCGTCGGGCGCCGTGCTGCGCGTGATCACGGTCTGGGCGCCGATGATGCTGCGTGCGCCGATCGTGATGCCGTGGCCGATCGCCGCGTTCACCCCGAGAAAGGAGAACGGTTCGACAATCGCGGTGCTTGAGATCGTGCAGTTCGAGGCGATCCAGCAGTGATCGCCGATCACGGCATGATGGCCGACGACGGCGCCGTTCCAAACGAACACATCGTCGCCGAGGCGCGCTTCCGGCTGGAGAGCGGCGCCGTCCATGACGATGCAATTCGCGCCGATGACGCAGCCCTTCGGGACATGCGCCCGCGGGCTGACCCAGGTCGCGAGGCGGTAGCCCTTGTGGCGCGCCTGCCCACAACGGTCCGCCCGGACCGTGTTGATTTCCTGGTACCCGATCGCCACGATCATCGCGAAAGCCGCGGGAGGGAAGCGCGACTCGACCTCGTCGAATGCCACCACCGGCAGCCCTTGCTTCTCGTTGCCGGGCATGAATTCGCGATCGCAGGTGAATCCGGCCACCGAATAATGCGGATCTTCGCCGAGCAACGCATGAACGACCTCGGCGATCTTGCCGGCACCGAAAATGACGACGTTGGTCATGGCTGCCCCGCTATGGTGGAAATGCGAGGATAGTGGCTATAGACAGCGTGGTGCAATGGTTGCGGACCGCTGCGAGCTGCGACACAGAACAGGGAAATGCGCTCGGGGAGGGCGCCTCGGCAATGCAATCTTGTAAAGGACAATGCGAGAAATGACGACGGACAAATGCGTGGTTTGCGGGAAATCGGATTGGCGGTCATTGCCGTCGCCAACCGCCAACCTGATGATAACGACGGCCGGAAAACTGGTGGCGAACAGCTTCGGCAAGTGCCAGTGCGGCCGATGCGGCGCGGTGCAGAAGGTTCGCGGAGGCCGGCTGGCGGATACGGATTATTACGAGCGCCAGTACACCTATTACGATCGGCCGGGCGCCCAGGCCTTCGACGTGACCCGCTATCGCGCCTTGGCGCGCTGGGTCGAGGACGCCGTGGCTCCGTTGCGTCCGTCGAGCGTCTTCGACGTGGGGTGCGGGCGGGGAGGAACACTTCGGTATCTGCGCGAGGCATGGCCGCAGACCAGGTTTGCCGGAATCGAGCCTTCGGCGGACGCCGTGACGGAGGCGTGCGCCCTCGGCTTCGATGTCGGCGAGGGCCGCCTGACCATGGATATGCCGGTGAGCCAAAGGTTCGATCTGGTGTTCTCCAACAACGTCTTGCAGCACACGACCGATCCGGTGGAATTCATCCGGATACAAGCGCGATTGCTCGCGCCGGACGGATGGCTGGTCCTGAGCTGTCCCGACGGGACCAAGCCGAGCGTCGAGCTGCTGATGGCCGACCAGAATTTTTCGCTGTGCCCGCCGCATCTGGACGCCATTGCGGCCAAAGCCGGGATGCGCGTCGAGCGGCGCCTGCCTTGCCCGGGAGGTCCATTGCGCAACGAGCAGCTCGCGGTCATGCGACCAGGCGAACCCGAAGCCGTCAACCTGCCGACGCGGGAAGCGATCGACGCCACCCTTGGCCAGCTCGTGAGTTATCTCGATGCCTGGGCCGGGTTGGACGCGCGGCTTGTGGAGGCAACGGCCGGCGCATCTCGGGTATTCAACTTCGGCGGCGGTCTGTGGAGCTACGTGCTGGCCGCCTACTGCCCGCAATATTGGGCGCGAGTGGAATGCTGCCTGGTCGACGGCTTCGCCGGTCGTTGCATCGACCGGGAAGTGAAACCCTTCGACAGCGTCCCCCTGTCGCCAGACGACATTCTCGTGCTCGGGACCAATCCCTATGTGCAGCCAAAGCTGGCCAACCGCTTTGCGGCGGCGGGGCTGCGCGCTGTGGCCTGGAACGATGTCATCGCCGATTGAGCCGCGCGGACGCTGGGGGAATTCGCGCACCGCGGCCATCATGGCTGGCCGCTCACGCACTCGAGCCTTGCCCAACCAAATCCCGAGGCTCCGAATCCATTGCCGTTGTAGAACATGAGAATCCCGCCGGGGGTCGCCACCACGCACGGATAGGCGAGCATTTTCGAATCCCAGCCGCTCTCCGAGACGTCGATTCCGGCCGCGCGGTCGTCGCGCTGCCAGGTCCGCAGGTCCGTGGAGCGCGCATAGCCCATGCGGTAGGCGGATTCGCCGTCCCGGAATTGGCGGCTGCCGCGATGGCAGAACCACATGTGCCAGACTCCGCCGTGGTACAAAATAGTGGGACGCGACTGTGCTTCGTGTGGAGAGGTAGGAGACACCACCGGCTGCCCATCGCGGACCCACGCGATGCCGTCGCGGGACCAAGCCTGGCAGATGACATAGACGGGCTCCATCCTGTCATCGCCTTGCACCCATTCGGTGCCGGTGGAGTACCACATGCGCCAAATCCCAGTGCTGTCCAGGACGATCCACGACAGGGTGGCCGAGAAGGCCTCGCGCGGCGATCGGGTCAGGACTGGCCCTGGAAAGAGCCGCTCGAACGTGGTGCCCCCGTCGCGGCTGATGGCAATACCGGAGGAATTGTTGTAGGGCGCCTTGCCGGCCAGCCGCGACCAGCCCGTGTAGTACAGCAGGAGCTCGTTCTCCCGTTCGACGACCATGGTCGGCATGATGCCGTGCTCGTCGAAGCTTCCGGGCGGGCCGAGCTCCAGCAACGGATGGGCAGTCATGCCCAGAATCCGGGACGGATCGTCGATATCGACATCGACGAAGGCCGGCACGCTCCCGCCCGGGCTGGGGCGGGTCGAAAAATAAATCCTCAGCCTGCCGTCGCGGACCAGCACCACCGGCATTTGGGCGTGGCTGTTGATCCAGCCGCCTTGACCGGACGGCGCGAAGACGAGACCTTGCTTGACCCAACGCATGACGACGCTGACCACCTCCGTGCACCCGCATGCTCGCAGAAACGGGCCATGTTGCAAGCACGCCTGCAGGATGTCACACGTTCTTGCATGGCGGCGCGATCTTGCCCTAGCTTGCGCCGTGGGCAGCGGACGCAAGCTGCCGAAGGTCCGAAAGAAGAATGATAGTGACAGCAAGCGCCGGCAATCCGCTGATCTCTTTGATTCTGCTTTGCTACAACCAGGAGAAATTCGTCGCGGAGGCCGTCCAAAGCGTTCTCGCGCAAACCTATTCGCCGCTCGAAATCGTCATCATCGATGATGGGTCGCCTGACCGGACGGCAGAAATCATACGACGCACGCTGGCGGCGCACCCGGACGGGCCGAAGGCGCGGTTCGTTCGCAATCCGCAGAACCTAGGCGGCAGGGCTTCGATCGAGATCGGCTTGAGCAGGACCACCGGCCGGTTCGTGCTCATCGTCTCCGGCGACGACGTCATGCTTCCGGAAATGGTCGATCACATGGCCAGGGTGTGGATCGAGCAAGATGTCTCCCTCGTCACCGCGAACGCGATCTACATCGACGGGGATTCGCATTCGCTCGACCGGACGTATCGCGATCCGAACAGCCGCGCAGACGACAGTTTCGAGACGCTCGCAAGGGACGGCGGCAACGCGTGTTGTTTCGGGCCTACCATGGGTTTCGAGCGGGACATCTATTCCACCTTCGGGTGGCCCCCGCTCTATCTCGGCGCGTTCGATATTATGCTGCCGTACTACGCCTATCTGTTGAAGGGGGCCCGCTTCATCGAGAAGCCGCTCCTGAAGTATCGCGTCCACTCGGGCAACACTTCGCTCAGCCTGATCGAGGAAAAGCAGGACGAAACAGGCAAGCTCCTTATGAGAGAACGCAGTTTCTTCCAGCACATCGCGCATGCGTTGTTGATGCAGGAGGAGTTGACGCGCTTGAGCGTCGAGCGGCCGGATCGTTATGCCGAGACGGCACGCCGGATCGCCCCGCTGCTGACCATTCAAACCATCGAGATGGCGAAGAAGCTGGTCAAGGCCAGGATCGAGCTGCAGCGGGTGGGCACAAGTCTCGACCCGGGACACTTCGGAATCCTGCCGGCGGCGGGCCGATAGCGGCGGATGCACGTGCGGCCATCCGGGGTGATGATTGTGGGGCGGTAGCCCTTCGGCCGCGGCATTGGCCGCATGCCAGAAGGGGCCAGACGCGGGCGAAGCACATTATCATGTGCAAGAGCAGATGGTTAATCCGTGACGCGAGATAACGATATTCTTCGTGCTGCCGGTAAATTAATATTGCGCCGCGTTGAACCAAAGTGGATATTCCCGAGACTAACAACAGCTGCCACTGCAATCGAAGGTCGTACCTCGCGTCGACCGGAAGAGTGCGGTTGGCGAGCGGGCGACGCCCGAGGGAAGCGCTTCGGGCTGTATGGGAGAGTGATCATGAACCGAATGAGGACGTTTACCGGTATCGTCGGAACGCTGCTCTGTCTCTATCTATCGGCCGCTCCGGCACACGCACAGGCGTCGCGGACCTGGATTTCGGGCGTCGGCGATGATGTCAATCCGTGCAGCCGTACGGCACCGTGCAAGACCTTCGCGGGCGCGATCTCGAAGACCGCCGCGGCAGGCATCATCAACTGCCTGGATCCGGGCGGCTTCGGCGGGGTGACCATCACCAAGTCGATCACGCTCGATTGCACCGCGACCTTGGGCGGGAGTTCTGGTATCTGGCACCATCGGCATCAACATCCCGACGGCCGGGGTCGTCGTCAACATTCGCGGTATCGACATCGAGGGCATCGGCACGGGGCTGATCGGGGTCAACATCACCGCCAGCGGAGCCCAGGTGCACATCGAAAATTGCAGGATTTTCGGCTTCCAGTCGGGCAGCGCGACCGGGATCAACTATGCACCTTCGGGAACGGGTGGAACGCTTGTCGTGAGCAACACCCACGTCCACACGAATGGAAACGGCATCGTGCTCAACGGCGCTGCAGGCGCCGTGAACATGACCTTGCGGGACGTCATTTCGGATATGAACGCCAGCAATGGGGTCCTGGTCACGTCAACGGGCACGCACGCCGGCGCCACGATCGACCGTAGCACGCTGGCGTTCAACGGCGGCTCCGGGCTCGCCCTGAGCGGCGGGGGCACGGTCGCGATCATCGGAAACTCCACGGTGACGGGCAACACGACGGGCGCGTCCAATTCGGGCGGCACGCTGATGTCCTTCAAGAACAACCAGATCGGCGGGAACGTTTCCGACGGAACTCCGATCACGGCCTTCCCGGGCCCGGGCGGACCGCTGCAATAAGTCTCACCCACAGCAAAACTCCGGACGGCGCGTTCGTCGTCCCGAGCAACTGGCCGCACTACGAGTAAAGCTCCGGGCGACTAACGTCGCCCGGAGTTTTATTTTGCATGCCTTCATGTCCGAGTTTGCCATGACAATATGAGCGCGGAGCGAACAGCGCATGACGGCAGCCCCGGCGACCGCACGGCGGGATTGGCCCGATGCCGGGCAAAACAAGAGCGGGATTAAGCCGTGACGCAAGGATGGCGATAATTTTTTTGTACGGCCGGCCACCTAAAATTGAACCTAAGTGAATATTCGCATGACTAAGAACAGCTGCCACCGCAACCGAAGATCTTACCTCGCGTAGATCATATAGTGTGCGGCTGGCGAGCGGGCGACGCTCGAGGGAAGCCCTTCGGGCTCAATGGGAGATTCGTCATGAAAAAGAGTGCAACTTTTGCGAGTATTATTGGAACGCTGTTCTGTCTCTATCTACCGGCCTCTCCGGCACATGCGCAGGCGTCGCGGACCTGGGTGTCCGGCGTGGGCGACGACGCCAATCCGTGCAGCCGCACGGCGCCGTGCAAGACCTTCGCGGGCGCGATCTCGAAGACCGCCCCAGCGGGCATGATCAACTGCCTGGATCCGGGCGGCTTCGGCGCGGTGACCATCACCAAGTCGATCACGATCGATTGCACCGCGACCTTCGCGGGCGTTGTGGTGTCCGGCACCAACGGCATCAACGTCCCGACGGCCGGCGTCGTCGTCAACCTGCGAGGTCTCGACATCGAGGGCATCGGCACGGGCCTGATCGGGGTCAATATCACCGCCGGCGGAGCCCAGGTGCACATCGAAAATTGCAGGATTTTCGGCTTCCAGGCGGGCAGCGCGACCGGGATCAACTATGCGCCTGCGTCGGCGGGCGGCACGCTTGTGGTGAACAACACCCACGTCCACACCAATGGTACAGGCATCGTGCTGAACGGCACGACCGGCGCCGTCAACATGACCCTGCGAGACGTCATTGCGGATCTGAACGCGAGTCACGGGGTCTCGGTCACGTCAGCGGGCACGCACGCCGGCGCCACGATCGACCGTAGCACGCTGGCGTTCAACGGCGGCACCGGGCTCCGCCTGAGCGGAGCGGGCACGGTCGCGCTCATCGGAAACTCCACGGTGACGGGCAATGGGACGGGCGTGTCCAATACCGGCGGCACGCTGCAGTCCTTCAAGAACAACCAGATTGCCGGGAACACGACCGACGGCACTCCAATCACGGCCTTCCCGGGACCGGGCGGACCGCTGCAATAAGTCTCACCGACAGCAGAGCTCCGGACAGCGCGTTCGTCGTCCGGAACAACCGACGGGACTACGCGAGAAGCTCCGGGCGGCCAGCGTCGCCCGGAGCTTTGCGTGTCGGGGTGCGGATCGGCCGGCATCCCGCCTCTCGGCGCCCGGTTTTGGCGTCGCGTCATTTCCAAAAAGCATCAGCCGAGTTGCCCTGGCGGTGTCACACTCGCTCGTGGCCGTCCGTTGAAGCGATGCCCGCGACCATGTGAAGGCATTCGGCCAGCTCGGCGGGCGCTGTTTCGCCTCCCCAGATCGGGCCATTATGGGAGACGGGGCCTTGCCAGCCCACGCAAGTCATCCCTACAAAGGCGCCTGATTTCACCCAAAGAACCCTCCATGACCACACCGCCGACCAAAGAGCCGCAGTATTCCCTCCTGCTGGACGTGAAGGAGAAGCACGGCATTGCGCGGCTCGGCCTCATGGTCAACGAGTCCTGGAACCAGGATCCCAAGCGCACGCTGTTCACGCTGGCGCGCTACAAGTTCGTCGCCAGGATGCTGGCCGGGGACCGGCATGTGCTGGAGGTCGGCTGCGCGGACGCGTTCGGGACGCGCATCGTGCAGCAGGCCGTGAAAAAAGTGACGGCCGTCGATTTCGACCCCCTGTTCGTCGCGGACGTGAAGGAGCGCATGAATCCCCATTGGCCGATCGACGTGCGCGTGCACGACATGCTCGAGGGGCCGGTGCCCGGCACCTTCGATGCGGCCTTCGCGCTCGACGTGCTGGAGCACATCCGCGCGGAGGACGAGGACCGGTTCATCGCCAACACGATCGCGTCGCTCACACCAGAGGGCATCGCGATCTTCGGCATGCCCTCGCTGGAATCCCAGAGCCACGCGTCGCCCCAGAGCAAGGCCGGGCACGTCAATTGCAAGACCGGCGACGCGTTCAAGCGCACCCTGGAGCGTCATTTCCATACCGTGTTCATGTTCTCGATGAACGACGAGGTCGTTCACACCGGCTTCTATCCGATGGCGCACTACCTCCTGGGGGTTGCGTGTCACCGCCGCGGCGCGATGTTGGCGGGTTGATCGGGCTGGCAAAATCCGGCACGTTCGCGTTGTGCCGCACCCCTCGGGCAGAGCGCTTCGGATGACACTGATCTTCTTCTTCGCGACGCGTATCATCGCATGGGCCCGGCATGCTGACGCCGGCGCCGCCGGCGAAGCGCGCCCCAGGCGATCCAACTCTTTCGGTGGTGCTTCCCAATTACAACCACGCCGGCCTGATCCGGCGCGCCGTGGAGGCGTTGCGGGCCGCGAACCGCCTGCCGGACGAGATCCTGATCATCGACGATGCGTCGACCGACCAGAGCCTCCGGGTCATCGAGGAGCTCGCGGCCGGCTGGAGCATCATCCGGGTCCTGGCGAACAGCCAAAACCAGGGCGCGATCGCGGCGCTGTCGCGCGGCCTGCAGGAGTGCGGTGGAAAATACATCTATTTCGCGGCCGCCGACGACTGGATCGAGCCGGACTTTTTCTCGTCCGCCATCGACGCGTTGGAGCGGCATCCCCAGGCGGGTCTTTTTTGCGGCGAGACCGCCCTGGTGGATGGCTACAGCGGCCGCGAGCTCGGCATCCGTCCCCCCGCGCGGCCCTCCAACCGCGCCGCGTTTCTCGACGGCGGCGCCGTGGCGAACCTGCTGCGGACGACCGACAATTGGATCCTGACCGGGAGCGCCGTCTTTCGTCGCGACCGCGTCCTGGAAGCGGGCGGCTTCTCGCCCGAGCTCGGAAGTTTCGCCGATGGCTATGTGGCGCGAAAAATCGCCTTGCGGCACGGCTTCTGCTACGCGCCCGACGATCGTCGCGACCTGGTGCGTGTTCGAGGAAGGCCTGTCGCGCTCGACCGCCACCCATCCGGAGCAGGCCATCCACGCCATGGCGCAGGCGCTCGCCCATATCGCGGCGGATCCGGTTTTTCCGCGCTGGTACCCGGCCCTGTTCGACCGGCGCTGGCGCTTTGCGACCTCGCGCCTGGCCGTGATGGCGCGGCCCGTCAACCGCCCGGTGCTGCTGCGGCTGAGCGTGCGTTCCGGCGCCGGCAGAACCATTCTCGGCGCGATCAGCCGGCTGGCCATCGGGCGGGCAGGGCGGCTCGTGCTGCTCGGATGGCTGTGGCTGCGGTTCCGGCCGGTGAGCCTGCGTGCGCTTTCAAAAACCATGTGGGCGCGCTATTGGGAACCGC
The DNA here is from genome assembly GCA_963791155.1 of uncultured Pseudomonadota bacterium. Taxonomy (GTDB): domain Bacteria; phylum Pseudomonadota; class Alphaproteobacteria; order Rhizobiales; family Xanthobacteraceae; genus JAVDCA01. The sequence goes on from CAWBRI010000013.1 coordinate 40,786, forward strand.
AACGAACGGGCGGCCGCGACCGCGCGTCCCCGCCGCTTGATCCATCCCATGCCGGCAAGGCGTCCCATGAATGACCTGCAGAACTATGCCGACGCCTTCCGGGGCCTGACGCCGTGGTCGGGGAGCGTCCCCACCGGCTACCTGGTCGATTTCCTCGGCACCTTGACCGACGCCAAGTTTCGCGTGCCGTTCGGGATCGATCCGGCCGCGGTGGGCGGCGGCGCCGTGGCGACCCGGCTGCCGACCATCGAGGACGGCGAAGGCTGGTTCGAGGCGGTCAACTGGGTCGAGGCCGCGCGCGACGCCCGCGACAGACTATGTCATGATCACCCTGGGGGCGTGCTACGGGGCGCAGGCGGTCGGCGCCTATCGGACGCTGCAAGCCCTCAACCCGATGCCCGGCCGGCTGGTGGCGGTCGAACCCGAGCCGGAGAACTGCCAGTGGATCCGCCGCCACATGCGCGACAACGGCATCGACCCGGACGCTCAGTGGCTGGTCCCGCTGGCCATCAGCGACCGGAACGATCCGGTCCTGTTTCCGGTCGGCTCGCCCGGCACGGGCGCGCAGAACTGCGTGGCGACCAACGAGCAGACGTCCCGCGAGATCTACGCGCGCGAGATCATCGCCACGGGTCGCGTCGAGGAGGCGTTGCGCAACCTGCTGATCCGCAACACCACGGGCCTGACCAAGGACCTGGTGCCGGGGCTCAATTTCATGGCCGAGATCAAGCTCGTGAGCGCGGTGACGCTGGGCGACGTCCTGGGCCCGTTCGACCGCGTCGACTATCTGGAGTCCGACATCCAGCAGTCGGAGATCCTGGTCATTCCGCCGTTCATCGACCTGCTGAAGCGAAAGGTCCGCCGCATCCACATCGGCACCCACGGCAAGGACGTGCACCGCGCGCTGCACCAGCTGTTCGAACAGCAGGGCTGGGACATCGTCTTCAGCTATGACCCGAATTCGGAGTTCACCAGCCCGTTGGGCAAGTTCACCACCAATGACGGCGTGCTGACGGTGCGAAATCCGGGTCTGTAGAGCGTGTTGCGGTCAGCTCGAATTCAGCCCCGTCATCCTGCGCACTCAATATTCCGATTTCGGGTATACCCGAAATCGGTGGATGCACGGCCGAGGAGGCGCAACAAGCGCGCAAGCGGCGCCGCAGGGGCCGTCGTCCTTCGAGACGCGGCCCACCGATCTCGGGTAAACCCGAGATCGGTGGGCCGCTCCTCAGGATGACGGTCATGAGTTTTGAGCGTTCAGATCCCAAGGCAGCGGAACACGCGTTAGCGCAATTTCGAAAGGACCGGTTTATTTTTTTGGTCCGCCGCGCGGCTCTGCGTGCGGGTGGCCGATCGACAGCTGGGCTGGCCTGGATCGAATGAACAGGCGCCCGGTATGATGGGCGGCTCTCTGCTTGGTTCAGGCCGCCATGGGAGCGGCGGCCTGCTTGAAGGAGACGCCTCCGGCATTTTGTGGTCAAGCTCGAATGGGGTCTTCGGGATTTGTAGAAGAGGAAACCCGGAACTATCATTCCTTCTCGTTGTACACTGATCCAAGACTAAATCGTTTCGACCAAGCAATCGGCGCCGCGTATACGAGGAGTATTGCACCTCCGTAGACGACAAGTTGAAGGAAAATCAAGCTGACCAACAAAAGGTCAGCAATTGTATGGGGCTCCGCATAGCCCCAAATATTCGGCAAAGCCGCAAATGGAAGGGCCGCCGCAATCGGGAATAGTGCGCCCGTCATGGCATCGAGGTCCGATCCTCTGCCCACGGCCCATGTGATTGCAAATGCCGTCATACCGCCCAAAACGAGAAGCCATGGCCAAATCCGGTTTGGCGCACTAATAATGACCCTCTTCAAGGCTGCTACCGCCCGTAGCGGGTTGTACACGGCATATATTTTGAAGCTCAAAAACGGATGACGCGCCCATATTCCGATGACCACACGACGCATGATATCATCATGCAATCTGAATTTTGGCGCTCCAGTCCACGAGGAAATATAACTTGGCGCCACCAAAGAGGCGGGAAAATCCGACGGCGGGGGTAAGAAATGACTATCTCGCAAATATTCCATGGCGGCCACATAGCCCGCGTTATCCTCGCCACGCGTTTGTAAAATTTCGGGCGCTTTGCTGCCCGTTGGTATCAGGCGGGGCATTCCGTCTAACCCTGCACGGAGCAGTCCTACATATGCGGTGTGCCAAAACCCGTGATAGGGGAGCACATCATCAGTGAAATAAACAGGGTGAAGCACGAGCTTCGTATATTGATTGTAGAGAAAGAATCCGCCGAGCAGCAGCAGCACCGGCCACTGCACGGCGTTGCGCAACACATGCCGCCAGGTTCGGGCTTGAGGGGCATTACGGTGGTCGAACCAGGCGACCCAAAACGCCGCGGCCGGAACAAAAACGAGGACCCATCCCGCCGAGCCGCGAATGTTGATGGCTAAAAGTATAATTGCGAGCTGGATTAGGGTCGCCAAGCCGGTCACCACCGAAAATGGCCGTCGCTTGATAATCAAAAATATAAAATGCAGGGCTGGAACGATCGCCAAGGTCGAGCTATGGCGCATCCCGGGAAACGTAGGCATGTCGCTGGTGATGGTGAATATCCACGTGTACATTTCAATGAAAAACGAGAACAGCGCACACAAAAGGACGATTGTCGGTAGCAGGTCCGACCAGAAGGAGATCAAGTAGGCTACGGCGCTGATCGCGAGCAGGAGGAAAAAAGTATAATAAAACGACTCGATCCGAAGGCCGAAGATTCGGAATGCCAATTTGTCAAAATCGACAGACCCGATATCGCTGTAGATCATCGTGATGAGGCTTCGATCGCCGACAAATCCAGGTTGTTGCTCGCCGAGGGATGCGGCCGCACGTATGGCGTCATTCATCAAATCGCGATCTTGATCGTGCTCACGGATGATAGGATCGTGGACATTCGATGCCCCCTTATACCAGAGTTCCGTAAGCTTATTATAAACGGTGGCATACCCGACATAGCCGGCGTTGAGATGATAGACGAGATCCGACAGCGCGATCGCAATAGTCCACTGGTGATTTTCGAGTGCCTCTATTTTGTGGTCCATGCCCCGGCGCTGACCTTCCAGGAAAATGCCCATGATGATGAACGCTGCCAGGGCTGCACAGAAAATAGCCGGCAGAACCGACTTGCGCCCGCAGGCGATCGGACCCGATTTTGCGCTCTGAGCCGTTGCGTGGTTTGAGCCTGCATTTCCATGTCCGTTCGGTCGGTCTGCATTTCCAACACAGAGAATCGCTCAGAGTTTGGCGGCGTCGATAGCAGTGCTGCTCAATGTGCACTACTGGCGGTGTCCCAGGACAGTCCAGCTGTAGCCGTGCCGGTGGTGCAACTTGATGTTCGCGAACCCCGCCTGTTCGAACAGGGCGCGCGCCTCTTCGGCACGGTAGTATTTCGCGTAGGCAGGGTTGAGCTGGTCGAAGATCACTTCGTAGCGCCGCCGTCGATCCAGTTTGCCGAAGACTTTGCGCACGTAGCCGCGCAACGGCAGGGGGAAGTATCGACACGCCGAGATGTAGACGTCAGCGACTACGTTGAGGATGTGGCTGAGACCGCGAAGGATCCGGTCAGGAAGCCGCGTCGTGATCCAGCGCAGGGGCTTGGTGACCGCAAGGTACAGCTCGTTTCCCTCCTTGCCATAAATCCAAATACAGCACTTGCCGCCCGGTCGAAGCGCACCGTAGGCCGCGCGCAGGGTCGGGAGTGGCTCTGGTATGTGGTGGATCACGCCGTAAGAGAATACGAGGTCGAGCTGAAGTTCGGGTGGCAAGTCTTCGCCCCTGGCCTTCAGAAGCGTCACTCGGTCGGCATGCGCAGCGGTGTTCCGCTTGAGCACCTCGAACGCGATGGACGGCTCCACCGCGTAGACGTGCTTGGCGCCGGCCGAAAGAAAAATAAGTGCGAACCGCCCTGTGCCAGAGCCGATATCTGCAACCCTCGCGTCCTTGACATCATCAAGTGACATGAGCGGCGCAACTGTGTCGAGAAAGTAGTCGGTCGAGCCGTAATAGCCCTCGTTGTCGGTGAAGGTCGTCCACTGGGCCCCAAAATCGACAATGGTCTGGGCGGCAAGATCGTGTTTCATGTGCGCCTAGTTCGCTATCTGCCGACTTCTTCGAGCGCTGCAAGCGTCAGTTTCTCTTGGGCCAATTGTTACACGGTCCAATTAGTCAGTTCCAGCGGGCTTCTGCCATTGTTTGATTTGCTCCCGCACGAGCCCGTCCGTCGTGGCGAAGGCCAGAGCTCCCATCACGAGCTGGACGCCAACAATGAGCGCATGACTGACCACGGTAGCGGCCAGCGCCAGCTCCTGCGACACGCCGGTCGTTGAAAGGGCGAGGACCCCGAGCAGATGATAGATCCCGATCGACCCCGGCGATGAAGGAATTATCCCACCGAGATTGGTCAGGACGGTCAGCAGGACACCGCCAATAATCGGCGATGAAATTCCGAAGGCCACCAGACAGACAATCATCGCCGCGCTGAAGAACGCCCAGCCCACCGCACTCCACAGAGCTGCGTGGGGCAGTCGCCAATGATCTCCCCTGATATTTAATCCATGGGCCAATTCATTCGCTTGAGCCGCGACCTTGCGAATCCAGTAATGGCGGGAGGTATGGGTAACTTCGGCAAAAAGAACGTTCAGCGGCTCGCTGAGCAAAACCAAGACCAGCGCGCCTGCGACCGCAGTGATGGTCAAGAGAGTTGCCCAAGCGAGCGCGGATTCGGTCGATGCCGGGAGTTGAGTTTTGACAGCAATGACGCCACCGAGGGCCAGGATCGTGGCGACGTCGAGCAACCGCTCGACGATAATGCTGCCGATGGCCCGTAGGGCACCATAACCGTAGACGTAGCCGACGACGTAGGCCCGCAACCCATCCCCGGGGCGAAGCGGAAGTGTGACGTTCACCGCGAGGCCCATCATCAGCACCGCAAAGAGCCGACGCGGGGAAGGGACGGATCGCGCCCAGTCAACACCCACCACCGCACGGCAAAGGCCGAATAGCAGGCGAGCAACAGGACTGGCGAGATCGCCAAGTAGGTTGGATCAACATGGGCGAGTGCGGACCCCGTCCTGCGCCAGTCGATCAGGAAGAAGAGAGCCGCTATACACGCGGCGGATATCGCCAAGCCGACCGCGATCCGCACCCCTCGTCTTGTCCGGATTCTCTGGGGCGTCATGGTCCAGGTCGTTCATCGCGCTGCTTGCGTTTCAGCCGAGACACGTGTGTCAAGTCGTCGCCAACGCGCAATGAAGTAAGGGAACGAGAGTTCGTCCGGGCAACATGATGTTGTAAGCGCGCTCGAGGGGAAACAAGATCGGGGCAAGAAAGCGCTTAGCCTTTCGAGGAATTCGAAAAATCATGCTATTGTAGATGAAAAAGTACGCTGGCCCTCCCATATAGTGTACATCGATCGTCTCAAAATCCGCTTTCGTCAATGCCCTGAGGGCGTCGTGATCAAGCGCGCTCTCGGTTCCGTCGTCAAAGGTCGCATCTAATTTATACCAAACCTTTCGTAGGGCTTCCAGAAAATATCGACTGTTGGGCTCGTAAAACAGCAGCAACCCACCTGGGCGGACTAGCTTAGCAAGTGTGCGAAACGTTCCAGACAAATCGGACACACAGTGGTGCAGGCCGCCAAACACCATGGCGACGTCGAAGGTTTGCCCAAAATCCTTTCCACTCGTGATGTCAAAAACGTGAGCGTTACGTCCGACAAGCGTGCGGTAGGCGGCGCAGGCCTTCTCCGATATGTCAAACCCCGTTATTCGTGCGCCAGGGAATTTTTGGGAAACCCACAGCGAGTTATGGCCGCTGCCGGCCGCGATGTCCGCGACGTCCTTTCCGTTCAGGTCGAGCCCCGCAAACAGAAAATTATACACGAAGCGCTCCCGGAACAACATCGACTCGCGATCGAAATAATGGGCTTCGTAGTCCTCGTGAATCGCTTCGTAATGCGTCTTCTGCTTGAGTACTTCGGCCCGCATCGGATCAACCCTCAGATGGGCAGCGCCGGGCTTACGGGCCTGGCCGGCTGCTGGAAAGGCGAAAAGGTGATCTGTTTCATATCGGTTGCTTCCTTCCGCAATGTTCTGCCGCGCTGCCTATGGTGACTCCACCAGGCTGAGAGTGCCATTAGGCCCCACAATTCGAAGCCGAGATCCGCCTCGCCGGCGAGATGACGGCTCTTGTGGGCCATGACGGTCTCGCCATCGAGAAACCCCATCTCAGAGAGACGCTCGCGCGATAAAAATGTTTCAAGGCTGTCGCGCATCTCGTGGCGCAGCCAGCTATGAACAGGAATGCTGAAGCCCTGCTTTTTCGCCGTGCTGATCTGCTTAGGCAAGGTTCGCGCCGCCAGCGCGCGCAGCAACCGCTTGCCCTTCCCGGGCAGCCGGATCTTTTCGCGAGCCTCAAGCGCAATGCCGAATTCGGCGACGGCCGGATTGAGCAACGGCGCCCGGCATTCAAGACCATGCGCCATCGTCATGCGATCGATCTTGGTGAGAATATCGTTCGGCAGGTATTCCCGCATATCCGCCATCTGCAACTCGCGCAACTGCGGCGACGCGGGCAGTTCGGAACGGGAAATCAGTTGCTCGATTGCCCGCTCCACGGGCCAACTCATCGACGTCTCGCGAGCCAAGATAGCCGTCGCCTCCTGCGGAAGCCAGGTGCCGTTCCAGGTAAAGTGGGCAACCGCAGGCGCGTAGCCCCAAGCTCTCAGGAAACGTTGCGCCTTGTAGGCGGCCGAAACCTTCGTGTTTGCCGTGCTAATGCGGCCGAGCCAATGGGAGGCGAGGCGCGCTCCGCCTGCGGGAACAAAATGACGGAGCTGTTGGTATATCGCGGTCGCCTTGTATGTTAGGTACCCGCCGAACAGTTCATCGCCTCCGTCACCGCTGATCGCCACCTTGTAATCCATCGCGACCTCGCGGGACAGCGCATCAACTGCAACCGCCGAGGAGTCCGCGAGCGGATCGTCAGCATGGTAGATGAGACGGTCGAATTCCTGAGGATCGATCGGGCGCGCGACCGCTCGCCGTAATTCGAGTTCCAGCCGATCTGCGACCAGCTTGGCATTGTCCCACTCGCTGAAACGCCGGTCCTGAAAGTCCAGGCAATAGGCGTGGCGCAGGTATCCCTGGCGGGTGGCGCTTTCGGCGACGAGAGACGAATCGATCCCGCCAGATAGAAACAGCGTGACGGGCACATCGCTGCGAAGCGCGATGTGGACCGCCTGATCCAGCCGTTTTGCGAGCTCGTCGACTGTCGTTGCACCCTGGGTCTTGATGTCATCAGTGATCGTCTCGCGCGATGCTGGCGTCCAATAAGCACCCTCCTCACGGCGGCCATTGAGGTGCAGTCGGCACCATGTTCCGGCGGGAAGTCGGGTGATCCCACGCAATAACATCGCATCGCCGGGCACGTAGTTGAGCAGGAGGTAGCCGCCGAGCGCCACTGGATCGACCTCGCACGCAAAATCAGACATGCAGGTGATGGCCTTAAGTTCGCTCGCGAACACCGTATCGCCGGAAGGTGCCGTCCACACATACAGCGGCTTCTCGCCCAGCCGATCGCGTGCCAGATATAGTGTGCGCTCCAACCGATCCGCGATGGCGAACGCGAACATGCCGACGAGCTTGGAAGCTGCCGCGACACCGTAGTGGCGGTAAGCTTCCAGAATGACTTCCGTGTCAGACCGGGTCATAAAGCGGGACCCGAGTGCCTCCAGCTCGGAGCGCAATTCGACGTAGTTGTAGATTTCGCCGTTGAAGGTAATCACGTATTGGCCGCTCGAGTTCTTCCCATGGGCTGAGTGCCCAGGCTCAGATCGATAATGGACAGACGCCGGTGGCCAAACCAGAATGGCGGCTCATGCCAGTAGCCGCCTCCGTCGGGACCGCGATGAACAAGCAGGTTGGTCGCAGTGAGCAGGTCGTCGATGCGAGGGTTGGATTTGCTGCTGAAAATGCCGACTATTCCGCACACGAGGATTTTCCCAAATTTTCATTTTTTGAGATCATTGACGTTCCAAATCTTTCGCAGACGATAGGGGGTATGCGATGCATCGGAAAAGTAGATCCTGACGATCATTTCGAGCGTCACGCCCGACAATATGAAAAGCAAACCGAAGAGCACCAGCACGACGCTCAGCATGAACCAACCGAGGTGGTCGCGAACAACGGGAATTCCGTAGAGTAAATTCGACTCCCAATAGGACTGCCGCGATCGCGCCACCAAAAATCCAAAACCCAAGCGCTAGCCAGCCGAAAACGCGGATCGGGCGGTCTCGGAAATGAACGAAGAAATAGAGAAAGGCCAGGTCGAAGAGCACGTTGAACGTTCGCATGAGGCCGTAATTCGAGGCACCTTTCGGCCGTTCAATGTTGCTGATCGGCACCTCGGTAATCCTGGCGCCGACCGTCTTGGCGTAGATCGGCACGAAACGATGGCTCTCGCCGAGCAGACGGATATCGTTGACAATTTCTCGGCGATAGGCCCCAAACGTCGTGCCGTATCGTGAATCGTCAGGCCCGAAATCCTGCGCAGCAACCAATTGGCGATAACAGAAGGCAGGCGGCGATCGAGCCCTTCCTTCCGCTCGTGGCGCCAGCCGCAGACGACGTCCCAGCCCTCGCTGATTTTTGCCAGGAAAAGTGGGATGTCCTCCGGAAAGTGCTGCAGGTCGAAGTCCATCGTGACCACGAGGTCGCCGGTGGCTACGTCAAGCCCCGCCTGCAACGCAGCAGTCTGCCCGCAATTGGAACGCAATTCGACTATCTGGAGTTCCCGGGTATCGGGGGACGAGTGATTTTCATGACTTCAAGCGTGTTATCCCTGCTGCCGTCATCGACCAGCACGATTTCAATGTCAAATCGGTCCGCAAGTTGGGCGGTGACGCGCCGTGAGGCGCCCGATGAAGTCGCGAATAAGATCTTGCTCGTTGTATACGGGCGCTATGATCGACAGACTGGGACGCTTGCCCATGTTGCTCCGCGACTAGCATCGGTTGCGGGCTTGTTCACTGCACCCCGGATGTCCTCGACAGACATGAAGTTCCCCTGAGCAGGATCCGCTTACGCGTGGGTGCTTATAGCCTGACCTCCCAATACAGCGGTAAGGTTGAATTCGCAACCGGCGTGGAGGTGTTCGACGCGACCCTCAAGATGGGGCAGGAAGGGAACAACGGCGGAAATTGCAGCACCTCCAGAAGGGTCAACAAGGCTGGCGGAGGTCAACCAAGCCTATCCAGGGCTGCGTTTGACGATAAGGGCGTAGGAAGCCAAATTGGCGATCCTGTCTGCTTACATTCACCTCAGCACGGCAACCGCTGTTGTATGCCTGATTTCCGGAATGCTCGCATGGTGGCTGCCCTCGTCGAACTCGTCAACGACCTCCGGCTGTTTACGCTGGCCAACATCGTCAGGGCTGCGTTGATTGTGGCGCTAGTGGTGGGCGATCAGACCTCGGTTGTACTACTTACCTCGGCCTTGATCACGACTCCATTCTATTTCTGCTGCCCTTTTTGACGGCCGCCGAGCGGAATCCTTCTGCGGTTCCGTTCCTCCGAGTTCTCACTTTCAATATCAATGTGTCCGAATGAACGGTATCGCGAGATTGCGCAATTCATCATTGCGACGGATGCAGATGTTGTGCTTCTGCAAGAGGTCGACGACGCAACCGTCACAGACTCGCTTGCCACCTCAAAGCCGCATATCCTCACGTTTTTTGCGGGGGGCGCAGGGCGAGCCGAGAAATCGGGCATCGCGCTCTTTGCGAAACGTGTGCCATCGATGCCGGAACCGTCCAATGGGGCGAAACGAAATCCAGCCGTGGTTTGGGCCTGTTTCAGGGGGGCAGGCATCACTTACGAGGTCGCTACGGCGTATATCTCGCCTATCCGTTTCACCCTACCGCACAGGCACGACATATTGACTGGCTGATCCAATATGTCGGATCGCGGTCTCGTCCGCTGATCGTGGCAGGCGATTTCAATCTGACGCCGTTCTCCGCCAAGCTAAACAAGTTTGCGCTTGCGACTGGCCTCAAGCGTCATGCGACCCTGCTCGCGAGTTGGCCCGCAGACATGCTCCTCCCTCTTTTTCTGATCGACCATGTGTTCACCCACCGCGGTTCCTAGCAGATGGTTGCAGCGGGGCCTGCGCTGGGGTCCGGGCGTCCGATCAATTGTAGCTGACATTGGCAGGCCTAACGAGGAATCGGGCCGACGCTCGAGATGCCCATCCTCTATCTGCTGGGCCAGACCAGACCAGGGGTCGCCCAATCGAGCCATTCGGGATCTTGGGTGATGGGACGATCAGGCGGCGTCGTTTTCCAGCACGTGGATGTCCTCGATGCCGTCTGGAACTGTTCCCTTGGACGACCGCGCAACCACCTGATTCGCAAAGACATTCTGCCAAGCCACGGATGCTGCGCGGCCCAATGCGCACACGATCAGGGCAAATTTCTATCGTCGGCTCAAGTGCCGCCATTCCCGGTTCGAATGCGCTGCTTCGCCAAGGATTTTCAGTCAGATGGCACCGCGAGCAATGCTCATTACGCGTATCGGCCAAGCGCGCCCCACTGAAAAAGTGTACCACTTTCGGGTCCCGCAAGGTAACAAGCTCGCACCGCTACATTCCGGCGCCCGGACCGTATCCGGCGACCGAATTGCCACAACCCATCGGAACCCGCGGTTGTTAAGAATGCAATCCCTCCTCGATGCCACCCGACGGGACGCGATTTCGGCGGTCAAGGCCTGGCGGCTGTGGACGATGCTGGGTTGGAACGACATCCGCCAGCGCTACCGCCGCTCCACGCTCGGGCCGTTCTGGATCACGCTGAGCGTGGCGGTGTTCATCGGCGTCCTGGGCGTGATCTACAGCCGGATCTTTCACGTCGAGGTGGAGACCTACCTTCCGTTCCTCACCGTGGGATACGTGACGTGGGGCTTCATCTCGCAAGTGGTCAACGAGAGCTGCGGGTCGTTCCAGGAGGGCGAGCGGCTGATCAAGCAGATCCGTCTGCCCTATGGGCTCTACGTGTTTCGCGTCATCTGGCGGAATTTCATCATCTTCCTGCATACGGTCGTGATCTTCATTCCGGTGGCCCTCCTGTTCCGCGTTTCGGTGGGATTCACGGTTTTCCTGGTCGTGCCGGGGCTCATCCTGCTGCTCGCGAATCTGAGCTGGGTGGCGTTGACGCTGGCGATCGTGGCGGCGCGTTTCCGCGACATCACCCAGATCGTCGTAACGCTGACGCAGATCATGCTGTTCGCAACGCCGATCATGTGGCCGGTGTCGACGCTCGGCGGCTCGACTTGGATCGCGGAGATCAATCCTCTATATCACCTCATCGAGCTGGTGCGTGCGCCGCTGCTGGGAAGCGCGCCCGCGCCGCTGTCCTGGGCGGTCGCGATCGGCATGTTCGTCGCCGGCCTGGCGCTCGCGCTGCTGCTGCTCAAGCGAGCCTCCAGGCGGATCGTGTTCTGGGTTTGAGCGATCGGAGACGGATGTGGCAAGCATCGTGGTGAGGGACGTTTCGGTCGATATCCCGATCTACGACGTGCGCAGCGCGTCGGTGCGCAGCGTGGTGCTGGGCCGGGCGGTCGGCGGGCGTTTCGCGCCGGCCGGATCGCATGTGAGCGTCAGCGCGCTGAAGAACGTCAGCTTCGAGGCCCATCACGGCGACAGGGTGGCGCTCGTCGGCAACAATGGCTCGGGCAAGAGCACGCTGCTGCGGGTTCTCTCCGAGGTCTACCCGCCGACCCGCGGCAGCGTCCAGGTCGAGGGCCGGATTTCGCCCTTGTTCGACGCCACGCTCGGGATGAGCATGGACGCCACGGGCTGGGACAACATCCGCATGTGCGGACGGCTGTGGGGCCTGAGTCGCAGCCAGGTCGAGGACAGCATCCCCGACATCGTGGCGTTCACCGAGCTCGGCGATTACCTGAACGTTCCGGTGCGGACCTACTCGACCGGCATGATGCTGCGCCTTGCCTTTGCGATCGCGACCGTGCGCGCCCCGGAGGTCATGCTGATCGACGAGGTCATCGGGGTCGGCGACTTGCGATTTTTCGAGAAGGCCTTCGCGCGGCTGCGGGGCGTGGTCGAGCGCTCGAGCATCCTGTTCGTCGCCTCGCACGCCGACGATATTTTGCGGCTGCTGTGCAACAAGGCGATCTGGCTGCAGAACGGCACGTTGATGGCTTACGGCGAGATCAACGAGGTCATCGCCGCCTATCGGGGTTCGGCGGCCGACCAGGAGCCGCAGCAGCCGGCAGCGGAGCTCGCAGTCGCGGCCGCGGCCGCGCCGGCTTGAGGTAAGCGCCCGACGATTTTCCCCGCCGGGGATGAAAGGCCGATCGCGCGCGACCGATCGGCAGGCTTGGAAAAGGGCGGCCCCCATGGCGGCAACCACGGGCCGGACGATATTTTGGCTGGCGGCCGGGCTCGCCGTCCTCGCAGGATCGTTCTGGATCACATTGCAAATATTGGATTATTGGGCGCCGGCGGATCCCGATGCCGACCTCATCCGGGTGACGGAAGCGACCTATGGGATGAACTGCCGGGGCACCGCGGCACGGAGCGGGCAGGTGAGCGACGTGAAGGCGGGCAATGCCACGGTCGCCATCGCCGAAGGCTGCGCGGGGGCGAGGAAAATGTGCTCGTTCGTCGTCGATGTGAGGCGCCTCGGTGACCCGGCGCCGGGCTGCGGCAAGGATCTGTCGGTCTTCTGGCGGTGCGGCGCGGATGAGTCGATCCGCCGGGCCTATGTGGCCGCAGAGGCCAACGCCCAGATGGCCCGCCTCGCATGCCCCTGAGCGCAAGGTTCCATCAAAGATGGGAAATCAAGATAAATCAAGATCTTGAGACCAGTTCCGAAGCCGTCGGATCATTGGCCTATCGGGTTGCATCGCAACCGGCGCTACCGTAAGGAGGAAGCGAGGGCAGGGCGTGACTCAATGGCGCGTGATCTGGTCACCGGCGGGGCGGGCTTTATCGGAAGTCATCTGGTCGATCGGCTGATCGCGGAGGGCCGCGACGTCCGCGTGCTCGACAATTTCGAGATCGGGCGGCGCAGCAATCTCCAGCAGCACGAGGGCCATCCGCGCCTCGACGTCGTGGCGGGGGACGTGGCCGACAAGGCCGCCGTCGCCGCCGCCTTCGCGGGCGTCGAACGCGTTTTCCACCTGGCGGCGCGGGCCGATATCGTCCCCTCGATCCAGCAGCCGGAGGCCTATTTCCAGGCCAATGTGGACGGCACCTTCGCGGTGCTGGAGGCGGCCCGCCGCGCGCAGGTGCGCCGGTTCGTCTATGTGGCGTCCTCCTCGTGCTACGGTATCCCGGAGACCTATCCGACGCCCGAAACCGCGCCGGCGAGCCCGCGCTACCCCTACGCGCTCACCAAGTATCTCGGCGAGCAGCTGGTCACGCATTGGGCGAGCGTCTACGGGTTGCCGGCCGTCTCCGTGCGCTTTTTCAACGTCTATGGGCCGCGCGCGCGCACCAGCGGAACCTATGGGGCCGTCTTCGGCGTGTTCCTGGCCCAGCTCATGGCCGGCAAACCGCTGACCGTGGTCGGCGACGGCGAACAGACCCGGGATTTTACCTTTGTGAGCGACGTGGTGGACGCGCTCCTGGTCGTGGCGGGCAGCGACAAGATCGGCGAGACCTACAACGTCGGTAGCGGACGACCGGTGAGCGTGAACGAGCTCATCCGTCTGCTCGGCTCGCCTCCGACCGTCGCCATTCCCAAGCGCCCCGGCGAGCCCGACTGCACCTGGGCGGACATCAGCAAGATCCGGGCGCATCTGGGCTGGGAACCAAAAGTCGCATTTGCCGAAGGCGTGCGAATCATGCGGGAGAACATGGCGCACTGGCGCGATGCGCCGGTCTGGACGCCGGCGCAGATCGCCGCCGCGACGGCGGACTGGTTCCGATTTCTTGGGGATGGTACAAGGCCAGTCGAACGGGGGGATGCCAGCCAATGGACGCAAACGTCATTCCGCTGACGCGGGCGACTTGGGCAGCGCCCGAGACGCGCGACAAGGTCAGGCCGGTCGCCGAGCTGGCGTCGATCCTGGATCGCCTGCGCCAGTCCGGCAAGGTCGTGGTCCAGGCGCACGGCACGTTCGATCTCCTCCATATCGGCCATGTCCGTCATCTCGAAGCCGCGCGCAAGCTGGGCGACGTGCTGGTCGTCACGTTGACGGCCGACAGGTTCGTCAACAAAGGCCCCGGCCGGCCGGTCTTCGGCGAGGCGCTGCGGGCCGAAATGCTGGCCAACCTCCAATATGTCGATTGGGTCGCGATCAATCCCGAGCCCGACGCGGTCAATGCCATCATGGCCATCCGTCCCAGCATTTACGTGAAGGGACAGGACTACGAGAATCCCGAAGGCGACGTGACGGGAAAGATCGTCGCGGAACGCAATGCCGTGGAGGCGCATGGCGGCCGCATCCACTTCACCCACGAAGTGATGTTCAGCTCGACCGAGCTGATCAACCGGCATTTCAACATTTTCGATCCGGTCGTCTCCCGCCATCTCAGCGGCATGCGCGGCGACGGCGGCCTCGCAGAGACGCTCGCCCTCATCGAGCGCATCCGCGACTATCACGTGGTGCTGGTCGGCGACGCCATCATCGACGAGTACCAATACGTGATTCCGATGGGCAAGCCGCCGAAGGAGAGCGTCATCGCCGGCCGCTACCAGGACAGCGAGATTTTCGCCGGCGGCGTGTTCGCGGCGGCCAATCACGTGGCCTCGTTCTGCAAGAAAGTCGACGTCATCACCTGCCTGGGCGCCCGCGACAGCCACGAGGAGCTCGTTCGCAGCAGCCTGCGGCCGAACGTCGACTTGCACGTGCTGCGGCGGCCGGGCGCACCCACCACCTTCAAGCGGCGCTTCGTCGACCCCACCAGCATGCGCAAGCTGTTCGAGCTCTACATGATGGACGACAGTCCGCTTCCCGACGAGATGCAACACGAGCTCGATCGGCTCATTTCCGCGCTGGCGCCGGCCGCCAACGTGGTGATCGCGACCGACTTCGGTCACGGCCTGATCGGCAACTCCGCGGTCCAGACGCTCGCGGAATACGCACGCTTCCTGGCCGTGAACGCGCAAAGCAACAGCGCCAACATGGGCTACAACCTGGTCACCCGCTATCCGAGGGCCGATTACATCTGCATCGATGCGCCCGAGGCGCGGCTCGCGATCGGAGACCGCATCTCGCCCATCGGCGAGGTGGCGCACAAGATCGTCGAGGATCATGTCGACTGCCCCAATATCATCATCACGCACGGCAAGAACGGCTGCGTCACGCACCGGCGCGGCGGCGACACCCATACGATCCCGGCTTTCGCGCGCAACGTCGTCGATACGGTGGGGGCCGGCGATGCGTTCCTGTCGGTCACGGCGCCGCTGGTCGCGGCCGGCGGCCGCATCGACAGGGTCGGGTTCATCGGCAATGTCGTGGGCGCCCTCAAGGTCGAGATCGTGGGCCACCGCCGGCCGGTCGACAAACCGGCCTTGGTCAAGGGCATTACCGCCCTGCTGAAATGAGCCCGTCACCTCTCCCGGCCGGGAGAGGCCGGCTTCGCGCTCGCGCGGAAGCCGGGTGAGGGGAACGCGCGCTAGCGAGAGGCATACAGCCCCTCACTCCAGCCCTCTTGCCTGCGGGGAGAGGGAGTCCGTCGGGGTTTTGGCGACGTTCGGTTCCCTGAGCGGGCCGGAGGCTGGTCCCGGCAAACACCGCGACGGAAGCCCCGGAAGCCGACGTCTTGAAGACCAACAACAGGTAGCGAAGATGCCGAAACGTTTCGATCATGTGCTGGTGACCGGCGGCGCCGGCTATGTGGGTTCGAATCTCGTGCCGAAGCTGCTGGCGGCCGGTTATCGGGTGAGCGTTCTCGACCTCTGCATCTACGGCGACGTTCTCAGCCCCCATCCGGCGCTGCGGATCGTCAAGGGCGACCTGCGCGATCCCGCCCAGGTCAAGGCGGCCGTGCAGGGCTGCGACGCGGTCATCCATCTCGCCTGCATTTCCAACGACCCTTCCTTCGATCTCGATCCGCACCTCGGCCGTTCCATCAACTACGATTGCTTCCGCCCGCTGGTGCAGGCCAGCAAGGATGCCGGGGTGCGCCGCTTCATCTACGCCTCCTCGTCCTCGGTCTACGGCATCAGGGACGAGCCGAACGTTCACGAGGATCTGCCGCTCCTGCCGCTGACCGACTACTCCAAATACAAGGCCATGTGCGAGGACGTGCTCACGGAGGAGCGCGAGCCGGGCTTCGCCACCGTGATCCTGCGGCCCGCGACGGTGTGCGGCTACGCGCCGCGATTGCGGCTCGATCTGACCGTCAACATCCTGACCAACCTCGCCATCAACAATGGAAGGATCACGGTGTTCGGGGGCGACCAGCTGCGTCCCAACATCCATGTCGAGGACATGACGGACCTCTATCTCCTGCTGCTCGAGGCGCCCGATGCGGCGGTCGACGGCAAGATCTGGAATGCGGGCTACCATAATCTCAAGGTCATGGAGATCGCCGAAAAAGTGCGCGAGGAAATCGGCCGCGGGGTCGAGATCGTGGTGACGCCGACCGACGATCATCGCTCCTATCACGTGTCGTCGGAGCGAATCCGGCGCGATCTCGGATTCATCGCCAAACGCTCGGTCGAGGACGCCGTCGTCGATCTGCGCGACGCCTTCACGGCCGGCAAGGTCCCGAACTCGATGACCGACGACCGTTACTACAACATCAAGCGCATGCAGAACCGGCGGCTGGTGTGAACAACGCGCCTTTGGCATCCGACGCATCCCCGACGTCCGGAAAGACCGGCCGGCGACCGCCGGCTCGGGCGGTCCGCCTGCTGCTGCCGGTCTGGGGACATCGCTACGTCACGCAGTTTCTCGAATTCTCGCTGCCGACGATGCTGGCCCCGGGCAATGTGCCGGCCCTGGCGGGCACGCTGCCCTGCACGTTCGTGCTGCTCACGAGCGCGGACGACGCCGATTTCATCGCCGATCATCCCGGCTACCGGCTGCTGTCGTCGGTCTGCAGGACCGAGATCCAGTTGATCGACGATCTGATCACGGGCGACAATTACTCCACCACCATCACGCTCGCCTATGAGCGCGCCGTGCGGGCAACCGGCCCCGACATGCTCGACACTTGCTTCTTCTTTTTGATCTCCGATTATCTGGTTGCCGAGGGATCGTTGAGGAACGCGTTGGCCCGGGTGCTGGCCGGCGCGAGCGGCGTTTTTGCGGGCAACTTCCAGATCGTTCAGGAGGACGCCGCGCCTGAATTCTATGAAAAGTTCGAGCAGGACGGGCCTGAGCTGACGATCCCGCCGCGCGAGCTGATGGGTTGGGCTCTCCATCATCTGCACCCGATGACCGCCGCGAATGTGGTGAATTTTCCTCTGTCGCATACGGCCCACACCAACCGACTGTTCTGGCGGGTCGACCAGGATACGTTGATCGGGCGCTTCTACCTGATGCACATGATCTGTATCCGGCCCGAGGTCACCGATTTCGTGATCGGTTCGTCATGCGACTATTCCTTCATGCCGGAAATGTGCCCGTCCGGCGCGATCGACGCACTGACCGACTCCGACGAGTACCTGGTCGTGGAAATGCAGCCGCGTGCGCACGAAAGGCCGTTCCTCCGGATCGGGCCCTTCGATCCGGACGCGCTCGCCGAGACGCTGTCCGAGTGGACCACCGCACGCCATCGGGAGAACGTTCGCTGGACTCTCGTGTTTCATGCCAAGGACGTGCCGGACGCATT
The DNA here is from genome assembly GCA_963791155.1 of uncultured Pseudomonadota bacterium. GTDB lineage: Bacteria > Pseudomonadota > Alphaproteobacteria > Rhizobiales > Xanthobacteraceae > JAVDCA01. The sequence goes on from CAWBRI010000013.1 coordinate 58,646, forward strand.
GCCCACCGTCATCGCGGAGGCAGACCGTTTTGTCGCACTGGTCGGCGCGAAGTTGAGCAGCGTGCCGCAGCCGCACCGCGACCATCCCTATTGGCTGGGCGCCATCGCGGCGCATCGCTGGGCGATCAAGCGAATAAGGCACGAACCCGGCGCCGCACCCCAATCCTGGACGAATCCAGGGTGGAGCCTGACCCGTATCATCCAGGAGCTCAGGGTGCTTGTTTTCGGCCGCCCGCCCTATGTTCACCCCTGGCATCCGCGCTGGCCCGACTACCGCATGCTTCAGGACCGCCTGCAGAAGCTGTTGTCCGCGACACCGGGAACGCCGATGATCGTGGGCCAGAACATCCTCTATCTGAAAGGCTGGATTTCACAGTTCGCGGCCGACGCCAAGATTCTCCAGACGCCCGACCTGCTCAATCTCGATCGACGCAATATCGCGACGCTGCTCAAGAAATTCCAGGGCTCCGTCGTGGTGGTCACCGAAAACGAGATTCAGCTTTGTCGCGATTTGATCGACCGTCTCTTTCCGCTCCTGAAAGACGATGGGTTCCTGATGCTCGCCGTCATCAATGGCCGGGCCAATGCGATGAACGACGGCTTCGCGGCGGATTTCGCCTATTGGTCGTCTCAATTCCTGAATGTCCAGGGATGCTCTCTCGTCGACCGAGTTCGTGCCGGTCACGCCTGCGCGCGCGCGGGTGCTGCGCTGGCTGGTGAGCCTGAACAGGGTCGTTACCAGTCATCCCGTTATGGCGCCATTGCTGGCGCTGCCCGTCGGATTGCTGATGCTGGCGAGCTACGCGGCGAATAGCGCCACCACGGAAACCCGTTCGGGCTCAGCCCGTTCCGGCGACTATTCGAGCGTGTTCATGACGTTCCGGCCAATCGGGTGGTCGCGCCTTCCCGAATTCCCGCAGGACGCGGGAGGCTATTGGGCGCGCAAGCAGGGCAGTCGACAGAAGCCGAAGTACAAGGTGGTTACGGCGCAAGATGTCTAGGCCGATCGCCGGATCGAGGCTTCGCGAAAAGACACGGAGCTCCGTGCAGGAACCCGCGCGAATCGGAGTTGACTTCGACAATACCTTGATCGGCTACGACGAGGTGTTCCTCGCGGCGGCGCGCGAGCGCGGCCTGTTGGGCTCCGGGTTTGCCGGCAACAAGCAGGCTGTGCGCGACGCCATCCGCTTGCTGCCGGACGGCGAGCTGGCCTGGCAACGCCTGCAGGGTCACGTTTACGGAAAAGGAATTGGCGGAGCACCCATGTGCGAAGGCGTAGACGCGTTCCTGCGCCGATGCCGCGCCGAAGGCCATGTGGTTTTCGTCGTGAGCCACAAGACGGAGTTCGGTCACCACGATCCCGATCGCGTCAACCTTCGCGACGCGGCGCTGGGGTGGATGGAGGCGAGGGGATTCTTCGCGCCGGACATTTATGCGATCCCGCGCCACAACGTCTTCTTCGAGAGCTCGCGTCCGGACAAGCTCAAGCGCATCGCGGCGCTCGATTGCGCGTATTTCATCGACGATCTGGAAGAGGTCTTGACCGATCCGGACTTTCCGCCGGGAGTTCAATCGCGTGCTCTTCGGGACGCGCGACCCCTCGCCGCATTTTGTCGTTTGTCCCAGCTGGCAGCGGATCGCCGAAGCGGTGTTCGATGATTAGCGAACCGGCCGTCGATTCCGCCGCGGCGGTCGCGGGCGAGCTGCTCGGCGCGCGCGCGGACGCCGTCGAGCCCGTGAGAGGCGGCAGGAACAGCCGCGTGTACCGCGTCGACTTCGGCGGCACCCGGTTCGCGCTCAAACGCTATCCCTCCCGGGCCGACGATCGGCGCGACCGGCTGGAGACCGAAGTCGAGGCGCTTGCTCTGCTGGCGGGGCGCGGGCTTGCGAACGTCCCCCGGGTGATCGCCGTCGACCGCGAACGCAACTTTGCGCTGTTGAGCTGGCTCGACGGCGTTCCCGTAACTTCCGTCGGAGATTCCGACGTCGACCAGGCCGCCGCCTTTCTCAAGATCATTCACGACATGCGGCACCGTGCGGCAGGCGTCTTTCACCGGGAGGCGGCCGAGGCCTGCTTGTCGGGACAGATCCTGCAGGCGCAAATCCGCAGCCGCTTGGCGGCCCTTCGCGCGCAGTGCGGAGCCGAGACTAATCTCATGACGTTCCTGGGGGATTCGTTCGAGCCGCTTTTGCAAAGCCTCGAGAGCGGCGCCAGGCGCAAAATGGAAGCCGTCGGCCTTGACTTCCAGGCCATGCTGCCACAGGAAAAAAGAACCTTGGTTCCGTCCGATTTCGGATTTCACAATAGTCTACGGCTGGCGGATGGAACGCTCGTTTTCGTCGACTTCGAGTATTTCGGCTGGGATGATCCCGTGAAGCTGACCGCGGACATATTGCACCATCCCGGCACGCCGATGGCGCCGGCGCAAGGCGAGCGCTTCCGCACCGCTGCGTTGGACATCTATGGACAGGACGCGAGCTTTGCCGCGCGGCTGGAGGCGCTTTATCCGCTGTTTGGATTGCGCTGGGCGCTTATCCTGCTCAACGAATTCCTGCCCGATCGTTGGCGGCTGCGGGTCGCGGCCGGCGAGACCGAAACATGGGCAGACGCCAAGACACGCCAGCTTTCGCGCGCGCGCGGGCTCGTGGCGCGAACCGAAGAGATGGCACATGGCTAGCCTGGCCGAAACGGTGACCGGAACAGCTCCCGCGGGTCCGATGTTGGACGCGCGCTCCAAGGAGCTGCGCCGCCTGGTGGTGCGCGCGCTCGACGGGGGAGGGCGCGGCCATGTCGGCTCGTCCATGTCCCTGATCGAGATTCTGCGCGTCTTGTACGACGACGTTCTGCGTTTCCGGCCGTCGGAACCGAAATGGCCGGACCGAGACCGGATGATCCTGAGCAAGGGTCATGGATGCCTGGCGCTTTACGCGATGCTCGTGGACAAGGGATTCATCGGCGCGGATACCCTCGACACGTTCTGCCGGCGCGACTCCATTCTCGGCGGACATCCGGAAGCCGGCAAAATCCCGGGCGTCGAGGCATCGACGGGCGCCCTGGGTCACGGACTGTCGGTGGGACTGGGAATGGCGCTGGCCGTCCGTGCGCAGAAGCGGGACAGCCGCGTGTTCGTCGTCATGGGGGACGGCGAGATCAACGAAGGCTCGGTGTGGGAAGCCGCCATGTGCGCCGGCAAGCACCGGCTGGCCAATCTGACGGCCATCATCGACTACAACAAGATCCAATCCGCGGGCCCCACGCGCGAAATCCAGGACCTCGAGCCGCTGGCCGACAAGTGGCGTGCCTTCGGATTTGTTCCACGCGAGGTCGATGGGCATGATGTCGGCGCGTTGCGCAACGTGTTCCGCCAGCTTCCGCTCGCCGTCGACAGGCCCACCGCCATCATCTGTCATACCGTGAAGGGCAAGGGCATTCCCTTCGCCGAGAACGATCCGAACTGGCACCACAAGGCCAAGCTCTCCGCCGAGACCGTATCGCAGATGTACGGCGCCCTGGAGTGATTTATGCGCATCGCATGCCTCGATAAGGTCCATGACCTCGCCAAGCGCGACGGGCGCGTCGTGTTCATCGGCTCGGATCTCAGCCCCGGCCTCCTCGGCGACATGAAACGGGAAATGCCGGACCGCTATTACATGGAAGGCATCACCGAGCAGAATGTCGTCGGCATGGCGGCCGGATTTGCGATGGAAGGTTACATCCCCTACGTCAATACAATTGCGACCTTCATCACGCGGCGCTGCTATGAGCAGGTTGCCGTCGATCTATGCCTGCATGATCTTCCGGTGCGGTTGATCGGGAACGGGGGAGGTCTGGTCTATGCGCCGCTTGGACCCACCCATCTGGCGATCGAGGACATGGCGATCATGCGGGCGCTGCCGAACATGGCGGTGGTCGCGGTCTGTGACGCCGCCGAGATGAAGTCCTTGATGGATGTGTCGCTCGATTGGCCGCATCCCATCTACATACGTCTTGCGAAAGGCGGCGATCCGATCGTCAGTCGCAAGGAAAACGGCTTTGCGATCGGCAAGGCAATTCCGATGCGCAAGGCGGCGACCCGCCGTCCCGTCGCGCTGATGTCCACCGGCGTCATGACCACCAATTGCCTTGCCGCCGCCGAGATACTCGCGCGCGAAGGCATTGACACGAGCGTACTGCACATCCACTCGGTCAAGCCGCTCGACAAGGAGGCCGTGCTCGAGCACGCCGCCAAGGCGACGCTGGTCGTGACGGTCGAGGAGGGCGTGGCGATCGGCGGGCTCGGCAGCGCGATCACCGACCTGCTGGTGGAGGCGCTCGGACACCGTATTCCTCCGATTCGGCGCATCGCATTGCCGGACTCCTTCCCGCACAAATATGGGCTGCAGAGCGAGCTGTTCGAAGTCTACGGCCTCGCGCCCGAACAGATCGCCGCTGCGGTTTCCGACGCGATGAGCGAGAGAGACACGGTGGTGGCCTGACGAGACGGCCCGGACGATCGAAACGAAAGAGCTGCATGTTTCTGCTCGTCGGCGGTGACTCGGAAATCGGTGCGTGGACGCACCGGCATCTGAAGACTTTGGGGAAAACCACGACGGCGACGACGCGGCGCCCGGAACTCGTGTCCAGCGGTCGACCGCTGCTGGATCTCGCAGGAGATCTCTCGGCGTGGAAGCCCCCGCCCGACACGTCGGCGGCCTGTATCTTTGCCGCCAATGCCCGGCTGGCGGCCTGTGCGGCCGACCCGGCCGGCTCGTCCTTTGTCAACGTCGATCAGACCCTGGCTCTGGCCGAGAGGCTGATGGCGCGGGGCATCCATGTGGTCTTCCTTTCCAGCAATCAGGTGTTCGACGGCACCGTTGCGAGCGTGCCGGCCGACGCCGCGACTTGCCCGGTCAGCGAATACGGACGGCAAAAGGCCCGGGCTGAATCCGCGCTGCGCGAAAGCATGCGGCGGGGCGCGCCGGTCGCCATCTTGCGCCTTGCGAAGGTCGTCTCGCCCGATATGCCGCTCCTGCACGGCTGGGTGCGGGCGCTGTCCGCGGGCGAGCCGATCGACGCCTTCCACGACATGCCCATGGCTCCCGTCCCGATCGGGCTCGCGAGCGCCGCCATTGCGGCGTTGTTGGAGAGCCGGGCGCCCGGCATTTTCCAGCTCACCGGGCCGCAGGACGTGTCCTACGCGGATGTGGCGCGTCACTTGGCTGACGGGCTGGGAGCTGATCCCGCGCTTGTGAGATCCGTCAGCGCCCGCGACGCCGGACTGCCCGAAGGGGCGACGCCGCGTTACACGACCCTCGATTCGACCGCCCTGCGGCAGCGGTTCGGCATCGCCGCGCCCGGGCCCTGGGACGTGGTGAACGCGATCGTGGAGGGCGGTGGCCGAAATTCCGGAGCGTGAGCCCGGAGGGCCGCGCGATCACGCCTGAGCGGCCTTGACCAGCACCCGCCCGGCCTTGCCGCTGCGCACGAGATCGAGCGCGGCGTTGATGTCGCCCAAGCGGAAACTCGTGCGTGATGATGCCCGTCGAACGACAGACGCCCGGCCTGCACCAGGCGGATGATGCGCGGAATGTCGATATGCGGCTTGGCGTCGCCGCCGTGCGAGCCGGTCAGCACCTTGTTGAAATGGATCGGCAGCGTGTAGATCGTGACCTTTTCGCTCGGCACGCCGACCAGCACGCAGGTGCCGTCCGGGTGGGTCAGGTCGTAGGCCAGCTCGATGACCGTCCTTCACGCCGGTCGTCTCGATCACCTTGTCGGGCCCCTTGTCGCCGACGATGGCGCGGATCGCCGCCGCCACGTCGGCCACCTTGGCGGCATTGATGCAATGGGTGGCGCCGCGCCGGCGCGCCATCTCGAGCTTGTGGTCGAGGAGATCGACGGCGACGATCGGATGGCGCCGGCGAGCTGCGGCGAACTGCACCACGTTGAGGCCGACGCCGCCGACGCCGAAGATCACCACCGACTCGCCGATCTTGACCTTGGCGTCGTTGTTGATGACGCCCGCCGCGGTCGTGACCGCGCAGCCGAACAGCGGCGCGACCTTGAGGTCGTAATCGGCCGGGATCACCGTCATCCGGTTTTCCGAGACGACCGCGTATTCGTTGAAGGTCGTGACCCAGCCGGCATTGAGCTTGCTGGCCGCGCCACGTATAGGCGGCCGGCCTGGCTCTGGATGCCCTGGCTCGGACGCCAATGCAGCACGACCGTGTCGCCGGGCTTGACGGTCGGTGACGCCGGGCCCGATCTCGATCACCTCGGCCGACGCTTCGTGGCCGAGCAGGTGCGGCAGGAACTTGTCGGGACCCTTGACGGCGTCGATCTCGTTGATCTGCGCGCCGCAGATCGTCGTGTAGAGCACCTTCACCAGCACCTGGCCGGCGTCGAGCGCATCCGGCAGCGCGATCTCGTCGACGACGAGCGGCTTGCGCGAATTCGGCGAGGATCGCCGCCTGGCTGTCTTGATCTGCATCGTCACACCACTCGCTCATTCGAAATAGATGAATTCGTAGTCGCCGGTGTAGCCGAAATGGTTGTAGAGCCAGATCCACGACGCGGTGTCGTAGAACGCTTCCGCGGTCAGCGCCCAGCACTGCATGTTGAACTGCTCGAGCTCGTTCCGATAGCTCTCGACCATGATGTATTTGTTCTTGCCGACGCGCTCGATCTCCTGCAGCGCGGTCTGCAGCTCGAAGATCTTCAGATTGTGCAGCGTGCCGAGCGACACGACGAGATCGAATGACTGGTCGCCGAACGGATAGCGGTCCTGCGCCCGGTAGCGGAACAGGTTGTCCTTCGACGTCCGGATGGGCGTCCGCGAGCCCGTGACGCGAGATGTCGAAGCCGACGAGCTCGGCCTCGGGCAGCAGCAGCTTGAACTCGTGCAGCAGAAAGCCCTTGCCGCAGCCGACGTCGAGGATGCGAACCTTGCCCTTGAGGCCGTGCAGATCGATCAGCGCCTGCGCGACCGGCTTCCAGCGGCCCTCGATGTAGCGATAGCCGCCATAGCCGTAGCGCCGGTCGCCGTCCCAGTAGTCGGCCTCGTATTCCTTGGCCTTGAGCATGCAGTGGACCTTCTCGTCCATCATGCGGCCGACATAGTCCCGCTTGGTCATCTTGTGCAGCGGGGTGACGATGTTGAGCAGACGACCCATTGATTCTCCTCGTACGGTCGATTTGGTTGGATGGCCGATCGAGCTTATCGAACAGGCAGCGCAATGGCCAACTTGCGCGGGCCCAAGCTATATTCAGCAAACGGCGCCTCTGACAAGTATCTCTGCCATGTCTATCCGCGCAATCCCGGCCGGCATTCGGCGTTTCGCCGGCCGTGCCCGTCCCTGCACCTGTGCGGGCTCAGGCCCCGCGGTCGATTTCGATCAATCCGCGAAAGAGCATTCTACTCGTTTCCGAGTTCACACGGTTTTCACACAGCCAGGGTCATTCACGTCGTTTCATGCACGCGACGTAAACTTCCGCTTCGCCCCCAACTCCGGAAGTTTTTCGGCGTTGCAGCGAACGGTCGAAACGGGCCAGTAGCTGGCCTCAGTGCGAGCGCGCGGGTAGCCACTCGCAGTTTAGGATGGCATCATCCGTCCACATGTCGCACGCGGGCTTCCGGGCAAACCAGAAAATCGCTATCATTAGTGCCAGTTCGGCGTGCATCTGGGCAATCCCAGAGTAGCGGGCGGCCGGCTACCACTTTTTCGAATGAATGAGGCCGCCTATCCGAACCGCGGGGAGTGAACATGAATCGTCTGATGGCCGCGTGCGTCATCGCCGCGGCGGCCACGGTTTCAGCTGTGAACGCGCAAGGCTTTCCCAACAAGATGATGCGCCTCATCGTGCCGTACACGCCGGGCGGCTCTAACGATGTGGTGGCGCGCGCGCTCGCCGACGGATTGCAGACCCGCCTCAAACAGACCGTCGTGGTCGAGAACAAACCGGGCGGCGGCGGCACGATCGCCTATGCCTATGTGGCGAAATCGCCCCCCGATGGCTATACCCTTCTCATCGCGCCGGCCTCGTTTACCATGGGTCCGCATCTCGCGCGCAATCTTGTCTACAATCCCGTGACCGATTTTGCGCCGATCAATCTGGTCGCCGACGTGCCCTTTGTAATGGTGGTTCCGCCAAGCCTACCGGTCAAGACCGTGAAGGAGTTCATCGATCTCGCCAAGGCATCTCCGAACAAGCTGACGTTTGGCTCGGTCGGCGTCGGCACGCCGCAGCATCTCGGTGGCGAATTGTTCAAGATGCATGCCGAGATCGACATGATCCATGTGCCGTTCCGCGGCGCAACCGCGGTGATCCCCGATCTGCTCGCCGGGCGCATCGACATGTTCATCGGCGCCATCAATTCGCTCCTGCCCTTAATCAAGGAGAGCAAATTGCGCGCCCTCGCCGCTACCAGTCGGCAGCGCATCGCGTCTCTGCCGGATATTCCGACCATGTCCGAGGCGGCGTTTCCGGGCGTTGAGGTCGGCTCGTGGGTCGGCCTGGTGGCGCCGTCGGGCACGCCAGCGGATGTGATCGACAGGCTCAACCGGGAGATCACCGCGATCATCGCTGCGCCCGGATTCCACCAAAGCATGGCGACGATCGGCGTCGATGTCGTCGGCACCACGCCAGGGGCCTATGCCGCAATCATCCGCGACGATTACGCGAAATGGGGAAAGGTGGTCGCAGCGGCCGGGATCAAGCCGGAGTGAGCGGCCAATGTCTCTTGCGGGTCAACAAGCAGACATTGCCGCGCTGGCCGCTCCGCTCAACTTACTGCCTGCGCCTCCGCGAATTTCCACGAGCGGTTCAGGATTTCAGCGCGCGGCCGATAGAGCCGTACCATTTAACGCCAGCCCGACATGATCGGCAGGCCAACTCTTTTTTCGTCGCGGCCGCCGAACCGTGCGGCGACCGAGCCATCCGCGCTTTTCTGCGCGGTGATGTTGTTGAGCGAATCTGCAGGAGCGAATCGCGGTTGCCGGATGAGCGATCGACGGTACGCGATAATGGCTTGGGGATTGGCAACTCGGGAGAGTCGGCCATGGTACATCTATCCGGGTGAAATACGGATGGGAAAGCCGTCGAGTTTGATCGCCGGAATTGAAGCGGCTTTTATAAAGCTGGCCGGATATTTTTTTTGGCCAAGAACCCGTCCGTCGGGTGCAGCGGCTCGAGCCGGTGTCGAGAGCGAGGTGGTTGAAACCTCTGTCGAGAGCGCAGTGGTCGAAACCGGCGTCGAGAGCGCGGTAGCCGAACACGAAGCTGCTTCTGAAGCAGAGCGCGTTCAACCAAACCGGCTAGGTGTTGCCTCCGCCATTTCTCCTGACCAACAGGAAATCCGGCGCCGTCGCGACCTTGTCAGAGGGCTATTCAATGATTTCTGGAATGGAACCGGCGACAAGCCGCTGACCTTCGTGGACCGGCTCAATCAAGCCGAGCCGTACCTCAACGAGCGATTGAGTGCGCTTGGCGAGCCTTGGCAGCTTGATGCTAACAGTCGCAAATTGCTGGGGCTTCCGCCTCGCGCACATTGACGCGACGTCGTGAACCAACGGCGCCACGGCGCATGCGGCGGCGTGGTGTCGCACTTATTCGGGTCATAACCGGACTCTGGCGTTGCCATGCCGAAGAATGGCGAAGCCACGCCGATTCGATCGTGTTTGACTTTATCTGTCATGATTTCTCACGGTTACACCGCCACGCGGATGACGATCTTGCCGAAGTGAGCACCGGAAGCCATGTGCTGGTAGGCGCCCTTGACGTTATCAAAGCTAAACACCCTGTCGATCACCGGCTTGATCTTGTTCGTCGCGATCGCGCGGTTCATGGCCTCGAACATCTGCGTCGAGCCGACCGAGATGCCTTGGATGTTGGCGCGCCGCGCCATGATCAGGCCAGGGTTTAGTTCGGTCGCCGGACCCGAGAGATTGCCGATCATGCTGATCTTGCCGCCGACGCAGATAGCGCCGAAAGATTTAGCGAAGGTGCCTGCGCCGCCGACCTCGACCACCTGATCGACGCCGCGACCACCTGTGAATTCTATCGCCGCCTTGTCCCAGTCCGGCGTGGTTTTGTAGTTGATGCCGTGGCCTGCGCCGAGCGTCTTGGCGCGCGCGAGTTTGTCGTCGCTCGCCGATGTAACCACGGTCTGGATGCCCATGGCGTGCGCGAGTTGCAGGCCGAACACCGAAACGCCGCCGGTGCCCTGCAGCAGCACGGTCTGGCCGGCGATGAGCTTCGCGTGCTCCATCATGGCGTGCCAGACGGTGACGCCGGCGCACGGCAGCGTTGCGCCCTCGTCCAGCGAAAGGTGTGCGGGGATTTTCACCACGCCCTCCTCCTCCAGCACGACGTATTCGGCGAGCATGCCGTCGGTGCCACCGCCGAGCGCGCTCGACTGTACGTCGGGCGGCGGCTCGCCCCCCGGCCAGCGCTGGAAGAAACAGCCGGCGACCCTGTCGCCAGTCTTCACCCGCGTCACGCCGGCGCCGACCTCCACCACCTCGCCAGCACCGTCCGACAGCGGAATGACGTTGTCGCGCACCGCCATCCGGTAGGTGCCGCGCACAATGCCGAGATCGCGGAAGTTGAGCGAGCAGGCCGCGACCTTGACCAGTACTTGGCGATAGGCCGGCTTGGGGTCGGGCCGCTCGACCTTGACCAGTGCGTCGATGCCGGAGCCACCTTTCGGCAACTGATAGGCACGCATGTTTATCCTCCCGCTGATGCGTATGATTTATATCACCATCTCCAGCTAGACTTTGGAATAGTGCAGACTGCCAAGGGCCTGATGAAATCTTAGTCAACTACCGAGCCGAACATTCCATAACGTCACATTCGGCGATTCCGACACGCCCCGACATCAGCGCGTCGCGAGCCGGGTAAGCCTCCCGCAACTCACCAATCGGCCGCATGAAGGGAGTCGCCTCCGGGTCATTTGCTCTGCATGCGCGCCGGATGGGTCCGCTCTACCCCCAGAACCGGAAATTCGCAGTCGCCTCATCGACTTCCGAGTCGGGCCAACAACAGACGTGGCGTCGAGCGAAAGCCAATAGATTCAGGTGGATCAGTGCGCAGCGGCGGCCGTATCGTGTCGCACCGCGGCGATGATTTTGGCGACGTCATCAGCGATCTTCGGCCCGTGTAGTCGCATCTCCGAAAATTCTGCTTCCGAGATGAGATCGTGCAAGCCCGATTTGAAGCTTGGCCATTCGCGAGCCAACGCCCACCAGGCCGCGACGTGCGGCCGGTCCCTGATCCAGAGATCGAGCAGACCCAGGTAATCTAGCCGGGCCGCAAAGGGCATCAGGCTGATGTCGGCAAGGCTTGCGTTCGCGCCCACGATCCACGGCCCGGTCTCGGCAAGCGTGTCTTCCAACATCTTGAATGCCCGCTCGTAGGCGGCAATCCCGTGGACGACAAACGGCGAGTTCACACCAAGCTCGTAAGTTGACATGAAGCGGTCGCGGCGGCGCGGGTCGCCAATATTGCGAAAACGCCTTTGACGGATCTCTTCGGGCATGGCGCGCATGCGCTCTCGAAACATGGCGGAGAAACTGAGCTCGGTGACGCCCTCGAACAGCCCCTCATCGACCATCTTGCTCCACAATCGCATGCGCGCTCGCAGCCAGGGATCAGCGGGCTTGAGCGGCGGCTCGGGAAACGCGTCATCGAGGTACTCGCAGATCAACGTCGACTCGATGATCGGCTTTCCGTCATGCACGAGCGTCGGCACAATGCCCCTGGGATTGAGCTTCAGATATCTCGGGTCGTATTGCTCGGCCTTGAACAGATCGACCTTAACCGACTGCCAGTCGAACCCCTTGGCGCGCATCGTAATCCGCACCTTCTGACAGCATACCGAATTGCCAAAATCATAGAGCGTGAGCATGGTCGCCCCCGTGACCCTCCCAGATTATCACGGCACGAACGAAAGACCGTCAATGTCTCATTCGGGTCATGAGCGACGCCCTCGGTCGGTGCCGTGCGTGGGACAATGTCCGCTATGCTCCGATAACCGCGGATTTGCTGCGCCGCCGCGATCCGCCGGGACATAACCCGAAGAACTCAGACAGAGCATAACGAGTCCGCTTCGCCCCTCGTAAGCGGACATGAAGCGCACATGGAAAACGACAGCTCGGCTTTTGAATGCGTTGGGCTACACGCCTGAGGTCAATTGCGCATGGAGCGACAACCCGAACGCCGCCCACCCCGGCCAGGTCGGAAGGTTGCGGTGGGGTAAGGCCTCCGCGGACACCCGGGCTGAAAAGGAGGCCGAGTTCGGCCTCCTTTTTACTTGCGAAGCCAACAATCGACTCGGCTCAATGCGTGAGCGGCCGTGGCGGGCTGTGCAGCACGATCTCCTCGGGACGGTGCGGCGCGTGCTCCTCGACGAATACGCTCGTGAGAATGCGCTCCGCCCAGGCGCGGCTCACGACCCTTTCGATCTCCGGCTCGCGCGCGGCGAAACGTCGGACGCCATCCTCCGTGTCCAATACGAAACCGCAGAAGTCGCCGAAGCGGTCGTAGACAACGCTCGTCACTTTGCCCGTGAACGCTTCGCGCCGCTCTCCCGGCTCGCAGACCGGGCGCGGCGGCCTGTAGCCGCCGAGGGAGGGCGGGATGGCGCCGGGATCGCCGCCGATGCCCTGCAGGCGCTCCGCAATGAGCTCGACGTAGCGCAGCAGCACGGGATACCAGGGGCTGGCCTTCGGCCAGCCATCGAGCCGCGCCTTGAGGATCGCCAGCGTCGTTTCCTCGGCGGGCCGCATGGCCGCAGCGGTCGAGACGGGAATCTTTACTTGGAAGGACCCGACGATGTAGCGCTCCCAGACCCGTGGCGCCGCGGCCGCCGGAGCGGGCGCCGGCGCGTGAGGCTCGCCGCCCCTGGCGTGGCCGGCAGCCGCGATCCGCGGCGGTGGCGGCGGAGCGGCGGCGCGCAGCCTCTTGTTCACGCGCCGCACCACGATGTTGAATTCCTGTCCGGTCTTGACCGTCAGCGGCAGATCGATGCTGAACAGTCCCGCATAGACCGCCGCCGTGCCCACGGGGATCGGCACGAAGGTGACGCCCTTCACGGTCGTGACCTCGATCGTATGCGGGTCGGCGGCGCGCAGCGGGTGCACGCCGTACATCCAGTCGGCGAGCGCGATCACCTCGTCCGCCGAGACGCCCGGCCAATAGATCTGCGCCGTCGAGCCCACCGGCGTGTCGCCCCAGAAGATCAAGAGCTCGTCGGGCCGCCCCGCGAGCGCTCCCGTCGACGGCGGCGGCGCGCTCGGCTTGACCGCGAATGTCTGCGGAATCCTGTGCGCGGAAGCGGGGCCCGGATTGTCCGAGGTGGTCACCTGCAGGTTGCGCTGTGCGAGCAACCCGCTGCCTTCCGGCGTCGGCGTCACGCCGTTGATGACTTCGATCGGCGTGCCCGCAAAGGCGATCTCCGCGACGAGACAATGATGCGTTCCCGGAAACGCCTGCCAGATCGGTGTGCCGTTGACGACGTTGCCGGGATCGTTGACGTCGAGATAGCAGCCGAAATAGGCCCATTGCGTATCGCCGGTCGCAATGGCGATAGTCTGATTGTTCGCGCCCGTGCCGGTGCTGCCGCCCGCCTTGAATTCGGGATCGTTGGGATCGCTGAAATTGGGCTGCTGGCTGGTCGCGAAGAACGGAATGGTGTGGTCGTCGGCCGGGGCCTTCGGCCAGATCGGGTTGCCGCCGCTGTCCTTCTGGCTCGGATAGGTGGCGACCGGATCCCAGCCGGTGTCGGCGGTCTGGGTTCCCCACAAACGAAAGAACACTTTTGCGTTCGCGGCGCTCGTCGTCCCCGCGATCCCCTTCAGGCGCACGCGGGCGATTGCGAAGCTGTAGTTGTTGTACGCGGTGCCGTTGACGGTCGTGAACGGCGTCACCGAGGAATCGGCGTCGAGCTGGCCGGCCTGCTGCGGGATCACCCCGCTGGCAGGGTCGAACGGATCCGTCGATCCCTGCTTGGCGAAGTTCGTGTTGAGATAGATGAGCAGCGCCTGGATATATTTATAGGCGCCTGCTGTGTCGAAGCCGCCGCCGGACGTGTTCTCGACGAACTGTGGCCCGCCCGGCACGGGGGTCTGCGCGGCGACCGACGCGCCCGGCGTCGCGGTGAACACCCGCAGATCCTCGCTGAGCCAGGGCACGTTGACCGCGTTCGGATCGGCGGGATCGGGCACGACATTGGTGAAATAGGGCGCCGCGCCCGCCGTGAAGAAGAACTCCGTCGTTGCCGGCATCCCTTTGCCGAGCACCGTGATCGCGGAATTGGCCGCCGCCGGCGTCTCGCCCGTCGGCGGGAAGGTGCCGAGCGGATTGGCGAACGACATGTCGTAGGCGAACAGGATCTGCTGGGGAACGTTGGGGTTGTTGCTCTGATGGAAGATGTTCGGCGGCGTCGCCGACAGCGCCGTCGTCACGCCCTGGAACGCGATGGTGGGAACCGACGGCGTCGTCGCGCCCAGCACGTTGAGGCTGAAGCCGTCGAGGGCGAGGAGGAAGGCGTCCGGATAGGTCCCGCCCTTGTTGATGGTGTCGGTGATCTCGTCCTTGCCCCAGGTGTTCTTGGCGCCGACGAAGCTGAGGTTGCCGAGCGGCCAGGGATCGTCGACGTTCGGCCCCGGAATGCTCGCGACCTGATCGGGCGGATAGGCGGCGGCGAGCAGGCCCGCGAAATACGGAAACGGATCGGAATCGTCGCCCGTCAGGGTTTTGTAAACGCCCTTCAGGCAGGAGCCGCCGATCACGTTGTTGCTGGAATCGACGCCCGGCGCAGCCGCAATGATCTGCGGGATATTGGTGAACTGGAGCTGGTGGAACAGATAATAGAGGAACGCCATGCAGCAGCCGGTCGCCGGACCGTTGCCGGCCCACGGCTTGACGCTGCCGACATAGTCCTGTCGCGAGCCGTAGTGCGTGCCCGTCGACGGTCCTCCGAAGTTGCCGGTCGCGTCGAATTCCGTCGAAGCCGGGTTGCTTGCCGGAAGCGAGGTGTTGAGCCACCTCGACGGCGTGCCGTTCATCAGCCAAGTCGAGCCCAGCCCTTGTGAAAGCTGGAACTGCACGGTCAGAAACAGCGAGAGCGCTTCGCCGCAGCTCTCCTCATTGCCGACGCCGTTGGAGTAGCCCCAACCCTTGTCCTGCGCCAGCATGAAGACTTCGGACACTTCCGAGATGAACATCGAGCGCAAAAGCGTGGAGGGGTTTTTTCCGGCGTTCATGACCACCGGCCAGCCCCAGAACGCGTTGTAACCGCTCTCGACGACGGCGGTCACCGCGACCGGGATCGGAAAGCTTCGGGCCTTGGTCATGTCGACGCCGGCGAACTGCGCCTGCAGCCAATCGAAATCGTTTTCGATGACCGGCTTGCCGCCCGTGCCGGCCGCGAGCAGCTGATTGATGCGCGCGGGCTCGATGCCCCCCGCCCCGCCGAGGCTCGGATCGTAGAAGAAGTTGAAATGCGTCGTGACGCCGCCGTTGATGAGGCCCGTCGTCACGAGCCAGCTGGCGAAAAGGGTCAGATTGGTGCTCTGGTTCGGGAACGTGTTGCCGCCAGGGGCGAAGATCGTCCCGGTCCCGTCGGCTTTGGTGTTCCAGTAGAAGAAAGTGCTGCTTCCCTGGCTCAGACTGCCGGGCCCCAAGACCGTGAAGGGGGCGTTGGCCGCGTAGTTGTTGCTGTCGACGGGGACCGCTCCGCCCGTGTTGCCGTTTCCCTTGTAGATGACTTTGGCCATCAGCTTACCTCCGGACGCGAGCGCCGCGCGGACGATCTTTACCGAGCCACGACCGAGCTGCGCCGAACGACGCGCCGGCGCTGCGGCGCTGAGAAGAATGGCTGCGACACGCTCGGCGAGCCCGGCAAGACTTACGGATGGGCAAAATGCCCGTTAAAAGCTGGATTGTATTTAGGTAGTGATTAGGGGACTTACAGCGAACGGTTGAGCGCCCGTGACATTAACACACGGCTCTTAGGTTTCAAGTGAGAGCGCTACGCTAAAGCGCACTAAAAATATTCTCTTTTCGTCGCCAATCACGGCGCGACGCTTACGGGCAAAAGCTACACGCCCCAGGGCGCAATCTCTGGCACAGCAGGGCAGGAACGGGTGAGGCAGTTGTCGCGGCCCTGTCCAACGCGGCGATCCGTTACCGACCGGAAGAACTCGGGCGACCAGCAGACGCCCGCGGCGCTGACGAAGTTGCAAAAGGCAGAGATCGAGAAGTGGTGGCCGACCTCCACCGATGTTGGTGGAAGTCCGCTACGGGTCGATGGCGTTGAAAAAGTCCCTCGTTCTGATCGACGAATCGTGATTCCGTCTGCGTGAGGTTCTCGGCGACGGAGGCGGGTCATGATGGGTCGGCAGAAGGTCGATCAGAGCCAGCTGTTCTATCTGTTCAACCTCGAAGGTCGCGTTCCGGCGCACCATCTTCTGCGCCGCATCAATTCGGTCGTGACGCGGATACTGGCTGACCTTCGCGAGAAGCTGGGACCGTTCTATAGCGCGATCGGCCGGCCTTCGATCGACCCCGAGCTCATGATCCGGATGCTGATTGTCGGCTACTGCTACGGCATCCGTTCTGAGCGCCGGCTGTGCGAGGAGGTCGAGCTTCACCTTGCCTATCGCTGGTTCTGTCGTCTCGATCTCGATGACAAGGTCCCCGACCATTCGACGTTCTCGGTCAATCGTCACGGCCGCTTCCGTGACAGCGACATCTTTCGCCATGTGTTCGAGGCGGTTGTGCGGGCCTGCATGGACGCGGGTCTCGTCAAGGGCGAAGGCTTTGCGGTCGATGCGAGCGTCATGGAGGCCGATGCCAGCCGGTATCACGGCCTTGCGCCAGGTGAGATCGATTGGTCGGTGCCCGAGCGCCAGACGCGTGCGGTCGTCGAGTTCTTGTCTGCTCTCGATGACGAAGATCCCAACGCCGATCGCAAGCTGCCCAAGGTGATCTCGCCAACGGACCCCTGCTCGGCATGGACCGCGAAGGCAAACAAACGGGTCCAGTTTGGCTACGGCCTCAACTACATGATCGATGTCGAGCACGCAGTCATCGTCGACGTCGAGGCAACGCCGGCGCGCACCTATGACGAGGTGGCCGCAACCAGGACCATGGTTGATCGGACACAGGCGAGGTTCGGCTTGAAGCCGGAGCGGCTCATGGCCGATACCGCTTATGGGACCGGCAAGCTGCTGGCCAGGCTCTTGGACAAGAACATCACGCCGCAAATCCCCGTGTGGGAAAGATACGAACGGACTGATGGCATGTTCTCTCGGCGCGACTTCACCTACGACGCCGAGCACGACATCTATCATTTGTCCGAACGGTCGGCCCTTGAGAACCACGCGGAACGATCCACGATGGCCGTGTCAGGAACTACCTGTCACAACCCGCAGATTGCCGCATTTGCGAACTCAAGGCTCGATGCACGCGCGCGCCGTTCAGGAAGATCGCACGCGACATCAACGAGGATGCCCGCGATCACGCCCGCTCGCTCGATGAACACGCCGGAGTTCGACCAATCGAGCAATGAGCGCAAGAAAGTCGAGATGCGGTTTGCGCACCTCAAGACCCATCATCGCTTCGAGCGCATGCGACTGAGAGGTCTCTCGGGCGCGCGCGACGAGTTCCACCTCGCCGCAATCGTGCAGAACCTCAAAACGCTTGCGATCCGCATCTGGCGGCCGCCGCCAAACATGCCGGCCACATGCGTCGCGTGAGAATGCGTGGCGTCCAACGTCCCGTACGCGTTGGACGCCCTCCCAAATGGCACTGCTCCTGCCAGTGGGCAGCGGAAAAACGGGGTCAGAGCTGCCCGCCCGAGGTCAATTGAAGGGCTTCGCCCATCTCATCAGCGACTTTATCAACACCATCGGTCAAAACCGGTAATGTTCTGTGCAAGCAGAAGATTTCCGCTTTACCCCCGGAAGCCGACGTAGCAGCGGACATCTGCTGAGGTCGCGTTTGGGCCAAAAGCCGAAATCAGACGGCGTCAATGACTCGAAAGGCCTCCAATGGACACGGCTTCTTTCTGTCACGTGCGCAGGACAACCGTGTCGTTGGAATGCGATCGGGTCGCTTGCTCATCTGCGCGGCTCGCCTCGGTCGGACTCAGGTTGGGGTCACCCGTGGATTGACCGCTCCGGCCGATGAACAACACGTGGAGGCGCTTGCTTTTCCGCGGCAGCGCTGATGATATCGACAAGCCTGACCATCGTGGAGGATTACATCATGGCTCTCAAGCGACGTGATTTCCTGAAGTCCTCTGCGGCATTCGCCGCGGCCTCAGCCGCCGGCGGGTTCTCGTGTATCGAGCTCGCGAGCGCGGCACCGATCCAGCCGCCGGTCGTGGACCGGCTCGGGGTGCGCGTACTGGTCGACGGCGCGTACAATCTGTTCCTGCGTCCGGGCGAAGTGAAGGGCGTAAAGGTCGAGCCGGCGCCCCGCACCGACTATCGCCGCGCCCTCCACAACCAATGGGGCCTTTCGCTGCTGCTCGAATTCGCAGCGAGGGAGCGAGCAGCACACGGTAATGCTCGACTTCGGCTACACGCCGGAAGCCGTTCTCAACAACTTCGAGCTGGTCGGCGCCGACCCCAAGAAGATCGAGGCACTGATCGTCAGTCACGGGCATTTCGACCATTACGGCGGCTTGATCGGATTCCTCGACAAGTATCGCGACGCGCTTCCGGCAGACCTCACGCTTTATGCCGGCGGCGAGGACAATTTCTGCCACCGCTACAACGGCGCGCCGGGCCAGCTCACCGATTTCGGCGTGCTCGATCGGCGCGAGCTGGCGAAGCGCAAGGTCAAGGTCGTCTGGCGGAAAGTCCCGACCGTGGTGGCCCACGCCTTCACGACCGGCATGATCAAGCGCAGCAGCATCGAGAAGGTATTGCCCAATACCCGCGTCGAGTTCGCTATGAAGGACGGGCTCGGCTGCAATGCGAGCCACTACCTGCCGGCCGAGATGGCAGGGCAAGATCGTACCGGACGAGCACATTCACGAGCACGCCACCTGCTTCAACGTGAAGGACCGCGGGCTCGTCGTGCTCAGCTCGTGCGGCCACGTCGGCATCGTCAATTCGGCGCGGCAGGCGCAGGCGGTGTCGGGCGTGCAGAAGGTACACGCGCTGGTCGGTGGGTTCCACCTCGGCGCCGCACCCGACGAGTACCTCCGCTCGGTGGTTGGCGAGATCAAGAAGCTTGATCCGGACGTCATCGTGCCAATGCATTGCAGCGGCGAGAATTTCATCCGGCAAGTGCGCGAGCAGATGCCCGACAAGCTGCTGGTGCCGACCACCGGCGCGCGTATGACCTTCGGCGCATAAGGCGACGCGCAGTCGGTCGGCGGGAGCGCGCCGGGTGAGCAAGCTCGCGCTGGTCGTGGCCTTCGCCAGCGGCATCGCGGCCGGCGGCGGCGGCTGGCTCCTGTGGCCGCGCGAGCCGCCGGAGCCTGCAGAGCGCAGCTCGGCCGAGCTGATGGACGTGGTGATGTGGGGAAAGGAGCCGATCGGTGGCCCCTTCGCTCTCATCGACCACACCGGCGCGCCGCGCACCGACGCCGATTTTCGCGGCAAGCTACTGCTGATCTATTTCGGCTTCACCTATTGCTCGGATGCCTGCCCAATCGACCTGCAGTCGATCGCGACCGCGCTCGACCGTCTCGGACCCCTGAGCGAGTCGGTGCAGCCGCTGTTCATCACCGTCGACCCCGAGAAGGACACGCCGGACCAATTGAAGAGCTACGTCGCCCAGTTCCATCCCCGGCTGATCGGGCTCACCGGCGACGCCAAGGAGATTCGCAAGGTCGCCCGTGCCTACAAGGTCTATGCCGCCAAGACGGTGCCGTCGCAGCGAGACGACCCGAACGTCGACCACTCCAGCCTCGTCTACCTCGTCGATACCACCGGAAAATATGTCGGCTACTTCCCGCCCGGCACCTCGGCCGACCAGATGGTCGAGGTAATCCGCCAACAGCTTGCCGCCCTTGTGCAGCGTTAAGCGGTGGCGCTTTCCGGGTTACAAAGGTCGTGCGAGGCGATTTGGCTCATTTGCCAACTGACGGGACGTCCGGTTCGGGTCATGAACCGAAAAGCTCATCACGAGCATAATGGGTCCGCTTCTCCCCCAACTCCGGAAATATTGCGGCGTTGCAGCGAACCACCGGTGTAGGCCACCAACGGACGCGACCAGGCACCCGCTCTCGTATATGTCGACCGTCTTCCTGGTCGCGTTCCGCCCTGTACCACCGAGCCGCACGACCAAACGCGCCGGCATGCGGACGTGACGGCGGCTCTCCGCCGCGCTGAAGCCGCGCACTGTGTCGGTGGCTCGGCTACGATCCGCCGGCGGTTAAATCACCTCAAATCGGGGCCCATGTTGCGTGTCGAGCATTACGGTTTCGACGGGGGCGATCCATCCGCGCGCCCCGCTTGCGCTTCGCGCCAGAGGCTGGCGTCGATCAATGCCGCAATCCCGTCCCGAGGCCGGGGAGCCCTGTTCTGGTTCTTCGCCATCCACGGTTCCTGCTCGGCCATGCTCGCCAACAGATCGTCCGGGATCGAGGCAGGAAACCGAAACAGCTCCCATGTGGCGGCGACGACCTCGACCGGGAGGCCAAGTTTCGCGGCGATGAGCGGCTGGACCTCGCCCGGATGCTCCCGGACCGTATTCGACGTGCGGCCGATCGCACGCACGAAGTCCACCAGCGCCGTGCGCTTGAGCGGATCGGCGAGGATCGCCGCTGTCGTGTTGAGGTTGAACCGCTCGCGATAATCGGGCCCTTGCAGGATCACGGCGTCCTGACCGAGCGCCGCCGCAGATTGATGCGAGGCCGGCTCCCAGATCGAGACCGCATCGACGTCACCCCGCGCCAACGCTTGCGGCATTTCCGGCGGCGTCATCCCGACGACGGTGACGTCCGATTCCGCAAGCCCGACGCCACGCAACAGCTTGACGATGTAGAAATGGGCGGAGCTGTGCAGGGACGTTGCAATCCTCTTTCCGCGCAGTTCCGCGGCGGTCCGAATGCCCGCCGACCGGCGCGCAACGACACGATATCTGTACTCGGCGACCGTCAGGATCACGCGAATGCCGGGGTCGGCGGTGGAGCGCAGGAGCGCCTGTGTCTCGGCATTGGTTGCTGCATCGACTTTGCCGGCGGTCAATGACGGAATGGCGCCCCCGGAGAGCTCGATGCCTCCACCCGACGCTTCCCGTTCGACCAGATAGATCGGCAAGGTCTCGATCGTCGTCAGATTGATGCCGACCCGCAATTTCTCGGCTCCGGCCGCGACGGGGATTGCGAGCAAGCCGATGCAAGCACAGGCTGCCGCAATGATCGAGTGCCGACGCCTATGGGCCTTGGATTCCCCGGCCATGTGTTTTTCTCCCTCTGTTTCGACCGACCGCCGCAATCATGGTCCGCGCACCGCGTTCCCGGCCCAATTGCTCAAGGCCAATTTATCGTCAATGCCGGACGGTGAGACCCTGAGCGACGAGCCACTTCTGGATCACATCGGCAACCGCCGCATTGTTCCTGTCCATCATCACCATGTGAGAGTTTCCCTTGATCCCGAGATCCGGCAGATTGATCACGTCGACCTTGCCGCCCGCAGCGCGCACGGCTGCCGCATATTCGAGATCGAGCTTGCGATACGCGACCCAGCGCGGATGGCGATCGACATTGTCGCCGAAGACCATCAGGACCGGCACGTCCTTGAGCTTTGCGGCCTTGTCGAGATTGCCGCCGCTCGCCGATTCGACCGCGACGACCGCCCTGATTTTATCCGGACGCGCTTCCGCGACCTTCAGGCCGAAAGAGCCGCCCTGGCTGTGCGTCAGCAGAACGCAAGGACAGACCTTGTCCACGAGAGCGATGTAGCCCGCGATGACCGCGTTGTCGGTCGAAAGCCAGCGCGGAACGATCTGCTTCATGTAGTTCGCGTAGGCGTCGACCGGGAACTGCACCCCCGGCATGAGCTTTTGCTTGGCCGGATCAGGGTCCCATGACCCTTCGCCCGCGCCGATGCGGAAACGTTCGAATGGATCCGCATAAGTCAAGAAGACCGGCTCGTCCGGCCACACGTCGGGGCTTGCGAAACCCGACCTCCCGCGCTCGACCGCGTCCGAGACATAAACGTCCCAACCCTTTCGAATGAACATATTAAGCCATCCCTCGCGGCCATCCGGCGTCGTCTCGTAAGTGACGCCCGTGAGACCTCCGCCATGCAACATCAGGAGCGGCACTTTGCCTTTGGGGTTCTTGGGGAAGAAAAATTGCGCATACATCTGCTCGACCTGGTACTGCCCGTTCGGATCGAGCTTGGACGAGGGGCCGCCGGGTACCCGCACGATCTCCCGCACCGGCTTGCCCTTGATGTCCACGATACGGCCGCCGACGTGAAATGACCCCATGTGGCGCAAGACGATGTCCTTCGCCACGGCCGTAACACTCATTAGCGATAGGACCACAGCGGATATCGCAATTCGACGCATGATGCTCCTCCCGGGCTCGTACTTGAAATGATCGGGCGTTACGAACTTACCCCAACGATTGCTGCCGCCAACAAGGAATCGGCCGTGATCGGCCCGAAGTCATTCTTGCGATGCGGGCTCAAACGCCGCATAGCATGGGGATTCGGCAGCGAGCGGGCCCGCGCGGCGATCGCGTTGCGTCAATCGATCGAGATCTGCGCCGCCTTGGCGAGCTCGCGCCATTGCGCGACCTCCTTGCCGATGAGCTCGCCGAATTCGGCCGCCGTGCTGCCCACCGGATCGATGCCGTCCCGCCGTAAGCGGGCCGCGAGCGCTTCGGATCGGACTGTTTCGTGCATCGCCGCCGCAAGCAGGTCGATCGTCGCCGCGGGCACGCCTTTGGGTCCCATCAGGCCGATCCACAGCACCCCTTCGTAGCCCGGAAAGCCCTGCTCGGCGATGGTCGGCACGTCCGGCATCAGGCTCGAGCGCCGGGCGCTCGCGAACGCCAGGGCGCGAAGCTTTCCGGTCGCCACATGGTCGTTGGAGGTGGCGTAGGTGTCGAGCTTGAGCTGCACCACGCCGGCCAGCAGATCCGTCATCGCCGGCGCGGCGCCACGATAGGGCACGTGCAGCACCTGGAGGTCGGCGCGGCGCAACAGCAGCTCCATCGTCACATGCGGCAGGGTCCCGTTGCCGGCGGACGAGTAATTCAACTTTCCCGGATTCTGCTTGGCGTACGCGATGAACCCGGCAAAGCTGTCGAACGGAGCGGCCGGATTGCTCACCAGAAGCTCGGGAACGTCGGCCAGACGCGCGATCGGAACGAGATCGCGCTCCCAGTCATAAGGCAGGCGCGCGCGCAATGCCGCCGTGACGGTGTAGTTCGGGGTGGCGATCAGGAGCGTGTAGCCGTCTCCGGCCGCCTTCGCGACCGCGTCGGACGCCACAATGCCGGCCGCCGCCGCCTTGTTCTCGATGATGAACGACCAGCCGCGCGCCTCCGTGATCCGCTGCGTGACCAGCCGGGTCACGAGGTCGACCGCACCCCCGGGCGGAAACGGAACAACGATGTGGATCGGGCGCTCGGGAAACGCCGCCCGGCACGTGCCGGCGCCCAGCGCGGTGCCGACCAGAGCGACGACGAAGAGCGTGAGCGCCGGGCACGCACGGCCGCGAGCGATTCGACAGCAACGAGTCATCCCTGAACCTCCCGCGGCCCTACGGCCGCGCCGTGGCCGGACCGAAGTCGTAAAGCATGCGGGCATTGTCGGCCAGGATCCGGTTGCGCGTCGCCTCGTCCGGCACCCAGTCCAGCATCAGGTCGAGGAGATCGCCGTCGTTCGGCATCACCTGATCGTTCATGTTGGGATGCGGCCAGTCCGATCCCCATACCAGGCGTTCGGGCGCATGCGCGACCAGGGCGCGGGCGAACGGGGTCATGTCCGCATAAGGCGGATCACGTGTGGAGCAGCGCATCGGTCCGGACAGCTTTACCCACACGCGCCCAGTATCGAGCATCCGCAGAATCGTGCCGAAGGCCGGCTGGTCCAGGCCATCGGCCGCGACGATCGAGCCGAAATGGTCGAGCACGATCCTGTTCGGGAGAGCGAGCAGCCGGTCGGCGGCTTCGACGATCCCGCCCGCGTGAGCGTAGAATTGCACGTGCCAGCCTCGTTCGGCGACCGCGGCGGCGAGGTCGGGCAGAATGGGAGCGAGATGCTTGGCGCGCGCGTGCGTGGAAAAGCGCACGCCCCTCACGCCGAGCCGGTGCATCTGGTCGATCTCGGCCGGCGTCAGATGATCGGGCGGAATGGCGACGCCGCGGAAATAATGCGGGAAGCGCGCCAGCGTATCGAGCATATGGCGCGGATTGCGCCCGTAGGCCCCGCCGCTGACGAGCACGCCGCCGCTGATGCCGAGGATCCGATGCATCGCCATCAGGGTCTCGGGCAGCGCATCGGCGGTCTCGTAAACCGAATGCGGATCGGTCGGGTACAGCGCGTTGGGGCCGAACAAATGAAAATGCGTATCGATCGCGCCAAGAGGGCATCTCAGCCGCGGCGTCTTCGTATTGGGATCCGGCGGCTTGGTCATCCCGGCCATGTGATCACCGTGCTCGCGTCGCGATCGGCGCTTGCGAGCCAAGCACTTTATCGACTGCTTGCTCGAATACAACCAATCGGACGCGGAAGCCTGGAAGCGCGCGGACGGTTACGCCGACGCGTTCGGCGCGCCCACGCCGGCGTCGGACCTCACTCTTCCAGCCGAAACGTTATTTTCCAGCCGGCTCTCGTTGCGGCTCCGCCGATGGCCTGCATGACTGATGCGGGCCCTCGGCGGGAATTCGCCTTACGCCTGCCCGGCGAGCGGATCGGGACCGAACTGGTTGGGTCCGGCGGTACCGCGCGTGCAATTCCACACCAGGAACATGATTGGCCAGCCGATGAGGGGGATCACGTAGATGAACCAGAACCAGCCGGATTTGCCGATGTCGTGCAGACGTCGCACATGGACGGCCAGCGAAGGCAAGACGGTTCCGAGGACGACAACGTAGTAGAGCGCCGTGGTGCCGATCAAAACCATATCGATGATGATGGCTACGGTGGCGACAATCCAAGTGAACAGGAAGAAGAACCACATTTCGGAACGCGGCGCTCTGCCACTGAAGTCGACATACTTGCCAAAGCACGTATTGACCGCCGTCATGAAATCCATGGCCCTTCCCCTATGATGCGTTTGAGTTTGCGGCTGCGACGCTGGAAATCCACACTACTGCTAGTAGCGCCGCACGGTAGCGGTATCGGCCGATCAGATCAACGCGCCAGGCCGGCAATCCCGCGTCGTGCACACGCATTTGCACCACGACATGCCGGGACGCACCCTTCCTCACACATGACGCTCGACAACGCCTCGCTCGACGCAGTTTCATTCCGTCATGAATCCGCTGCCTTCCGGCACTATGCGAACCCGGAACGGAGCCAGTTCGCGCGTATGGTTCGATGCCGACGCCTCGGGCTGGCGGTTGTGGCTGCGCCGGCCCCGTGGGATTGAACCTTTATGGGGACCGGGCCGACCCATCGACACCAAGGGCAGCGGTCGGCCCGCTGCTGCGATATCCAGGTGGTTCCAGGTACGAAGGGCCGACACAACATGGCTCTGGTCAGGGTGCGCAATAATCAGTAATCAGGCACGAGATCTTCCCGCGAAAACCCCCGCTGGACGGGTGTCGAAGGGGAACCGGGGCGGTGTGAAATGCTCGGCGGCGCAACGGCTTAGCGTGTTTTCTTGGGTGCCAGGATGCGACGGCCGCAAAGCGGCTGGCAGATGCGATCTGGAGAGAGGACGGTGACCATGGTGGTTGGACACGACGCCCGTCGTCGATTGGCCCGCGCCGCCGCCCTTTTGGGCGCTGCCATCCTGTGCGCGGTATCGGCACAAGCTTCGGCCGACGTGCGCATCGTCGCGGCGGACTCGGCCACCTTGGTGGTCGAAGCGCGCGATGCCACCGTCCAACAGGTCCTGGAAGCCCTCAGCGAGTCGCGACATATCGAATTTCGCACATCGCGGGCGCTGTCTCGGGTCCTCACGGGGACCTATAAGGGAACGCTGCCGCGCGTGCTGGCGCGCATCCTCGAAGGCTATGACCACGTGATCGAATCCGACCCGTCCGGCATCCGGCTCAACGTCCTGGGGGCGGCGGGAACCGCCCGGCCGACGGCCCCCGTAGCGAAATTCCTGCCGAGACCCGCAACGACGTCCGGACCCATGCCGGTGAGCATCGGCCATGCCGTCAGCAGCAATGTCGACCAGGACGAGGAAAACGCGCAGACCGGCGGGATCCCTCCGGCCAAGGCGCCGCCGCGCCCGATCGTGAACACAATGCCGCCCATTCCGGCTGGCCTGGCGGGCAATGTGCGGGGTCCGGCCGGCGGGCGCGTCAGTACCAACGTCGACCTGGACGAGGAGACGTCCAGATGAGCGTTTTGAGTGTCGATGTGGCGGCTTGAATTTTCGCACGCAACCGGTTGCGGCGGCCGACGATGCGTCGCCGGCGCATGATCGCGCAACGTTGACGGACTTTCCCAACAAGATGATGCGCGAAGGCGCGAGCATGGCGAGCAGGATCGCTTGACCCGGAACGGATCCTGCTCTCGCGCTGCCGTCGCCGTGGTAGCGTTGGCGCCGAAACTCGCCCCCCATGATGTGCCTCGCGGACCAGGACCATAGATGAGCCGGCTGCAGTCGATCTTGACCGGTATCGCGACGGCCGTTGCCCTGGTGCTGGTTTTCGTCTCGATCGATTTCGGCAAGCTGGCTCCGAGCTTTCATCAGCTCAGAACGGGGCCGGTGGCTCTCGCCGCCTTTATGCTCGTCTTGAATTTTCTGCTGGTCTTCCTGCGCTTCGAGTGGACCCTGGGCGCGTTGGGCGTGACGATGGAACGCCGCACGTCGGCCTACGCCTTCGCGCTCGGGAATCTCGCGAGCCAGTTCCTGCTCAACATTATCGGTCAGAGCCTGACCCGCGCCGTGGTGCTGCAAACGAGCGGCGTGCCGATGAGCGCCACGGTCGCCGCAACCTACCTGGAGCGCCTGATTGCACTTTCGACGATCGGGATCGGCGCTGTCGTCGCGGCATTGCTGCTGTTCGGATCGGTTGGATTCGAGCTGCACTCCGGGGGCGCATATTTCCTGTCGCTGACGCTGGGAATCTCGTTGACCCTGGGCATTGCGGGCATGCGTGGCCTCACATGGGCGATTGCGCCCGCCGAGCTGCGCAAATTGGGTCGAACGGCCGTGCGGCTCGCGCCGGCGTTCGCGGTGAGCCTCGCGGCGCATCTGGCGATGTTCGCCGCCTATGTGGTCCTGGTATGGGCGTTTGATCCGGCGATCGACGTTGCGAAACTCGCCCCGGCGATCGTGATCGTGATGTTCGCGGCGGGTCTCCCGATCAGCTGGGCCGGTTGGGGTTTGCGCGAGTTCGGCGCCGTCTATGCGTTCAATGCGATCGGCATGCCGAGCGAAGCCGCGGTCATCGTGGCGGTGATGATCGGGGCGGTGAGCCTGCTCATCGCGCTCGCCGCCGGGGCAGCCGTCGTGATCGATGCGTGGCTCCGTCCGGTCATCCGGCTGCATGCGCGGCCGACGAAGGAGAGTATGGCCGGCGCGCTCGCTCCTTCCGATCCGTCCTTTCTATGGGCGATCGGAATTCTCGTCGCCTGCCTCATTTTCTTTCAGCTCCGCGTTCCGAGCGGGGCAGGGGATATCACGATCAACGCCGCCGATCCGTTGGCCCTCACGGCTTTCTTTTTCGCGATCGTGTTCGCGCGAACGGACCGTTTCATGCAGCTGTTCCCGCGGTCCGTGATTTGGAGCATCTCGGGTCTGGCGGCGGTGCTTGGCATCGGGCTCCTGGTCGCCTGGCTCGGCGCCGGGGTATCGGAATGGGCGCTGCTCAACCGCATGCTGGGCTTTGTCATTCTTCTCGGCTATGCGGCCGTCCCGGGGCTTGTCACGCTGATCGCGGGCGAGCGCGGCCGCGCCATTCTGGCCGATACTTTCGTGATCGCGGCCGTGGTCATCTGCGCAACCCAGATTTTGGCCTATGCGATCCACCTCTACGTCACGCCGCTGCCGCCCGATTTTTTCGGATATCTGTTCGCCAAGGGGCGCCAGCTCGAAGGTTACGCGCAGAATCCGAATGCCTTCGCGTTCCAGCTGCTCATGGTGGTTGCGGTCCTGATCGCGTTCCGTCCGTCGATGTCGGGTCGATCCGCCTTGCGGTGGGGGATGCTCGGCGCCGGCGTCCTGTTGACCACAGTGATGATCGTGCGATCGCGCGCGGGCATCCTGGCCGCATTGGCGGCCATAGGGCTGACGATCGTGCTGCGGAAGTCGCCCGTGCGCGGCCGCGTGACGGGCAAATCGCTGGCCATGTGGCTGGCTGCGGCTGCGCTTCTCGTGCTCCTCGCCATCGCGTTCTGGGGAACGATCGACCGCCTGATCGTCGAGCCGTTCAACGACGCCTGGCGGCCGAACGCGGTCGAGTCCGATGCACAGCGATGGCAATCAACCGTTCTTGGATTTCAAGCCTGGCTCAAACATCCGGTGTTCGGCAACGGCCTCGGGGTATTCCTGCTCGATCGCGAGGCGGCCGGGTTGCCGGCGCTCGTCATCCACAGCGTACCGGTCTGGTTCCTGGCCGAGATGGGCGTCGTCGGATTTGCTGGCTACGTGTTCTTTGTTGCGAGCCTGCTGTATTGCGGAATTTCGGCGCTGTCGCGGCACAAGGCCGGCGCACGAGGTCTTTTGGCCATCCTCGCGAGTTTCGTCCTCATGGGATTCGTGCACGACATTTTCTTCCAGCGGACATTCTGGTTCGCGTGCAGCCTCGTGCTTCTGAACGTGGGGACGATACCCGCGCGGCCGGGCCAAGGCGAAGGAATCGCCTCGGCGCGCGACGAAGCGGGCCGCCTCGCCGCGACGGCCGGCGGCGAAAGCCTTCGCGTTCCGCAATAAGCCGAGGTATCGGACGCGGGCGGGATCAGCCGGTCGGCCGGGCGTAGCGCAGGCCCTTTTTTCGCTTTTTCCGCGAAGCGTAGCGGGCGTCGCGCGCGGCCTTTTGCTCCGCCTCCAGCGCGTGGGCGCGCTCCTGCTGCTCGGCCTTCTCCGCCGCCTGCTTGGCGAGTTCGGCCTCACGCGCGGCCGCGGCCGCGGTCTTGCGTTCCGCCTCCCGAGCCTCGCGGGCGACGCGAATCTCCAGCAGGGCGGCTTGCCGCTTGGCGAAGTCCTCGTCCGATTCCGTCTTGGAGCGAAACTTTTCGAGCAGGGCGCCACGGGCTTTAGAGGCATTTGCCTGGCGGTCCAGGTATTCGGGCTGTTTCTTGAAGAAGCTCATTTCAATCCATGTTGCTGGTTGGGTTGGATACGTTGCGGGTCACGTCGCCGCGGGTGCGAACCTGTCGATTGGCGACGTCGGCGGATTATTGGGGTTCTTGCCGCCGCCGTTGCCATAGCGCGCCGAGCGGCGGCACGGAAGCCCACAATTGCGATCATGGCCAACACCTAGTGATTTTTCCCAATTTGCCAAGGCGAAGGCGCGTCTCGACCGTTGGAAAATGTCGCAACGCATGGCGATCGCGACGCCGCGCGATGGCCTGGACGTCGGTTGAGCGGGTACCGGGGCGTCGGATGGCGGTATGGGGCGCCGGATGACGGCATGCCCGGCTTGACGGTTGCGGATAAGGGGGTATTCAACCAACTGGTTATTTAACTAGATGGTTATCCAATGCCCGATCGTCTCAGCCTCACCCTGGCGGCTCTCGCCGATCCGACACGGCGGGCGATTCTGGCGCGTCTCGCCCTGGGCGAAACCTCGGTCACCGAACTGGCCGAACCGTTCGACATGAGCCTTCCCGCCGTCTCGAAGCACCTCAAGGTGCTCGAGCGCGCCGGTTTGATCGCGCGCGGCCGTGATGCGCAGTGGCGCCCCTGCCGGCTGCAGGCCGGGCCGCTCAAGGACGTCGCCGCCTGGATCGAGCACTACCGCGGGTTCTGGGAAGCGAGCCTCGATCGCCTGGACGATTACCTGCAAGTGCTGCAGGCGAAAGAGAAAAAGCGTGGCCGCAAGAAATAGACGCGGCGCCATCGCACCGGAACAACCCTGTCGCCGCGGTCGCGGCGCGACGAAAAGCCGAAACGCCAGCCCAGGAGGAGCAGATGAACGATCGCACGCGACGGCCCGCGCGCACGGCCGATCGTGAAATCCTGCTGACGCGCTCCTACGATGCGCCGCGCGCGCTCGTGTTCACCGCCTGGACCGATTCCAAGCATGTCGCGCAATGGTGGGGGCCGAACGGGTTTACGACCACCATTTCCGAGATGGACGTAAGGCCCGGCGGAATCTGGCGGCTCGTGATGCGCGGTCCCGACGGCACCGACTACAAGAACGTGATCATCTTCGTCGAGGTGGTGAAGCCGGAACGCCTCGTCTACCGGCATACCGGCGATGAAGGCTCGGAGCCGGTGCGGCATCAGACGACCGTGACCTTCGCGGAGGATGGCGGCAAGACGACGGTCACCCTGCACATGGTCTTGGAAACCGCCGACGAACGCGACCGCGTGGTCAAGAAGTACGGCGCCATCGAGGGCGGCAAGCAAACTCTCGGCCGGCTGGCGGGTTACCTGGCGCAATTGCAGGCGACCCAATGACGAGCGCTGCCGGCGACAGGCGTCACACGGCCTGAGGTTCAGTCGGGCCGCCGGGTGACCTATCGGCCTCTATGCCGCGGACCGATTTGATTTATACTCCTTTCAATTGCGCCAGGACGGGAACGTTCTCAGTCGAAAAAAGGAGTGCGGCGATGCCCGTGACGCACGAGCCTTGGCTTGTCGTGCTGTCGATCGTGGTGGCGATCCAGGGGGCCTATGTCGGACTGAGTCTGGCGGTGCAGATCGATGATGCCGTCGGAATGCGACGGCGCCTGCTGCTGGCGGGCGCGGCATTCTCTCTGGCGGTCGCGATCTGGGCGATGCATTTCGTCGGGATGCTCGCGGCTCGCTTGCCTTTCCCGGTCGACTACCTGGTTTTCCCGACACTGCTGTCGTTCCTGGTTTGCGTCATCGTGGTCGGCGCGGCGGTCTTTGCCACCAGCTCCGGACCCTTGACGTGGCTTCGCCTGACGCTTTCGGCCTGCCTGATGGGAGCGCGGCATCTTCACGATGCACTACATCGGCATGGCGGCGCTGCACGCGAGCGCCCACATGATTCACGCGCCCGCCTATGTTGCGTCGAGCCTGGCGGTCGCGATCGCGGCGTCGGGACTGGCGCTTTGGCTCGCCGCCGGCCGCGGAGGGCGCCCGCCGCTGATCCTGTCGGCGATCGCCTTCGGGATTGCGGTTTCGGGCATGCACTACACGGCGATGGCCGGCGTGACTCTGTTTCCGCATGCGACGGCGTCATCGGGCGCCCCGGCGCTTGTCGACCGACCTGCTCGCGATCGTCGTCGCCGTCGTGGCGTTTTGCGTTTCCGGCATCTTTCTGCTGATCCTCGTGCCGGACCACACGTGGCCGGCCCAGAGCCCCATGCGAGGCTTGGGCGGCGAAACAATGAGGATGGAGACGGCCAAAGCGTCGGAGCCGTCGCCGGCTATTCTGGCCGTATCCCATATCGGCGACCCCGGCCCCGAAACGGGGCGAGGAACTTATGCGCCGCTCGGCGGCATCGGCGCGCCGCCGCGGCGCTTCGCGCGCCACCTGCCGGTCGAGCGGGACGGCGCCACGCATTTCGTCGCCGTGGACGACGTCGTCGCGATCCACGCCAACGCCCACTACACGTATATCTTCAACGGCAGCGACAAGCTGTTTTGTCCGCTCGCCATCGGCGACGTCGAATCGCGGCTCGACAACAGCCGGTTCGTGCGGGTTCATCGCAGCCATATCGTCAATATCGAGCGTGTCGTCGGCTACAAGCGCTCCGGCGACAGCGAAATGGTCGAGATGCTTGGCGGGCAGCCCTACTCGGTTCCGGTCAGCCGCAGCCGCGTCGGCTGGCTGAAATCCCGGGTGGCGGCGATCACGGGCACGCAATCCGGAGGCGGATTGCGCCGGCGGCATCATTTTGCATCGCAATAAGATCTGCTTGGCCGTCCATCGTGGTCGACGGATTGCGTCAGCGAACTCTGACGCAATTCGTGCAAGCCGAGCGTCATTCGTGCGGCCTCCCGGCTATTCGTGCATGCGAGTTCCGCCTCGTGCAGTGCACCTTGCCGCTGCACCGCCGCCACCAATTGCAACAAAGATCGTCGCCGGCAACCGTGCCGACGCCTCAGCGCACCTGGGAGGAGTCCGTGATACCTGGATCTTTCGCCTATCATCGTCCGACCTCCGTCAAGGAAGCGGTCGGCCTGCTCGCCGAACTCGGCGAGGAGGCGCGGGCGCTCGCCGGCGGGCACAGTCTCATTCCCATGATGAAGCTGCGCCTCGCCAGTCCGGCCCATCTGGTCGATCTCGGCGGCGTCGCCGGATCTCAAGGGCATCCGCGCCGACGGCGGCGACATCGTCATCGGGGCGATGACGACCCAGCACGAGCTGATCGGCTCCGAGCTGCTGAGCGCGAAGACTGCCGATTCTGCGCGAGACGTCGCTGGTGATCGCCGATCCGCAGGTGCGCTATGTCGGCACGCTCGGCGGCAATGTGGCGAACGGCGATCCCGGCAACGACATGCCGGCGGTGATGATGTGCCTCGGCGCCACCTATCAGGTCACCGGCAAAGCCGGCGAGCGCCGCATTGCGGCGCGCGACTTCTATCAGGGCGCCTATTTCACGGCGCTCGAGCCCGGCGACATCCTGACCGCCGTTCGCATTCCGGTGCCGCCCGCCGGGCACGGCTTCGCCTACGAGAAGCTCAAGCGCAAGATCGGCGACTATGCGACGGCTGCCGCCGCCGTCGTGCTGACCATGACCGGCGGCCGGGTGGCGACCTGCTCGATCGGCCTGACCAACGTGGCCGAGACGCCGCTGTGGGCCGAGGAAGCGGGCAAAATCCTGACCGGCTCGGCGCTCGACGCGGCGACCGTGAAGAAAGCCGTGGCCGCCGCCGAGGCCATCACGTCGCCCGCCACCGACGCCCGCGGGCCGGCGCATTACCGCACCAAGATGGCGGGCGTGATGCTCGCCCGTGCGCTCGCGCGCGCCAAAGCGCGCGCCCGCGCCTGATTTCTCGGAGCCACCGGAGACACCCATGGCCAAGTCCCAGATTTCCCTGACGGTGAACGGCAAGGCCGTCGAGGCGCTGGTCGAGCCGCGCACCCTGCTCATCCATTTCCTGCGCGAGCAGCTCAACCTCACCGGCCCGCATATCGGCTGCGAGACCAGCCATTGCGGCGCCTGCACGGTCGATCTCGACGGCAAGTCGGTCAAATCCTGCACGATGTTCGCCGTGCAGGCGAACGGCGCCGACATCCGCACCATCGAGGGCATGGCGGCCGCCGACGGCACGCTGCATGCCCTGCAGGAAGGTTTCCGCGAGATGCACGGCCTGCAGTGCGGCTTCTGCACGCCGGGCATGATCATGCGCGCCTACCGGCTGCTGCAGGAGAACAAGAGCCCGACCGAAGACGAAATCCGTCTCGGCATCTCGGGCAACCTGTGCCGCTGCACCGGCTATCAGAACATCGTCAAGGCCATTCAATACGCCGCCGCCAAGATGAGCGGCGTGCCGTTCCAGGAGGCTGCAGAATGAACGACATGACCCCCACCTCCGCGGAACGCGCCGAAAAGCTCCAGGGCGTCGGCTGCAAGAGGAAGCGCGTCGAGGACATCCGCTTCGTCCAGGGCAAGGGCAATTACGTCGACGACCTGAAGCTGCCCGGCATGCTGTACGGCGACTTCACGCGCTCGCCGCATGCCCATGCCCGCATCAAGAAGATCGACACCACGAAGGCCGCGGCGGTGCCCGGCGTCGTCGCGGTGCTGACCGCCGAGACCCTCAAGACCGTCAACCTCGCCTGGATGCCGACGCTCGCGGGCGACGTCCAGATGGTGCTCGCCGACGGCAAGGTGCTGTTCCAGAATCAGGAAGTCGCCTTCGTCATCGCGGAAGACCGCTATGTCGCGGCCGATGCGGCCGATCTGGTCGAGGTCGAATACGAGCCGCTGCCCGTCAACGTCGATCCGCTCAAGGCGATGGCAGCCGACGCGCCGGTGATCCGCGAGGACATCAAGGACAAGACCGACGGCGCGCACGGCCAGCGCAAGCACCACAACCACGTCTTCGACTGGCAGGCCGGCGACAAGGCGGCGACCGACGCAGCCTTCCAAAAGGCCGACGTGACGATCAAGGAGCTGATCGTCTATCCGCGCGTGCATCCGTGCCCGCTCGAGACCTGCCAGTGCGTCGCCTCGTTCGACAAGATCAAGGGCGAGCTCACGCTGTGGGGCACGTTCCAGGCGCCGCACGTCATCCGCACGGTGGGCTCGCTGATCTCGAAAATTCCCGAGCACAAGATCCACGTCATCGCGCCCGACATCGGCGGCGGCTTCGGCAACAAGGTCGGCGCCTATCCGGGCTATATCTGCGCGATCGTGGCGTCGATCGTGACCGGGCGCCCGGTGAAATGGGTCGAGGATCGCATCGAGAACCTGTCGACCACCGCGTTCGCGCGCGACTTCCACATGGAGACGGAGATCGCCGCACCAGGGACGGCAAGGTGACGGCGCTGCGGTGCTACACCATCGCGGACCACGGCGCGTTCGATGCCTGCGCCAATGCGACCAAATGGCCGGCCGGCCTCTTCAGCATCATCACCGGGTCGTACGATTTCCCGGTCGCGCACGTGCTGGTCGACGGCGTCTATACCAACAAGGCGCCGGGCGGCGTCGCCTATCGCTGCTCGTTCCGCGTCACGGAGGCCGCCTATGCGATCGAGCGCGCCATGGACATCATGGCGCAGAAGCTCGGCATGGACCCGGCCGAGTTCCGCATGAAGAACCTGATCCGGCGCGAGCAGTTTCCCTACACGTCGGCGATCGGCTGGCAATACGATTCCGGCGACTATCACGTCGCCCTCACCAAGGCGATGGAGACGGTCGACTACAAGAAGCTGCGCGCCGAGCAGAAGGCGAAGCAGGAGGCGTTCAGGCGCGGCGAGACGCGCGAGCTGATGGGCATCGGCGTCGCCTTCTTCACCGAGATCGTCGGCGCCGGGCCGTCGCGCAATTGCGACATCCTCGGCATCGCGATGTTCGACTCCGCCGAGATCCGCATCCATCCGACCGGCAGCGGCATCTGCCGGCTCGGCACGAAGTCGCAGGGCCAGGGCCACGAGACGACCTACGCCCAGATCATCGCGACCGAGCTCGGGATCGCCGGCCGACAACATCACGGTCGAGGAAGGCAACACCGACACCGCGCCCTATGGGCTCGGCACCTACGGCTCGCGCTCGACGCCGGTGTCGGGCGCCGCGACCGCCATGGCGTGCCGCAAGATCAAGGCCAAGGCGCAGATGATCGCCGCCTACATGCTCGAGGTGCACGACGACGATCTCGAATGGGACGTCGATCGCTTCCGGGTGAAGGGCAATCCCGAGCGCTTCAAGACCATGACCGAGCTCGCCTGGGCGGCCTATCAACGAGGTGCCGCCCGGCATGGAGCCGGGGCTCGAGGCGGTGAACTACTACGATCCGCCGAACTTCACCTTTCCGTTCGGCGCCTATATCTGCGTCGTCGACGTCGATGTCGATACCGGCGTGACCAAGGTTCGGCGCTTCTACGCGCTCGACGATTGCGGCACGCGCATCAATCCGATGATCATCGAGGGCCAGATCCACGGCGGCCTGACCGAGGCCTTCGGCATCGCGATGGGCCAGGAAATCCACTACGACGAGGACGGCAACGTGACGACGGCGTCGCTGATGGATTACTTCCTGCCGACGGCGGTCGAGACGCCGAAATGGGAGACCGACTGGACCACGACGCCGTCGCCGCATCATCCGATCGGCGCCAAGGGCGTCGGCGAGAGCCCGAATGTCGGCGGCGTGCCGTGCTTCGCCAATGCGGTCAACGACGCCTTCAAGTTTCTCGGCTCGACCCACATCGCGATGCCGCACGACCACTGGCGCACCTGGACGGCGGCGGACAAGCTCGGCCTGCATGCGTGAACGCAGGCTGTCGTCATGCAGGCTGTCATCGCCCGCGAAAGCGGGCGATCCAGTAGCCACAGGTCTCTCGCACATGCCGAGGCCAATGGTTACCTTTGTCTGCGGTGGATGCTGGATACCCCGCTTTCGCGGGGTATGACGGAATCGCGAGATTATGTCGTGACCCTCGATCGCGACAACATCTCCGATCGCCTTGCCGCCGTCGGCTACGTCGCCGACCGCGATATCGCGACGGCGCTCTGGCTGATGGACTACCTCAAGCGGCCGCTGCTGCTCGAGGGCGAGGCCGGCGTCGGCAAGACCGAGGTCGCCAAGGCGCTCGCCGCCGTGCACGGGGCCGAGCTGATCCGGCTGCAATGCTACGAAGGCCTCGATCAGAACGCCGCGCTCTACGAGTGGAACTATCAGCGCCAGCTCCTCGCCATCAAGACGCGCGAAGGGATCGGCGAGAATGCCGACGCGATCGAGGAGCACATCTTCTCGGAAAGATATCTGCTCGAGCGGCCGCTGCTCGCCGCCATCCGCCGCGACAAGCCGCCGGTGCTGCTGATCGACGAGGTCGACCGCGCCGACGAGGAGTTCGAGGCGTTTCTGCTCGAGCTGCTGTCGGATTTCCAGGTCAGCATTCCGGAGCTCGGCACCATCAAGGCGACGTCGATCCCGCGCGTGGTGCTGACCTCGAACGGGACCCGCGAGCTGTCGGACGCGCTGCGCCGGCGCTGCCTCTATCACTATGTCGATTTTCCCGACGTCGATCGCGAGGCGAGGATCATCCTGGTGCGCACGCCCGGGATCGACACCGCGCTCGCGCTGCAGATCGCCGCGCATGGTCGCGGCGATCCGCAAGGAGGACCTGCGCAAGGTCCCCGGCGTTGCCGAGACGCTCGACTGGGCGGCGACGCTCGCGGGTCTCGATATCCACGACCTGCGGCAGGAACCGGAAGCCGTCTACGAGACGATGATCTGCCTGCTCAAGACGCACGAGGACCGCGCGCGGCTCAGCCGCGCGAGGTGAGCGAGCGCCTGCTCGGCAAGGTGGCATGAGGATGGCCCCGATGACCGCCGCCGCGGCCGACCGATCGCACGAGAACGTCGGCGGGCCGATGCGCCGGCGGCTCGCCGGACTTTGCTCGCACGCTGCGCGACAACGGTTTCAAGGTCGGTCTTGCGGAGACGCGCGACGCGCTCGCGATCCTGGCGCTTCCGGTGGCCGGCGCGTCCGTCCGCGCTGAAGCCGGCGCTGCGTTCGCTGTTTTGCGCGACGCATTCCGACTGGGAACGGTTCGACGAGATCTTCGATGCCTTCTGGCACGGCCGCGGTCTACGCGCAGACGCCGGACGCCTGTCGGGCTCGCCGACCGAAAGCCGCGCGCCGCTGCGGCGTCTCGCCGGACGCGGCACGGTCCGCAAAGCCCGGTCGGCCTGCCGGATCACGTCGAGCGGCGCCAGCGACGGCGACAGCCGCCGGAAGGCGGCCGCGGCCGCCGCGAGGGCGCGTCGCGCTTCGACAATCTGGCCGCTGCCGACCTGCGCCATATCGTCGATCCCGACGACGTCGCGCAGGCGCATGCGCTGGCGGCGCGTCTGGCGCGCGTCATGCGGGCGCGGCTGGTGCGCCGCGAGCGGATCCACCGGCAGCGGGCGCCGCCTCGACCTGCGCCGCACCATCCATCGCAGCGTGTCGCATGGCGGAACGCCGGTCGAGCTCGCGTGGCGCCGGCGCAAGATCAAGCCGCTGCGCCTCGTCATGCTGCTCGATGCGTCCGGCTCGATGAGCCTCTACACGGCGTTCTTCGTTCGCTTCCTGCACGGCGTCGTCGATGCCGTTCCGTGAGGCGGAAGCCTTCGTGTTCCACACGCGGCTGGCGCATGTGTCGGCGTCGCTGCGCGATCGCGACGTCACGCGCGCCGTCGACCGGCTCGCCCTTGATGGCGCAGGGCATCGGCGGCGGCACCCGCATCGGCGAGAGCCTCGCCACCTTCAATCGCTGGCACGCGCGCCGCGTCATCAACTCGCGCACCGCGGTGATGATCGTCTCCGACGGCTACGACACCGGCGAGCCGGAACGAGCTTGCCGCGGAGATGCGTCGGCTGCGGCGGCGCTGCCGCCGGATCATCTGGCTCAATCCGCTGATCGGCTGGCGGGACTACAGTCCGCGCGCGCGCGGCATGCAGGCGGCCTTGCCCTATGTCGACTCTGTTCGCGCCGGCCCACAATCTCGAAAGCCTCGCCGCGCTCGAACCCTATCTGGCGAGGATATGAGCCGTGACCCACGCGCCCGACATTCTCGGCACGATCTCGACCCGGACGGCGGCCGGAGAACCGTTCGCGCTCGCAACCGTGGTGCGCACGGTGGCGGCGACCGCGGCCAAGGCCGGCGCCAAGGCGGTGATCCTGCCGGACGGCACCATCTCCGAAGGCTGGATCGGCGGCGGCTGCGCGCGCGCGGCGGTGCTCAAGGCGGCCCGAGACGCGCTCGCCGACGGCCGGCCGCGCCTGGTGTCGGTGCAGCCGCCGTCGCCCTCGACCAGCAGGGCGTCGAGGCCGGCGACGAGCGTGCCGGCGTGCGCTTCGCCAAGAACATGTGCCCGAGCCAGGGCTCCATGGACATTTTCGTCGAGCCGGTGTTGCCGCGGCCGCAGGTCGTGGTCTGCGGATCGAGTCCCGTGGCGGTCGCGGTCGCCGATTTCGCCCGGCGGGTCGGATTTGCCGTCACGGTTTGCGCGCCGGCGGCCGAGCAGGCGGCGTTCGACGAGGCCGATCGGCGCATCGAAGGCTTTGCGATGCCGGTCGACGAGGCGGGTGCGCGTTATGTCGTCGTCTCAACGCAGGGCCGCGGCGACGAGGCCGCGCTGCTGGCGGCGCTCGCGGTGGATGTCGACTACGTGGCGTTCGTCGGCAGCCGCCGCAAGGCCGAAGCCCTGAGAGCGACGCTGGCGCAACGCGGCGTCGCCCCCGAACGCCTGGCGAAGCTCAAGGCGCCGGCCGGCCTCGATCTCGGCGCCATCACGCCCGACGAGATCGCGATCTCGATCCTCGCCGAGATCGTTGCGGTGCGGCGCGGGAAAGATTTCGCGCGGCTCCGGTCCCGCGCCCTGAGCGGCGGAAGCGCGTCGTCGGATTGGCGCGCATCGCGGCCGGACGACGAAACCGCGAGTTATCGACCGAGAAGTCTCGCCGTCGTAAGTCGGAGTTGGCGCAGCGGGCGGGTCACACGCCAAGAAGTAGAGTCCATCATTGCGGCGAGCGAAGACGACAGCGCGGATCGCTCGGCCGCGAGGTGAACGATTTCGACCTGCGCTCGCGCAAACTCGGTACGCGATCTCGCCAGCTCGAGCTCGAAGTCGACGGATTGGGTCGCAAAGCATTGCGCAATGGTGCGCCACAATCTCTCGCGAAATGCCGGTGAGGCGGCCTGCGTGCGCCAATGGGCCAAATCGTCGGCCCGTTCCCGGTCGCTCAGATGAGGACGCCGGTGGGTCCACGTGTTGATCCCGGTCGGGATCATGGCAGATCGCGCTCGGCACCACGGCTGGGCGAGGAACTGTCGCCACATGTACAAA
The DNA here is from genome assembly GCA_963791155.1 of uncultured Pseudomonadota bacterium. Classification (GTDB taxonomy): domain Bacteria; phylum Pseudomonadota; class Alphaproteobacteria; order Rhizobiales; family Xanthobacteraceae; genus JAVDCA01. The sequence goes on from CAWBRI010000013.1 coordinate 98,374, forward strand.
TCCGTCCAGAGAAAATCCGACGGCGTCGTTTGCCAGCCATGAGGCAATCGACGATAGGCGGCGAGCGTGTGGCCCGCGAACGTGAAATCGAAGCGATTGAATAATACGTCGAGCATCCGAGCGCGGAACGCTGGATTTTGGAGGTCAGCCGCCATGACGACGATTCGGCCGTCGGCGTCGATGCCCACCTGCAATGTGTGGCCGAAATCCGCATCTGTCAGTAGCACATCAAGTACTTCCAGATGGTCCGGCATCCAGCAATCGTCATCGCCGAGATACGCCACGAAACGGCCCTGCGCGTGCTGCAAGGCCTGATGGCGATTGACCTCGCCTTGCCGGGGGCCTTTGGGGAAGTCGAAAAACCGAATACGGCCGTCGGCCGCAGAAAGCTCGGCAACGACCGCGCGGGTGGCGTCCGCCACGCCGTCGCCCACGATGAACAGCTCGAAATCTCGCAGGCTCTGCTGCTGCACGCTGGCCACCGCATGGCGCAGCGATTCGACATGCTCGTGTGTCGGGATAAGGACTGTCGCTGCCGTCATGTGGATGTGTTCGCCATCGGTGCCGCGGTGTGGGCCACGGTCGCGTACTGCCTCGACATGGTCGCAAAATCGGGGGGAGCGAGATCGCGCGGCAACACGAACGGGGCTTCCGAAGGCCACCTCATGGCCAGCGCGGGGTCATCATATCGGCAACCCAAATCCTCGTCGCTGCCATCCCACGGCACCGTGAGGCCGTAGAGGTGTCGCATCGCGCTGCTCGCGAAAATACCATGCGCGACGCCCGGTGGAATCGTGACGACCACCGGCTGCTGGCCGTTCACCTCGATCAGCTGGCTGCGACCAAAGCTCTGCTTGTCGGGCCGTATGTCCTTCAACCCGATCGTGGCCCGGCCTTCCAGCACGATGACGTAATCCCACCGCAGACAATGAAATTGTACGCCCCGTAGCGCGCCGGTCTTGCTGGTCACCAAGTCCCATTGCACGGGTCTTGGCGCCAATCTCCATTCGTCGCGGTGGATTTCATACAAGCTCCCGCGGAAATCGCCATTCACCGCGAGGGCGCGGATCGTGACATCCACGATGAAGCTTCCATCGCTCATTGCATCCTCGCCGTGAGGGCTGCTCATGAACTGGCGCCGCGTGATCGCCCAAAATACGCAGAATTCATTGCTGCCCGTCCCACATGCATCAATTTGAATATGTTAAATCGGCAGGCATTCGCCGGACAGGATACAGCAATCCTTTCTGCACGGACCCCAAAATCCCTCGAAAGGCGTAAATTCATGGGCGGCACTTTGGACGGCGGCCAATAAGATGGTCCGGCCGTGCTCCTGTCCCGCCGGCACGCCGACGCGTGTCTGCTCGTTTGAACAAGCCGGAAAACCGGGAGGTGCGGAAGACTTTTGCCCGGGCGAGGCCCGGCTCTTGAGGCACTCGCCTCGAAAACCTGCGGCGGTCGGGCATCTACCGCCGGATGTCGCTCGCCAAGCCGGGCCTGCTGGTCGCGACCATGATCGGGAAAATTTGAGGTGGACGCGGTTGTCTGTTAGAGTTGCCGGGCTGGCGGCGCGCGCCACTGCGGGGTTGGTCGACCCTGGGGAAAGTTGCAAAATGATTTTTGTGACGGGGGGTGCCGGGTTCATCGGCTCAAATCTGGTTCAATATTGGATCAAGACGGTAGGGGAGCCTGTCCTCAATCTCGATAAGCTCACCTATGCTGGAAACTTGCATAATTTATCTTCCATCTGGAACGACAAGCGCCATGTTTTTGTTCATGGAGATATCTCCAACCAGGCGTTGGCCTCCCAGCTTTTCGCGCAATACAGGCCGCGCGCGCTGGTCAATCTGGCGGCCGAAAGTCACGTCGACCGCTCCATTCACCAGCCGGAAAGTTTCATCCAGACAAATGTCGTGGGCACCTTCCATCTGTTGAGCGCGGCGCATGCCTACTGGGTCGATCTGCCGGACGACCAGAAGGCGCGGTTCCGTTTCCTGCACGCCTCGACCGACGAGGTCTACGGCTCGTTGAATGCGGCGGACGCGGCATGTGCGGAAAGCGCACCTTACGCTCCCAACAGCCCGTATGCGGCGAGCAAGGCCGCATCGGATCACCTGGTCCGCTCGTTTCATCGCACCTATGGGCTGCCGGTGCTGACCACCAATTGCTCCAACAACTATGGTCCTAATCAGTTTCCCGAGAAGCTCATTCCGCTGACGATCCACAATGCGGTGGAGGGCCGGGCAATACCGGTTTACGGTGACGGACTGAACATCCGCGACTGGCTGCATGTGTCGGACCACTGCGCCGCGATCGCACGCGTGCTTTCGGATGGACGGCCCGGCGAGACCTACAATATCGGCGCCTGCGAAGAGAGGACGAACATCGTACTCGTGAAGCTGGTCTGCGCCATCCTCGATGAACAGTGTCCTCGTCGCAACGGCGGCTCATACGCGCAACAAATCACGTTCGTGAAGGATCGCCCGGGTCATGATCGGCGCTACGCGATCGACGCCGGCAAGATCCGGAGAGAGCTCGGGTGGGCGCCGGGCAAGAGCTTCGATGCGGGACTCCGAAAGACGGTTCGTTGGTATTTGAGCAATCAGGATTGGGTCAGAAATGTCACGACAGGCGCATATCGCGACTGGATCGCACGCCAATACGGCGCAGACGCAGTTGGTCCGCAAGGGGATCATTCTGGCGGGGGGCTCCGGAACACGGCTCTACCCGCTCACCAAAGCGGTGTCGAAACAGCTGCTGCCGATATACGATAAGCCGATGATCTATTACCCGCTCTGCACCCTGATGCTGGCGGGAATTCGGGATGTCCTGATCATTTCGACGCCCGATGACACATCGCGTTTTGCCTGGCTTCTCGGGAACGGTCGCGATTGGGGCATGAACCTGCAATATGCGGTGCAGCCCGCGCCGGACGGGCTCGCCCAGGCGTTCATCATCGGTCGCGACTTCATCGGTGGCGGTCATTCGGCACTGGTTCTCGGCGACAACATCTTTTACGGGCATGATCTCGCCGCCTACCTGCGGCGCGCCGCCCAGCGCTCCGCCGGAGCGACCGTATTCGCGTATCACGTCAGTGATCCTGGGAGGTACGGGGTCGTCACCTTCGACGGTGAGGGGCGTGCCATCTCGCTCGACGAAAAGCCGGAACGCCCCAAATCGAACTACGCCGTGACCGGTCTCTATTTCTACGATCCCGACGTGGTGGAGATCGCGGCCGGCCTCAAGCCATCGGCGCGCGGCGAACTCGAAATCACCGACGTGAACCGCGCCTATCTCGATCGTGGCAAGCTGGCCGTCGAAACCCTGGGCCGCGGTTTCGCGTGGCTTGATACGGGAACGCATGAATCTCTCGTCGAAGCCTCCAACTTCATCGAGACCATCGAGCATCGTCAAGGGTTCAAGATCGCCTGCCCTGAGGAGATCGCCTACCGGGAGGGATTCATCGACGTCCGGCAGCTGGCGACGCTGGCCAAGCCCTTGGCCAAGACCAGCTACGGTCAGTATCTGCAGCGGATTATCGACCAAGAGCGACCGTCGCCGTGCTCAAAGTGAGCCCCACGGATATTCCCGATGTCCTGATCGTGGAGCCGCGTCTGTTCGGAGACGAGCGGGGCTTTCTATTCGAGAGCTGGAATGCGCGCGAATTCTGCCGCGCCGTCGGCTTCGACGTGCAATTCGTGCAAGACAATCACTCTCGCTCGAAACGCGGCGTCTTGCGCGGCATGCATTATCAAGTTGGCCAGCCGCAAGGGAAGCTCGTGCGCGTCGTGCGGGGAGAGGTCTTCGATGTGGCTGTCGACCTGCGCAAGTCCTCGCCGACGTTCGGGCGGTGGGTCGGATTCGAGCTGAGCGACCGCGACCATCGGCAGGTTTGGATACCGCCCGGCTTTGCGCACGGATTTCTCGTGCTGTCGGAGAGTGCCGATTTTCTCTACAAGGCTACCGACTACTACGCTCCCGCGCACGAGCGCTGCCTGATCTGGAACGACCCGGAAGTCGGCATCCGCTGGCCCGCAGGCCACGAACCGGTGCTTGCAGCCAAGGATAGGCTGGGCCTTGCGTTGCGCAACGCGGAGGTCTTTGCATGAGGCTGTTGGTGACCGGCGCCAACGGCCAGATCGGTTGGGAGTTGAGACGCAGCCTGCTGCCCCTGGGCGAGGTGATCGCCATGGATCGAACGTGCTGCGATCTGTCCCGGCCCGCCGGGCTGACGGCGATCATTCGCAACGCCAAGCCGGACGTGATCGTCAACGCCGCCGCATACACGGCCGTCGACAAGGCGGAGGAAGAGGAACAGCTCGCAACACGCGTAAACGCCACGGCGGTCGGCGTGATGGCGCAGGAGGCGCGCAACATCGGGGCGCTCTTCGTCCACTATTCCACCGACTACGTCTTCGACGGCAGGAAAACCCAAAGCTACGCCGAAGATGATATTCCCGGTCCACTGAATGCCTATGGGCGCAGCAAGCTCGCGGGCGAGGTCGCGATTGGCGAAGCGAAGGGTGATTATCTGATTTTGCGTACCAGCTGGGTCTATGCCGCACGCGGAAGCAATTTCCTCCGGACGATCCTGCGCTTGGCGCGCGAACGCGACGAATTACGGGTCGTGGCGGACCAAATCGGCGCGCCGAGCTGGGCGCGCAACATCGCGGATTCGACGGCGCTGATCATTCATGGCGCCAGCCAGGAGCGGCAGCGGCGGAAATTCACCTCGGGCATCCTGCACGTAACGGCCGCGGGCGCGACCAGTTGGCACGGTTTTGCGCAGTCCATCGTCGAGCAGGCGTCCGGTGCCGCGCATGCGCCGCGCAGGCTGCCCACGATCCGCGCGATTGCCAGCGCGGAGTTTCCGCAGCGCGCGGTCCGGCCGAAGAACTCGCTGTTGTGCGGCGACCGTTTGCGCGAACGGTACGGCATCGTCCTGCCGGACTGGAAGCTGGCGCTGACGCTGTGCATGGAAAGCGTCAGCCGGGGGAGCGCGGCCTGAGCACTCGCCTTGAGCCGCCGCTTGGCGGCCGGCTGGGCCGCGAGGCGCCGCTCTCGGCCTTGCGCCGGGGAACGCCTCGATCGCCGCCGAGATCGTTGTGGTACGGCGCGGGAAAGAGTCGCGCGGGTCGGCGCCGGCGGCTTGAACGGACGGAGCCGTCGGCCGAAAAGAAACGGCCGGCATGGCCGGCCGCTTCCCTCGGGGGTACTTTGGGTGATCGAAGTGCTGCTGCGCCGCGCCTCAACGGCCCTGCAGCTGGAAGTCGGTCTGGGTGGCCCAGCCCGGATTGATGTTGCTGTTGGGGCCGGCAAATGCCGAGCCGGAGAGGACGGCGAGAACCGCGAGCGCGGCGAGGGCGAGTTTCGTCATGGTGTGGCTCCTGCGAGGGTTTGAGAACTGTTCACACGTGCGTTCTGCACCTGTGAGCCTCCTGTAGCGCGCCGCCGCGGAAACATGCGTGAACCACCTCACACCGGAAGAAATTCATTTTCGAATGGCACGCGGGTTCAATCTTGACTCTTCGACACCCATTTTTTTGACGACCGCGCAAAATCTGTATAGGAGAAAATCCACAGTTGGAATTGCGCCCGGCCGCCGCGCCGGGCGTTTGCATGCGAGCGATATGTCTCGCGCCGTCGCGTCGCGCATCAATCGCCGGCCGGGCGGCGAGATGCCGGCCTCGGTGGCCCGCGGGCACGAATTTGCGGCGCCATCCGTCCCTGCAGATTCCCTGCATTCCGGCCGGAGAGGTCAAGCGCCAACCGCGACTTTCCGCCGCTTGGCCGGGCGCTGCGTGTAGTCGCGGCTGCGATCACGGGTTTGCGCGGGTGAGCGTGTCGCCGTCTTAACGCGGTCGAGCACGAAGCGCGCGTAGTCGTCCATGTCGCCCTCGAACGGCTTGACGTGGCCGTCGGCGGCGAGCCACAGCCGGTCGGCCACCAGTTCGATCAGCGAGCGGTCGTGGGTGATGAGGATCACCGCGCCCTCGTAGTCGTTCAGCGCGTCGAGCAGCGCGCGGCGGCTGTCGATGTCGAGATGGTTGGTCGGCTCGTCGAGGATCAGCAGATGCGGCGCCGCCATCGCGACCAGATTGAGCAGCAGCCGCGCGCGCTCGCCGCCGGAGAGGTCGGCGACCGTGGTCTCCTGCTTGTCGAAGCCAGAGCCCGAACTGCGCGAGCCGCGAGCGGCGCGAGGACTCGCTGTCGTCCGGCCGCTCGCGGCGGATGATGTCCAGCGGCGTATCGGCCGGGATCGAGCGCCTCGATCTGGTGCTGGTGAAACCAGCCGACCTGGATGCGGTTGTCGCGCTTCATCGTGCCGGACATGCAGCGGCAGCGCGCCGGCGATCATCTTGGCGAAGGTCGACTTGCCGGCGCCGTTGACGCCCAGCAGCCCGATGCGGTCGTCGACGTCGAGCCGCAGGTTGAGATCGCGCAGCACCGGCGTGCCGTCATAGCCGACCGCCGCGTCGTCGAGCTGCATCAGCGGCGGCGCCAGCGGCCGCGCCGGCGAGGGCAGCGTGAACGGCGCCACCCGCTCCTCGATCACTGCGGCGATCGGCGCCAGCTTGGCCAGGCGCTTCATGCGCGACTGCGCCTGCGCGGCCTTGCTGGCCTTGGCCTGGAAGCGGTCGACGAAGGCTCTGCAGATGCGCGCGCTCGGCCTCCTGCTTGGCGCGCGATGGCGGCTTGCAGGCGCGCCTTCTCGGCGCGCCGCTTCTCGAAATCGTCGTAGCCGCCGGTGTAGAGGTCGAGCTTGCCGTCGCTGCAGGTGCAGGATGGCGTCGACCGAATTGTTCAGCAGCTCGCGGTCATGGCTGATGATCAGCGCGGTGTGCGGATATTTCTTCAGCCGCGCTTCGAGCCAGAGCGCGCCTTCGAGGTCGAGATAGTTGGTCGGCTCGTCGAGCAGCAGCAGGTCGGGCTCGGCGAACAGCGCCGCGGCCAGCGCCACCCGCATGCGCCAGCCGCCGGAGAATTCCGCCATCGGCCGCGCCAGATCGGCGGTGGAGAAGCCGAGCCCGGTGAGGATTTCCGCCGCGCGCGCCGGCGCGCGGTCGGCGTCGATCTCGATCAGCCGGGCGTAGATGTCGCCCATGTCGCTCGGGCGCGGCGGTCTCGAGCTCGGCGTTGAGCGCCTCGCGCTCCACGTCGGCCGCCAGGACCGTGTCGAGCAGGCTGACCGGCGTCGCCGGATGCTCCTGATCGACCGAGGCGATCGCGCGCGCCTTCGGCAGGCTGATCTCGCCGCCGTCGGGGATGAGCTCGCCCAGGATCAGCTTGAACAGCGTCGATTTGCCGACGCCGTTGCGCCCCACCAGGCCGACCTTGGCGCCGGCCGGCAGCGTGACGGTGGCCTGGTCGAAGAAGCGGCGGCCCCAGCCGTTGAATACGAGATTATCGATCTGAAGCATGTCGCGGGGATGCCGGATTGTTGGAGGACGGGACGCCCGAAGGGCCCCAAAGGACGCCGAGGGGGCCGGGTCTTACAGCAGTCGTGCCGGGATAGCGAGGCCTGGGGCCTCGCGGCGCCGCGGTCGCCCGCGGGGGAGCTCATGGCCAGCCGTAATTCTGCTTATAGCCAAGCATCTTAGGAGGCAGATCGGAGCATCCGGTCGAAGGCCGGCAACCCTTCGCGGATCGCATGGGTGACCGACACGGAGGTAACTTGCATCGTGCCGCCGGCGACCGCATGCTGGCGAAAAGGAGCCCGCCATGCGGTTCGCCACCCTTCTTGCGTCTGTTGTGTCGATCGCCGGAGCCGCGCTGGGCGGCGCCGCTTCCGCCCAGGACTTTCCAACCAAGCCGATTCGGCTGATCGTGCCCTACAGCGCCGGCGGCCCAACCGACGTGATCGCGCGCGTGCTCGGCCAGCGCATGACCGCGATCCTGGGCCAGTCCTTCATCATCGAGAGTCGGGGCGGTGCGGGCGGGTCGATCGGCGGACGCGCAGTCGCCAACTCCGATCCGGACGGCTACACGCTGCTGTTCGGCGCCACCGGCCCGCTGGTCATCAGCCCGATCGTGTTCAAGCCGCCGGATTACGATCCCGCCAAGAGCCTGGTGCCGGTCGCCCTGATCGGCACCACGTCGAACATCCTGGTGGTCAATCCGAAGCTTCCGGTCCGTTCGGTGCAGGAGCTGATCGCCTACGCCAAGGCCAATCCCGGCAAGCTGTCCTATTCGTCGCCCGGGGTCGGCACGCCGCCGCACATGATCGGGGAGATGTTCAAGCTCAAGACCGGCATCGACATGGTGCACGTGCCCTACAAGGGCGGCGGCAACTCCACCCAGGACGTGGTCGGCGGCCAGGTGCAGCTGACGTTCGAGAATCCGGCCGGCTCGCTTCCTTTGGTGCGCAGCGGGACGCTGCGCGCGCTCGCGGTGACCAGCAATGAGCGCAGCCCGCAGATTCCCGAGCTGCCCACCATGATCGAGGCCGGCGTTCCCGATTTCGTGTCGGTGTCGTTCACCGGGCTGGCGGCGCCGGCCGGCACGCCCGAGCGGATCATCCGCAGGCTCAATACGGCGGTGAACGAAAGCCTGAAGGATGCCGAGGTGCAGAGCGCGCTGCGCACGCTGGCGGTCGACATCCGCGGCGGATCGCCGGAAGAGTTCGGGGCGTACCTGTCGCGCGAACGGGAGAAGTGGAGCGCGGTCGCGAAGGCCGCCAACGTGCAGCCCAATTGATCATGGCCGGCGCGACCCCGCGGCGGCTTCCCGGAACCCCCGGTCTCGGCGCGGACGGCACGCGCCGCGACGGTCCGTCACGCGTCCGCCCTGCGGCCGAAACGCCCGAATTGACCTAAATCATGGACAGCCATCGCCCCGGACATCAGCTTTGCGGCCAACGGGGCGCCACGACAGCAACCCAGAAGGCCTTACGGCCGTAGTCTTTTCGTTCCTCCCGCGACCCGATTGGAGCACCCACATGCAAATCGATGCCTACACGCATTTCTTCCCGAAGAAATACTTCGACAAGATGCTCGAGGTCGCCGGCGACTACAAAGACATGGGCAAGCGCGTGCGCGCCATCCCTGCGCTCTACGACATCGAGGTCCGCAAGCGGATCGTCGACGGCCACAAGGACTATGCGCAGATCCTGTCCTATCCGCAGCCGCCGATCGAGACCTTCGCAAAAAGTCCGCAGCAGGCCGACGAGCTCCTCCGCGTGCTCAACGACGGCTTCGCCGAATTGTGCGCCAAGGAGCGCGATCATTTTCCCGGCTGGGTGGCGCAGGTGTCGCTCGATGCGCCCGATGCGGGCGTGGCGGAAGCCGAGCGCGCCATCAATAAGCTCGGCGCATTGGGCGTGCAGATCTACACCAATGTCGCCGGCAAGCCGCTCGACCGGCCGCAATACCTGCCGTTCTGGAAGAAGATGAACGAGCTCGGCAAGCCGGTATGGATGCATCCGGCGCGCGGCGCCGGCATGGCGGACTATTTCGACGAGAAGAAGTCGCTGTACGAGATCTGGTGGACGTTCGGCTGGGCGTACGAGACTGCGACCGCGATGGCGCGACTGGTGTTTTCCAAGATCATGGACAATCACCCCAACCTGAAGATCATCACGCACCATTTCGGCGGCATCGTGCCGATGCTCGAAGGGCGCATCGGGCCGGGCTGGGACGTGCTCGGCTCGCGCACCACCGACGAGGACTATGTGGCGTTGCGCAAGAGCCTGAAGAAGCGCCCGCTCGATTATTTCAAGCAGGATTTCTACGCCGACACGGCGGTGTTCGGCGGCGTGCCGGCGACCAAATGCGGCCTGGAATTCTATCCGGTCGACAAGATCGTGTTCGCGTCCGACTGCCCGTTCGATCCCGAGAACGGAACGATGTATCCGCGCGAGACGCTGCGCATTCTCGAGTCGCTCAAGCTCGACAAGGAAACCAGCGACAAGATCTATTACAAGAACCTGGAGCGCATCACCGGGCAGAAGCTGGTGCGGTGAGGGGCGGGCGGCGGAGCCCGCTTTGACGACGACGCGTCAGGCGACCCGAAGATAGCCCATCATGCCGCTCTCTTGATGCTCGATGACGTGGCAATGGAACATCCAGTCGCCGGGATTGTCGGCGACGAAGGCGACCTCGGCCTCCTCTTCGGGCAGCAGCAGCAGCGTGTCGACGTGATGCTGCGGCCGGCTCTGCTTGCTCGAGCGCAGCAGCTTGAAGGTGTGGCCGTGAATGTGGATCGGGTGGACGAAAGGCGAGTCGTTCTTGAGCGCGAACACGTAGGACTGGCCGCGCTGCAGCACGGCCAGCGGCGGCGGCAGGCGCGCATGGTCGCGGTCCGGCCACGACCGGCCGTTGATCGTCCAGAAGATCTTTTCGCTGAGGCAGAGCGAGCCGATCGCCGCGCCGAGCGCGTCGTCCGCGGCGGAAACGACCTCGCCGGCGTCGCTCGCCTGGAACAGAAAGCTCAGCCGCTCCGCGGTCTTGAGGTCGGGCTCCGGGATCCGCGCGGCGCGCAGCGGCGCCGGGTCGAAGGCACGCTTGCGCGCGGCAGCGCCTTGGCCGACGAAATGCGCGAGCTCCACGCGGCCGGGCGGGGATTTGTCGATCAGCCGGGCGATCTCTGCCCTCCGGCGGCGCGCGCAGCACGAGGTCGATGCGCATGGCCGGCCCCATGCCACCAGAGCGCAAGCGGGAACGGCTGCACCGCAATTCCGTCGATGGCGACGATCGCGGCGTCGGCACCCTCGACGCCGATCTGCATGATCCGGGTCGGATCGGTGTTGATCAGGCGCAGCCGGCAGTCGCCCGACGCGGGCAGGGCGATCTGCGGATTGTTCGCGCCGTTGACGCTGCGCAGCGGCCCGTAGGTGCCGGCGCGCGCCGCGCCGCGCAGCGTGTAGAAGGCGTTGAACTGCCCGGCTTCGAGGTCGACGCGCCAGTCGCGCATCAGCAGCACGGTGTCGGCGTCGTAGGGCTCGGTCGTGTCGCCGTCGACGATGAGGATGCCCTCGAGGCCGCGGCCGAGCTGCTCCACCGTGTTGCAGTGGGTGTGGAAGAAGAACGTGCCGGCGTCGGGCGGCGTGAAGCCGTAGCGGAAGGTCTCGCCCGGCCGCACCGGCGGCTGCACCAGATAGGGCACGCCGTCCTGGTCGTTCGGCAGGCGGATGCCGTGCCAGTGGATCGAGGTGGACTCCTCCGGCCGCGGCAGGCGGTTGTCGAGCGTCGCCTCCAGCCGGTCGCCGAGCTCGAGGCGGATGAGCGGCGGCCAGGCGCCGTCCGCGAAGGTCCACATCGGCAGCGGACGTCCGCCGAAGCAGGGCAGCGCGGTCGGCCGCTCGGCCGCAGTGAACTGCACCGCGACCGTCTTGCCGGCGGCCGGCGCCACCGCCGGCCCGAGCCCGCGGGCAGCGCGCGGCGGCGTCTTCGCCTCCAGAGCAGGGCGCCGGCGCCCACGGCGGCGGCACCGGCGATGAAACGCCGGCGTGTCAGCATCGGCGGCCTCCGTCGCGGCCCGTCAGTGTTGTCCGCCGCCGCGACCTTCTTCACCAGCGACTCGATGGTCGGATTGGGCTCGTTCTTGCGGCTGATCGGCGGCAGGGTGCGGATATAGGCCACGATGGCGTCGAGGTCCTCGGCGGTGAGGTTCTTCAGGAACAGATAGGGCATCAGCGGGATGAGCTTCTTGCCCTCGCGGTCGATGCCCTCGGTGATCGCCCGCTTGATCTGGGCGTCGCTCATGTTCCCGATGCCGGTGTCCTTGTCCGACGTGATGTTGCGCGATCTGACGAGCGCGCCCGCGTATTCGAACACGAATCCGCCAGCCCCGAGCTGGTGTTCGTAGTCGCGCGCCGGCCCGACCTGCGGGGTGTGGCATTCGAGGCAGTGCGCCATGGTCATAGTAGCGGCCGTAGGCGACCTTGTCGGTCTTCGGCGGCGCCGCCTCGCCCTTGGCGGCCGGCTCCGGCTTGAGCGGGATCTTGTATTGCGGCTCCGGCACCTCGTTGTGCATCGGCTTCGCGGTGCGCAGATAGGCGACAATCGCCTTGGCGTCGTCGTCCGACATCTTGTTGAGCATCTCGAACGGCATCGGCGGGCCGAGGGTCTTGCCCTCGCGGGAGACGCCTTCGCGGAACGCGCGGATGATCTGCGCATCGGTCCAGGTGCCGATACCCGTATCCTTGTCGGGCGTGATGTTGCGCGAATAGGTCACGAACACCGGGCTCGTGAACTTCTCGCCGCCGACGAGGAACTTGCTCATGACGGGCTTCAGGTCGGCGCCGCGCTGGGTGTGGCAATTGGCGCACAGCGCCGGGCCCATCACCAGATATTTGCCGCGCGCGACGAGCGCTTTGTCGTTGTCCGCTCCGGCCGGCGGGGCGACCGGAATGGCCAATGCCGCGACCGCGATACCAAGAATGACCCGATTTCGCATAAGTGTTCTCCCCCGGTCTGGCGATGAGTTCGGTGGAACCCGGATCGTTTGCGCCCGAAACGGTAATAACATGCCATGGGGAACAAGAAAGCCGAAAATATATGCTTTTGGTGCCGATCGACCGAACAGGCGTAAAAAGAGATTTGCCCGCAAGGGAATTAAGCGTGTTTCGTCTGCCGATCCCGGACGTTTGGTTTCGGCAACCGGTCTTTATTCAATCACAGATTGCGAGGATCCCATGGCGCAACGCCATCCGCCAGCCGCATGTGTCCGAACGGCCAGCCATGCTGTTCAAGAGGCAGCGGCGCCTCCGGGTCTTCCGCCGACGCGCCGGATGTCCTAAGGGGCACCGCAACTTTTTGCAGGCCCCGTGCGCACATGATTCGTCTGACAATGTCAGCAAGCAGAACGGCCACCAGCTCCTCTTCGTCGAGGCTTCGGCGGCGCTTCAGAGGGGGGAGAAGGTCGGCCTCGTCGGTCCGAACGGCTCCGGCAAGACGACGCTCTTTCGGATGATCACCGGGGAGGAGCAGCCTGACGAGGGCCAGGTGGCCGTCGATCGGGGCGTTACCATCGGGTACTTCAGCCAGGACGCGGGCGAGATGTCGGGCCGCAGCGCCGTGTCCGAGGTGATGGACGGCGCCGGCCCGGGTGAGCGCTGTCGCTTCCGAGTTGAAGGAGCTGGAGGCCGCCATGGGGGACCCTAGCCGGGCGGACGAGATGGAGACCCCTGGCCGCGCTCGACATCGAGAAGGACCAGGAGGCGTACCTCGGCCGTCCTTCCAAGGACGGGCTTCGTTAGGGAAGGGCGGTGGGCTGGTAGACGCGCCGGGCAGAGGGCTGGTAGGCGCGAAGGGCGAATACCCGCTTCGTGAGTCCTATCTTTCGGGGCCGCGGTGCGAAAAGCCGCGCGAGCATGCGCGCGACGAATGCCCCGTCCGCGTCGCCGCCGGCGGTCGAAGACGTGGTGGGTGTGGGCGCTGTGTCGCCCCGACGCCGTGGCGTATCGCCTGCTCGGCACGCGGTCGGCCGAGGGCGCGGCGAGGGTGCTGCGGGACTACCGCGGCATCGTGCTGTGCGACGGGTACGCGGCCTGCCGGGCGCTCGCCAAGCGGGGGACCGCTGAGCGGGCCGGCCCGACGATCACGCTCGCCCATTGCTGGGCGCACGTGCGGCGGCAGTACGTGGAGGCCGAGTCGGCGTATCCACAGGCGGCGGAGGTGCGGACGCTCATCGGCGAGCTCTACGCGGCGGAGGCGACGGCGCAGGTGACGGCGGGGGGCGACGCGAGGGTCCTGCTGGCCGAGCGCCACGCCCGGGCCGCGCCCGTCGTCGACGGGATCCGCACGTGGGTCACCCAGCAGCGCGCGCTGCCGCAGTCGACGCTCGGCAAGGCGCTCGCGTATACGACCGAGCTCTGGCCGGGCCTGGTGGCGTTCCTCGACCATGCCGCGATCCCGGTGGACAACAACGCGACGGAGCGGGCGCTGCGCGGGATCGCCAGCGGCCGCAAGAACCACTACGGCTCCCGCTCCGAGCGCGGGACCCGTGTGGCGGCGCTCTGCTACACGCTGCTCGAGTCCGCAAAGCTGGCGGACGTCGAGCCGGCGGCGTATCTGGCCGAGGCGACCCGTCGCGCGATTGCGACGCCGGGGACCGTCACGCTCCCGCGCGATCTCCGCGGCGCGTAGCCCGCGAGCGCGATGTCGCCCACCTGATTCGCGGCAAATGCCGACGGGCTACGGCGAGCACGTACGTTTCACGGGACCTGCTCCGTCGCGCCCCGTCCGCACAGGACCGCGCACCCTGATCCGGGACCGGGGGTGACGGCGCCGACGTCCGCGACGTCCGCGCAGGGACCGCGCGCCCGTGATCCGGGACCGGGTGGTGGAGTTCCGCCGGGTCCGCGCCGGGGACCTGCAGCCTCACCCGCAGAACTGGGGGGACCTCGTTCCCGGCCCCGGGAGCAGCTCGAGGACCTCGCCAGTGAGCGATGCGAGTTCTGACGCCCACGTCCTCGCGACCCGACGTCGTTCATAGCACGCAGCCGGTCAACTCGTAGATCACGAACGAGAGCAGTCCCGGCAGCACGATCCGCTGGAAGTTCGGCGGGTCATCCTTGTTGCTCGTGTCGTTGTGCCAGCTCACTTGCTTCCAGTCGCACCAGGCCGTGTATTCGATCACGTCCGGGCCCGTCTCTCCCAGTCGGGAGGACTCTCGGTGCGAGAGTTCGCCGTCTGCCATGAAGTACGCCGCTGGGAGGGAGTCTGGTTCATCGGTCCCCACGCACTGCCAGTTGCGTTGATCGGCCACCCGACAGTCGAGGGAGTAGTCCTTCACCAGGGAGAACGTTATCGCGCCCGCGCCGTCACCACTCGTGATTATGACTTCCTGGCGTTCCGGAATCGCCGTGTACCGTTCGGGTTCAAGCGCAGCGGTGACCCGCTTGTACGGCTTCCCGTGCGCCAAGACCTCGCAACGCGTCGTCAGGCAGTGCTTGATCGGATAGTAGGTCCGCCCCTCGTCGCAGGCGACGACCCAGCGCGGCGGTTAGCGCGAGAAGCGTCGTCCGGGCGCGGACTCCCACCACCGTTAGCCCTCGCGGAGCCACCATACGGGAGGATGTGGCAACGGGGCGGTATCGTCAAAGACAGACTCCGCTCGCTTTGCGATTGCCGAAATCACCTTCGTCAGCCACGACATGCCGAAGTGGATCACCGGCTTGTCGTCTTCACCGTCCCGCAAGTTGTCGATGTAGCTCACTCCCGAGTCGGTCTCGTCCATCGCCAAAAGTGTGGCGGCGCTTCCCACCTTGTACTCATGGACGAGGGCGGACCGAATCTCCCGGTAGAAGACGCACGGGTAAGAGAATTTGCGCACCTCGGCTTTCGTAAGTTGGGGACAGAGACTCAAGAGCGCCTGGTCGGTCCTATCGACGTCCTTGCCCTTGGTCGTGCGCGACAAGGACCCACCGCCCAACACCACCGGGTTGGCCTTCTCTATGAGCTCGGGGTCCGCTTTCCGGCCCTTTGCACGAAGATCGTCTACCAGAAGCGGTACGCTGATGTGGCAGGCATCGGGAATGTCCCAGCCGAAACGAGTCCAAAGCTCGACAAATCGGAATTGGTCGATATGTGTACCCGGCCAGAGATCGGCGGCTATGGCGCTCAAGAGCGCCCCTGTGATGATGCATCCTTCGACGTACGAGCCGCCGCACTGACCCTTGTTGAGCGCCTCGGCGACGCTCATTTTGCGTTGCACGAATTGAGACAGAGTCATTTGTCTCACGGGGAGATGCTTCGCGGACCGCTTACTCTTCAGTAAAGTAGTCGAAGTCAATCTTCTTGACCTCGTAGGATCGGGATGTGGACACCCCAACATTGTGGTCAATCATGTGCTTGGCGAGGGCCGAGCCGTCTATGAGCACGATCTTGCTCTCGATGCGCGACGCGTACTCAAGTGCGTCGCCGGAAAAGGACGACGTCGTGATGAACACTCCCTTGCGAGCCCGATGTCCCTGGAGCGCCCCCGCAAATTTCTGGATCTCCGGGCGACCCACAGTTGAATCCCACCGCTTCGCCTGGATGTAGATCACGTCGAGGCCTAGGCGATCCTGCTTGATTATGCCGTCGATTCCTCCGTCACCGCTCCTGCCGACGGCCTGCCCTGCATCTCGAAGAGTCCCGCCGTATCCCATGCGAACCAGGAGTTCGACGACCAGGCGTTCAAAGAAAGAGGGAGACGCCGCCTTCACTTGATCGAGGAGCTCGGCTTCGAGGTCCACTCGGAGACGCTGATAGGCTGCGTCCAGCGCTTCCTCTGGAGTCGCGTCGCTCGGGGTGTCATCAGGTGCCCGTGGTTCGTCCACACGCTCATGTCGCAGTTCTCGGAAGGCCACGAACTCGGGAAACTGCTCGAGGTATTTCACGTCGATGCGCTCGGGCTTCGAAGCGAGAACCGATTGACCACGCTCCGTGATGCGGAAGAACCCTCGCCGGGTTGACGCAATCAGGCCGGCCTTCTTGAGGTAGGTGCGCGCCCAACCGACGCGGTTCCGAATGACCGTCTGTTGGCCGCTCCCGAGTAGCTGTTGAAGATCGTCTGGCGAAAGATTGAACTCGACGGCCAAGGCATCGACGACCTCGCCGAGGTTGTGTTCCTTCTCGTCTTTCAGGAATCGAAGGAGCGGGAGCATGACCGTCTGGTAGTCGGGTATCGGCATCACGATCTCCTACGGTTGCAGCTTCCTGTCCGCCCAACGGCGTGGTGTTGAGTGCCGTCCGATGCAAGTTCGCGTGGCGGGACTCGCGGCCAAGTTCCCCGCCGGAGTCGTTTCGTCGTCCCTTCTCGTCCCGACGTCCGGTGAAGACAGCGGCGTGGGCGCGCCGGGACGAGGCGCGCCCTCGGGTTGCAATCCCGTGCCGCTGCCGCGACGAGTAGCGCGGATACGGCGATCCTGTCGAGTGGGCACGTCGCCGGCCATCCGCTCTCGACGCCTGCCGCGCGGCTCGGTGAAGGTCCCTATCGCGCAGTAGTGAGCCGACTGAGCGGTGGGCGCTTCGCTGTCTTGCGCTGCCTTACGCTGCCGTGCGCGACCCGCTTAGGTGCGGCGCGCCGCGGGTGCAGCCGCCCGAGGCAGCGGGGCGGGAACGCGAGCAGCGCTGGCCTGCTGCTGGCGCCAGGCGTCGAAGCCGGCGCGCTCGACGAGCAACGTGTGCGCGCCGAGGCGCCAGACGAACGGTTACCCGTCGACGTACTTCTTGAGCGTCCGCGGGCTTGA
>CAWBRI010000014.1:0-75641 GCA_963791155.1 uncultured Pseudomonadota bacterium
GTATGATTTCGCCGATCACGAGCGACACACAGATGATCAATGGCGATTTGAACAGAACTTCCTTGATGACTTTATGCGCCGCCACGCCGATTGCGACCGCGGGCAAGAAGGCAACGAGGACAGCGAACACGAAACGCCGTGTTCTCGGATCGCTTGGAAAATCTCGTGCAAGCCGCCACAGCTTGCCGGAATAAACAGTCAGAAGAGCGAGGATCGCGCCAAGCTGGATCAACACTTCAAACGTGCGGCCAGAGGAAGACACCCCAAGCACGCGTTCCGTAAGAAGAAGATGAGCCGTCGACGAAACAGGCAAATATTCCGTCAGACCTTCGATCAGCCCGAGCAGTACGACTTGCCACGTTTCCATTTTTATCTGCTCCCCCTCGGGCCCGTCAAAAGCGCGAGAGCGTTAGCAGAATTTGCCGTGATGCCAAAGCGGTCGTTTAGCCGAGTTGCCATCGAATCGACGAGACGGGGTGTATAGTTATCAGCGCCATCAGCACAGGAGCCCTATGCCTACGCGCCTAACGCAATATCGCCTCTGCCCGCGATCCCGGTCGATACGCCTGGCGCTCGCCGAATACGGCGTGGACGTTCAGCTTCTCGACGAAAATCCGTGGGAATGGCGTCAAAGCTTTCTGGCAAAGAACCCGGCGGGCGAGATGCCGGTGCTCGAATACGATAACGGCCTGACGCTGTGCGGCGCTTATTCGATCTCGGAGTTCATCGCCGAAGAAATATTACCCAGCGGCACGATGATGGCTCCGGGGCCGCCGGCACTCATTCCGGGTAATCGGGAAGACCGTGCGGAAGTTCGCCGGCTCATTGACTGGTACCAAGGTAAATTCGACCGCGAAGTGAGCCGCGAGCTACTGATCGAAAAGGTTTACAATTCGATGCGCCCGTCTGGACCCGTGGCGCCCGATCCGAGCATTCTGCGCGCGGTACGAACCAACCTGAAATACCACCTATCCTATACGGGTTACCTTGCAGACTCGCGGCGTTGGCTCGCCGGGGAAGACTTGAGCTTTGCGGATTTCGCGGCGGCGGCTCACATTTCGATCGTCGATTATCTGGGTGAGATGCCGTGGCATGAATACCCAGCGGTCAAGATCTGGTATCAACGGATGAAGTCCCGGCCGTCTTTCCGAGCCTTGCTCGGTGATCGGGTTCCGGGAACGGCGCCGCCGCTTGCTTATTCAGATCTCGATTTCTAAATCGCTCGTATGCTCGAAGCCCCGACCTCGCGTTCCGCTCTCACTGAAATGCTCCGCGCCGAAGCGTCAAAACTTGGCCTCGACGCCGTCGGCATCGCGCGCCTTACGGACGACAATGAGCTGACCGGCAGGCTTGCACATTTCCTGAATGAGAGCCGCCACGGCGATATGGATTGGATGGAGACCAACGCCGATCGCCGCAGCGATCCGCTGCGACTCTCGCCGGATGCAAAGAGCGCCGTCGTGTTCGGCCAGTCGTATGCGCCGCCGAGCAATCCTCTCGACGCGCTCGATCAGCGCTCGAATGCTGCGATTTCGGTCTATGCCAAGGGCCGCGATTACCACGATGTGTTGAAGAAGAAGATCAAATCCCTGGCACGCTTGTTTTCCGAACGATCCGGGGCCGAAGTAAAGGTTTTCGTCGATACCGCGCCGTTGATGGAGAAGCCGCTAGCCGCGAAAGCGGGCCTCGGTTGGCAGGGCAAGCACACCATCCTTGTCTCGCGCGAGCACGGCAACTGGCTCTTTCTCGGAGCCATGTTGACCACGGCCGAACTCGAGCCTGACGAAAGCGTGCAGGACCATTGCGGCTCCTGCCGGCGATGTCTCGACATCTGCCCGACCAACGCTTTCCCAGCGCCTTATCAGCTCGACGCGAGACGCTGTATCGCCTACCTCACGATCGAGCACAAAGGCCACATCGCACCTGAATTCCGTGCTCAGATTGGAAATCGCGTGTTCGGTTGCGACGACTGCGCTGCGGTCTGTCCGTGGAACAAGTTTGCCGGTGCAGCAACCGAAATACGCTATGCCGCGCGCCCCGAGACCGACAATCCGCCGCTCGCCGAGTTGCTTGCGCTCGATGATGCTGCGTTTCGTTTGCGCTTCGCTGGAACTCCAATCAAGCGGACGGGACGTGACCGCATCGTGCGCAATGCACTGATCGCGTCCGGCAACTCGAATGACCGCTCGCTGCTTCCCCATGTCGAGCCGCTGCTCGGCGATAGCTCTCCGCTCGTCCGGGCCATGGCGATATGGGCCGCGCGCCGGCTGGCGAACGCCGCTGAGCTGCAGAGTTTGAGAAAGCGCTACGAAGGCGGCGAGAGTGATCTCGAAGTCGCTGCCGAGTGGACCATGACGATCGAGGAACGCGCGGCATGAAACGTCTCTTTTGTTTCGGGCTCGGATATTGTGCCGCCGAACTGGGCCGGCGCCTTCTCGCACAACATTGGACGGTTGCCGGCACGACCGCGCACGCCGAGAAAATGCGCCGATTGGCGGACCGGGGCTTCGAGCCATTGCTGTTCACCGGCAATTCAGCGCCAGCAGACGTCTCCGAAGCAATAAAAACGGCAACACATGTGTTGCTGTCGATCCCGCCTGATGCCGAAAGCGATCCAGCCCTAGCGCAGTTCGGCGAAGAGATCGCCGCTAGCCCGTCGCTCCGCTGGATCGGATACTTCTCGACCGTTGGTGTCTACGGAGACGCTAACGGAGGTTGGGTCGACGAGACCACGGAGCCAAGGCCCGGCACCGAACGCGGGCAACGCCGCCTCAAAGCCGAGAACGGTTGGATTGATCTTGCCCGAAGGAGCGGTAAAGCACTCGTCATCTATCGCCTGCCGGGAATTTACGGTCCAGGCCGGAGCGCCATCGATCAACTGCGAGCAGGCACCGCACGGCGCATCTTCAAACCTGGTCAGCTCACCAATCGCGCCCACGTCGATGACATCGCGACCGCGGTTGAGGCGAGTGTGGGTCTTAACTCCGGCGTCCACATCTTCAACGTTACGGACGACTTGCCGGCACCTCCCCAGGACGTCATCGCTTATGGGGCTGAGCTATTGGGCGTCCCTTGTCCGCCGGCGACAGATCCCGCCGACGCCGCTCTTTCACCCACGGCGCGAAGCTTTTACATCGAGAACAAGAAAGTCTCGAACGCCCGCATGAAGGCCGAACTCGGCGTCAAGCTAGCCTACCCTACCTATGTTGAAGGCCTGAAAGCTATAGCCCGACTCTTAGCCGACAGCTTTTTGAGATTTCGTCACAGCTTCTCCGCCATTCCGCCAGAATGGAGGATAAAACATTACGCGCGCGCTCGCGTACGTCGGCGCGCGAGCGGGACCATGGGCCTTCCTATGCTGATCAGAGCGCTTTCTGTCGCGACGATAGCGGTAATCGGGTGCGCGCTTGGCGCATATGCAGAGCCGGTCGATCCGGCACAGGCCATCGCGCAGAAATTTGCCGGGGAGAGTGACGAGGAGAAACCAGCGAAGAAGCCGGCGCCCGTCGTCATCCCAAAGAAGGTCAATCAAAAAGAGCCAAGCGCCGATTACGAAGCCGATATGTTGGAGCGGGCACGCGCGGAGGAACTCGACCGTCAGAAGCAGGAGGCACGGCAAGCTGCGGTCAAGCCGGCTGCCCCCACCCCTCTGCCGCCCGCTGCGCTACCCGTCACGCAACCTCCGGCGCCCGCGCCGACGCCTCCCATTCCACCAGCGGTACCGGCCGCACTCCCACCTGCGCAAACCCCTTCTCCCGCGCCGCAAATTGCAGCGCTGCCGCCGAAGCCGGCGAGCGAACCGCCGACCGTCTCTCACGACGCTCCTGGTCCAACACCTACAATACCGGCCACCGTGCTTCTTGTCCTCGATACGAGCACGGCGCTTGGATTCAAACCCGATCCGATCATCTGTATTGACGATCGCTGCTGGCTTTCAAATGGCATCGGAGCACCGGCGTTGGCCATGCCACGGATTCAAGCGGTCGCATTGCCGACGACCGACGACGCAGCAACAGATTCTTGCAGCGGCAAATCTGCTTGCGTTTATCGCGGCGTTGCCATCGATCCCGACGCTCGCATTGAAGTCATCGAGGTTGGCGAAGGCCACGGCGCATCGGCTGGAGCCTACACGGTTGCCGCAGACACAAGCTGCCGCAAGGATCACAGCACCCTCCTCTGCGACAACGGCCTCGCGACGCAGAATTTTCGAGTTTGGGTCGTGCCGGAGGCGATCGCCGAGTTGGCCGGAACATCTTAGCCTGGAGGACGCCGTCGCCGAAGGCCTCCCTGATACCGACACTCAGCCGAGCAATGACAAATAGTGCTAGAGCAGCTTGCCGAGCTCGGCAAACAGCAGGTCGAGGTCTTGCGGCCGCGACAGGCGATGCTCGCCATCGGCGATCTCGATCAGTTTGACCTTATCGCCCGTGAGAAACGTCACAAGCTCTCGCGTGTGAGAAGCGGGTACATCGACGTCGAGAAGGCCCTGCAAGATCACGACGGGCCGCCCCGGATCGAACGGCTGCCGCGCGAGGAGATGCTCGCGGCCGTCCTCGATCAGCTTGCGCGTGATGGTATATGGCGCCGCATAGGCCGAGGGCTGTTTGAAAGAGCCCTTCTCGAAAATCTCGCGGCGCGTCTCTTCGGAAAACCGCTTCCACATCAGTTCTTCCGTCATATCCCAAGCCGGCGCGATCAGAAGGAGAGCGTTGATACGCTGAGCCTCGGCTGGCCGATCCCGCAGAAGTTTCTGCAAAAGCAGCAACGCGACATAGCCTCCCATGCTCGAGCCAATAATGATCTGTGGGCCTTTGGTGACCTCAGTGAAGATCGCGTCGGCTTCTGCGAGCCATCGCCCTATCGTCCCTTCTTCAAGTCGGCCGCCCGATTGGCCGTGGCCGGAATAGTCGAAGCGCGTCGATGAAAGGCCTTGTGCAGCGGCCCATGCGGCGACGGCCGTTGCCTTTGTGGATGCCATGTCCGACATGAAGCCGGAGAGCCAGAAAAGGCCCGGCACGCGCCCCGGCCCCGACGGTTCCGAGATAAACGCGATGTCGCGGGCCTGAGCGCCAACTCCGACAGGAAGGATTTGCGGTTCGGCGGGTGGAATTTTATAGGAACTGTCCATCGTTGATCCAACGAATCCCAATTGATGAGCTGAAATGAGCAAGACATTGACGGTGCTACAAGTCATTCCACGTATGCGAGCGGGAGGCGCCGAACTCGGATGCCTGCAGATCGCAACCGCACTCGTCAAGAATGGATATCGTGCCCTTGTCGCGTCGGAAGGCGGACAACTCGTCGATCAGCTCGTGGCCGCCGGTGCAGAGCATATCAGTATGCCGCTCGCGTCCAAGAACCCTCTCGTTCTGGCGAAGAATGCGCGGCAACTCGCTGACATCATCCGCCGCGAAAACGTCTCGATCATTCATGCAAGAAGCCGCGCTCCCGCGTGGAGCGCCCTCTATGCTGCACGAAGCACACACATCCCTTTTGTCACGACGTACCACTCGGAATATTCCGAGAAAGGCCGACTAAAAAATTTCTACAATAGCGTTATGGCACGCAGCGACACGGTAATCGCGGTATCTGATTACATGGCACACTTGATCCGCACGCGTTATCACACGCCTGAGAGCAGGATAGCTGTCATCCATCGAGCATTCGATGACAGCGTGTTCGATCCGGTGAAGTTGACCCCTGAAAGATTGGCAGCGGTCCGACAGCTGCTCGATGCCGACGGGACAAAGCCAGTCCTCATATTGGCTGGCCGGATCACACCCCGAAAGGCCCAGCATCATTTGGTGTCCGCGCTAGGACTTCTAAAGCAGCGTGGCGCCCCAGACCTAGTCTGTGTCCTGGCAGGTGAAATCGAGAAACCCCCGTTCAAGGCGGAACTCGAAGCGCAGGCGCAACGTCTCGGCGTGGCCCACCAGTTGCGCTTTCCGGGACACGTGCGCGACATAGCAGCCGCCTACGCGATCAGCGATATCGCACTGAACATTTCCGAGCAGGAAGGGCTGCCGCGTGTCGCGATCGAAGCCCAGGCGATGGGCGTACCGATGATCGTCTCGAACACAGGCCCCACCGGTCGAGCAGGCGGCGCGTGATCACGCCGTGCGCGCTGCCGCCGGCATCGCGCGTCGCGTCCGCCAGCACCCCCATCAGGCCCTTGCGGGTGCCGCCGAACACGAGACCGATGCGGCGCGCCGCAAGCTCGCGCCCGAGCGCGGCCGCGGTCCGCAAATAGGCGTCGCCCTGCCCGACATTCGAGCCGCAAAACACGGCGACGCGGTTGATCTGGCGCGGTGTCATCGGGGGCCCCGTCATCACTCTATAACCTCTTCGCTTTAATGTCGGAGTGGTCTGCGGGACACCAGATGGGCTTGCGGGGACAAGTCAAAATAAATTCCGCGACCCCCTTGCCAAAGTGGTTAACCGCGATTATTCTATGCGTTTTTTCGCGGTCCAAGTGAGTTCAGAGCCCGGGCCGCGAAAACGACGCGCGCGACGCTTCGCGCGCAGCTATGTGACGACCCATGAACGACCTGAGCATCCTGTTCGAGACGGCAACCTCGCGCTTCTTCGGAAGGCAAAAGCCCCTGGCCGGTGCGCTGGGGCGCCCCCACGGCGGCCGAGCGCGGCCCGGTGATCGCCAGCCAGCGATCCGGCTGCGCAATGCGATCGGCACCCATGCGGGCGGCTATGCGATCTACCGCGCGCTCGCCATCGCGGCGAACGCCCTGCCGTCCAACCACCGTCCCAACCTCACCGACACGGCGCCGGCCGACCTCATCGGTCCGCATGCGCAATGGATGGGCGACACCAAGATCGTCTCGCTCGATCCGTGGGGCCACCTGGTGGGCGAGGCGTTCCGCGACGAGCTCAAGCGCGGCCTCGACATCCGCCCGACCATCGCGGTCACGCGCGCCCATATCGACATGCCGGAGGTGCGCGCCGCCATCGCGGCCGGCCGCATCCGCCCCGACGGCGACATCGTCTCGGCGAACGGCGCTCGTGCGCGTCATGAAGGCCGCCATCGACCCGGTGTGGTACCTGCCCGGCGTCGCGCCGTCGCTTCGGCATCACCGAGATCGCGATCTGCGCGAGAGCCTGCACGAGAACACCGGCGGCATGTATCCGGAGCTGGTGTCGCGCCCCGACCTCAAGGTGTTCCTGCCGCCGATCGGCGGCTCGACGATCTACTGCTTCGGCGATCCGGCGCGGCTCGGCGACCGCAAGACCCCGCTCGCCTGCCGGGTGCACGACGAATGCAACGGCTCCGACGTGTTCGGCTCCGACATCTGCACCTGCCGGCCCTATCTGGCGCATGGCGTCGAGCTCTGCATCGAGATGGCGCAGGCCGGCGGCATCGGGCTCATCGTCTACAATCGCAAGGAAGGCCGCGCGCTCGGCGAGGTGACGAAGTTCCTGGTCTACAATGCGCGCAAGCGCCACCGTGGGCGGCGACAGGCCGGCGTCCTATTTCGCCAGCACCGAAGGCGTGGCGGGCGTGCGCGACATGCGCTTCCAGGAGCTGATGCCCGACGTGCTGCACTGGCTCGGCATCACCCATATCGACCGCTTCGCCTCGATGAGCGACATGAAGATCGACGCGGTGCGCGACCAGGGAATCACGATCGGGGAGACCGTGCGCGCTGCCGGAGTCGCTCATCCCGGCCGACGCTCACGTCGAGATCGAGGCCAAGCTCGCGGCCGGCTACCTCGGCGGCGAGGACTTCCACGTCGACGCCCCGTCGATCGGCCGGACGCTCGTCGAATGAACGCTGCCGCGGCTGTGCCGGACGGCCACGTGCCGGCCGCCCCGCCCGAGTTGCTCGCCTTGCGCAGCGCGCAGGCCGTGCGCGCGCGTTGCGCCATCGTGCACCGCTGGGTCACCGAGGGGCACTCGCCGCATTTCACGCTCGACGAAGACAAGCTGGATGCGGCGGCGGCGTTCGTCGCCGACATCACGCGATCGTCCTACCCGGACCTTGCATTCCCGCATCACAGCCGCTGGCGGCACTTTTCGGCCGGCGAGCTCGACCGGTGGAGCGCCCTGCCGCTCGCCGGCACGGGCGCGATCGAAAAGGCGCGCGCCGCCGTCGATCTCACTTTCGTCAGCGTGCTGCTCGACGCCGGCGCCGGGGCGGCCTGGCAATACCGCGACAAGGAGACCGGCCTGGGCTTCGCTCGCTCGGAAGGCCTCGCGGTCGCGAGCTTCGACATGTTCCGCGCCGGCCTGTTCTCGTCCGCGCCCTCGCTTCCGCTGCAAGTCGACAGCGCGGCGCTGGTCCGGCTCGATTTCGCGACGCTCGCCGCGGCGTTCCAGGCTTCCGACCATAATCCGCTGGTCGGCCTGCCGCATCGCCTGACGCTGTTGCGGCGCTTGGGCGAAGCGCTGGCGCAGCGACCCGATCTGTTCGGCGCGGAGCGCCGGCCGGGGCATCTGGTCGATGCCATCCTGGCGTCGTCGCCGGCGGGCAAGATCGCCGCCGCCGGCATCCTCGGGCTCGTACTCGACGGCTTGTCGGCGATCTGGCCGTCGGGCCTGGCGGTCGACGGCGTCGCGCTCGGCGACGCCGGACGTCATCGCGCGATCCGTACGCAGGACCGCTCGGACGGGCTCGTACCGTTCCACAAGCTGTCGCAGTGGCTCGCCTATTCGCTGATCGAGCCGATCGAGCAGGCCGGCCTCACGGTGGTCGACATCGACGGCCTGACCGCCCTGCCGGAATATCGCAACGGCGGCCTGCTGGTGGACACCGGCGTGATCCGGCCGCGCGCGCCGCTCGATCCGGCCCGCCCGCGCGAGATCGCGTCGGAATTCATCGTCGAGTGGCGCGCCCTGACGGTGGCCGTGATGGACCGGCTGCGCGATGCCACACGCCGGCAGCTCGGGGTCGCGTCGCTCTCCATGTCGCAGCTGCTGCAAGGCGGCACCTGGAGCGCCGGCCGCGCCATCGCGGCGCAACTGCGCCCGCCCGACGGCCCGCCGCCGATCGCCGTGAAGGCCGACGGGACGATATTCTGACCCTTTTCACCTCTCCCCGCAGGGGAGAGGTCGACGCGCGAAGCGCGTCGGGTGAGGGGCGCTCGGCGTTGCAATTCAAGCTCCGAGAGCCCCTCACCCCGGCCCTCTCCCCTGCGGGGAGAGGGAGCGCAGGCGCCGTGCCCGCGATTGATGCCCCTCAGAGGGAAGGCTAAGCTCCCGCGCAAACCGCAGGGAAACGCTCATGGATCAGCCCAACCCCAATTTCGCAGGCGACTACGACACCCTGCTCGAGCTCGTGAAGTCGCGCGCCAGCATCCGCAAGCTCAAGCCCGATCCGATCCCGGACGACTATGTGACGCAGATCCTCGAGGTCGGGCGCTGGGCCATGTCGGGCGCCAACGGGCAGCCGTGGGATTTCATCATCGTCAAGGATCCGGAGACCAAGCAGCGGCTCTTTCGCGCCTATATCGACGAGAACAACGACTTCATCTACTGGATGGAGCAACAACGCGACTTCAAGCTGCGCCACCCCTCGTTCCAGATGACCCATGACGAGGCGCTGCAACAGCATCGCACGAATGTCGGCTGGTCGATCGCGCCGGTTCTCATCGTGATCCTCGGCGACGGTCGCCGCCAATGGGCCACCGTACAGGGCGCACACACCTTCGGACGCGATCAATCCCATCTCACCGACGGCCTCGCCAACACGTCGATGATGATGCATCTCGCGGCAGCCGCCCTCGGGCTCGGCAGCCAGCACGTGACCATCCACATCCAGGAGCCATTCAAGCGCATCCTGGGCGTGCCCGATCTGCTCACCTTCTCGCTGATCATGCCGATCGGTTTTCCGGCGGTGCCGCCCAAAGAAGGCGTGCGCCGGCCGCTCGCCGACATGGTGCATCATGACAAGTTCGACATGTCGAAATACATGAGCAACGAGCAGGTCATCCGCTATCTCTATTCGCTGCGCGAAAAGACCGTGCCGGTCTACAGCCATTCCTACGCGGGGCGCCCGCCCGTTCCGGATACGGGCAAGGGATGATGTCGAACGGCGCTATTCAAGCCTCTCTGCTGTCATCGTCCGCGCAAGCGCACGATCCAGTAACCCGCGGCATTCGGGATGAGCGCCGCGTCTCCGCCGCGTCCGCACGGAGTACTGGATTGCCCGCTTTCGCGGGCAATGACGGCCGGCGATTGTGTCAACGAAGAACGCATATGCTCCACGTACTGAAGTATTGCGTCGTGCTCCTCGCGCTTTTCGCCCTCTCGTCCGCCGCCAGCGCGCTCGACCAGGTGCGCGTCGGCAAGGCGGTCCCCAACTCCTTCGCGTTCGGCGCGACCGAAGTCGGAATCGAAGCCAAGACCTTCGAGCACGAAGGCATCGAAATCGTCGCCACCGGATTTCGCGGCGACGCTCAGCTCCAGCAGGCGCTCGCCGCCGGCGGCGTCGACGTGGGCCTGGGCTCCGGACCGGGGCTCGGCTTCCGCATCAAGGGCGCGCCCGCGATCGGCGTCGCCAGCATGTATGGGGCGCCGAGCAACCTCGCGCTGCTGGTGCCCGTCAACTCGCCGATCAAGACGATCGCCGATCTCAAGGGCAAGCGCATCGGCGTCACCACGGTCGGCTCGCTCACCGATTGGCTGGTGCGCGAGCTGTCGCGCCAGCAGGGCTGGGGCAGCGACGGCATCAAGATCATGCCGCTCGGGCAGATCCAGGCCCGCCTGGCCGCCATGGAGCGCGGCGAGCTCGACGGCACCGTGCAGGAGGCCGCCAACGGCTACGAGCTCGAGGAAGCCGGCAAGACCCGAAACCTGCTGCTGTTCGGCAGCATCGTGAAGGACTTCTACACGCATGTGATCTTCGCGACCGACGACATGGTCGCCAACCGGCCCGACGTGCTGCGCCGCTTCCTGCGCGGATGGTTCAAGACCATCGCCTTCATGAAGGCGAACAAGGATTTCACGGTGCGGTCGGAGGCGAAAACGCTCGATGTCCGCCCGGGCGTGGTGGCGAAGATCTATGACGCCCAAATGCCGAGCTTCTCGGTCGATGGCGCCTGGGACCCGGCGGCGATCGAGGTGATCCGCCACTCGCTCAAGGAGCTTGGAATCCTCCCCGCCCTTCCGGACGCGAAGGACCTCTACACGGACAAGTTCGTCCCGGTGAAGTTCTGACGTGGTCCGTGAGGTGAGCACCGAGGCGCAACAGCTACCCTCCCGCCCTTTGGCGGGGAGGATCGGCCGCGTGCGCGAAGCGAACGCGGTCGGGGTGGGGGGACTGCGCTTGCTCCGTGTTCGCGGCTGCCCCCCACCCCTAACCCCTCCCCGCCACGCGCACCGATCTCGGGTTTACCCGAGATCGGCACAATTAGCTGCGCAAGTCGGGCAAGCCCGACTTGCGTGCGCGTGGGGGGAGGGGAATAGAAGAGATGCATCTCCGTGAGCATTGTCGGCATCGATATCGGTGGCACCTTCACGGATCTCGTCGGCTTTCAGGACGGCGGCATCGTCACGTCGAAGACCTCGACCGTTCCGGCGGACCCGACCGAGGGCGCCGCGACCGCGCTCGCGCTGGCGGGCTGCGACGTGGCCGGCATGGACGAAATGCTGCACGGATCGACCATCGCGATCAACACGGTGCTGGAGCGGAGCGGCGCCAAGACCGCGCTCGTCACCACGGCGGGTTTTCGCGACCTTTATGGGATCGGCCGCGGCAACCGGCCGGATGCCTTCAATCTGTTCTTCCATCGCCCGCGCCCGCTGGTGCCACGCGAGCTCACCTTCGAGGTCGCCGAGCGCATGAATGCCGCCGGCGAGCCGCTCGTGCCGATCGACCCCGCCGCGATCGAGACGCTGGCCCGCGCTCTGGCGGAGCTCGGAATCGAAGCGGTCGCGGTCTGCTTTCTCCATTCCTATGCCAATCCGGCGCATGAGGTCATGGCCGGCGACGCGCTGCGCCGCACGGCCCCTTCCCTGTTCGTGACGCTGAGCCACGAGATCCTGCGCGAGTTCCGCGAATACGAGCGCACCTCGACCACGGCGCTCAACGCCTATGTGGGCCCGCGCGTGTCGCGCTATCTGGGCCGGTTCGAAGGTTTCGCGCGCAAATCGCGCTTTGCCGGCAAGATCGCCATCATGCGCTCCAATGGTGGCAGCATGTCGATCGAGCAGGCGCGGCGTGAACCGGTCGCCATGATGGAATCCGGGCCGGTCGCCGGCATGATCGGCGCGGGCCATCTGGCGCGTCTCCTCGGCATCGCGCAGGCCATCGGCTTCGACATGGGCGGCACCACCGCCAAGACCACGCTGATTACGGACGGCATCGCGCCGATCGAGGAAGGCTACGTCATCGGCGACGAGTTCACCGGCCAGCCGATGCAGCTGCCGGTGGTGGACATCGTCGAGGTCGGCGCCGGCGGCGGCTCGATCGCGTGGTGCGACGACGGTGGCGGTCTGCATGTCGGTCCGGTCAGCGCCGGCGCCGACCCCGGGCCGGCCTGCTACGGCCGCGGCGGCACGGCGCCGACCGTCACCGATGCCGACCTCGGTGCTCGGCCGGCTCAACGGCGAGCGCTTCCTCGGCGGCGGCATGAAGCTCGATCGCGCGGGCGCCCGGGCCGCGGTGCAGGCCACGATCGGCGACACGGCTCGAGCTTTCGCCCGCCGCCGCCGCGCTCGGCATCGCGACCATCGTCGACAACGCCATGTCGCTCGCGGTGCGCGCGGTCTCGGTCAATCGCGGCATCGATCCGCGCGATACGACGCATGATCGCGTTCGGCGGCGCCGGCCCGCTGCACGCGGTCGCGATCGCGCGCGAGATCGCGATCCCGAAGGTCGTCATCCCGAAACTGCCCGGCAATTTCTCCGCGCTCGGCATGCTGATGGCCGAGTGGCGGCAGGACTTCGTGCGCACGCTGTTCGGCGAGCTCGGCCGCATCGGCGCCGACGCGGCAGGACGCGCCTTCGCGGAGCTGCAGGCCGCCGGCGAGGACGCGCTCGCGCGCGACCAGCTCGCCGGCGGCCGCTTCGC
Source organism: uncultured Pseudomonadota bacterium (assembly GCA_963791155.1). Taxonomy (GTDB): domain Bacteria; phylum Pseudomonadota; class Alphaproteobacteria; order Rhizobiales; family Xanthobacteraceae; genus JAVDCA01. The sequence continues at coordinate 13,027 of CAWBRI010000014.1, forward strand.
CTTCGCGGCCGATCTGCGCTACCGCGGCCAGGAGCACACCATCGCGATCCCGGTCGCGCGTGCCGGAGGATCTCACCGCCGACACCGCCGCGACCGTCGACCGCGTTTCATCGCGCAGCACGACAACCGCTACGGCCATGCCGCGCCCGACCAGTCGATCGAGATCGTCAATCTGCGCCTGGTCGTCAGCGTGCCGCGCATGCAGGACGCGATCCTGCGCTGGCTGTCGGAGCCGTGGCGGCCGACGTCAGCGTCGCCCGAGCAGACGCCGGCCGGTCGTATTCGACGATCCCGAGCGGCCCGCACGACGCGCGCGTCCTGTGGCGGCCGGCGCTCGCGGCCGGCACCGAGATCGTCGGCCCCGCCGTGATCGAGGAAGCCAACTCGACGACGCTGCTTCCGCCCGGGCGACCGCGCGGTCATCGACCGGTGGGGCAATATCGTCATTACGCTTCGCGAGACTATCGGCGAGCCGACCGGAGAGACGCCATGAAGATCGATCCGATCACCGTCGAGGTCGTGCGCAACGCCATCAACGCCTATGCGGACGAGATGGCGACGGCGCTGTGCAAGTCCGCCTACAACATGATGATCTACGAGGTGCGCGACTTCTGCTGCGGCCTGATCGACCGCGAAGGCGCGCATGATCTCGCAGAACAAGGGCGGGTTGCCGATCTTCCTCGCCGATCTCGGCATTGCGGTGAAGGACGGCATCGACGCGCTACGGCCTCGACGGCTTCGCGCCCGGCGACGTCATCATCATGAACCACGGCCAGGTGTGCGGCCAGCATCTCAACAACGTGGTGATCTACGCGCCCTGCTTCCACGACGGCAAGGTCGTCGCCTTCGCGGCGAGCCGCGCCCACTGGGTCGATATCGGCGGCATGCGGGTCGGCTTCGGCTCGGTCGAGACCACCGAGATCTACCAGGAAGGCCTGCAGTTCCGCTCGCTCAAGATCTACGAGGCCGGCCGCCGCAACGAGACGCTGTGGCAGGTGATCCACGACAATGTGCGCTTTCCCGAGGCCGCGCTCGGCGATCTGCGCGCGCAGATCGCCTCGTGCCAGCTCGGCATTCGCCGTTTCGAGCGAGCTGGTGACGCGCTACGGCCCCGGCACGGTCGAGTCGCTGCATTCACGCCGATCTGGGACCAGACCGAGCGCGAGGCGCGCGCCTTCATCGCCCAGGTCCCGGACGGGATCTACGAGGCGGAGAGCTTTCTCGACAATGACGGCCGCAGCCTCGACAAGAAGCTGCGCATCAAGGTCAAGGTGATCGATCGACGGCGAGCGCATGATCATCGACTTCTCCGAGATGAACGACCAGGTGCCGGGCCCGACCAATTCCGGCTATTCCGGCGGGCTCGCGGCGGCGCGCATCGCCTACAAGTGCCTCACCCAGCCGCACGCGCCGGTGAACGAAGGCTGCTTCCGCCCGCTCGAGCTCATCCTGCCCGAGGGCAAGATGCTCAACGCCAAGCCCCCGGCCGCGCTCGGCCTGTGGAGCATCCCGCTGCCGACCGTGATCGACACCATCCTCAAGGCGCTCGCGCCCGCGCTGCCGGACCGCATCCCGGCCGCGCACAAGGGCGACATGGGCGGCTGCTCGATCGGCGGCTTCCGCCGCGACGGCCGCCGCTTCCTCTTGATGAACATCTTCGGCGGCGGCTGGGGCGGGCGTCCGCACGAGGACGGCGAGAGCGCCGTCGGTGTCGATCTGCCAGGGCGACGTGCGCAGCGCGCCGGTCGAGCTGCAGGAGATCCAGTATCCGTTCCTGATCGAGCGCTTCGCGTTGCGCACCGACTCCGGCGGCGCCGGGCGAGCATCGCGGCGGGCTCGGCGTCGAGCTCACCTATCGGGCGCTGCAGAGGCGCGTCACCAACGTGAACTGCGAGCGCACCAAGGACCCGCCCTGGGGGCTGGACGGCGGCAAGCCCGGCGCCGTCAACGAGGCGGTGCTCGATGCGCCGCGACGGCAGCGAGCAGAAGCTGCTGAAGGCGACCGGCGTGCCGATGGAGCCGGGCGACCGCCTCACCTTCCGCACCGCCGGCGGCGGCGGCTGGGGCGATCCGCACGCAGCGCGATCCGGCGGCGATCGCCGACGACGTCGCCAAGGGCTACGTCTCGCCGGAGGCGGCGCGGCGCGACTACGGAGTCGGACACGCCGATGCTGAGATCGGACGGCTGGCGCAGGAACGCCGCCGTCGTCTGCTCGCGCCATGGCGGAGGCCGGCATCGCCGAGATGGTGCTCTACGGCAACGCCTGGCAGGGCGACTATCTGCGCTACGCCGCCGATTTCGGCATCCTCGAAGGGCACGGCATCGCGGTCGTCTGCGCGCCGACGGCACGATCGAGCTTTTTCTCGACAGCGCGGTCGAGGCCGAGCGCGCCGAGGCCGAAGTGCCCGGACGTGAAGGTCGCGTTCGCGCGCGACATCGCGCGCGCGGTCGGGGCGCGGCTCGATCGCGTCGCCAACCATCGGCTCGCCGCGGCGCCGCGCCGCTTCCTGCCGAAATGGCTCGCCGATACGGAACGGAGCTTCGCGCTCGAGGACGGCACCGCGCTGCTCGACCGGCTGCTCATGCACAAGCTGCCCGGCCGAGATCGACGCGATCCGGCGCGCCGCGCAAGATCGCCGACGACGCCTATGCGGTGTTCCGCGCAGGCCGTGCGGCCCGGCCGACCGCAATACGAGCTGGTCGCCGACGTCGAGGCCTATCTGCGCAGCCGCGGCTGCCCGGACAATTTCATGATCATCGGCTCCGGCGGCAAGGACGTGCTCGGCATGACGCCGCCGTCGGAGCGCCGCATCGCGGCCGGCGACCTGGTGACGACCGAGCTCACGCCCTGCGTCGAAGGCTACTACGTGCAGATCTGCCGCACCGTCGTGGTCGGGCCGAGGCGAACGAGGCGCAGCGGCGCGCTTTCGGCGTCTACCGCGAGGCGCTGGAGGCCGGCATCGCGGCGGTCAAGCCGGGCGCGACCGCCGCCGATGTGGCGCGCGCCGAGAACGACGTCTTTCGCAAATACGGCCTCGGCGATTACGTCACCAGCAAATGGACGCGCGTGCGCGGCCACGGCCTCGGCCTGTTCTGCGATTCCAAGCCGCATATTCTCGAGGACGTCGACACGCCGCTGGTGCCCGGCATGGCGCTGATCGTGCATCCCAACACCTATCATCCCGGAGGTCGGCTATCTGGTGCTGGGCGACGCGGTCGTGGTGACGGAGCACGGCGCCGACGTGCTGTGCGCGACGCCGCGCGAGCTGTTCGAGGTGCGCGGGATGAACTCGATTCCATCGTCATTGCGAGCCCTCGGGTCTTGCCTTCGGCAAGCCCAAGGACAGGCTCCGCGAAGCAATCTCAGCCACAGATGCATGATTCTCGGCGGAGATTGCTTCGTCGCGCACCGATCTCGGGTTTACCCGAGATCGGCAACTATTTATGCGCAAGTCGGGCAGGCCCGACTTGCGTGCGCTCACTCGCAATGACGCGAACGCGAGGGCACCATGCGCCGCGGCCTGATCGCCCGTTCCAGGACCGAGCTGCCCGACGCCGTGCTCGACGCGCGGCTCGACGCGCGTGCGCGCCGCGATGGCGCAGGCGCGGCTCGATGCGCTGATCGTCTACACCAACAATACGCGGCCGGCCGGCGTCTCCTGGCTCACCGGCTTCGTGCCGTACTGGTCGGAAGCGCTGCTGGTGCGTGCCGCGCCAAAGCGAGCCTGTTCTGGTGGTCGCGCTGACCTACCGCGTCAAGAGCTGGATCGAGCGCACCAGCCGCGTCGCCGAGGTGATCCATACGCCGCGCATCGGGCTCGAAGCCGGCGCGGTTGATCGCCGCGACGAAATGCCGACGCCGCCGTCGGCATCGTCGATTTCGACGGCCTGTCCGCCGGCATCGCAGACGATCTGCACGGAGGGCGGGCCGCGGCTTGCTCTGGCGCGACGCCAGCGACTTGTTCGCGCGGCTGCGCGCCAGGGCCGATCCGGCCGAGATCGCGCTGGCCGCAAGGGCCGCCGCGATCGCGTACCAGGCGCTGTCGCAAATTCCGCGCGACGGCACGGATGTGGGCGAGTCGATCGCCGCCGTCGAGGCCATGGCGTCGCGGGCTCGGCGCCGAGGAAATCTACCTCGCGGCGGCGCCCGATCTCGCACGGGATCCGCGTTTGCGGCGCATCGAGGGCGACGCCTGCGCTCGGCCGCGCCTTTGCGTTGCGCGCGACCGTCGCCTACAAGGGGACCTGGGTGCGGGTCGTGCGCACGGTGCATCGGGACGACACGACCGCATGCCGACGGGCCACCGAGCAATTCGCCGGGGCGGTTGCCGGGCTGCCGGGCGACGGCGGATTTTCCCACGCCGCCACATGGCTGGTGGAAGGCTGCCGAATGGCGCAGCCGCTCGACGCCGTCATGGGATCGCGCGTGACGCCGCCGCAGACGCCGATGCCGACTTTGGTGTCGGTGCAGGCGCGCATCGACATCGACGGCGCGCCCATCCTGCTCGGCGCGCCGGCGCTCATCGGCGAGCGTTTTGAGGCCGCGAGCCTGCTCGTTCATCCGATATTCGATTGACCGGCGCGTGGAATAAATCGATATCTCCAACCTCTCGGCCGTCATCGTCCGCGCAAGCGGACGATCCAGTAAACACCGACGTGTGGCACGGGCACGCGCTTTCGCTGCACTTTCCCGGCGTACTGGATTGCCCGCTTGCGCGGGCAATGACGGCGGATAGGTTTTTTGAATGACAGCGATGAACACCGAAACCTTTGCGTTGATCGTGGGCGGCGGTCCGGTCGGATTGTCGGCGGCGATCGAGCTCAACTGGCGCGGCGTGCCGACCGTGCTCGTGACGGAGAATATCGAGACCGCCCAGCATCCGAAATGCAACAACACCAATGCGCGCTCGATGGAGCATTTCAGGCGGATCGGGATCGCCGGCGAATTGCGCTCCGAAGGGCTGCCGCCCGGCCTGGCGCGGGCGAGCGCCTATGTGACGCGCTTCTGCGGTTACGAGTTCGGCCGCCAGCCCCGCCCCTATTCGGACTGGCCGACGCCCGAGCTTCCCAACACCGTCTCGCAGATCGTGCTCGAGCGCGCGCTCAAGCGCTGCGCCGAGCGGGCGCCCGGCGCAAACATTCATTTTGGCTGGCGGATGAACGCCTTCGCGCAACGCCCCGATGGCGTCACGGCCGAGGTCGAGAACGTCACCACCGGCGAGCGGCGAAAAATCCGCGCCCGCTACCTGCTCGGCATCGACGGCGCCGGCAGCGCGGTGCGCAAGGCGCTCGGCTTCGGCATGGTGGGCGACGACGGCACCACGCATCGCGCCTTCATGGGCGGCACCATGCTGTCCAGCTTCATCCGCGCCCCGACCCTGATGGCGGCGAGCCGGCGGCCGCCCACCCACATGACCTGGATCATCAATCCCGAGATGCGGGCGATGATGTATGCGCAGGACGGGCGCGAAACCTGGGTCGTCCATTACCAGGTGCCGAAGGGCGCCGACTGGCGCACGGTCGACGCCAAGGCGACGATCCAGGCCATGCTGGGCGCCGACGTGCCGTTCGACATCATCTCGGGCGGACCCTGGACCGGCGGCCTCGCGCTGGTGGCAGAGCATTACCAGTCGGGGCCGGTTTTCCTCGCCGGCGATGCGGCGCATCTGTTCACGCCGCTCGGCGGGCTCGGCATGAACACCGGCATCGGCGACGTCATGAATTTGTGCTGGAAGATCGCGGCCCATCACCAGGGCTGGGCCGGGCCGCGTCTCGCCGACACCTATGAGGTTGAGCGGCGTGCCGTTCGGGCTGCGCAATTCGCAGCTCGGCGTCCAATGCACCAAGGTGATGGACGGCTGGACCGTGCCGCCCGATTTCGAGGCGGAAGGCACCGAGGCGCAGGCGGCGCGGGAAAAATTCGGCGTCCGCATCATGGCGGAGGACCGCGCGCAGTATCTCACGGTCGGGTTGCAGCTCGGCGAGCGCTACGAGGGCTCGCCGATCATCTGGCCGGACCACACGCCCGCGCCGCCCGACACCTGGGACAGCTACACGCCGATCGACCGGCCGGGCGCGCGCGCCCCACATTATTGGCTCGCCAAGGGGCACGCGCTGTTCGATGAGTTCGGGCCGGGCTTCACGCTGATCGATTTCGGCGCCCCGGCGGGCGCGGCGGCACTCGACCATGCGGCACGCGCGCGTGGCGTGCCCTTGAAGACCGTGCGGCTCGTGCCGCCCGAGGGCGATCTCTACCGCACCAGGCTGGTGCTGGTGCGGCCCGACCAGCATATCGCGTGGCACGGCGACGCGGCGGAGGATGCGCTGGCGGTGATCGACCGGGTGCGGGGGGCGTGAGTTGCCAGCTTTCTGTTCCCCTCCCCCCGCGAGCGCAGCGAGTGGCGGGGAGGGGTCAGGGGTGGGGGGCAGCCGCGGGCTCGCACCAAGTGTAGTCCCCCCGCCGTAGCTTCAGCGAAGGCGGGCCGACCCTCCCCGCCACGAAACCCGGGCCTGCCCGGGTTTCGCATCAAAAGGTGCGCAAGTCGGGCAAGCCCGACATGCGTGGGCGGGAGGGTAAGGGAACTCGGGGGGCGCGATTACCTAACCCGTCATTGCGAGCGAAGCGAAGCAATCTCGGTCGACCCGGCGCGAGATTGCTTCGGCGTGCTTCGCACGCCTCGCAATGACATCGCCATGGAAAGTCCGCCCCCTCACCTCCCCAAAATCGTCCCCGCCATGGCGCGCGGATCGCGGTTGGGCCAGCTGCCGACGTTGACGATGTGGGAGAGGTCGCGAGATGCGGCATGCCGGGTCTCTGCTCGAGGGAAAATCGACCGTCGTTCTCGGCCGGTCCTGCTCAGTTGATCTTGATGCCGGCCTTGTCGACGAGGTCCTTCCACATCGGCACCTCGCGCGCGATGCGCGCCGCCAGCGCCTGCGGTCCTTCCGGGCGCACCGCGAAGCTCGCTTTGAGCATTTTGTCGCGCACGTCGGGTTTGTTCATGATCGCCAGAACCTCCTTGGCGAGCCGGTCGATGACGGGCTGCGGCGTGCCGGCCGGCGCGAGCAGCATCTGCGTGGTCTCGACCACCGCGTCGGGAACGCCCGACTGCGCCATGGTGGGAACGCCCGGCAGCTCGGACCATTCCTCGCCTCCGGTCTGCGCGATCGCCCGCAGGGCTCCGCCCTGGACCGGGCCCATCATGCCGGCGACCGCGACCGACGCGATGTCGACGGTGCCGGCGGCGGCGGCTTGCGCCGCGGGAGCCGCGCCCGAATAAGGCACGTGCACGAGGTCGACATGCGCGCGCAGCTTCAACAGCTCGACGGCGAGCTGCGACACGCTGCCGACCCCCGGGCTGGAATAATTGATCTTGCCGGGATTGGCCCGCGCCTTCGCGATCAGGTCCTGCACCGTCTTGATGCCGGAGTCCGGCCGCGTCAGCAGCATGTTGGGCGAATAGCCCAGATAGGCGATCGGCGCGAAATCCTTGACCGGGTCATAGGCGACCTTGCTGACGCTCGGATTGACCAGCACGACGCCCGACGCCACCACCAGCGTGTAGCCGTCGGGCGCGGCGCGCGCCGCCGCCGTCAAGCCGATATTGCCGTTCGCGCCCGGCCGGTTTTCGACCACCACGCCCTGCCCGAGCACAGGCGCGAGCTCGGCCGCGATCAGGCGGCCCAGCAGGTCGTTCGCCCCGCCCGGCGCGAAATGGACGATGATGGTGATGGGACGATCCGGCCATGCGGCCTGCGCCGGGCCGCCCGCACACGCAGCCGCCGCGACGCACAGCGCCGCCGCGGCACGCACCCATTGCGCAATTCCGAACCCTGTCCTCGGCATCGCTTTTCCCCATCGTGCTGGCGTTCTTTGTCTCCCCGCTTCCGTTGCGGCGCGCGAGGTTTTGCCGATTGAAGCATGTCGCCCGGCCGCCGCAAAGCGCCCTTGCGCATTGGCCGATCCGCCCGCAACCGCATGACGGCGGCGAAAATGGCTGCCATAATCCGCAAAAAACAGAACCGAAGCGGAGGAGAAAGCCATGGCGTGGTGCGCGCGAGTCCGAATTGTCATCCAGCGGCTGCTGCTGGCCGCCGTTGCGGCCGCACCGAGCGCGATCCCGTTCGATGCCGCGCGCGCGGATTATCCGGACCGCCAGATTACGATCATCGTCTGCTTTCCGGCCGGCGGCGGCGCCGACATCGCGGCGCGCCTGATCAGCACGCCGCTCGGCGATGCGCTGGGCGGGGCTGTCGTCATCGAGAACCGCGGCGGCGCCGGCGGCAATATCGGCATCACGGCGGCGCAGCGCTCGGCCCCTGACGGATACACGCTGCTGGTCTGCTCCAGTGCCTTCGTGGTCAATCCGAGTCTTTACGCGCAGGCAACCTACGATCCGTTCAAGGATTTCGAGCCCATCATGGCGCTCGGGGCCTCGCCCAACGTCGTCACGGTGCCGGCCCAATCCGAGATCAAGTCCCTGCCCGAGTTTGTCGCCAAGGCGAAGGCCAATCCCGGCAAGCTCAACTGGACGAGCCCGGGCGCCGGAACCACCCCCTATCTGGCGGGCGAGGTCATCAAGCTTCGCACCGGCATCAAGATGGAGCATATCCCGTTCGCGGGCGCCGGGCCCGCCACCACGGCGGTGCTCGGCGGCGAGATCGACATGTATACGGCCAATATCGGCTCGGTCAGCTCGCTAATCGACGGCGGCAAGGTGCGTCCGCTCGCCGTCACCGCGCTCAAGCGCTGGCCCGACCTGCCGGACGTGCCGACGCTCGAGGAGCTCGGCATCCACGACGCGGTGTCCGATACCTTCTATGGGCTCTATGCGCCGGCCGGTACGCCGCAACCGATCATCGCGCGGATCGCAAAGGAGCTCGCCGCGATCCTGGCGCGGCCGGACATCAAGGAGAAATTCGCCAAAGCCGGGATGCCGGTGGTGGCCGAGCCACCCGCCGTCTTCCGCCAGCGCATCGCCCGCGAGGTTCCGATGTACAAGGAGATCGTCGACAAGGCCGGCCTCAAGATAAAATAGACGCGACGTTTCATCAGGAAAGTCAGGACGCCCACATGCCGCAGCCGCTCGCCGGGATCCGGGTCATCGAGCTCGCCAATTTCATCGCCGGCCCGCTGTGCGGCACCCTGCTCGCCGACATGGGCGCCGACGTGGTCAAGATCGAGCCGCCCAAGGGCGACATGGGACGCGCCATGCCGCCGCGGACCAAGGACGAGAGCGTGAGCTTCGTCGCGCTCAACCGCAACAAGCGCAGCCTGGTGCTCGATCTCAAGCAACCGGAAGCGCGCGACGTTCTCCTGCGGCTCGCCGCCAAATCCGACGTCTTCCTGGAAGCCTACCGGCCGGGCGCGCTGGAGAAGATGGGCCTCGGCTCGGCCGACGTGAAGGCGATCAACCCGAAAATCGTCTACACCTCGGTGTCGGGCTTCGGGCAGAGCGGGCCCTATCGGCGCCGGGCCGGCGTCAACCTGATCATCGAGGCGTTCTCGGGCGCGCTCTCGGTCACCGGCGAGCCGGACAAGATGCCGACCCGTCCGGGCATTCAGACCGCCGACGTGTTCGGGGCGCTGTTCGCCACCTACGCGACGCTGGCGAGCCTGGTCGGCGCCGAGCGCCACGGCGAAGGCCGGATCGCCGACGTGTCGCTGGTCGAGGCCTCGATCGCGGCCGCCGCCTGGGAGGCAGCGGACTATCTGGCGACCGGCAATGTCCCAAAGGCGCTCGGCAACAAGCACCGGCTCAATGCACCGTATCAGCTGTTCGAGACGCGCGACGGGCGCTATCTCGCGATCGGCACCCCCAACGACCAGCTTTTCGCCAAGCTGATGCAGGTCTTGGGACTGGCGACTCATGTCGATGATCCGCGCTTCGCGACCTATGCGAGCCGCAAGGCCTATGAGGCTCCGCTGCTGGAAGTGGTCGAGCCCGCGGTCCGCAAGCGCGCCGCCGAGGAGCTGGAGGCCGCGCTGCTCGCCGCCGGCATTCCGTGTGCGCGCGTGAACAACTTCAAGGAAGTGTTCGACGATCCGCACATCATCGCGCGCGGTGTCGTCAAGGACGTCGATCACCCGCGGTTGGGAAGAATGAAAGCCGTGCGCAATCCGGTGCTGCTCGACCACGACGGGCCCGACATGCATCGTCCTTCACCGATGCTGGGAGAGCATTCGGAAGAGATCCTGCGCGAGCTCGGCTACGCACCGGCGGCGATCACCGAGCTTGTGGCGGCGGGCGCGACGCGGCTGGCGGACCGCAAGGGCGCCGCGATCGCGGCAGCGGAGTAATCCAGGAATCAGACCGATGCCGCTCGCGCGCAGCTTCCTCTATGTCCCCGCCAACCGCGAGAAATTTCTCGACAAGGCCATGGGCCTGCCGGCCGATGCGCTGCTGCTCGATCTGGAAGACTCGGTGCCGCCAGCCGAAAAAGCTGTCGCGCGCGCCGCGGTGCGTGAATTTGCGCCAAAAATTCCCGGCGACCGGGTGTGGGTGCGGCCCAACCAGATCAACAATGACGTCGGTCGCGCCGATCTCGACGCCGTCGTGGGAGTGCGGGGCGTCGCCGGGATTCTCGCCCCCAAGGTCGAGACACGCGACGAGGTCCTGCTGTGGGACCGCCTGATCGGCGAGCTGGAGCGGGAACGCGGCGTGGCGGCGGGCGCGACCAAGTTCGTACCCTCGATCGAAAGCGCGCGCGGGGTGCTGTTCGCCTACGAGCTCGCGGTTGCGGCCAAGCGCGTGGTCTCGCTTTCCTTCGGCGGCGCGCGCGACGGCGATCTCAACACCGATCTCGGCTGCGCCTGGTCGCTCGACGGGCCGGAAATGCTGCACGCCCGTCAGCACACCTTGCTGGCGGCGCGCGCCGCCCGCTTCGATACGCCGCTTGACGGCGTCTTCGCCGACGTGCGCGACGCGAAGGGCTTCGAGCGCGACACCGATCTGTCGCGCCGGCTCGGTTATCGCGGGCGCAAGCTGATCCATCCGTCGCAGATCGAGCCGTGCAACCGGCTCTATCGCCCGACCGCGGCCGAGCTCGACTATTACGCCCGTGTGTTGGAGGCGTTCGACAAGGCGGTCGCGCAGGGCAGCGCCAGCACCACGGTCGACGGCAAGATGGTCGATGTCGCGATGGCGCATGCGGCGCGGCGCGTGCTGGAGGCCGACAGGGCGTGGGGAAAGACGGGGTAGCGTCACGCACACGTTCGCGCCCTCAACCGTCATGCCCGCGCAAGCGGGCATCCAGTACCCCGTGTCGTCGCGGCGGAAACGCTCGGTTCTCCGAATACGTTCGTGAGTACTGGATTGCCCGCTTTCGCGGGCAATGACGAAGGACTCGTTTTTCAGACCTTCGCCTGTCCGACCGGCGCCTTTTCTTCCTCGAACAATTCCACCACCGCGCCCGGCCCCGACTCGTCGCGCAAGCCGACCGTGATCGACGGGCCTGCGGTGGTGCGCACATTGGCGATCCGCCGCGGCTTCCAGTCGGCCTGCCCGATCATGTGACGGATGATCGAGATTTCCTCGACCATGCCCTCGTAGACGCGGTCCTCGTCGAACTCCTGGCCGTGACAATGCGGGCACAGCAGGCGTTGCGGAAACACCGCCGTCGCGCAACTCCTGCAGCGCCAGATGCCGACGCCCTTGCTCATTCGACGCGCTCCAGGATTGCCGCCGCCGCCGTGCCGCCATAGCGATACATGGTCATGCCGTAGCCGGTCGCGACCGCGAGCCGCGCGTCCTCGACCTGACGCTCGCCGGCGCGATGCTGCAGCTGCAGCACGGCCTCCGAAATTCCGTTGAGGCCGCCGGCCGGGCCGCCGGGCTGGCCGGCCGACATCATCCCGCCCCAGGTGTTGATCGGGAAGCGCTGCTCTCCGATGTCGCGGCGGCAGTAGCGCGCGAGATCGTGGTCGGCGATCATCCCGAGATCGTCGAGCTGCGCCAGCACCATGGTGGGATAGTCGTCATAGATGCTGGCCACGTCGATATCGCGTGGCGCGACGCCCGCCGCCTGCCACAGGCGTGTCGCGAACGTGCTGATGCCGGTCTGCAGGCCGTCGCCTTCCTGGTTGTCGTAGTTGAAGCTCGCCCGATGGGCGCGGATGCGCACCGGCGCGCGCCCGGCCGGGCAGCGGTCGGGATGCGCCAGCACGATCGCCTGCGCGCCCGCGACCACCGGCACGCAGTCGTAACGCGACAGCGGATCGGCCACCATCGGGGCGGCGAGGTATTCTTCCATGGTGAGCGGCGTGCGATACACCGCGAACGGATTTTTTGCCGCCCAGGCGCGCTGGGCGATCGCGATCTGGCCGTAGTCGGACTTCTCGAGGCCGTATTTTTTCATCTGGCGGGACGTGACCAGGGAGTAGACCCCGTTCGGGCCGCCATGGCCGAGCGGCGCCAGATGGTCGCGCGTCGCGATATTGTAGTTGGAGGCGATCTTGCTGTAGCCCGCGAGCCCGGTCGCGTCGCCCCCGACCACCAGGATCACGTCGGCGGCCCCGGCCTCCACGCCGCGCAGCGCATGGCCGAGCATGTTCATGGCCGAGCTGCCGCCGTTGGTGTCCTGCAGCAGCCAGCGCAACGGCAGGCCGAGCTTCCAGGCGAGGTCGACCGCGGTGTCGGGCGCGAGCGAGAAGGACGCGACCGCCATGCCCTGCACGTCGCCGGCGTCGATCTGCGCGTCGCGCAGCGCCGCCACCACGGCGTCGCGGATGAACGTGTGGGTCGACTGCCCGGGCTCGGGACGCCTGGTGTAGGCCGACTGGCCGACACCGATGATTGCGGCGTTCTTCACTGCGCCCCTCCCCGTGATCCTGGTTCGCGCGGCTCGTTATCTATCGCCGAAACATTGAGAGGGAAAGGTCGCGATGTTAGCTTGGCGGCCGGTCGTTTTCCGCAGGACACCTCGATGAGCAGGACCTCATGATTCGCGCCGCCATACTGGGGCTCGGCCGCTGGGGCCGCTCGCTCGTCAACTCGGTCCAGGACAAGAGCGCCGACATCCGGTTCGTCGCCGCCCACACGCGCACGCGCGCGACCGCCGAAGGCTTTTGCCTGGACAAAGGCATGGCGTTCGTCGACACCTACGCGCGGATCCTGGCCGATCCGGCGATCGACGCGGTCGTGCTGGCGACGCCGCACAGCCAGCACGCCGGACAGGTCATGCAGGCGGCGGCGGCGCGCAAGCACGTGTTCGTCGAGAAGCCGATGACGCTCGATCTGCCGAGCGCGCGGGCCGCGGCCGATGCGGCCCACAAGGCCGGCGTGCTGCTGGCGGTCGGATTCTGCCGCCGCTTTCACCCCTCGGTGGTTGAGATCCGCAACCGCAAGGCCGATGGCCGGTTAGGGACGACCGTCGCCATGGTGGGGCAGCACACGACCAGCACAGGCGCGTTCATCGCGGCCGACAACTGGCGGGCCGATCCCCAGGAGGCGCCGGCCGGCGCCATGACGGCGGTCGGCGTGCACCTGATGGATCACATGATCGAGTTCGGCGGACGGGTGCGCGACGTCCATTGCGTGACCGGGGTGCAGGGCGCCGGCCCGGCCCCCGACACCACCACCATCCTGCTCAATTTCGAAGCCGGCGCCACCGGCACGATCTTCTGCTCGGTCGCCACCGCCACCAATTTCAATTTTTCGGTCTACGGCTCGAAGGGCCTGGCGGAGATTTCGGGCGCGGCGCTGCAGAGCTTTCGCTTCGTGCCGGCCTCCGAGCGCCCGCCCGACGGTCCGGTCCTGGCGCCGCCTGGCGAGCACCTCGATTTCGGCGGATTCGACATGCTCAACGCCGAGCTCACGGCGTTTGCGCGCTCGATCGCCGAACACAAGCCCTATCCGGTGCCGCTCGCCGACGTGCTGCACGGCATGGCGGTGTTCGACGCGGTGGTGGCGTCGGCCGAGACGAACAGGATCGTGAGAGTGGAAGGATGATGAGCGCGAAGGCGGCGGCTCGGCCGGCCTCACGCCTCGGTGCGCGCGTCGCCCAGTCCGGACGATACCTTGCCGCCGGCGACTTGCCGCGGCGCCAGCGGATCGCCGGCCGCGTCTTCGTCGGGCCAGAAGATCCCGGCGAGCGTCCGGGCCAATCTGTTCCATACCCGCAGGGCGAAACCGAACGGCAGCGGCAGGGCTTGGCGGCAGAACGCGAGCTTGCGAACTTCCGTCGGCACCCGCCAGACGCTGCGGCTGCCCGCCGGGAAGAACGCCATGTCGCCCGGCCCGAGCCGGCGCTCCTCGCCGTTCAGGTCGGTGATGAAAACCTCGCCCGAGATGACGTGCACGGTCTCGTCGACCGTGTAGTGCCAATTGAAACGTCCGGCGGTGCACGACCACGCCATGACCGATGAGGCGCCGTCGCGGCTGCGGACCAGCTGCTTCGACCGGGCCTCCGGCTCGCCCGCCAGGATCCAGTCGGGATGAATAGGAGCGGGCGCGAGATCGACCTCGGCGGGAACCGCGACGACGATGGGCTGCGGCATAAATTTCTCCGGAAACGCGGGCCGGACAAGTTAGCCGCGCGAGCCAAACAAACCGTTAAGCCGCGGCGCGCGATTCCGGAAATGCGATAAGTGGCGCGCCCGCTTCCAGCGCCCGTTTCCTACTCCGCGGCCTGCTTCCACGTCCCGGCGTGCGACTTCGGCCGTGCCTTGAGCCGCAGCTCGGTCAGGTCGGCGCGGTCGCGCTGGCTCACGCGAAAGAGCTGGTCGCGGCCGGCGTAATACTGCGGCGGACAGTGGATATCGGTCGCCTCGTACCAGGCCGCCGCCCGCAACGTGAAGGACGGATCGACCAGATGCGGTCGCGCCAGCGCGACGAGGTCGGCGCGGCCGGCCGCCACGATGGTGTTGACCTGGTCGGCCGTCGTGATGGCGCCGACGCACATGGTGGCGAGGCCGGCCTCGTTGCGGATCTGGTCGGCGAACGGCGTCTGGAACATGCGGCCGTATACCGGCTCGGCGTCATGCACTGTCTGGCCGGTCGAAACGTCGATGAGGTCGCAGCCGGCGGCCGCGAACAAGCGGGCGACCTCGACCGCGTCGTCGCCGGTCAGCCCGCCGTCCTTCCAGTCGGTCGCCGAGATGCGCACCGACATCGGCTTGTCGGCCGGCCACACGTTGCGGACCGCGCCGAAGACCTCGAGCGGAAACCGCATGCGGTTCTGCAGCGGGCCGCCATATTCATCGTCGCGCACATTGATGAGCGGCGAGATGAAGCTCGCCAGCAGATAGCCATGGGCGCAGTGCAGCTCGATCATGTCGAAGCCGGCGCGCGCGCCGCGCTCGGCCGCCTGCACGAAGTCGGCGAGCACCCGGTCCATGTCGGCACGGGTCATCTGGCGCGGCACTTGGCTGTGCGGGAAATATGGAAGCGGCGAGGCCGAGATGATCGGCCAGCCGCCGTCGTCAAGCGGCTCGTCGATGCCTTCCCACATCAGCTTGGTGGCGCCCTTGCGGCCCGCATGGCCGAGCTGCAGGCAGAATTTCGCCGCCGAGTTGGCGTGCACGAAGCCGACGATGCGCGCCCACGCCGCCTCCTGGGCGTCATTATACATGCCGGTGCAGCCGCGCGTGATACGCCCGTGCGCCGACACGCAGGTCATCTCGGTGAAGATCAGCCCCGCCCCGCCCAGCGCCCGGCTGCCGAGATGGACCAGATGCCAGTCGGTCGGCACGCCCTCCTCGGCCGAATACTGGTCCATCGGCGACACCACGACGCGGTTGGCCAGCGTCATCTGGCGCAGCCGGAACGGCTGGAACATCGGCACCGTCGGCTTCACCACGTCGACGTCGAAGCCCTGCGCCTGCACCTCGTGCGCCACCACCTGGTCGACCGCGTCGACGATCTGCGGCGCGCGCAGGCGCAGATTGTCGTAGGTGATCGCCTTGGCGCGCGTCATCAGCCCGAAGGCAAAGCGCGTCGGATCCATCGACCAGAACCGGTCGAGATGCTCGAACCAGACCAGCGATACGTCGGCGGAGTGCTGGGTCTTCTCGACCTCCAGGCGCCGCTCGGTCTCGAACCGCGCGAGCGCGGCCGGCACGTCGCGGCCGCCGGTCGCCCGCATCGCCTCGTAGAGCGCGATGGCGTCTTCCATGGCGAGCTTGGTGCCGGAGCCGATGGAGAAATGCGCGGTCGCCTTGGCGTCCCCGATCAGCACCGCATTGCGGCTGGTCCAGCGCTCGCAGCGGATGGTCGGAAAGTTGCGCCAGAGCGAGCGGTTGACGACGAGCCGGTGCCCGCCGAGCTCCTCGGCGAACACGCGTTCGAGGAATTTCGCCGACGCCGCCTCGTCGAGCTTGTCGAGCCCGGCGCGCGCAAAGGTTTTCGGGTCGGTCTCCATCACCCAGGTGGAGCGGCCGACCTCGTACTGATAGCAATGCGCGATGAAGATGCCGTGCGGCGTCTCGCGAAAGAAAAACGTGAAGGCGTCGAACGGCCGGGTCGAGCCCATCCATGAGAACTTGTTGGGCCGCAGGTCGACCGCCGGCTTGAAGTCGTGGGCGAACATCTCGCGCACGCGCGAATTGACGCCATCGGCCGCCACTACGAGGTCGGCGTCCCCCATCAGCGCCGCGACGTCAGTCACATCGGCTTGGAACCTGAGCTCGACCCCGAGCGCGCGGGCGCGCTCGTGCAGGAGGCGGAGCAGGGTCGTGCGCGCGCAGCCGCAGAACCCGTTGCCGCCGATGCGCTGGACCGTGCCCTTGAAGTGGATCTCGATGTCGTCCCAATAGGCGAAATTATCGGTGATCGCCCGATAGCTCTCGCCGTCATAGGCCTCGAAGGTGGCGAGCGTCTCATCCGAGAACACGACGCCGAAGCCGAACGTATCATCCGGCCGGTTGCGCTCGAACACCGTGACGCGCGTCTGCGGCCATTCTTTCTTCAGCAGGATCGCCGCATAGAGGCCGGCTGGCCCGCCGCCGATGACGTGAACCTTCATGCGCGTCTCCCGGCGCGGCCCCGACTCTCCATGGGATATACTTTAAGCTTAAAATAAATATCCCGCAACGCCGCCCGGATGCTTGAAGCCGTAAAATTTCAAGCTTAAAAGATTTGCGCGGTGAACGCGTGATCGGGAGCTTGGCGGCGATGGCGTCTCTGCACGGACATCATGCGGTCGTGACCGGCGGGGGGCGCGGCATCGGCCGCGCCATCGCGGCCGCGCTAAGCGCAGCCGGCGCCGCCGTCACGGTGGTCGGCCGTCAGGAAGCGGCGCTCGCGGACGCCGTGGCGCAAGGCCATGCCGCCGGCTACGTCGTCGCCGACGTGACCGACGGGCGCGCGCTCGCCGAAGGGCTGGAACGCGCGGCGGCGGCACGCGGGCCCGTCGCCATTCTGGTGGCGAACGCGGGCGGCGCGCAATCCGCGCCGTTCGCAAAGGGCGATCCCGAGCTGTTTCGCCGCATGTTCGAGCTCAACCTGATGGGCGTCGTGCATGCGAGCCGCGCCGTGCTCCCCGGCATGGTGGCGCGCCGCTTCGGCCGCATCGTCGCGGTCGCTTCGACGGCCGGGCTCAAGGGTTACGCCTATGTGACGGCCTATTGCGCCGCCAAGCACGCGGTGATCGGGCTGGTGCGGGCGCTCGCGATCGAGACCGCCAAGACCGGCGTGACCGTCAACGCAGTCTGCCCGGGCTACACCGACACCGATCTGGTGCGCGAAGGCCTCGACCGGATCGCGCAAAAGACCGGCCGTCCGCGCGAGGAGGCGCTCGCCGCCATGATCAAGGACAACCCGCTCGGCCGCCTGATCAAGCCGGAGGAAGTCGCCGCCGCCGTGCTGGCGCTGTGCGCGCCGGACGCCGCCGCCATCACCGGCGAGACGCTCGCGGTCGCGGGCGGAGAGGTGTGATCGATGGATGAAAGGGCGACGATCCCGCTCGATGCGGAGACCAAGGCAGCGGAGCGGCCGGGCGACCATCACGCCGAGCTGCGGCTGTGGCTACGGCTCCTCACCTGCACGACCCTGATCGAGACCGAGGTGCGGCGCCGGCTGCGCGGCAATTTCAACGTGACGCTGCCGCGTTTCGACGTGATGGCGCAGCTCGACAAGAACCCCGGCGGCATGACCCTCGGGGAATTGTCCTCGCGCATGATGGTGTCGAACGGCAACGTGACCGGACTGGTCGAACGCCTGGTCGCCGACCGGCTGCTGGTGCGCAAGGCGTCGCCGGACGATCGCCGCGTTCAGATCGTGAGCCTCACGCCGGAGGGCCGCCGCGCATTCCGCACCATGGCGCGCGCCCATGAGAACTGGATCGCGGAGATTTTCGCCGATCTCAAGCCATCCGACATTTCCGCGCTGATGGGATTGCTGGCCAAGGCCAAGCAGGCGGCCGCCAATGCGACGCAGGACGGAGAGGCCGGATGACGAGCCGGAAGCCGGTCTTCGAGGGCAATATGGCGCTCGCCGACACGCTTGCAGGCACGCTTGCAGACACGCTTTCTTGGCCGTTCTTCGACGATGCGCATCGCGGCTTCGCGCAATCGCTCGCGCGCTGGGCCGACGCGAGCCTGCCGCGACTGCCGCACCACGATATCGACAACGCCTGCCGGGTGCGCGTGCGCGCGCTCGGCGAGGCGGGTTTTCTCAGGGCGGTCGTGCCGGCCGAGCACGGCGGACTCCACCCCCGGCTCGACTTGCGCACGCTCTGCCTCGCGCGCGAAATCCTGGCGTATCGCGAAGGCCTTGCGGACTTCGCTTTTGCGATGCAGGGACTCGGCACCGTCTCGATCTCGCTGTTCGGGTCGGACGACCTCAAGCGCCGCTATTTGCCGCCGGTGTGCGCCGGCAAGGCGATCGCCGCTTTCGCGTTGTCCGAGCCCGAGGCCGGCTCCGACGTCGCGGCGCTCGCCGCCCGGGCGACGCCGGACGGCCCCGGCCATGTGCGCATCGACGGCCGCAAGACCTGGATCTCGAACGGCGGCATTGCCGACCACTACGTGGTGTTCGCGCGCACCGGCGAAGGCCCCGGCGCCAAGGGGCTGTCGACTTTCGTGGTCGACGCCGATACGAAGGGCCTCGGGGTCGCCGAGCGCATCGAGGTGATCGCGCCCCACCCGCTCGCGACGCTCGACTTTGCGGGCGTGCGCGTGCCGCTCGACCACCGCCTGGGCCGGCCCGGCGAGGGCTTCAAGGTCGCGATGGCGACGCTGGACGTCTTCCGCCCGACGGTCGGCGCCGCCGCCCTCGGCTTTGCGCGGCGCGCCCTTCACGAGACGATCGAGCGCGCGGCCACGCGCACGCTGTTCGGCGCCCCGCTCGGCGACCTGCAGATGACGCAAGCCGCGCTCGCCGACAGCGCGACCGAGGTCGACGCGAGCGCCCTCCTGGTCTACCGGGCGGCCTGGACGAAGGATCGCGGCGCGGACCGCATCACCCGCGAAGCCGCGATGGCAAAAATGTTCGCCACCGAGGCGGCCCAGCGCGTCATCGACCGCGCGGTGCAGCTGCACGGCGGAGCGGGGGTCACCAAGGGCGTCAAGGTCGAGGAGCTCTACCGCGAGATCCGCGCGTTGCGCATCTATGAGGGCGCAACCGAGGTGCAGAAGCTCGTGATCGCGCGCGAGATCTTGAAGAGCCGGTCCGCCAAGCTGGCACTCGCCGCGGAGTGAGGAGGTGTCATTGCGAGCGAAGCGAAGCAATCACGGCCGCAGATGCCCGGGTGGCGGAGATTGCTTCGTCGCACGCAAGTCGGGCTTGCCCGACCTGCGCACTATTAGTTGTCGATCTCGGGTAAACGCAATGACAGCCGATACCCCTACAAGTGCGTGCGGGCATGACTGGTCGGGCATGAAGGAATGGCGGATGACAAAGGAACGACTGCCATGATCCCGTCGGCACATGTCGATACATTCACGCGGCGCAACCTGCCTCCCGCGTCGCAATGGCCGGACTTTCCGTTCACGCTCCCGGAGCTGCGCTATCCGGATCGCTTCAATTGCGTGACCGAGCTGCTCGACCGCTGGATCGCGCGCCAGCCACGGCGAGCGGCCCTGCCTGATCTCGCCGGACGAGACGCTGACCTATGCGGGCGCTCGCCGAGCGCGTGAACCGGATCGCCAATGTGCTGACCCGCGACCTCGGCCTGGTCGCCCGGCAACCGCGTGCTGCTGCGCGGACCCAACAGCCCGATGATGGTCGCGGCCTACGCTCGCGGTGATCAAGGCGGGCGGCGTCGTGGTGGCCACCATGCCGCTGCTGCGCGCCAAGGAGATCGCCTATCCGCTCGAACAAGGCCGAGATCAGGCTCGCGCTGTGCGACCGCCGGCTCGCCGACGAGATGGAGAAGGCGCGCGCCGCCGCGCCGGGGCTCGAACGCATCGTCTATTGGGGCGGCGGCGCGCCCGACGCGCTCGACGCCCTGATGGCACAGCCCGGCTACGAGGCTTTCACGGCCTGCGACACCGCGAGCGACGATGTCTGCCTGATCGGCTTCACCTCGGGCACCACCGGCGAGCCCAAGGGCACCATGCACTTCCACCGCGACATGCTGGCGACCTGCGACAGCTACGGGCGCCACGTGCTGCGCGCCGAAGCCTCGGATCGCTTCATCGGCTCGCCGCCGCTCGCCTTCACGTTCGGGCTCGGCGGCCTGCGTGCTGTTTCCGCTGCGCGTCGGCGCGTCCACCGTCCTGCTCGAGAAGGCGCCGCCCGACGAGCTGCTCGCGGCGATCGAAAAACACCGCGCGACCATCTGCTTCACGGCGCCGACCGCCTACCGGGCCATGCTCGGCCAAGCTCGCCGACGCACGACATCTCGTCGCTGCGCAAATGCGTCTCCGCCGGCGAGGCGCTGCCGAAGGCGACGTTCGAGGCCTGGCAGGCCGCGACCGGCATCGAAGATCATGGACGGCATCGGCGCGACCGAGATGCTGCACATCTTCATCGGCTCGCCCGAGGACGAGATCCGGCCGGGCGCGACCGGCCGGCCGGTGCCGGGCTACGAGGCGCGCATCCTCGACGACGACGGCACGCGAGGTGCGCCCGGCACGCTCGGCCGGCTCGCGGTGCGCGGGCCGACCGGCTGCCGCTATCTCGCCGACAGCCGGCAGACGGAAATACGTGCAGAACGGCTGGAACGTCACCGGCGACACCTATGTGATGGATGCGGACGGCTACTTCTGGTACCAGGCGCGCTCCGACGACATGATCATCTCGGCCGGCTACAACATCGCCGGGCCGGAGGTGGAGGCGGCGCTGCTGGCGCATCCGGCCGTCGCCGAATGCGGCGTGGTCGGCGTCGCCGACGACGAGCGCGGCCAGATCGTCATCGCTTTCGTGGTGCCGGCCGCGGGCTCGGCGCCGACGCCGCGCTGACCAGGCAGCTGCAGGACCACGTCAAGCAGACGATCGCGCCCTACAAGTATCCGCGCGCCATCGAGTTCGTCGCCGAGCTGCCGAAGACGCAGACCGGCAAGCTGCAGCGCTTCGAGCTGCGGCGCCGGGCGGCCGAGCACAAGGCCCACAAGCTCGCCTCGTGACCACGATCGCGAAAATTCGCGGACGTTTCGGAAAAGATCGCGCGCGATTTCAAGGAGAGGATCGGTGCCCGATCGTACCATCCGCAAGCCCCCGGGCGCGCACGCGCGAACGAGGTGCTGCAGCCGCCGGACTGGCCGAAGCCCCAGGGCTACGCCAACGGCATCAAGGCGCGCGGCGACGATGGTGTTCGTCGGCGGCATGGTGGGCTGGGACGCGAGCGGCCGCTTCCCGCAGGGTTTCGTCGCCCAGACGCGCCAGGCGCTGGAGAACATCGTCGCGGTGCTGGCCGAGGGCGGCGCCGGCCCCGAGCACGTGGTGCGGCTCACCTGGTACGTGCTCGACATGGACGAGTATCTTGCCGCCCGCAAGGAGCTCGGCCGCGCCTATCGCGACGTGATGGGGGCATGAACTTCCCGGCCATGGCGCTGGTCGAGGTGCGCCGGCTGGTCGAGCCCGCGGCGCGGCTGGAGATCGAGGCGACGGCGGTGCTGCCGGCGTAATTCAGGACACCGTCATGCGTGGGCTTGGCCCGCGCATCCACGCCTTGATGCAGAGGAGAAAATAAAGACGTGGATGGCCGGGACAAGCCCACCAGCGTCCGGCACGGATTGTGCTTGATGAGGTGCACGGCATTGACTCTTATCGGGTTCAGGTGGTTACGATTTATCTGGACACGAAAGGGACCAAGGCCGTGCCGCATCAGAATATCGTTTTCCATGGGCTGTTGAAGCCTATTGATTGGAAGCTTGTTGACAAGCTTGTGGCGCAACACGGTGGGGAAGGTGATCCTCGCGGGCTGACGACGCGGGCTCATTTGGTCGCGATGTTGTATGCGCAGTTTTGCGGGGCGCGCGGCTTGCGCGAGGTCGAATCGAACCTGAAAAGCCATGCTGGCAAGCTTGGTCAGCTCGGAGGCTGTACGATGTCGAAGTCGACGCTGTCGACCGCCAATGCTTCGCGTCCTGCCGCAATTTTTGCCGGCCTGCTGTCGGCCTGATGTCCAAATTGCAGCGCGGATATCGGCGCAAGATCAGGGACTGCGTCCGTCTGATCGACTCGACCAGTGTGCAGCTGAGCCGTTTGAGCAGCGACTTGGGCAAGGTTTTCGGCCGGGGTCTGCGGCGCCAAGGCACACATCATCTACGATCCCGACGCCGACCAGCCGCTTTATGTCATGGTGACGCCGGCCAATGTGAATGACATCACGGCCGCCAAGGAGATGCCGATCGAGGCGAAAGCGACCTATGTTTTCGACCTCGGCTATTACGATTATGGCTGGTGGGCGAGGCTCGATCGGGCGGGTTGCCGCATTGTCACACGCCTCAAAGCCAACACGCCTTTCGAGATCGTCGAGGATCGACCAGTCCCGTCAGGATCCTCGATTCTAAGCGATCGGACCGGACACCTTCCCAAGCGCCTCGCCGCTTCTCGCAAGAACCCGATGTCGGGTCTCGTGCGTGAAGTCCGGGTCGCGATAGAGACCGGCAAAGTGTTGCGCATCTTCACCAATGATCTCGCCGCGAGCGCGCAAGAGATTGCCGATTTGTACAAGCGGCGATGGGCCATCGAGTTGTTCTTCCGATGGGTCAAGCAGACCTTGAAGATCAGCCACTTCCTTGGAACTTCCGAAAACGCCATCCGCATTCAGATTGCCGTCGCGCTGATCGCCTTTCTGCTGTTGCGCCTGACCCATGATGCCAACAGAATCGTCACAAGCCCGCTCACCTTCGCCCGGCTCATCCACGCAAATCTCATGCATCGACGACCAATCGCCGGACTTATCCCAAAATCACCTCCGCCAACGCCTCCGCCACAACAGACAGCGTTCGAGTTCGAGCCGTCCGCCACCCGAGCGGCTCGACGGCGGCGCGAAGCTCGTGCATATGCGGTAATGGAGCGAGCAGCATGAAAGCATAAAGCGTGCCGGACACTCGTGGGACAAGCCCGGCCATGACGGCATTCGTCACTTTCTATCGACGCCGTATTTCTCGAACAGATCGGGCGCGAATTTCAATCCCAGCCCGGGCCCGTTCGGCACCTTCATCTCGCCTTGCTCCGGCATCGGCGGATTTTCGAACAGGCGCCACGTCCACGGCATGTATTCGACCACGAGCCCGTTCGGCGCCGCCGCGATCAGATGGACGTGGATTTCCGGCAGCAGGTGGCTGACCACCGGCCGGTTGAACGCCTCCGCCATGCCGGCGATCTTCATCCACGGCGTGACGCCGCCGGCGCGCAGCAGATCGATCATGACGATGTCGACCGAATGATGCGTCGAGCGACTGCCGGTGCGGCTCGATGCCGTAGAGATATTCGCCGGCGCAGACCGGCGTCGTGAGCGCGTCCGCGATCTCGGCGAGCCCCTGATAGTCGATCGGCGCGGTCGGGTCCTCGAGCCAGGCGAGGCCGAAGTCCTCGATCCGGCGCGCCGATCGAGATCGCCTCGTGCACGCTCCAGCGCTGGTTGATGTCGACCATCAAGGCGATGTCGGGCCGACCGCGTCGCGGATCACGCGGATGCGCTCGATCTCCTGCGCGGGCGTCAGGCCGTCGACCGCCATCTGGGTCTTGATCTGACGGAAGCCCTTCTCGACCAGCGCCGCCGCGGCGCGCTCGAGTCTTGTCGAGCGGCGTGGTGCGCATCAGCGCGCCGCTCGCATAGGCCGGCACGCGATCGCGCAGGCCGCCGAGCAGGCGCGCGAGCGGAATCGCCGAACGCCTTGCCGCGGATGTCCCACAGCGCGATGTCGATCGCCGACAAGCGCCAGGGTGGCGATGCCGCCCGGTCCGCACGGCGCCGAGGCGGTGCGCAGCTTGGCGGTGACCTGCTCGGTGCGCAGCGGGTCCTCGCCGCGATGAGCTCGCCGAATTCCTCGACCGCGGCATGAAGCGCGCGCATGAGCTTGCCGCCGAACGCCGTGACGCCGATGCCCTCGATGCCGTCGTCGGTGAGCATCTGCACGGTGAGGAAGTCGCGCATCATCGCCGGATAGGGCGGCGCGCCGACCAGCGGCTCTTCGACCGGAAGCCGGACGAGATTGATTTTGACCTGCTGGATCTTCATCGTGTCCTCGAAAGCAATCGGCCGCGGCCGTCAATCGACGCGCAGTTTCTCCAGCAGACCTTGATCCGGCTCGACGCCGAGGCCGGGACCTTGCGGCAGCGCCAGAAATCCGTCGACCGGCTCGTACCAGTCGCCGAACGGACTTTCGGTGAGATCGCAGTACAGCCGCTCGACCATCGGCGCGCGCGACAGCGCGGCGCTGACATGCGCGGTCGCGACCAGGCCGGGACCGAAATAGGCGGAATGCGGCGCGACCGCCACGCTCGCCTGATTGGCCAGCGTGAAAATGTCGCGCATGACGGAAATGCCGCCGATCTTGGCGACGCTCGGCTGGATGAAGTCGACCGCCCGGCTTTCGATCAGCCGCGCGAAATCGGTCGGCGTCAGCACGTTCTCGCCGATCGCGACCGGCACGCCGCTGGCGCGCACCTCCGCGGCGGCGCGAAAATCCTCCGGCGGCCAGACCGGCTCCTCGATCCATTTGAGGCCGAGCTCGCGCAACGGCGCAACCGCCGACAAGGCCTCCTGCAACGTCCAGGGCGCGTTGACGTCCACCATCAGGGCGCCGCCGTTGTGCTGCCGCAGCACATGCGCGGCGGCGGTGATCTCCTGTCCGGCCGGTCTCGTGCACCTTGAGGTCGCTGTAGCCGCGGCCGAGCGCCTCTTCGCAATACCGCATCACGACGTCGGTGTCGCCGTATTTGAGCAGGCTCGCATAGGCCGGAAGTTTTTGCGCCGGAAGCCTGCCGCCCTGGGTGCCGCCGAGCAGCTTGTAGACCGGCAGGTTCGCGGCCTTGCCGAGAATGTCCCACAGCGCGATGTCGAGACCGGACAGCGCATACATGACCGGACCCGGCGCGTCCGACGCCGTAGGTGTGCCGCATCAGTCGGTCCATCAGGGCCGAGATATCGGTCGGATCGGCGCCGATGCAGACGGGCACGATCAGCGTCTCGACGAGCGAGTCGATCGGCGCGCCAGACGCGGTGCGGAAACGCCTCGCCCCAGCCGGTGATGCCGGCGTCGGTCTCGACCTTGATCAGCAGGGTCTCGAACGCGATGCGCCCCTCGCCGGCGAATTTCGGCTGTGGCCCGCCCGGCTTGAGCTGCTGGCGATAGACGACGGTCGAGACACTGGTGATTTTCATGATGGCCAATCGGTGAGAATGAGTTACCTTCGCGGGGCATGGCACGCCGTGGCGGGCGTGCGACAATGCGGCGTTCCCGCCCCTGCGGCTTTTTGTTATCGTCGACTTCAGCCTATCATGGAGCAAGGCTGGCGCAGAAGCCGGTGCCGCTGCAAAACAACCGCCGAACGGGAGATGAGCCCATGCCAAGCAAAACAAGCTGCCGGCTTCTGAACCGGCGCGAGGCCGTCGCGACGCTGGCCGGCGGCGCCGGCTTCTTGGCCACCCCTGCGGTCCTCCGCGCCCAGACCCTCAAGGTCACTTTCGTGCAGCAGCGCGGGCTGCTCTACCTGCCGATCGACATGATGGTGAGCGGCGGCGTGCTGCAGCAGGAGGCCACCAAGCACGGGCTCGGCCAGATCGACGCCTCCGTCATCACGGTGAGCGGACCCGGTGCGGTGAACGACGCGATCCTGTCGGGCGCGGCCGATTACGGCACGGTTGCGCTGCCATCCTTGCTCACCTTGTGGGACAAGACGCGCGGCAGCGCCAACCCCGTGAAGGCGGTCGGCACCGTGTCGAACGGCGCGATGACGCTCTACACCATCAATCCGAACGTCAAGTCGATCGCCGACTTCACCGAGAAGGATCGCATCGCGGTGCCGACGGTGCGGATCTCGTTCAATGCCATGATGCTGCAGATGGCGGCGGAGAAGCTGTGGAACGATCCGCACCGGCTCGACCATCTCACCGTCGGGCTCGGCCATCCCGATGCGGTCACCGCGCTCTCCGCCGGATACGACAAGGCGATCATCACGGCGCATATCGGGGTGCAGCCCTACACCGATCGCGGGCTGAAGTTGCCGGG
The DNA here is from genome assembly GCA_963791155.1 of uncultured Pseudomonadota bacterium. Taxonomy (GTDB): domain Bacteria; phylum Pseudomonadota; class Alphaproteobacteria; order Rhizobiales; family Xanthobacteraceae; genus JAVDCA01. The sequence continues at coordinate 39,591 of CAWBRI010000014.1, forward strand.
CGCTCACGTCATCGCCGACAGCCGCGAGGTGTTCGGCGGGCCGCTGACGCAGATCACGCTGATCGCGACCAAAGAGACCAAGGAGAAGAATCCGGCGCTGTTCCGGGTGGTCGCGAGCGCGCTCGAAGAATTGATCAAGCGCGCGAATGCCGACAAGAAGGCCGCCGCGGTGCTGTGGAAGAACGCCCAGAAAGCGTCGGAGAGCCTCGACGAGCTCACGGCCCTGCTCGATGATCCCGGCTTCGAATTCACGTCGCAGCCGCACCGCATCGCCTATTTCGCGGCATTCCTCAACCGCGTCGGTGGCCTGAAGGCGAAGCTCGGCGACTGGAAGGAGCTGTTCTGGGAGACCGCCCACAATCAGCAGGGCGACTGACGTGGGGTGACGCCGGCGTGGACCATCACCCGCCCGGGCCGTGCCGCGACACCCGGTCCAAGCCGACCACCAGCACGGAAGCTTCGAGGCAACCTACTTGGCACGCCGGTAGATGTTCAGCGCCGTCGCCGGACCGTCGCGCGCCGCCGCCGGATTGGTGTTGCGGAACTCGTCGGCAGATAGCGCGTCGATCGTGCGGGTCTGCTTCACGCCTTCGAGGTTCGGGAACGTGCTCGCCTCGATATTGAAGGTGACGGTCTTCTTGTCCTCGTCGACCGTATAGGTCCCGAAAAGCGCAAGCGTCCCCTGCACGATGGCCTTGTTGTCGGCATCGCTGCCCGCGAGGCGGTTGTTGGAGGCAATCTTCGGCAGGCCGCCGGAGACATGCACCTGGCTGAAATGGCCGTCAGCCGTGAAAATGATCATGCCCTTGGGCTTGTCGCCGAACGGCAAAGTCTTCTTCCCGTCGGCCGTCGTCACCTCGGCGATGACGAAATTCCACGTGCCGACGAGCCGCTCCTGAAGGGTCTTGGCGGCTTGTGCATACGCCGCGCTTGATCCGAGCCCGAGCGCCAGTGCGGCGAGAACCATGATCACTCTCAAAGGCCATTCCTCCTTGTGAAATGAAGCAAACCAGACGAGTGGGCAAAACTGTCCCGCGAATGCGGGCCCCGCGCGGAAGTATATTGTGATAAGCTGCTCAGGCCAAATCCATCGGCGCGTGCGTGTGCCGCGCCCTTGTCCACCCTACCATGCAGTCGCAAGGACCCGCGATGAACGAACGCGTTGCGCCCACGACCCCCTCCTCTGCCGACCGCAAGCCGGTCACTGATTTGCGCGCATGGCTCGACGTCCTTGCGGCGAGCGACCGGCTGGCGGTCGCGCGGCCGGGCGTGGGCCTACGCTTCGAGCTCGCCGCCATTGCGAAAAAGCTCGACGGCCACAAGGCGACGCTTCTTTCCGCACCCGGACGGTCATGCGATTCCGGTGATCTCCGGGCTGACCTCGGACCGCGGCTGGATGGCCGAGGCGATGGGGGTGAGCAACGATCGGCTGCTGTCGACCTTCCAGGATGCCGCGCTCAATCCCCTGCCCTGGCGCGAGGTCGCAATCGCGCCTGCGCAGGAGGTCGTGCACCGCGACGGTCGATCTGGCGCGACTCCTGCCGATTCCCGATCCACAACGAGCTCGACAGCGGGCCCTACATCACGGCCGGCCTGCTGATCTCGCGCAATCCGAAGACCGGCGCGCAGAACGTCACCATCCACCGCCTGCAGCTGAGCGGACCGAACCGGCTCGGCGTCCTCTTGCTGCCGCGCCATACGCTGCGCTTCTTCCAGATGGCGGAGGAAGCCGGCAGCGATCTCCCGGTCGCGATCGTGATCGGGGTCGACCCGCTCACGCTGCTGGCCTCGCAGGCGATCGCGCCGCTCGATTTCGACGAGCTGACCATCGCGGGCGCCCTGCACGGCCGCCCGCTCGAGGTGGCCAAGTGCCTGACCAGCGACATCCGGGTGCCGGCCCATGCCGAGATCGTGCTCGAAGGCCGCATCCTGGCGCGCATACGCGAGATGGAAGGTCCGTTCGGCGAGTTCCCGCAATATTACGGCGAGCGCGCCGAGCAGCACGTGATCGAGGTCGGCGCTCTCACCCATCGCAAGCACCCGATCTTCCACACCATCCTGGGCGGCGGCATCGAGCACCTTCTGCTCGGCGGCATTCCGCGCGAGGCCACCATCATGGCGCATCTGCGGCGCAGCTTTCCGGGCGTGCGCGACGTGCATCTGTCGCGCGGCGGCACCTGCCGCTATCACCTCAACGTCCAGCTCGACAAGCGCCATGACGGCGAAGGCAAGAACGTCATCATGGGGGCGTTCGGCGCACATTACGACATCAAGCACGTGGTGGTGGTCGATGCCGACGTCGACATCCACGATCAGGCCGAGGTCGAATGGGCGATCACCACCCGGTTCCAGGCCGACCGCGATCTCGTGGTGGTCTCCGAGGCGCAGGGATCGCAAGCTCGACCCGTCGAGCCGCAACGGCGTGAGCGCCAAGATGGGCTTCGACGCCACCATCCCGCTGGCGTCGCCCGCGCATGAAGTACAAGCGCATCCGCGGTGCCGGGCGAGGACGCGGTCGATCTCGCCCGGGACATCGATGCGGCGGCAGATTGGCGCAAGGCGGTGAAGTAACCATCCGTCGTCATGCCCCGCGAAAGCGGGGCATCCAGTACTCACCATTCTCTATTGATCTTCAGTCGATTCCAAAATCGACCGTGATTACTGGATTGCCCGCTTGCGCGGGCAATGACGCCGCACAATCAGAGTCTGTCCTTGAACTTCGGCTTGCGCTTCTCGCTGAAGGCCGCGATGCCTTCCTTGTAGTCCTCGGTTTCGACGCAGCTTCTCGTAGGCGTGGCCTTCGACCTCGAGGCCGACGCCGAGGCCGGCGTCATAGGCGGTGGTGAGCACGCGCTTGACGGTCTTGAGCGCGAGCGGCGACATCGACGTGAGCTTGGCCACCATCTCGTCGATCTCCTGGTCGAGCGCCGCCGAATCCTCGACCACGCGCGTGAGCAGCCCCCATGCAAGCGCCTCCGGCGCCGGAATGCGCCGGCCGAGCATCATCATGTCGACGGCGCGCGTGAGGCCGGCGATGCGCGCGACGCGCTGGCTGCCGCCGCTGCCGGGAATCTGGCCGAGCGTGACCTCGGGCAGCGCCAGCACGCGTATCCTTGGTGGCGATGCGGATGTCGCAGGCCATCGCGAGCTCGAAGCCCGACCCCCATGGCGTATTTCTCCATCGCGCAGATCACCGGCTTCGGGCAGCGCTCGGGCGCCGCGATGTTCCAGGCGAGATGCGACATGCCGTCGCGGCTCGATGTCGCGGAAACGCCTTCACGTCGCCGCCCGACGTGTAGATGCCGTTCGTGCCGCGGATCACCACGACGCGCACGTCCGGGTCCTGGCCGAACGCCTCCATGATGGCGTTGATCTGGCTGCGGCCGCGATAGGACACGACGTTGAGCGGCGGCCGGTCGAGCCATGAGCCAGCCGATCTTGCGCTTGGCGTCGACGTCGTAGCGCAGGCCGTCGAGGTCGCGCAGGATCGACGCGCGCTGTCGGCGTAATCCTTTGCTCATGAGTCTTCTTCCTGTCTCTCGTTGGGCTTGCGTTCTCGAATCGCTCGTACTCCCCGATGCGCAGCTTGCGGCGCAGCAGCTTGCCGGAGGCGGAGCGCGGGATCGCTTTGACGAACACGTATTCGCGCGGCCGCTTGAAGCGCGCGAGGCCGCTCGCCAGGCAGGCGTCGTCGAGCTGCTCGGGCGTCAGCTCGGCCGACGGCCGGCTCGACGAAGGCGACGACCGCGGCTGCCGAGCCGCTCGTCCGGCACGCCGACCACGGCGCACGCTGGCGACCAGCCGGGCAGCGCGCCAGCGCGTCCTCGACCTCCTCCGGGATAAATGTTCTCGCCGCCGCTGATGATCATGTCGTCGACGCGGCCGACCACGTAGAGCTCGCCGTCCTCGTCGAACTGGCCGAGATCGCCGGTGCGGTACCACTGCGCCCTGGATCGCCTTGGCGTCGGCGTCCGGCCGCTTCCAGTAGCCGGTGAAGGCCTCCGGGCTCGCCATGCTGGCGACGATCTCGCCGGGCTCGCCCGGCGGCAGATCGGTGTCGATCTCGTCGCGCCGGCTGGGATCGGCCGGCACCACGCGGATCATCTGATTCATGCCGGCGCGGCCGGCGCAGCCCGGCTTGTCGTCGAGATGATCGCAGATCGTGAAGGTGTAGATCTCGCTCGAGCCGTAATGATTGACGAACAGGTCCGGCTTGAACACCTCGAGGCACTGCTCGACCAGCGCCGGCGTCATCGCCATGCCGGCATAGCCGACGCGCGACAGCGAGCCGAGGTCGTGCCGGCGAAGTGCCGGATGCGCGCAGCGATGTCGTGGAACATGGTCGGCACCAGAAAGAGGTCGACACGCGCTCCGCCGCGACCAGCCGCAGCACGTCCGGCCGGCGAATAGTCCGGCAGGCAGACGAGCTTGCCGTTGACGCAGCGCGGAGCCGAGCATCATGCGCACCCCCATGGTGTGGAACATCGGCATGACGCCGAGCGAGGATTCGCCCATGCGGTACTGGTGCTGCGCGACCTGGCGCGATCGCCGGCCGCGAGCTCGGCGCGGTGCGCAGCGCGGCACGCCCTTGGGACGGCCGGTGGTGCCCGACGTGTAGAGCATCAGGCAGGTCGACACGTCGTTCGACGCCGCCGGCCCGGCAATCGGCGCGCCTCGCAGCAGCTTCGCGAACCGGATGCCGTCGCCCTTGCCGTCGGCGGCGACGATCATGGCGCTGCGGGTCGATCTTCAGTCGCGCCGCGGCCTCGCCGCGGCAGCTCGCCGGCCGCCCCGTCGAAGGCGACCGCCGCCGCCTCGCAGTCCTCCAGGCAGTAGGCGATCTCCTCGAGCGAGCGCGCGCCAGCTCATCGGCGTGAAGATCAGGCCGAGCATGTGGCTCGCCCAGTAGAGCGTCGCCATCTCGTAGCGGTTGCGCATGACGACGACGAGATGATCGCCCGGCCGCAGGCCCATCGCGGGCGAGCGCGCCGGCGGCAGCGCGGATCTCGCGCGTCCCATTGCGCATAGCGTGCGGCGGCGCCCGCCGTCGACGACGGCTTCCGCGTCCGGCTGACGCCGGACCGATACCGCAAAGGCCGAGCCCAGATCCATCGTGTCACCCTCCGCGCATGTCGCGCGGCCGCGTCGAGGATGGCGGCCACGATCGCAGCATAGCCGGTGCAGCGGCAGATGTGACCGGACAGCATGTCGCGCACCTCGGCTTCGCTCGGCGCGGTGTTCTTCGCCAGGAAATGCGTCGCCGACAACAGGATGCCGGCCGTGCAGAACCCGCATTGCAGCGCGTGATGCCTGGCGAAGGCCTGCTGCAGCACGTTCAGCGTGCCGGCATCGGCGAGACCTTCGACGGTCGTGATCTCGGCGCCGTCCATCTGCACCGCGTAGTGCGTGCAGCTGCGCACCGCGCGTCCGTCGACCAGGATCGTGCAGGCGCCGCAGACGCCGTGCTCGCAGCCGACATGCACGCCGAACACCTGCAGCTCGTGGCGCAGGAAGTCGGTCAGCAGCATGCGCGGCTCGGCAAAACCGGACCGGACCTTGCCGTTGACCGTCAGGGTGACGCGCTGCTTCTGCTCGGGCGCGACGCGGAGGCTCATCGCACGCCCGCGGATTTTTGGCGCGCCGCTTCCGCGGCCCGCAACACCACGCGCTCGGCCAGCACCTGCGACAGCGCGCGCCGATAGTCGGCGCGACGCGCCGTGGTCCTCCATCGGGTCGACGGAGCGAGCCGCATGGAGCGCGGCGGCGTGGCGGTGGCGGCATCCGCCGGGCGGCCGATGAAATCGGCCGTGTCGACCACGACCGGGCGATTCTCCACGCCGCCGAGACCGAGCGACAAGGCCGCCGATCCGGCCGTCGCGCCATCGAGCCGCAGCTCGCAGGCCGCGGCCGCGATGGCGAAGTCGCCGTGGCGCTGCGCGATTTCCTCGAACGCGTGGCCGGCGTCGGCCGGCGCGCGCGGCCAGTCGATCGCGACGACGAGCTCGTCCGGCTGGCGCAGGGTCGCCAGCGCGCCGGGGAAGAACTCGCGCGCCGGCACCCGGCGTTCGCGGCGCCGCGCCGCGCAGCACGACCGTGGCGTCGCCGACGACGAGGCAGAGCGGAATTTCGGCGCTCGGATCCGCATGCGCGACCGAGCCGCCGAGCGTGCCGCGATTGCGGGTCTGGAAATGCCCGACCCACGGCAAGGCCAGCGCCAGCAGCGGAAGCTCCCGGCGGATGACCGCCGAGTCGAGCGCGTCGGCCTGGATCACGGTCGCGCCGGTGACGATGCGGTCGCCTGCGGATCTCGATCCCGTCGAGGCCCGCGATGCGCGAGATGTCGATCACGCGCTCGGGCGCACCATGCGCAGATTGAGCATCGGTCCGAGCGTCATGCCGCCGGCGAGCACCGCGGCCTCCTCGCGCCGCTCCGCCAGCACGTCGAGCGCCTCGCCGAGCGTATCCGGCCGGCAATATTCGAAGGCGACCGGCTTCATGGCGCCTCCTGCGCAGCAGCGCGAACGGCATGGCGAGCCAGCGCGGCATGCGACGGGCCTGCGCGCGGCGCGATCCGCCGTTCCAGCGCGCCGAAGAACTCGGCGATGAGCACGCGCGTGACGGTCGCGAGCAGGCGCTGGCCGACGGCCGCGACCTTGCCGCCGACGTCGGCGCGGTAGGTGTAGGTCAGGCGCGTGCCGCCATCTTGCGGCGCCAACGTCACGATGCCTTCGCCGGAGCCGAAGCCGAGCGCACCCGCCGCCTTGCCGACCAGCCGCACCGAGGTCGGCTCGCACTTGTCCTGGAGCTCGATCTCCGCGGCGTAACGCCCGCGAATGCCGGCGACGCCGATCATCACCTCGGCGCCGGTAGCGATCCGGGCCGACCTGCTGCAGGCTGCTCGCAGCCGGGCACGATCGCGGCGAGCTCGTCCGGATCGATCAGGCGCCGCCACACCTCGGCGACGGCGGGGCCGGGATCACCACCTCGCCCTCCCCGCGCAGGCCGCCTTCGGCATGGTCCGGCGTCGCGCACCGTCGGCGGCGCGCCTTGCGGGCTTCACGTCGTTCGCCAGCGCCCAGACGCGCTGCAGAGTCAACGGCAGCGTGATGTCGTCGCGGCCGAGCGCGTCGGCGACCGCATTCGCGATCGCCGCCGGCGTGAGCATCGAGCTGCCGTCGCCCATGCCCTTGGCGCCGAGCGCATTCATGGGCGACGGCGTCTCGACATGGCCGATGATGACGCGGCGGAACTTCCATCGCGGTCGGGCAGAGATAGTCGGCGAAGGTGCCGGACAGGAAATTGCCGCGCTCGTCGTAGGCGAGCTCTTCCAACAGGGCCGCGCCGAGCCCGTGCGCGAAGCCGCCGTGCACCTGGCCTTCGACGATGAGCGGATTGAGCTGGCGCCCGACGTCGTGCACCGACACGTATTTGTCGATCCTGATGCGGCCGGTCGCGCGCTCGATCTCGACCGCCACGAGGTCGACCACGAAGCCGTAGGTGACGGCCGACGGAATGCGGTCTTCGGCGTCGGGCGACCTCAGGGTCGGCGGCGAGAGCATCGTGCTCTCGTAGATCCCGGCCGACATGCCGGCCGGCAATCCGTTCGGATTCCAGTGCGCGCGCGCCGCGATGCGCCGCAGCGGCATGCCGCGATTGGAACCGTCGGCGACTCTGACATAGCCGTCCTTGAGCTCGATCTTGTCCGGCGGCACGTCGAGCGCCTCGGCCGCCATCAGCCTGATCGCATGCGCGACCTTGCCGGCGCTTTCGGCGATCGCGTCGACCACGATGGCGGCGAAGCGGTTGGAGTAGTTGCCCGACGCGATCGACCAGTTCGCTGGTGAGCGTGTCGATCTCGGTCACCACGTCGATGTCGTCGGGCTTCAGGCCGAGCTTGTCGGCGACGATCTGCGCCGCGACCGTCGCATGCCCCTGCCCGTTCGGCGTGCTGCGACAGGCGCACCGTCACGCTGCCGGACGGATCGATCGAGACCACCGCGCTCGCATTGCGCCCCGGATTTCGGGTCGGTCTTGGCCGCGCTCTTCCGGCGGTCTGCGCGAGCCCCACATAGGCCATGTTGGAGCCGGACGGCTCGACGCCGGCGCAGAAGCCGATGCCGAACAGGCGCCCGTCGCGTCCGTGCCTCTTCGCGCCGGCGCAACAGCTCGTCGTAGTCGGCGAGCCGCAGCAGCTCGTCGAGCGCCGCCGCGTAATCGCCGGCGTCGAGAATCGAGCCGGCCGGGCCGGAGTAGGGAAACGCCTCCTTGGGCACGAAGTTGCGCCGGCGCAGCTCGGCCGGGTCGATCCCGAGCTCGCGCGCCGCGATCTCCATCATGCGCTCGAGCGCAAAAGTAGAACTGCGGCCCGCCGTAGCCGCGGTTGAGGCCGATCGGCGTCTGGTTGGTGACCACCAGCGTCGTTGTCGACCGCGATGTTCCTCACCGCATAGCAGCCGTTGCAGGCGCAGTGCATGCGATAGACCGAGGCCGGCTCGGGCGGCCGCAGATAGGCGCCCATGTTGGCGACGTTGTGGAAACGCAACCCGGTCAGCTCGCCGTCGCTGCTTGAAGGCGGCCGCGATCGTGCCGATGCGGTCGCCCGACGCGGACGCCGCGGTGAGATGCTCGGCCCGGTCCTCGATCCATTTGACCGGAACGCCCAGCTCGCGGCTCACCGCGGCCATCAGCACGATGTAGGACAGCACCGCCTGCTTGATGCCGAAGCTGCCGCCGCTATGCGGGCGGCGTGATCAGGCGCAGCCGATTGCCCGGCGACCTTGAGGGCGCCCGCCATCAGCGGCTGCAGCACGAACGGGCCCTGGAAGTTCGACCACACCGTGAAGCGGTCGGGCGCCTGCTCGAACTGCGCGATCACGCCGAAGGTCTCCATCGGCGTCGAGGCATAGCGCGGATAGGTGTAGGCGAACTCGACCACGCGGTCGGCCTCGGCGAACGCGCGCTCGGGGTCGCCGTAGCGGAAGCTGCGCCGTGCTGATGGCGTTCGATCCCGCCTTGTCGTGCAGCAGCGGCGCGCCCGGCGCCAGCGCGGCCTCGAGGTTCGCCGCCGCCGGCAGCGGCTCGTAGTCGACCTCGATCAGCTCGCAGGCGTCCTCGGCGATGTAGCGCGTGTCGGCGACCACCACGGCCACCGGCTCGCCGACATAGCGCACCCGGTCGATCGCGAACGGATAGTAGGGCACCGGCGCGCGCACGACGCTCGGGATCGGCTCCGACCGAACCGCGATAGCTGCCCGCCGGTGACGACGCCGACGACGCCCGGAAGCGCCAGCGCGCGGCTAACGTCGATGCGCGCGGATGTGCGCGTGCGGATGCGGCGAGCGCAGGATGGCGGCCTGCTTGACGCCCGCCACCGGGACGAGATCGTCGATGAAGCGCGCGCCGCCGGACAGCAGCGCCTGGTCTTCCTTGCGCGGGACCGCCTGGCCGACCCACGCCTGAACCAACGAGTCTGCTGAACGCAACGGATTCCTCGGGCGCGACGTGTTCCGTTTTTCCGGAAGTACCCAACAAAGCTGCCACCTCGGATGCGCTTAAGCAAGCGCGGTCATAGCCCCTCCCGCGTGCCTCCCGCGCATCATTCCAGCTTGATGCCGGTCTCGGCGAAAATCCGGCGATACTTTGGAAGATCGCGGTGCATGATGTCGGCAAGCTGCCCCGGCGTCCCGCCGGTGATCTCCCCGCCGGCCGAGCCGATCTTGGCCTGCACGTCGGGATCCTGCAGCGCGCGATTGATCTCCGCGTTGAGGCGCGCAACGATCGCCGGCGGCGTGCCGCGCGGAGCGACCATTCCGTACCAGGTGACGAACTCGAAATCGGGGAAGCCCTGCTCGGCGATAGTGGGCACGGCAGGTGAGCTCTTGAGCCTGGTTCCGCTGGTCACGGCCAGCGGATGCACCTTGCCGGCCTTGATCATCTCGTCGGCCACCGACACGCCGAGCAGCATGGTCTTGACGTGACCCGCCACGGTGTCCTGAAGGGCCGGTCCGATGCCGCGATAGGGCACGATCAGGATGTCGATCTTCGCCATGGTCTTGAACCAGGAAATCGCGATCTCGTGCGGGCTGCCCGAGCCGAGCGATCCGAAGGTGAGCCAGCGCGGATCCCGCTTGGCGTGCGCCACCACCTCCGGCAAGGTCCGCTCCGGCACCTGGTCGACATTCGCGATCAGCATCAGCGGCACGCGCAGAAGCTGCACGATCGGCACGAAGTCGCGGTCGGAGTTGTAGGGCATCGGCTTTTCGGCGGCCGCATTGATCGCGTGCGCATCGGTGATGAGCGCGACCGTGTAGCCGTCGGGACTGGCCTGCGCCAAGGCGGCGGTGCCGATGATGGTGTTGCCGCCCGGCCGGTTGTCGATGACGATGGGCTGGCCGAGATACTCCGACAGCTTGGCACCGAGCGCGCGCGACACCAGATCGGTCCCGCCGCCCGGCGGATACGGCACGATCCAGCGGATCGGCCGTGACGGCCAGGTCTCGGCGTGCGCCGCCGCCAGCATCATGCCGCCGATCGCTAGGGCGGCCAGCAGGCGGAACAATCGCAGGGCCATCTTCATCGCACTCTCCCGATGATCAGTCGCCGCCCCCCGTCGCATTGATCATGACCTCATGCTCGACGCGTTCGTAGATCTCATAGGCGAGCGGATTGCGCATTTCCTCCGCGACGTGGCCGACCAGGCCGACGGCCCGGCCGATGATGGCAACGCCACGGCAGATGCGCCAGGGAAATCCGAGCTCGGAAAGGACCGCGCCGATCGCCCCGGTGGCGTTGATCGGCAACGAACGGCCGAGCGTCCGCTCGGCGGTCGCGCAGATCGCCTCGAGCAGCGCGACGTGACGCCCGCGAAAGCCGTTCTTCTCGGCAATGCCGAACAGCACCGGGGTGCGCGGATCGATCGGCTTGTGCACCGGGTGGCCGATGCCGGGGAGCGGCACCTTGCGCCGGACGTGGTCCTCGACGATATCAGTCGCCAGCGCCTGGAGGTTTGTGCTCGCGTCCGCGCCGGCGAGCGACGTCTGCAATAGCCGCGCCGTCTGCTCCGAGCCGCCCGCAAACACGCTGCCGACGCCGAGCAGACCGGCCGCCACCGCCGCCTGCATGGCCTCGGGCGCGCAGATGCTGATCAGCCGGCTCGAGATCGCCTGGGGGGTCATGCCATGCTCGACCAGCGTGATCAGCAGGGCGTTGAAGACTTCCGCCTCCGCCGGGGTGGGAAAGCGCCCCGTAATCTCCAGCCACGCCATGCCGCCGAGATCGATCTTGCCCAGGAGCTCCGTGGTGAGGTCGTGGCCGCGCACGGTGATCTTCTCGCGGCTGCTCCAGCCCATCTCGGAGCGCAGCGGCTTGTTGTCCCGCATGGGAATCCTCCAGAACGCGTTTCGCGACCAGAACGGCGTCCGGTCATCCTGGCACGGCGCGCGCGGGACACAAACCCCGTCGGACCGCTTTGCGGTTATTCCGGCTTGATGTTGTGGCGCTTGATCACGTCGGTCCAGCGCGCGATCTCGTTGTTCACGAAAGTCCCGAGCTCCGCCGGAGACGAGCCGACCAGCTCCACCCCGATCGACGCCATGCGCTCGCGGATGAAGGCGTCCTGCAGCACGGCCGCCAGATCGTCATGCAGGCGCGCCACCAAGGCGTCCGGCGCGCCGGCGGGAAGGAAAATCCCGATCCAGGACGCCGTGCTGAAGCCGGGGTGCCCGAGCTCGGCGACCGTCGGCGTATCGGGCAGCAAGGGATGGCGTTTCGCGCCGGTCTGGACCAGGGCGCGGGCCTTGCCGGCCTTGACCGCCGGCGCCAGCGCGACCACCGAACCGATCATCATCGGGACATGCCCCCCGATCAGATCCTGCACCGCGGGCGCCGCGCCCTTGTAGGGAACGTGTTGCAGCTCGACGCCGTAGAACTGCTCGATGAGCTTCATGGAAAAATGCGCGACGCCGGCGCTCGCCCCGCTGGCATAGACCAACTCGGTCTTCTTGGCGGCGGCCATCAATTCGTCGAGCGTCTTCCAGGGCTGCGAGGGATGCACCGCGAGCATGTTCGGGATCGTTCCGACCAGCATGACCGGCCGGAAGGCGGTCTCGGTGTCGAAGGGCAGCGCATAGAGCGCGGGGTTGACCGCGTGGGTATCGTAGGCCAGCAGGACGGTGCAGCCGTTGCCCGGCTGCTGCGCCACGTAGCCGGTCCCGATGGAGCCCGACGCGCCGGCGCGCGCCTCCACGACGACGTTCTGGCCGAGCCGATCGCGCAGGCGTTCGCCCAGCATGCGAGCGGAAATGTCCGTCGGCCCGCCGGGCGGAAACGGCACCACGATCTTGACGGCGCTCTCGGGGCAGAACGGCTCGACGGCCTGCGCAACCGACGCGGACGCGACGAGAACAAGCGCGATCCCGCACGTCTTTGCCGAGCGACCCGCGTGTGCGAGACGTGACATTCCTCGGGGGGGTTGCATGTCCAGTCTTTCGTTGGGCCGTCCTTCGCGAGGGCGGCAGCCGGCGCGACCCGCATCATACACGATTGACCATTCGGGCGAGGGCAGCCATGCGATCCGTGATCCGGGTTGACCGGAATTGCGAACCCGTGGCTATCATCGCCGCGTTCGTCCGATCATAATGAAGTCTGAGACGTCCGACAGGGGCATCTATGGAAAAGCTGATCATCACCGTCGCTTGCGATTCCCGCACCTCCTACCCGATCAACCATCTGTGTCCGCCGCAGGAGGACATTGCGGGCGTCGCGCAGCAATACATCGACGGCATCAATGCGGGCGCCGCCATCGCGCATATCCACGGGCGACGCACGCTCGAAGAGTCGATGCAGGCCGACGGCAAGCAGGTCTCGAAGATTCACCACGAAGGATGGAAGCAGCTGCAGGAGGCGATCCTCGAGAAGACCGCGCCGGTCATGCAGTTCGGCGTTGCGAGCGCCCGGCTGGAGGAGAAAGTCAAGCTGATGACGCTCGGGCCCGACATGATGGCGGTCGCCTTCAACGCCCATGACGAATATTTCAATCCCGATCCGCAATTCGCGCCCAAGCGCATGATGGCGATCCATCCGGTCGAGGAGCTGCTCGCCTACGCAAAGGCGGCCGAGCAAGCACAAGGTCACGCTCGAGGTCGAAAGCTTCCATACCGGCGCATTCTGGAACCTCGAATTCATCCGCCGGCAGGGTTACCTCAAGAACGCCTACACCACGCTGTTCCTGGGCTGGCCGGGCGGCACCTGGACGCCGCCGACCGAGAAGGCGCTGATCTACATGGTCGACCACCTGCCGGAGAACTGCATCTGGAACGTCAGCGTGATGAACCCGCAAAAGCAGTGGGACCTGCTCTCGCTCGCGGTCTCGCTCGGCGGCCATGTGCGGGTCGGCTACGAGGACAATCCCTACGTCGCGCCGGGCGAGCTCGCCAAGAACAACGCCGTGCTGGTGGAGCGGATGGTCAAGATCGCCGAGGGCCTCGGCCGCGGAATCGCGACGCCGAAGGAAGCGCGCAAGATCCTCAGCCTCGCGCAACAATAACGCGCCGCCAGGACGTGAAGCCGCCGGGGGCTGCCCGACGGACGGCAGCCGGGAGGACACCATGACCTTTTCCAATGCGTCCATGGGCACAAGGCGACCTGTCGCGATCCTCGCCTGCGTGCTGTCCGCACTTGCTCCCTTCGCGCCCGCCCCGGCCGGCGCCGCCTGGCCGGAGCGGGCGATCAGGATGGTGGTGCCGTTCGCGCCTGCGGGCGCAAGCGACCTCATCGCCCGCGTGATCAGCATTCCGCTCGGCCAGGCGCTCGGCCAGAGCATCATCATCGAAAACCTCGCCGGCGCGAATGGAACGCTGGGGATCAACAACGTCGCCAAGGCAGAGCCCGACGGCTACACGCTGCTGGTGACCTCCAGCGTGTTCGTGGTCAATCCCAGCCTGTCGAAAGCCGCGACCTACGATCCCAACAAGGACTTTGCGCCGATCGTCGATCTCGGCGGCTCGCCCAACATCATCGTGACCCGGCCGGATTCCGGCATCGCCGACATCCACGACCTGCTGCGGCGGGCGAAAGCCCAGCCCGACTATTTCAATTATGCGAGCTCGGGCGTCGGCAGCATCACCCAGCTGTCGATCGAGCTGATGCAGCTGCGCACCGGAGCCCGCATGGTGCATGTCCCGTATTCCGGCGCCGGGCCCGCGGTCCAGGCGGCGCTGTCCGGCACCACCCACCTCGCCGGCATCAACATCTCGGCCGTCATGCCTCACATAAAGGCCGGCACCCTCAAGGCGCTCGCGCAAACCGGCAAGGAACGCTGGTTCGAGCTGCCGGACGTGCCCACGCTCGAAGACGCAGGCGTGCCCAACTCGGCGTCGGAAACCTTTCAGATCCTGCTGGCGCCCGCCAACACGCCCAAAGACGTCGTCGACAAGATCGCGAATGCGGTGATCGAGATTCTCAACCGTCCCGACACCAAGGAACGCCTCGCCGCCACCGGCTTCGCCGTCGCGGCGCGCGGGCCCGACGCGCTGCGCAAGCGCATCGCCGACGAGGTGACGATGTGGCGCGAGGTCATCATCCAGTCGAAGCTCAAGGTCCAATGAACGGGACCCGGTTCGACACCATCATCGTCGGCGGCGGTTCGGCCGGCTGCGTTCTCGCCAACCGGCTCTCGGCCCGCTCGGCGCGCTCGGTGCTGCTCATCGAGGCCGGGAACGACACGCCGCCCGGCCACGAGCCCGCCGACGTGCTCGATACCTTCGCGTCCTCCTACTACAACAAAGCCTATATGTGGCCCGGCCTGAAATGCCACTGGCGCACGCGCGCGACCTCGCCCGCGACCGCCTATGACCAGGCCCGCATCATGGGCGGCGGCTCTTCCGTCATGGGCATGGTGGCGCTGCGCGGAACCCCGGACGATTACGACGAATGGGTCGCGCTCGGCGCTGCCGGCTGGGGCTGGGACGACGTGCTGCCCTATTTCAACAAGCTCGAGCACGACCTCGATTTCGATGGCGCGCTGCACGGACGGTCCGGGCCGGTGCCGATCCGGCGCACGCCGCCCGCCCAGTGGGCGCCGCTGTCGCGCGCCGTGCACCAGTACGCGCTCGAGCGCCAGATGCCGCATGTCGCCGACATGAACGGAGATTTCCGCGACGGCTACGGCTCGCTGCCGATGAGCAATACGCTCGAGCGCCGCGCCTCGGCGGCGATCTGCTATCTCGATGCCGTCGTGCGGGCGCGCCCCAACCTGACGATCCGCAGTCCGGCGACCGTCACCGGACTGGTGTTCGACGGCAAGCGCGCGGTCGGCGTCTCGACCCTGACCGACGGCCGGCCACAGGAATTCCGCGGCACCGACATTATACTGTGCGCGGGCGCCCTCCATTCGCCCGTCCTGCTGATGCGGGCCGGCATCGGGGCGGCGGAGGATCTGCGCGGCGCTCGGAATCGAGGTGATCGCCGACCTGCGAGGGGTCGGCCGCAATCTGCAGAACCACGCCCTCCTGTTTGTGGCGGCCTATCTGCGGCGCGGCGCGCGCCAGTCGCCGGCGGTGCGGCCGCACCCGATGACGTGCTTTCGTTATTCATCGGGATTCGAGACCGCGCCCGTGAGCGACATGTATATGGCGGCCCACAGCAAATCCTCCTGGAACGCGCTCGGCGAACGGCTCGCCAATTTCAACGCCACCCTGTTCAAGCCGCGCTCGCGCGGCCGTGTCACGCTCGCCTCCGCCGATCCGGGCTCGCCGTCCTGCGTCGAGTTCAACTTCGCCGACGACCAGCTCGACCTGCTGCGCCTGATGGACGGCTTCCGCCGGATCGTCGAGCTGGTGTCGTACGAGCCGATCAAGAACCTCTGCACCACGATCTTCCCGGTCCGCTTCACCGACCGCATCCGCCGCCTCAACCAGCTCACGCGCGCCAATGCGGTGCGGACATCGGTCATCGCAGACTTTGCTCGACGCCGTGCCGGGACTGAGCGATCTCGTATTCGGGCGTTTGACGGGCCGGCGCGTCGATCTACCGGCGCTGGTCGCGGACCGCGATGCGCTCGCCGAGCATGTTCGCAACAATGTGGCCGGCACCTTTCATGTCTGCGGCACCTGCCGGATGGGCCGCGCCGATGATCCCGATGCAGTCGTAGACGCGCAGGGACGGGTGCGCGGACTTTCAGGACTGCGCGTCGTCGATGCGTCGATCATGCCGTCGGTCCCGCGCGGGAACACCAATATTCCGACCATCATGCTGGCGGAGAAGATCGCCGCCGAGATCGGCGATGGGCGCGCCGCTGCATGACACGAATCCATCCACCGCGTCATTCCGGGGCGCACCATAGGCGCGAACCCCGGAATCCATGGACACGCAGTGCTTGGCTGGATTCCGGGTTCGCCGCATCCCAAGTCGGCTTTAGCCGACTTGGCCATTTGTAATGGCGATCTCGGGTAAACCCGAGATCGCTGGCGACCCGGAATGACATCCACTACGGTCTATTCCCGGAGAGATGATGACCCGCCAACGCACGATCGACTGCCACACCCATATCCTGGGCGAGCCCGCGATGCGGCGGCTCGCCAGGGAGTCGCCCAAGGTGGCGCCCGTGATGACCCGGCGCGGCGACCCGGCCTGCCGGCTGGAGATCGGCGGCGTGGTGGTGCAGAACCCGTTTCCGCGCGAGCTGTGGGATACCGAGCAGCGCCTGCGCGACATGGATGCGCACGGCGTCGACATGCAGGTCCTGGCGCCGACCGTGTTCACGTTCTTCTACGAGCAGGAGGCCGCGCTCGCCCTGGCCTGCGCGATGCTGCAAAATGATGAGATCGCGGCCGAGATCAAGCGCCACCCCGGCCGCTTCATGGGATTGGGCGGCATGCCGTTGCAGGCGCCCGAGCTCGCGGCGGGCGAGCTCGGGCGCGCGATGACGGAGCTTGGCCTGCGCGGCGCGATGATCGGCTCCAACGTCAAAGGCCGCAATCTGGACGACCCGGCGCTGGAGCCGTTCTGGGCGACGGCGGCCGCGCTCGGGGCCTTCATCTTCGTGCACCCGCATGCGGGCGCGGCGGCCGAGCGGCTCGGCTCTTATTACCTCAAGAATCTCGTCGGCCTGCCGTTCGAGACCACGGTTGCGGGCGCGTGCCTCGTTTTCGGCGGCGTGCTCGAACGCCACCCCGGCCTCAAGGTGTGCCTGTCCCACGGCGGCGGCTTTCTTCCCTATCAGGCCGGCCGGCTCCGGCACGGCTTCGAGGTCCGTCCCGAGCCCAAACTCAATCTCGCGCACGCGCCGCAGGAGTCGATCGGCCGCCTGTTCTATGACACCATCCTCCATTCCAGGCACACGCTCGAGTTCCTGATCTCCTCGGTCGGTGCCCAACACGTGCTGCTCGGCAGCGACTATCCGTTCGACATGGGAAATCTCGACTGCGTGGCGCGCGTCGAGGCGCTCGCAATCCCCGCAAAGGATCGCGACCTGATCCTCGGCGGCTATGCGGCCAGCGTGCTCGGGGCGGGCTAGCACCATGCGGCAGCGAAATTTCGGCGCAACGAACCTGCAGGTCTCCGCCGTCGGACTGGGCTGCAACAATTTCGGCATCCGGCTCGACCGCGAGGCGACCCGTCGGGTCGTGCATGCGGCGCTCGACGCCGGGATCACGTTGTTCGACACCGCCGACATCTACGGCAACCGCGGCGATTCGGAGCGGTTGCTCGGCGCGGCGCTCGGATCTCGCCGCAAGGACATCGTGCTCGTCACGAAATTCGGCCTGCCCATGGACGGCAGCGGGCGGCGCCAGGGCGGATCGCGACGCTACGTGCGCCAGGCCGCCGAGGCGAGCCTGAAGCGGCTCGCGACCGATTGGATCGACGTCTATTACTTCCACCGTCCCGACCCCGCGACGCCGATCGAGGAGACCTTGGAGGCGCTCGACAAGCTGGTGCGCCAAGGCAAGGTGCGCCACACCGGATGCTCCAATTTCTCGGCGGCGCAAATCTGCGACGCACAAGACACCGCGCGCACCAAAGGCCTTGTCCCGTTCGTGGCCGCGGAGGACCAGTACAATGTGCTGTCGCGCGAGATCGAGCGCGAGGTCTTGCCGACCATCGCGGCCGAAAAGCTGGCCTTGCTGCCCTATTTCCCGCTCGCGAGCGGCATGCTGACCGGCAAATACCGGCTCGGAAAGCCCCTGCCGCAGAACACCCGGCTTTCCAATCCGCGTTATTCCGACCGCTTCCTCAACGACGAGAACTTGCACGTCGTCGAGCGGCTGGAGACGTTCTGCGCCGCGCGCGGCCGCACATTGCTGGAGCTCGCCTTCGCCTGGCTGCTGGAGAAGCCGGTCGTTGCGAGCGTCATCGCGGGCGCCAGCACGCCGGAGCAGCTGATGCAGAACGTGCAGGCCATCGGCTGGGGCCTCAGCCCGGACGAGACCGCGGAGGTCGATCGCATCACGCGCCGATGAGACGCGATGCGCCCCCGGGATCCGGCCAAGGCCGGCTATGGGGTGAGCGCCGTCCAGTATCGGTCCTGCAGATGATCCCGTATCGGCTGCGGAAGAAACCTGAACAGCGGACCGAACGAGCCCGGCCCTGACGGCGAAAAAATATGGCCGGCCGCAAGCGCACCGAGGCCCGCGGTGACAGTATTGAGCAGCTCGGGTGCAAACGGCGGATCATCCGCATCCAGGTCCGACAGCGGCCCCGCATCGACGAATTTTCCGCCGCTGGCGCATTGAAACACGTGTCCGACGTGGCGAAAGTCCGAGATACCCGGGACGATCGATGGCGGGATGCGGGCCACAATGTCGAGGCCGTGGACGAACCGGAAGGTCCGCTCGCCGAGCGCTTTGGTGTAATCCGTGTGGAAGTTCGCATTGCCGATGCGCGGCATGCCAAAACCGTACACCGCGGCCGGATTGGCGCCTTGACCCACCGCGGCGAGCGCGGTGAGCGCGGCAACCGCCGCACCCAGGCTGTGACCGGTGATGAACAGCGGCTTCGCGCCGGCCTGGCTCAGCGCAATGGCCTGGGCCACCTCCGCTTTGACGGCATCCGCCGCAGCCTGAAAGCCCGCATGGGTATCTGCTCCCCGACGCAACGTGACATCCGTGATCACGGTCTCCCACACGGCCGGATCCGTGCCGGCGAAGGCGAGGACGACGGCCTTCTCCCGTTCGCCGATGACCCCGCAGGTGTCGTAGCTCGCCTTGATGCTGACCTGCGTCTTCGTGAAGGGAACCACGCTGGTAAACTTCCACAAATTTCCGACGGTTTGTATGGTGGCGGATGGGCCCTGCTGATAGGCCTCATAGGCGAGCTGAGACATCCACATCATCGCCCGCGCGTTGTCGATGCTGAAGCCTCCTGCCGGATCGAACTTGGCGAACGCCGTCGGGCTGTAGTCGCCCGGCGGAAGCTGGACCAACCTGCTCATCACCTGCCCCCTTCAATGAGTCGTTCGGATTCCACGGCGGACCACTCAGTTGTTTTGCGCAAGTTTTGCATATAATGGTTGCATGCGCAATCTCGCCAAGCCGCCGCCCGCATGCGCGCCTCGACGCCACCGCATGGCCGCGGATCTCCGGTGGCGCCGAGGCGCGTCGGCCCATGGCGCCCAACCCCGCTTCCCTTGACGCGCCACGGCGCGTATTCGACACTGCGACGAACGGCGGCGTACAGCGAGGCATCGGCCATGTTGGACCGGACGGACGAGATCGGCAGGCTGGTCGAGCCCGGGCGCGTGCACCGCCGGGTCTACACCGATCCGGACATCTTCGAGCTCGAGATGGAGCGCCTGTTCGGGCAGGCCTGGCTGTTCGTCGGCCATGCCAGCCAGGTGCCCAATCCGGGCGATTACATCACCACAGAGCTGGGGCGCCAGCCGGTGATCATGTGCCGCCACCACGACGGCAGCGTGCGCGTGCTGCTCAATCGCTGCAGCCACCGCGGCGCCAAGGTCGCGAACGAGCGATGCGGGCATGCGACGCGCCTCGTCTGCCTCTATCACGGCTGGACCTTCGACACCGACGGCACGCTCATCGGCGTGCCGGTGCCGGAGGGCTGCGCGGCGGATTTCAACAAGGGAGCGTTCGGGCTGGCGCGCGCGCCGCGCACCGGCGAATACCGCGGCTTCGTGTTCGCGAGCCTCGCCGCCAGCGGCCCAAGCCTCGAGGACCATATCGGGCCTATGAAGGGAAACATCGACGACCTCGTCGACCGGGCGCCCGACGGAACGCTGGCGTTCGACGCCGGGATGCATCGCTACGTCTACGACGGCAACTGGAAGCTCCAGGTCGAGAACGTGCTCAACTCCTACCATGTGCCGTTCGGCCATGCGTCGACGGTCAACAAGGACGGCGTGCAGTTCGCGCGCCGGGAAGGCGATCGCAAGGGCGCGAAGGTGGTCGAAGCCGACCAGAGCAAGACCGCCTCGACCTGGAAGGAGCGGCGCAGCTACATCGCCGGCAACGGCCACGGCTGGACCAGCAACACCAGCCTCGACGACGGCAAGCGCTCGAGTGCGGCCTTCGACGACTACAAGCGGGTGCTGGTCGAGAAGGTCGGGGCCGCGCGCGCCGAGCAGATCCTCACCCCGCGGCTGCACAATTCGCTGATCTACCCCAACATGTCGATCATGGGGCTCAACATCCACGTGCGCGTCATCAAGCCGATCGCGGTCGATCGCACCGAGGTCAACATCTATCCGGTCCGCCTGGTGGGGGCGCCGGCGGCGATGAACTTCGGCAATATACGACTCCTCAACGTCACCCATTCGGCGGCGTCCTTCGTGCAGACCGACGATCTCGAGGCCTTCGCCCGGACCCAGAAGGGCCTGCGCAGCCACGGCACCGACTGGGTCGACATTTCGCGCGGGCTGGGCGCCGAGGAGCCCGACCGCGAGCTCAACGCCACGCGCGAGCTCGCGACCCACGAGATGGTGGTGCGCGCCCAGTACAAGGCATGGGCCGGCTATATGCGCGAGGCCGCATGACGTCCGCTTCCGCGCCGATCGGCGGCGTTCCGGGCATCGATCGGGCGCCGTTCGCGGATTTCGTCGTCCATGAGGCGCGCCTGCTCGACGACCGGCGTTTCCGCGACTGGATGGGTTTGTTCGCCGAGGACGGCACCTATTGGGTTCCGGCGGTGCCGAACCAGCAGAACCCGTTCGATCAGGCCTCGCTGTTCTACGACGATCGCGACCTGATGAAGACCCGGGTCGAGCGCCTGGAGCATCCGCGCATCCACGTCCAGACGCCGCCGTCGCGCACCGCGCACCTGGTCGGCAATACGATCGTCGAGCAGGCGGACGAACCCAAGGGTGAATTCCTGGTGAGCTCGACCGTGATCATGGTCGAGTACCGCGAGGACCGGCAGCGCGTGTTCGCGGGCCGCCAGCATCACCGGCTGCGGCGCGACGGCGCGGGATTCCGCATCGTCCAGAAGCGCGTCGACCTGATCAATTGCGATTCCGCCTTCGAGGCGATGGCGGTGCCGATTTAGAAAATAAATCCACGCTGCGGCGTTTCTGTCATTGCGAGCCCCCGGGTCTTGCCTTCGGCAAGCCCGAGGACAGGCTCCGCGAAGCAATCTCGTGAGGCATGTGCAGGTCTGACCGGGATTGCTTCGTCGCACGCAAGTCGGGCTTACCCGACTTGCGCATTATTAGTTGTCGATCTCGGGTAAACCCGAGATCGATGGCTCCTCGCAATGACGACGGACAATTGTCATTGCGAGCGAAGCGAAGCAATCTCGTTTCGCTTGCTCATGCGTGCCTGACCGGGATTGCTTCGTCGCACGCAAGTCGGGCTTACCCGACTTGCGCATTAGTAGTTGTCGATCTCGGGTAAACCCGAGATCGATGGCTCCTCGCAATGACAAACACTTCACGCATCGCCCAGCGGTCTTCTACGGACTCGCCGCCGCGGCCTTCGCGGCGGGCGCCCAGCGCGCGGTCTCGCGCTTGACGAACGCGGTCAGTTCGTCGGGCGTCATCGGCTTGAGCTCGATCTCGTCCTGCGCCAGGCGTTTGTGCACGTCCGGTTGTGCGCAGCACTTTCTGGGTCTCGCGATTGAGCGACTCGACGATCTGCCTGGGCAGCTGCGGCGGCCCCGACAGCGCGAACCAGGTGGTCGCCACCATGTCGCCGTAACCCTGCTCCTTGAAGGTCGGAATGTCCGGAAAGTGGACGAGCCTGCCCTCGGAAGTGACCGCGAGCGCCCGCACCGCGCCGGCGCGCACCTGCTCGGCGGCGGACGAAAACGTCATGGTGGCGATGCGGACATGGCCCGCCACCAGATCCAGCATGGCGGGGCCGCCGCCCTTGTAGGGAATATGGTTGAGCCGGAGCTTCTCCTTGCGCGCCAGCTCGTCGCCGACCAGGAACCCGAGCGTCCCGGTTCCCGACGAGGTGTAGTCGAGCACGTCGGTCCTGCCTTTGGCGAAGGCCAGGAAGTCGCGGTAGGTATTGAGCCCGAGGCCGGGATGCACCAGCAGCCCGACCGGCGGGCCTCCCAGATAGGCGATGTGGGTAAAATCGCGCACCCCGTCATAGGGCGGGTTGGGATTGAACGCCGGCGCGACGACGTGCGACGCGACGCCGGAAACGACGAGCGTATAGCCGTCGGGCTCGGCGCTCGCGACGGCGGCCGAGCCCAGCATGCCGCCGGCGCCGGGACGATTCTCGATATAGAAAGTCTGGCGATAGATCTGGCCAAAATGGTCGGCCAGCACCCGCGCCAGCGTGTCGGCCGTGCCGCCGGGCGCGAACGGCGCGACGATCCGCACCGGCTTTTCGGGCCAATCCTCGGCGCGCGCGGGCGCGACCACAGACGAAGCGATCGCAACCACTGCGGCGACGCGTGCAACGAGTTTCCGCATGCTCATCCCCACCGGACAAAGGCGAAGCATATCCGAAAATCGGCCGACCGGTGAGCCGTAATTGCAGGCACGGCCTGCCGCCATTTGCGCAGCTGAGGCGGGCGTCGCGGCACCCCTGCGACGCGCCCCTACTCGGCCGCGATGTGGGCGTGGGCCTGCACGTCGGCGTTGACGAGCGCAAGCGGCGAGGCCGTCTGCTCCAGCATGCCCCAGCTCTTGAGCCAGTCGAAGGTGCGTTCCATCTCGTCGAGCGGGATCGGCGCCGGGTCGCACACGACGAGGCGGCTCTCGCGCAGGTCCTCGACCTTCAGGGCGGCGATCTCGGGGTCGGTCTTGGCGTGATAGTCGATGAAGTAATGCATATAGGCGCGCTTGTTCGCGTTGATACGGCGCACCGCTTCGCGCACCGCGCGGTTGAACGCCGCGTAGGTGTCGGCGTCGACGCGGTCGGACGCCACCTCGGTGCCGTGGAAGAACGCCGAGCAGATCGTCCGGCAGCCCTTCTTCTCGGCCAATGTAATATGCGGCTCGGTCAGCGTGACGGCGTCGACCTCGCCGTCGAGCAGGGACTTCAGCCGGTAGCGCGAGCCGTTGGGCGCACGGCACACCTTGATGAGCTCGCGCGGCAGGAACCCTTCCAGCATGTGCAGCGCGATGTAATGCGTGCCGAAGTAGAACGGCACCCCGATGGTGCGATTGGCGAGCTGCTGCGGGGTGTAGACCGGCGAGTCGGGCGCGACGATCATCGCCGCGTAGGTCACGATGGCGCGGCGGCCCACTTGCCGGCTGCCGATGCTGGTGTCCTGCACGCGGCAGTAGTTGCCCCATTCGCAGGCGTTGTACATGTCGGCCTGGCCCTGCTCGAGCAGGCGGCCGTGGCTCGCGAACGGATCGACGCCCTTCGGGCTCGTCACATTGACGTCGGTCTTCTTCTCGACGCCCTTGTCGCGGTCTGCCCATTCGACGGCGAGGCCTTCCTTGGCGAACAGGCCCTCCTCGAAGGCGACCAGCTCCGGCAATCCCTGGAACGGCGCCGTCGATTCCAATACGAGCCTTTTCATGGATGTCGCTCCGTGAATGCGAGGGAGGGACGCGCGCATAGAAAACAAGCCGGACTATCCTTACCCACAGGCGATCTCCGATTCAAGATTTGGTCGCTACGGCCTCCGGCTGTTCCTGCGCCGGCAAGACCAAAATCTTGGATTCATCTCCCGAAGGCGTTAAGCTCACACCGGCTCCCACCAACGCCGGGCGATCACATGCCGTATCACGATATGCGCGACTATCTGGCGGCGCTCGAGCAGCACGGGCTGCTTCGGCGCATCACGCGGGAAGTCGACCACAACTGGGAAGTCGCCTGCCTCGCCAAGTGGATGTACCAGGCGCTGCCGGCAGAGCAGCGGTTCGGCCTGCGCTTCGACAACGTCAAGGGCTCGAGCGTCCCAGTCGTCACCGGGGCGCTCGGCGCCTGCCCCGCGAGCGTGGCCCTCGCGTTGCACTGCGAGCCCGGCGAGATCAACGGCAATTTGGTCGAAGCGCTACGCCGGCCCCTCCCCCCGAAACCCGTCGACACAGGTCCCTGCCAGGAGATCGTCCGACGCGGCGACGACGCCTGCCTGTCCGGGCTTCCGATCGTTACCTGGACGCCGGGCAAGGACAAGGCGCCCTACCTCACGACAATCGTGGTGACGCGCGACCACGACACCGGCGCCGCCAACATGGGCGTCTATCGCACGATGGTGCGCGACGACCGCACGGTCGTGGTCAATCTGTCGCCCAACCGCCAGGGCACCCACAATGTCCGCACCTGGACCGAGAAGGGCAAAAAAGCCCCGATCGCCTGGGTGATCGCGACCGAGCCCGTGATTCATCTCGCGACCGTCGCCAACCTTCCTCCCGGCCGCGACGAGATCGAGCTCGCGGGCGCTCTCAAGGGCGAGCCGATCCGGCTCGTCCGCTGCAAGACCATCGATCTCGCCGTGCCGGCCAATGCGGAGTTCATCATCGAGGCGGAAATCGCGCCCGGCGAGACGGACGACGAGGGGCCGTTCGGCGAGTTCGCCGGCTTCATGGGGACGGTCGAGAAGCGCCCGGTCGCCCGCGTCACCGCCGTGACCCACCGCCGCGATCCGATCTTCTACGGCTACACCAGCCAGATGCCGCCCTCGGAGAGCACGACGATTCAAAGCCTGATGAACGCCGGGGTCATTCTCCAGACGCTGCACGACCATCTCGGCGAACCATCGGTGCACGACGTGTGGATCGACATGACATTCGGCGGCATTCTCGGCCATTGCGTAGTGGCGATGACGCCGCAATATCCGGCGCACGGAAAAAAGATCGGCCGGATGATCGCCGACACGACGGTGCTCAAGCGCGTGACGGTGGTGGACGCCGATGTCGACATCCGCGATCCGAGCCATGTCGAGTGGGCCTTGAACTCGCGCTTCAACCCGGCGCGCGACACCATAATCATCGACGACGTGTTCGTACCACTTCAGATTGATCCCTCGGTGCGCGATGCGCGGGGCAACGTGACCCAGGGCTCGAAGATCGTTCTCGACGCGACCCAGAAGATCGAACTCCGGCCCGTTCTCGCTGCCGCCCAGGGAAATGATGACGCGGGCGCTCGAGTCCTGGCGGGCCTGCGGGCTGCCCGCGCTCGATATCCCCAAGCGGGCGTGGCTGCGCGTCGATAAGTCATAAACACACGCCCGGTTTGGACTTGCCTTCCCGGCACCAATTCCGGACACTGCCCGCCAATCAATCCAATGGGGGAGAGAAGCATGGGCAAACACGTGAAAACCGCCAACGCAATGACGGCGTGCGCGCGCGGCCTCGGCCTCGCCGCGGTGCTCATGGCTGCGGGCGCCGGCGGCGCGGCGGCGCAAGACACCAAGACGATGGTGATCAAGACTCGCCACCGCGACGCTCAATGACGCGCAGCACGAGTGGCTCAAGCGCTTCGCCGTCGCGATCGAGAAGAACACCAACGGCCGCATGAAGGCGGAGGTCTACCCGGCGAGCCAGCTCGGCGCCATTCCGCGCATGATCGAGGGCACGCAGCTCGGCTCGATCCAGATCTGGGTCGGCCCGCCGGAGTTCCTGGTCGGCGTCGATCAGCGCTTCGAGCTCCTGAGCGTGCCCGGGCTGCTGCAGAACGACCAGCACGCGCTCAAGACCATCGCGGACGCCGAATTCGCCAAGGCGTTTCTGGCGCTCGGCGCCAACAAGGGCCTGATCGGCGCCAGCCTGTTCCTGACCGGGCCGTCCGCCTTCGACATGCGGGCGCCGATGCGCACGCTCGCCGACCTCAAGGGCAAGAAGATCCGGGTGCTCGCCTCGCCGTTCCAGATGGAGCAGATGACGCGGCTGGGCGGGACCGGCGTGCCGCTGTCGCTCGGCGACGTTCTGCCGGCGCTGCAGCAGGGCACCCTCGACGGCGCGCTCGGCGCGCTGCCGGTCTTCGCGGCGCTGCAATATCAGGGCACCGCCAAGTACATGACCGAGACCGTTCCATTCCTACATTTTCAGCGTCGCCATGCTGAGCAAGAAGTGGTTCGACGGATTGCCGCCCGATCTTCAGGCCACCGTGATGTCGACCGCCGACGCAGGCGCAAGGCGGAGGTCATCCCCTGGTCGCTCGATTTCCTGGTGTCGCAGCGCAAGGTCTGGGTCGAGAAGGGCGGCGAGATGATCAACCTGTCGGCGGCCGAGCATGCGGAGCTGATGAAGAAGATGGCGCCGGTCGGCGACGACATCGTCAAGACCAAGCCCGAGCTCAAGCCGCTGTGGGACATGCTCCTCGCCGCCGCCAAGCGCGGCGCAATAGGGCGTGGCTCTCTCAGCGGCGTGAATCGATGAAGCTCATCAGGGGTCTCGCCACCGTCGTTCTGGTCCTCTCGCCGCGATCTGCCTGCTGGTCGCGGTCGCGCTCAATTTCGCCAACATCGTCGGCCGCTACGTCTTCTTCTCGCCGATCGCCTCGGCCGAGGAGATCATGCTGTTCCTGTTCGTCGGCACGGTGTTTCTCGGCAACAGCGTGGTCGGCTGGCAGGGCCAGCAGCTCCGCATGGACGTCCTCCTCCATGCGCTGCCGGCGCGCTGGCGGCGCGGGCTCGACGTCTTCGCCGACCTCACCGTCATCGTGGTCAGCCTGATCCTCATCGTGCTCGGCTGGCCGGCGATCCAGATGCTGGCCGAGTTCGATCAGCGCAGCCAGGCCGCGGACATTCCGCTGGTGCATTCCGCAGGCGCTGGTCCCGATCGGTCTCGGCCTCAACGCCCTCCTGGTCGGCGCCCGCCTGATCGAGCGGATGCGAACCAAACGAGCCGCTCAGCGTGCCGCCCACGGAGGCGTTTTGATATCATTGCGGGTCGGGCGGCCATCTCCGGCGGGATTCGACGGAATCCATCGTGCTAGCGACCTTCGTCTTTTTCATCCTGCCGGTGATCCTGCTGTGCATCGGGTTTCCGATCTATCTCATCCTGCTGATCACCTCGCTCGTCGCGGTCGTGTTCGTGGCCGACGTCCCGCTGACGACGATCCAGACCAACATGTTCGGCGGCCTCGACAACTTTCCGCTGCTGGCGATTCCCGTTCTTCATCCTGGCGGGCGAGATCATGGGCCAGGGCGGCATCGCCAAGCGCGTCATCGTCTGGGTCACGGCGCTGACCGGCAGCACGCGCGGCTCGCTGCCGATGACGACGATCGTCTCGTCGGAGCTGTTCGGCGCGATGTCGCACACCTCGGTCGGCACCGTCGCGGCGGTCGGCCGGCTGGTCTATCCGGCGCTGCGCGACGGCGGCTACAGCGACCGCTTCACGGTCAGCCTGATCGCGTCGTCGGGCGCCATCGCGGTGGTGATCCCGCCGTCGATCGCGATGATCCTCTACAGCATGTCGGCGCAGCAATCGGCGGTCGCGCTGTTCACCGCCGGCATCCTGCCGAGCCTGCTGATCGGGCTGGTCGACGCGATCTACGTGGTCGTCTATTCGCGCTCCCGCAAGGTCGCGGTCGGCGAGCCAAGGCGTCGTGGCCGAAGATCTGGGCCGCCACCAAGGAGGCCGGCTGGGCGCTCGGCACGCCGGTCGTCATCTTCGGCGGCATCTATGGCGGCATCTTCACGCCGACCGAGGCCGCCGGCGTCGCCGCGATCTATTCGATCGTCGTGACCATGTTCATCTATCGCGACATCGGCTGGGTCGAGCTGTGGGAGCATCACGCTGGCGTCGGTGTTCCTGATCTCGCAGATCCTGATCATCGTGACGGCGGCCGGCATCTATTCGTGGCTGCTCACCACCAGCGGCATTCCGCAGCACATCGTCGCCGCCATGACGGCGCTGCATCTGCACCCCTGGGCAGACGCTGCTGATCGTCAATCTCGGCCTGCTGCTGGTCGGCAGCTTCCTCGAGCCGCCGGCCGCCATCATGATCCTCACGCCGCTGCTGCTGCCGCTGGTCCAGGCCGCCGGCGTGCACCCGATCCATTTCGGGATCATCATGGCGGTCAATCTCAGCATCGGCATGTACACGCCGCCGTTCGGCCTCAACCTGTTCGCCTCGCAGGCGATCTTCAACCAGCCGCTGGGCTCGATCTACCGCGGCGTCGTGCCGTTCGTGGTGATCAATTTCGTCACCCTGATGGTGATCAGCTATGTGCCGGTGATCTCGATGGGGCTGGTGAATTTGGGGAAGTAGAGCTTGGCCAGCGAAGAGTGAGATTTTCGTGGCTTGTTACCAAACATAACTCTTGCGCGCCTTTTAGCGAGGGTTTATGGGAGAAAATACATAGGTCGGATTGCGCCCGGCACCTTGTAGCGCCGGGCAATTAGAATCCACCGATGCCTATCCAATCTCTTCTGCATTGACGTGCAGAAGCCGCAAGGGCCGCTTTCCGCGGCCCTTTTTTATTTCTGCGCGACCAATCCTGCGTGGCGCCGCACTCCCATCAGGTTGTGCCGTCGCGAAGGCGTGCCCCAAGACGCCCTGAGGCAGCGAACTGCTCACGGCGCCCGGCTCCCTAAAGCAGTCGACCCAGTGATACCGCGGCGTCCGTAGCCCAAGCGCAGCCTCGATCTGCGCTCGGATCGGCGCGCGGCGATTTCTCAATTCCAAAATCCCAATCCTCCCATCAACAAACGGAGCCATGCCATGGCTGGACGTGATCCTTGGACTATGCGCGGCGGCGGTATCCTGGGTGAGCTATTCCCGGATAGCGGCCAAAGCTCGGGCTTTATCGGCCTCAGCCCGCCAAATGAAACGCCGCTCGGGCGCGCCATGCGCGAGCTGATGGCAAGGGGCTCGCAAAATGGGCCCGTGCCTCAAGACTACCTTGCCCCGAGCGCGCCGCCGCCGTGGTCGCCGTCGGCGCTGGATGCAAGCAATTCGGGACCGACGCAGACTTCTTTTGCAAGTATCGGAGGACAGTGGCCCTCATTGTTGACGGACAGCGCCGGCAATCCGCCGCCGCTACCGCACGAGCTACCCTATTTTGCCTCCGAGCCGACCCTCGTCGCAGCCCTTGGTCACCACGGCTCCGGGGAATTCTGACGTGCTCCAATGGGGTCAGTCGCCCTCAGACGCGTCCACGCCAGCCAGCCCATCGGAAACCGCCGTGCCGGTCGGGTTCCGGATACCCATAACGCCATTTCCACTGCCAATGCCCTGGCCGGCGCCAATGCCATCGCCGGAGCCGACGCCATGGCCGGCGCCGACGCCGTCGCCAATGCCGCCGACAATGCCGGGTTTTGAGGAGTGGTTCAAAAATGCGAAGAAGAGTTTGGACGGTCTCTTTAGTCCCTTTCAATCGCGCGGGTTTTCAACCGGCGGTGATCCCAACGGACCCGGCTGTAAAGAAGAGTGGGCAGCAGCACGGCGAGACTGCGTGGACTGGATTGCAGGACCCGACAAACCGCTAGGCGTTACCGGAAATTATGATGATATCGAAAATTGCGCGCGAGGAGTGGTGAGCGAAGAATGTGGCGGCAACCTGTATAAGCGCAAGCCGGATAAGCCACCCAAACGATATAAGCTACGATGAAGCTTGTATAAACGGTCGGGCCGCGCGCGCTCGCCGCGTAGAGGATGTCCCCTGCCCCGTCGCGCAGCGCCATCGAGACGAGCGGCTCGAACAGCTGCGCCACGCCGAGGCTTTCCGCACGCCCCGCGCCGATATGTTCTTGTTTTGTTCCGTCTCATTATGCTAGAAGCTGGCCGGCTCGGCGCAAGCGCCGGGCCGTGCCGCAGAACGAGGGGCGCATGGGCCTCCCGAATCCTTCAACGAGATCTGACCGCTGGTGCCAGGAGCTGCGCCGCACCCATGTCGGCGAGGACATGGTTCGCGCCCTGGAGGAAAGGATCGAAGCGGAATCCGATCCCGACAGGCTGCATTTTTTGAACTGGTTCCTGGCCGGCGAGTATGAGGCGCTGGGCAACAAAGCGGCCGTGGAAGCGATCCGCCGCCGCGATCCCGTTGAGGAAATCCACCGCTGGCACCGGGAATGGCCGCAAGGCCAGCCCGACAAGGACATCATTCCCGCCCTCGAGGACAGAATTCGGCGGGAATCGCATCCCTCGCGGCTTCACGCCTTGCGATACTTTTTGGCGGACGCGCATCGTGACCGCGGCAATTATGCCGCCTCGGAAGCCGTCTTCCTCTCCGATTTCGATGCCGATCCCGAAAACCCCCAGCCGCTGATTTTCCTGGCGAGCCAGAAACTCTATCACGAAGAGCAGCCGGAAGCCGCGATGCCGGTCATCGATCGCGCTGTCGAGGTCGCGTTGCGCTCCGGGATGTTCCGACGGGACGCCTTGGGGGTGAAAGCCCGCATCGCCTTGGCGCTCGATCGCCCTGACGTCGTCGAGGACGTGCTGCGTCGGATCATGGCGCTGACGTTCACGCGGGGAAATCCCGATGTCGCCACCGAGCGCGACTTTTCCGACCGCCTGCCGCCGGGAAGCATCGACGCCGACGTGGCGCGGGCCTACGACGAATACTGCCGGGAGCGCGGCGAGTTCCCCACGCCCTTGCAGCAGCAGATCGATGACCTCATCCTTTCGTCCGCGGCCACCCAATGGCGAAACGTGGCGGAAATAATGTCGAATGTGCTGAGCGCGTGCAGGCGCGACAAGGTCGACATCAGCGAATATGCCATTGGAAAGCGCGTGCGCTTCCTGGTCGAGCACGACAAGCTGCAAGCCAAAGGAGACCTGCATCACCCGCGCGACAGCGAGGTCAAGCTGCCCGATTGAGTTCCGTCCGGCCGGCGTCAAGGCGAGGTCGGAAACGCCAGCGATCAGTGGCTGATCTTGGCGAACAGGCATTGAACACCCATGGGCTATCCCGAATCCTTCAACGAGATCGACCGCTGGTGCCAGGAGCTGCGCCGCACCCATGTCGGCGAGGACATGGTTCGCGCCCTGGAGGAAAGGATCGAAGCGGAATCCGATCCGCACAGGCTGGAGATTTTGAACTGGTTCCTGGCCGGCGAGTATGAGGCGCAGGGCGACGAAGCGGCCGCGGAAGCGGTCCGCCGCCGCGATCCCACTGAGGATATCTACCGCTGGCACCAGGAATGGCTGGAAAGCCCGCCGGACATGGACATCATTCCCTTCATCGAGGACAGGATTCGGCGTGAATTGCATCCCTCGAGGCTTCGCGTCTTGCGATACCTTTTGGCGGACGCGCATCGTGAGCGCGGCAATTATGCCGCCGCGGAAGCCGCCCTCCTCTCCAATTTCGATGCCGATCCCGAAAACCCCCAGCCGCTGGTTTTCCTGGCGAGGCAGAAACTCTATCACGAAGAGCAACCGGAAGCCGCGATGCCGGTCATCGATCGCGCAGTCGAGGTCGCGCTGCGCTTCGGCATGTTTCGAAGAGACGCCTTGGGGGTCAAAGCCCGCATCGCCTTGGCGCTCGATCGTCATGACGTCGTCGAGGACGTGCTGCGTCGGATCATGGCGCTGACTTTCACACGGGGAAATCCCGATGTCGGCGCCGAGCGGGGCTTTTTCGACCGGCTGCCGCCGGGAAGCATCGACGCCGAGGTGGCGCGGGCCTACGACGAATACTGCCGGAAGCTCGGCGTGCTGCCCAAGGCCTTGCAGCAGCAGATCGATGAACTCATCCTCTCGTCCGCTGCCGCCCAATGGCGAAAGGTGGCGAGAATAATGTCCGATGTGTTGAAGGCATGCAGGCGCGACAAGGTCGCCATCAGCGAATACGCCATTGGGAAGCGCGTGCGTGTCCTGGTCGAGAAAGGCAAGCTGGAAGCGCAGGGAAACCTTTACCGCCCGCGCTATAGCGAGGTCAAACTGCCGGATTGATCGTCACGGCGGGTCTTGCCCGGTCCTCGTCGCGCGGCATGCGCGCCAAAATCCCGCCCGACACCAGGCTCCGGCCGCCACAATAACGCCAGCGATACGCGAATGGATACAAGTAGAACGAATGCGAAGTGGTCGCCTGCGAGCCCTGCGGTCGGGATCAACATGCTTTGCCAAAGGGGCCTTTGGCCGCCATGCACCCGAAAGTGGACCTATGATGCACGCTCTGAGTTCTGGCGGTCATGATCCGGAGCCGACATTGGCGGTCGGAATTCGCCCAACGAACGATAGGGCTATTCGCTGACCTTCATCAGTCCAGCTTGGCGCCGAAGAATCCGCCCGCCCTGGCCGCACTATCGGTTTCGACAATGAGCTTCCCGAAGTTGGCGGCGATTACGCAAATAATCTGCAGAAGTCCAAGTCGGCAAGCCGAGCGGCGCTGTGGCTTCCAGGCGGCGCGAACGGTTTCGGTCTCGCGACCGCCGTAAACTACTGATGCTTCCCGTTTGAAACGTCCATGATCATCCGGGCGGCGAGATACAGTCGCGGTTCGATCGAGTCGATCTCGACATATTCCGCGTCGTTCGAATGCGCGCCGAAGCCGCGCAGCCCGAAGCGTTCGATCACCGGCGCCTTGGTGGCGAGCGCCGCAAACGCCGCATCGGTGCCGCCGCCTTCGGCAAGATCGCCGATGACGAGGTTGTTGCCGATCTCCGCATAGATGCGCTGCGCATGTTTGGCGAGCACCTGCGAGGCCGCCGTCATTTCGAGCGGCGGCCGCCGGCGTTCGAACTGCATCTCGACCTTGGTATCGGGGATCAGTTGCTTCTTGATGCGTTCGCGCACCTTCTGCTCGATGCCGTCATAGTCGGCGACGCGCAACACGCGCACGTCGGCCACCGCCGAAGCGGTTGCCGGGATCACATTGCGGTTGCTCCCCGCGCTCGCCGTGGTCCAGTTCATCTTGACGCCGGTCGCCGGGTCGGACAGGTCGCGCATCTGCAGAATCTGGTGGGCGAGCTCATAAAGCGCGTTGCGCCCCTGTTCCGGGCGACTGTCCCGCATGCGACGCCCGTCCCTGCACGTTGAGCAGCACCGCGCCGATGCCGGCGGTGGTGAGCGACAGCCGGTCGGATTCGACGCGTGAGCTCTCGAACGACAACACCACGTCATGCTCAGCTCCGAGCCTGGTCGAGGAGCGCGCGCGAGCCGGGGGAACTGATTTCCTCGTCGGCGTTGATCAGCACGGTGATGAGACCGTAATCGCGGAAGTTCATCGCCTTGAGCAGGGCCAGAGTGTGGATGATCACCGCGACGCCCTGCTTGTCGTCGGCGATGCCGAGACCATAGGCACGGTTGCCGTCGATGCGGAATGGCTGCTTGGCCAGCATGCCGCGCAGATAGACCGTGTCCATGTGCGCGATCAGCAGGATTTTCTTGGTGCCGGTGCCGGTGAAGCGCGCCTGCACCATCCGGCCGATCTCCTTGGGCGTATCGACCATGCGGTAGGTGTCGGCCGGGTTGGGCTCGATCGTCTCGACATCGCCGCCGAGCGCGCGCAGCCGATCGGCGATCAGCGCCGCGATCTTGTCGAGCCCCGCGCGGTCGCCGCTGCCGGATTCGATCGATACCAGCTCCTCGAGCGTCTCGAGCAGCGGCGCCTTTTCCTTGCCGGCAAGCGAATGGACCGGCTCGACGGGCGCAGCCGAAGCCCCGGCTCCAGATGCCGACACTAAGGACTAATGGAGCGATGCGATTCAACCAGACGCCAGGTCTTGGAAAGTTCACCTGAAAGCTCGGTGCCCAGAACGAGAAACTGAGCATTCGCGCGCATGCGATGTGCGAAACGGCCGGACACGCTGCAGCACCTGCCGCTAGTTGGAGAAGTCGACGGCGCGGAAGTTTCATGGGGTTTCCTCTCTGAAAGGCAGTCGGCACGACTTGGCGTGCGCGGGCGTGCAGGCCCGGAGTGTTCATGGCACCCACAATCCAAATACAGGTCGCTTTCCGGAAGGCTCGCCAGCCGACCGCATCGGCGCTGCTGCAAGAACCACGATTTCGACACGTCCTGCTTGCCGGTGTGGACCTCATTGCACCTGCCCAGCGAGCCGAGCGGCTGGCACGGGAAACCGACTCGCATAGGCCTCGATGTCCTCGACCGTCACACCATTGACGGCATTGCCCTGGCGGCGGTTGTATTCGAGTGTTTCGAGTTCGGTGCAGAAGGTGTCGTTGAGGCGGTTGATCATGTTGAACATCGCCGACGCCATCGTGATTTCGATGATCTCGACATCGCTAAACAGGCGGCGCATGGTTTTCCAGACCGCCGTGTCGCGCTTGGCGGTGTTGCGGGTCACGGCTTCCGACCAGGCGATCACGGCCTTCTCGCGCTCGTCGAACAGCGGGCTGGACAGATAAGCATCGCCCTGCAGGGCTTCCAATTGGGCTGGCGTGAGACCGAGCGCCTCCCCGTAGATCGACGTATGCGTCGCGCAGTATTTGCACTCATTCGCCATCGAAGTCTTGATGGTCGCAAGATTTCGCAGGCGAACGTCCGATATCGCGCCGGCGTTCGGCTGGCGAACCGCCGCCACGAGACCCAGGAACCACCGCCCGAGGTAGGGCGTATGGGCAGCGAGAATGCGCACCAGATTGGACGTGCGACCGAGCAGCAAATTCGAGCCCTCGATGATGTCCTTGGCAATGCCTTTGGCTTCCTGGTCGGAAACGCCGGAAAATCGCTGCGTCATCGTTTGGTCTCCTTGTGTGAGTGCCTCGACGAGAAGCGGAGTCAATCCCGCCCATGTCGGCGGCGCGGATCGGCCGCATGGATCGGACTCATTGCGGCTTGATGTCCGCCGCCTTGATAATCGGCCACCATTTCTCGATCTCGGCCTTGTGATACGCGCCGAGCGCCTCCGGCGTCTGCTGCGCGCGCGGAAAAATCTCCTGCGCCAGATCGACGAGCTTCTGGCGCATCTTTGGGTCGGCCAAGGTGCTCACGACGGCGTCATTGAGCTTGGCGATGACTGCCTTCGGCGTGTCCTTCGGGGCCCACAGTGCGTGCCAAAACGAGAAGTAGAACCCGGGCAATCCCGCCTCGTCCGTGGTCGGGATGTCCGGCGCTACGGCAAGGCGACTCTTGGCCGTGACCGCATAGGCCTTGATGGTACCGGCCCGCACCTGCGACAGGGATGTGGCCGGCGTGTCGAGCAGAATATCGATCTGTCCGGCCAGCAAATCCTGCATCGAGAGGCCGGCACTGCGATAGGGAACCAACTGAAAGCGGGCGCCGATGGCGTTCTGAAAAAAGACGCCGCCGACATGGCTGGGGCTGCCCACCCCGGCGTTCCCCTGCGACGCCTTGTCTGCGTTGGCCTTCAGCCAGGCGATGAGGCCGTTCAGGTCATTCGCCGGCATCGTCTTCCTTGCGACAATCAGGAACGGCTGCGTCGCGATCAGCGCGATGGGCTCAAAATCCTTCAGGAGATCGAACTGGAGCGGGTAGATGGCGCCGGTCGCGACGTTTGTGCCCCATTGGCCAATGCCGATCGTGTAGCCGTCGGGCGCCGCGCGGGCGACCCGGCCGACGCCGATGGTGCCGCCGGCGCCGCTCACGTTCTCGATGATGACGGGTTGACCGAGCGCCGTCCGCATGCCCTCGGCCATGATGCGCCCGATCGTGTCAGTCGATCCACCCGTCGCGAGCGGCACGATCATCATGATCGGACGCGACGGATAGGTTTGCGCCCATGCGTTTCGCGACAGTACCGGCAGCGTGGCAGCGCCCGCGGCCAGATGCAGAAATTGTCTACGGTGCGGAAGTTTCATAGCTCGCTCCTGGCAGCAAGGCAC
>CAWBRI010000015.1:0-44785 GCA_963791155.1 uncultured Pseudomonadota bacterium
TCGAAAACGATCAGTTTCGGACCGCAGAACAAGGATGAGCAATCACATGAACCAAATAAATTGATCGTGACGTTTCCGATGAAAAATTATGACGGCGCCATCGCTCTTTTGAAGAGCCTGTCTGCGGTAAACGACGTCGCGACCGCTTCAATAATTACGTCAACTTCATCTACGATATGGTCCTCGACGAGTGCGACCGAAAGCGCAGAGACTTCATGGTGCCTCATTTGACGGTGGACGCCTTCCTTCTGAAGCAGACATACGACAAGCTCGTCTCTGAATCTCTTTTCCAGTGTGAGAACGACGCCTGTTCCCTTGGACCGGAGTCCATGGAGATACCGATTCCAAAGTCGGTGATAGGTTCGGGACAAGGCTCGCCACGCGACATTTCCAATTTTCTCGACATACTGGTTGAAAGATATTTTCGGCAGCTGCGCAACACCCAGAATGCCTGCAGAAAACACGACGGTAGCAGTGTTTTTGCGGCGTTGCAGGATTTGCCTGCCGCCTCCGGCGACGGCGTTGTAATCGACAGGCTGGAAACGAACAAATTTTACTTTCGTCGGTTTTCAATCACCGGGCCGAGCAAGAGCCTTATTTTCCGCCTCCCGAACCACTGGGAGCACTACATAGTCGAGCTGAAGCTGTATCCGACCCATGCGCGAACCAAAGGCGCGCCTGAAAGAATATGTCATGGAAATCACGCTCGCCACGGGCGAGATAGCCCCATTCCAGGAAAGCTCGAACCCGCCGGCCAGGTTGAAGCCGATCTCGGACAACCACCTTCAAACATTCGTTCAGAAGTATTCTGCCTGCATCTCCCAGTATGTCACGGGCTCGTGCCCCGACGACAGCGGAGCCTGGGACTTCGTCAGGCCGATTTGCGGACGACAGCCATGAGCGGTGTTCGACAATCGACGGTGCGCGCTTTGTCGTCTTGGATCCTGCTGATCAGTCACCTGGCCTCGATAGTCCTGTCGCCGTTTCTGTTGATCGATTTTTCCGATGCGATGGATGTCATCCTGATCATGTGCCCGTTGACCGGAGCATTCGTGCTAATCGTTGTTCAACACTATGCGGAAGCTTTCGAAGCGGACCGTGGGCCGCAGGCTCTTGTCGATCCGAACGCCGCTTTGCTCACGGTGTTCCTATGCGTCGTGCTCGGCCTGTCGGTGATCGGGGTGCAGGTTGCTCTATTGGTCGGGACGAATACCGGACATCGATACGCTCAAGCGGTCGGTCGGCATGATCGACACGGTGATCGGCGGGTACACCGCAATCCTCATCAAGCGACTGTTCGCGACGCAATACGTTGCGAGGCCGCGCCGGCCGAAAGCAAACTGATGCGCCCAGTCCTCGATATGCGGCGCTCTACCGTGATTGAGCTCCGCGGCGCGCCGCAAGTCTTCATCCCCCATTCGCCCAGGTATGATTGATTAGCCATGTCGGCTTCATGGCCCATCACGTCGATTTGGTGCGATGCATTGATGAATCGGCTATTGGGGGCAGAATCGCAAGACCCAAAAGCTGCCATTTAGAACGCACCGAGCGTCCACCCCGGGAATGCCGCGTGACTTGTTCAGATGCCAATGGTCGAACTTTGCGTCCGCTTTCGGGGCATTGCCGAAGCACCTAGATGCATCGCGTTCATCACCTCGGTCGCGAATGACCCCGGAGCGGTCATCAACCCCGTTTTCGCCTATCGGAAACTATCGAATATCCAACCGGGATTGGCCGGGTTACCCCGCCTTGATGTTAGCCGCCCGGATGACCTTTCCCCACTTCTCGGTCTCGTCGGCGATGAGCTTCCCAAAATCGGCGGACGAGCCCGCAAGCACCGTGCTGCCCAGGCTAGCAAGCCGCGCCTTAATCTTGGGGTCGGCGAGCGCCGCGTTAATTTCCGCGTTGAGCTTCTCGACTATTTCGACCGGAGTGTTCTTGGGCACTCCGACACCATACCAGGCGCTGGCCTCGTAGCCCGGCAAGAATTCGCCTAGGGTTGGAACATCAGGCAGCAACTCCGAGCGCGTCGCGGTGGTCACCGCTAGCGAGCGCAGCGTGCCAGTCCTGATGTATTCGATCGACGAAGACATGGTGGCGAACATCACCTGCACCTGTCCGCCGAGCAAATCGGTGAGTGCAGACCCCGCACCGCGATAAGGCACGTGCACCATGTCGACGCCGGCCATCATCTTGAACAACTCGCCGAAGACATGGGGCGTGGTTCCGTTGCCACCTGACACAAAGTTGAGTTTGCCCGGATTGGCCTTGGCATAGGCGATGAACTCTGGAACCGTCTTGGCCGGAACCGATGGATTGAGGCTCATAACGTTGGACTCGCGGCTAATGCCGACGACTGGAGCGATGTCACCAAGGAAATTGTAATTGAGCTTGTCGTAGAGGGTCGCGTTGATAGCGGCCGGCGGACCGATTAGGAGGAGCGTGTAACCGTCCGGGGGCGCGCGCACGACCGTCTCGGTGGCAATATTGGTAGCCGCGCCTGGCCGATTTTCAATGATGAATGGCTGGCCGAGCTGCTCCGACAACCATTGTCCGATGAGACGCGCGAGAATGTCATTCGCGCCGCCTGGGGTAAGGCCGACGATGATTCGCACCGGCCGCGTCGGATAGGTTTGCGCCCAAGCTGAGCGCGAGACGGCCGGGAGCACGGCAGCACCAGCAGCCAGATGCAGAAATCGCCGGCGTGCAAGATGCATGGGATTCCCCGCTCGAAACGCCGCAACAAGGCAGCACGACGCTGCTTCTCCACTCGGCCTTCCGCAATTCAACGAATTAAATTAATCGGCTTTGCTTTAGTTGAAAAGTTCTGATTTCATTCATCTGGTTAGCTAATTAGTTAAGAGGCAGGCATGGACTGGGGTGACCGCATCGGGCGCAGGCTCAAGCTGCGCGACCTGCATATTCTTCTCACTGTCGTGCAATGCGGAAGCATGTCCAAGGCGGCAAGACAGCTTTCCGTCTCGAACCCCGTCATATCGAAAGCCATCGCTGATACCGAGCGGAACTCTGGGCGTGCGCCTCCTCGATCGCAGCCCACGCGGGATCGAGCCCACGATCTATGGACGCGCGCTTCTCGATGGCGGCGTCAACGCGTTCGACGAGTTGAGGCGCGCCGTGAAGCACATCGAGTCTCTTGCCGACCCGACGGCGGGGGAACTGCGCATCGGCGCCACAATCGCCATTGCGACGAGCTTCGTTGCGGCGGTCATCGATCGGCTCTCCCGAAAATATCCGCGTATTGTGATCCACCTGTTGGCCGGTCAGTCGGAAATGACTTATCGAGCTCTTGAAGAGCGCCGCGTGGATTTAGTGGTTGCGCGCATCTTTGCACCGCTTCGCGAAGAGCACGTGCACTCGGACATTCTCTACGATGAACATGAGATCGTCGTGGCTGGGGCGCAGAATCGGTGGACTCGGCGACGCAGCATCAAGCTGTCCGAGTTGGTGAACGAACTTTGGACGCTGGCACCGGCAGACAGCCTGTCCGGCGCGATCTTCGTCGAGGCATTCCGCGCTGCCGGGCTTGAAACTCCTCGGACCACTGTCATCACCAGTACGGCCCCCGCACGGATCGCCTTGCTGGCAACCGGGCGATTTCTCACAATCGTTCCCAATTCCGTGTTGAAGTTCTCTGCCTATAACGCAGTGCTCAAGCGTTTACCCGTCGACCTGCCGACCACCCGCAGGCCGATGGCGATCACCAAGTTGAAAAACCGCACGCTCAGCCCGGTCGCGCAGCTTTTCATCGACTGCGCCCACGAGGTCGCACAGTCCTTGGCAAGGGGAAAATAGGGCTCAAAAGGTGCTGCTTTCATTGTCAAGAGAGCGCTCTTCTTGGAGTCATCCGATTTCCGATTCTGGCCCATCACGTCGATTTGGTGCGATGCATTGATGCCTCTGCTATTGGGGGCAGAGCGGACTTTCGCGAGCCATCCGCGCGGGCGTATTCATGAGTTCGCGTCCTAGTTCCGCTCGTCCGGCAGCACCGGCAGCGGATGAAACTCGATGCCCTCCTCGTGGAGGTCCTTCGCTTCCTGGGGCGATGCTTCGCCGTAGATCGAGCGGTGCTCGATCTCGCCGTAATGCATCTTGCGCGCCTCGTCGGGAAACTTGCGGCCGACATTCTCCGCGTTCTTGGTGAGATGGTCGCGCAGTTCCCTGAGCTTGGTTCGGAACTCGCGCTCCTGCGGCGACATCATGGCGACCGGCGCGGGAGCTTCCGAGACCGGCGGGGCGGACGGGGTCGCGGTCGGCGGCGGTGCCTCGATCGGCTTGTCGGAACGGGCGAGACGGGGCGCCATGATCGCCTTCTCGACCTTGGTCGAGCCGCAGATCGGGCATCCGACGAGGGCGCGTTTCACCTGCTTGTCGTAGGCGGCGGAATTCGCAAACCAGCTCTCGAAATTATGCTCGCGCTCGCACACGAGGGTATAGCGGATCATGAGCTTTTCCCGATCGCGCGCAGATGCGCCGGCTCGGCCGCCGGCGCGATCACCTCGAACCGCCGGCCGTGCTGAAGCGAGGGAATGCGGGCGCGCGCCGCCGTGATGTCGCCGAGATCGATCTCCGCCATCACGACGCCGGGCTCGACGCCGCCTTCCGCGATGATGCGGCCCCATGGATCGACCACGAGCGAGTGGCCGAAAGTCTCGCGCCCGTTCTCGTGCATTCCGCCCTGCGCGGCGGCGAGCACGTAGCAGGTGTTCTCGATCGCGCGCGCGCGCATGAGGACGTGCCAATGCGCCTCGCCGGTCTGGCGCGTGAAGGCCGACGGGATCGCGAGGAAGGAAGAACCGGCCTCGGCGAGCGCGCGATAGAGCGCCGGGAAGCGCAGGTCGTAGCAGATGGTCAGACCGAGGCGCCCCCACGGCAGGTCGGCGCTCACCGCGGCTTCGCCCGCCCGATAGCTGCGCGATTCGCGATAGCTCTCGCCGCCCGCGAGGTCGACGTCGAACATGTGGATCTTGTCGTAGCGCGCGGCGATCTCCCCCGTGGGGTCGATCAGGAAGGAACGGTTCGCCGCCTTGTCGGGCGACAACTTGATCGCCAGCGATCCGACGTGCAGCCACAGCCGATGGGCGCGCGCGGTCTCGCGGAAGGCGGCGAGCGACGTGTCGGTCTCCTCCGCCGCGATCGTGGCGAACAGGGCGTCGCGTCTGACCTCCATGATATTGGTCATTTCCGGCGTCTGGACGTAATCCGCCCCGGCGGCCTTGGCCTCGCCGATCAGGCGGGCGGCCGTATCGACATTCGCCCGCGGGGCGCGACCCGAGCGCATCTGGATCAGGCCGACCCGGAAGTTCCCATCGTTGCGTGTTCGTGTTTCTGTCATGTCGGTCGCCTTCACTCAGCGGGCGAGCAGCGGGTCGAGCCCGCCCGCATCGTCGAGCGCATAAAGATCGTCGCAGCCGCCCACATGGGTGTCGTCGATGAAGATCTGCGGCACGGTCAGGCGCCCGCCGGCACGCTCGATCATCTCGGACCGCAGATCGCGGTCGCCCGCGACGTTGATTTCGATGAACTCCACGCCTTTGCGGCGAAGCAAATCCTTGGCGGACACGCAATAGGGACAATAAGGCGTCGTGTAAACCTCGACCGAGGCCATGGCAAAAGCTTCACTCCTGGCAGTGGGAACGCGGTGATAAACTATATGGGGGCTCGCAGCGTGTCGACAACCCGGGCAAACACCAGCACGTCGACCTGGGCGGCGCCGGCGCGCAGCAGCGCGCGCGTGCAGGTGTCGACCGTCGCCCCCGAGGTCAGCACGTCGTCGATCAGGACCAGCCGCTTCCCGGCTACGGTGGCCTGCTTGTCGTCCGGCACCCGGAAGGCGCCCTGCACATTGGTGGCCCGCTCCGTCCTCGCCAGGCCGACCTGCTGGGGTGTGGCGCGCACGCGCTTGAGCGCGTCGTCGAGGACCGGCACGCCGCTCGCGTTGGAAATCACGCAGGCGAGCGCCGCCGCCTGATTGAAGCGCCGCGCCCACAGCCGCCGCCAATGAAGCGGCACCGGCACGAGAGCGCCAGCCCCGTCGGTGAGTTCGCGCCCGGCCCGTGCCATCCAGCGTCCCATGGCGGGGGCGAGGTCGAGCCGGTCGCCGTATTTGAGCGCGTGAACCAGGGCGCTGGCGACGTCGTCGTAGCGCACCGCCGCGCGGGCACGGCCGAACGCCGGCGGATGGGTGACCGCTTCCGTCGACAGCACGCCGGGTCCGGGATCGTAGCCGAACGGCGTGCCGAGCCGCTCGCAATAGGGCGGCGCGATGAAGGAGAGCCGCGACCAGCACGACGCGCACAGGCCGCCGTCGTCGCCCAGCAGCCCGCGGCAGGCCGGACACAGCGGCGGCAGGCCGAGGTCGAGGGCGAAGCGCCAAGTGGGGCGCCATGTAGAGCGCCATGTGGAGCGGACAGGCGTCAGAGATCGCGCGAGGCGCGCGA
The DNA here is from genome assembly GCA_963791155.1 of uncultured Pseudomonadota bacterium. Classification (GTDB taxonomy): domain Bacteria; phylum Pseudomonadota; class Alphaproteobacteria; order Rhizobiales; family Xanthobacteraceae; genus JAVDCA01. Next base: position 6,459 of record CAWBRI010000015.1, read on the forward strand.
AGCGGGATGAGGCGGGGTCCGACAACGATGGCACGACAACAGGCTAGCGCGATCGCGGTCGGCTCTCAATCATGTTTGGTCATCCGCCGTGGCGCTGCCGCGACGTGGGATCGCCGATGATTCTCCCGCCCCCGTTTGCCGGCACCGATCGGTTGGCCTCGCGCGTCGGCCGGCGAATGCCAACGGCCTGGCCGGCACACGAGCCCTCCCCCGCAAGGGGACACATCCGGTAGACTTGCCGAATGCCCGCCCCCCAGGTCTTCGACCGCTCCATGCTGCGCCGACGCCGCGGCCGCGCGCGCGCGCTCGGCGCCGCCACGTTTCTGATCGACCGGGCGGCGGGCGACCTCGCCGACCGACTGGCGGCCGTGCTGCGGCCGTTCGAGCTCGCCGCCGACCTCGGGTCGCCGACCGGCGCCGTACGCCGTGCGCTCGCCGCGCGGGTCGGCACCATGGTGGCGGTCGCGGCGAGCCGCCAAGATCTCGCCGATCACGACGGGCCCAAGGTCGTGGCCGACGAGGAGGCGCTGCCGTTCGCGGACGCCTCGCTCGATCTGGTGGTCTCGGCGCTCGCTCTGCAGTCGGTCAACGATTTGCCCGGCACGCTGGTGCAGGTGCGGCGCGCCCTGAAGCCGGACGGTCTTTTCCTCGCCGCGCTGTTGGGCGGGGAGACCTTGAGCGAGCTGCGCCAGAGCTTTGCGGCCGCCGAGGTCGAGATCGAGGGCGGCCTGTCGCCGCGGGTCGCGCCCTTCCCCGATATGCGCGAGATGGGCGCGCTGTTGCAGCGTGCCGGCTTCGCGCTGCCGGTTGCCGACGTCGACCGCATCACGGTTCGCTATGATTCGGCGTTCGGGCTGATGCACGACCTGCGGCGCATGGGGGCCACCAATGCGCTCAACGAACGCCGGCGCAGGCCGCTCCGGCGCGCCACCCTCATGCGGATGGCGGAGATCTATGCGGCGCGCTTTGGCGATGCGGACGGCCGCATTCGCGCGAGTTTCGAGATCGTCTGGCTGTCGGGCTGGGCGCCGCATCCGAGCCAGCAGCAGCCGCTCAAGCCGGGCTCCGCCAAGACACGGCTCGCCGACGCCCTCAAGGTGCGGGACATCTCGCTGCGGGAGGACGGGGACGGCAGCAGCAGCAGCGAATAGCGCCCTAATCCTTATTGAGTAGGGGCCCCTACTGCGTCGCCAGCGCGTTCGAGATGTTGCCGTAGAGCGTGTCTCTGATGCCTGTGCCGACCGCGTTCACGGCGGCGATGATGGTCACCGAGATCAGCGCCGCGATGAGGCCGTATTCGATCGCGGTCGCGCCGCGCTGGTCGGCGAGGAAGCGGCCAAGTTCGGCCGTCGTGTGCAAAAAACCGATGGGGGTCATGGTTCGGTCCTCGGGTGGCGGATTACAACAAACTCGTCAGATGCGAAATCAACGGCACGTCGGCAGGCGGCATCGGATATTCCTTGAGCCGATTAGGCTTTACCCAGGCGAGCCTCTGGCCTTCCCGGGCCGTCACGGTGCCCTCCCAACGCCGGCAGACATAGAGCGGCATCAGCAGGTGGAACTGCGGATAGCTGTGGCTGGCGAAGGTGAGCGGCGCCAGGCAAGCCTCCTTGACGACGATACCCAACTCCTCCTTGAGCTCGCGCATGAGCGTCTCTTCCGGCCGTTCGCCCTGCTCGATCTTCCCGCCGGGGAATTCCCATAAGCCCGCCATCGTCCGGCCGGCGGGGCGTTCGGCAATCAGCACGCGCCCGTCGGTATCGACGAGGGCGCAGGCGGCGACAAGAACAAGCTTCACGCTCACGACCCTTCGACCCGCAACATAAAAGTGCCGTCGTTAAGAACCCGCGAACGAATGTCGCGGAATCGCCGCGAGACGATTAATGAGATCTTAAGAACGATAGTCCCCGTTGATCGCCACGTATTCCTTGGTGAGATCGCAGGTGAGCACGCGGTCGCGGCCGCGGCCCAGCCCGAGCGCGACCTTCAGGGCGATCACCGGCTTCTTCATGGCGGCCGAGACGGTGGCCTCGTCGTAGGAGGGGTCGCGCAGCCCTTTGTGGGCGACGCGGATGCCGCCGAACCAGATCGACAGCCGGTCGCGGTCGGCGGGTTCGCCCGCCTTGCCGACCGCCATGACGACGCGGCCCCAATTGGCGTCCTCGCCGGCGATCGCGGTCTTGACCAGCGGCGAATTGGCGATCGACATCGCGATCCGCCGCGCGGAGGATTTCGATACCGCGCCTTCGACGATCACCTCGACCAGCTTGCGCGCACCTTCGCCGTCGCGCGCGACCTGCTCGGCGAGGTCCTTGAGCACGCGGTCGAGCGCCGCGCGGAAGTCGCCGAGCCGCGGGTCGGAGCCGCGGGCGATCCGGGGCGCGCCGCGCGCCGCGGCGGCGCCGGTCGCGAAACACAGCAGCGTGTCCGAGGTCGAGGTGTCGCCGTCGATCGTCACCGCGTTGAAGCTGTCCTCGACGCCGCGCGCGAGCAGCGATTGCAGGGCCGGGGCGGCGATCGGCGCATCGGTGAACACGAAGGAGAGCATGGTCGCCATGTCGGGCGCGATCATGCCGGCGCCCTTGGCGAGGCCGCAGATGGTGACCGTAGCCTTGCCGAGCTTCGCGGTCGCGGCCGCGCCCTTCGGAAACGTATCGGTGGTCATGATCGCCTCGGCGGCGGCTTGCCAGCAGCCCGGCGCAGCGGACGCCACGAGGCCGTCCATCACGCCGTCGAAGGCCGCGGCCTTGAGCGGCTCGCCGATCACGCCGGTCGAAGCCAGGAACACGACGCCCGCCTTGCAGCCGACCGCCTTGGCGGCGATGTCGGCGGTGAATTTTGCGGCCTCGCGTCCGTTCCTGCCGGTGAACGCATTGGCGTTGCCGGAATTCACCACGAGCGCGCGCGCCTTGCCGCCCTTGAGGCGGGCGCGGCACCAATCGACCGGCGCCGAGGGACATTTGGAGCGCGTCAGGACGCCGGCGACCGTGGTGCCGGGCTCGAACAGCGTGAGCAGGACATCGGTGCGGCCGGCGTAGCGGATGCCGGCGGCCGCGGTCGCCAACCGCACCCCCTCGACCGGCGGCATGTCCGGAAAACGCGCGGGAGCGAGCGGAGAAACTTTGGTGGTCATGGGGACGGCGGCTTTGATTCCATCGATTGTCATTGCGAGCCCCCGGGTCTTGCCTTCGGCAAGCCCGAGGACAGGCTCCGCGAAGCAATCCCAACGTCACCGGAACGAGATTGCTTCGGCGTGCTACGCACGCCTCGCAATGACACTGAGGGGATGCCGGCGACGAGCGCGGGCATGACGCGTTTCTGCGAAATCAATTCTTCTTCGGTTCGGCGGGCTTTTCGGCGGGCTTGTCCAGGCGCTCGATCTTGGCCGCGTCGCGCAGCTTGGTGACGAGGTCGACCTGCGCCTTGCGCACCACATAGCTTTCGAGCTGGCCCTTGACCTTGTCGAACTCAGGCGGCTGACGCTTGCGCTTGTCCTCGACCATGAGGACGTGCCAGCCGAATTGGGTCTTGACCGGGTCGGACACTTTTCCCTTGTCGAGCTTGAAGGCGACCGTCGAGAATTCGGGCACCATCTGGTCCTTGGTGAAGTAGCCGAGGTCGCCGCCGTCCTGCTTACCCGCGGGATCCTCGGTCAGCTCCTTGGCGAGCGTCGCGAAATTCTCGCCCTTCTTCAGGCGTTCGATCACCGCCTTGATCTTATCCTCGGCTTCCTTGCTCGCCTTCTCGTCGCTCGGATTGGCGACCCGGAACAGGATGTGACGCGCGTGCACCTCTTCCTCGTCGCCCATCTGCTTGACGGCGTCGTCGTAGACCGCCCGCAGCGCCTGATCGGTGATCGCCTTCTTTCCCTCGCTCTGCAACAGCGTCTCCATCAGCGCCTTGTTGCGCGCGAAGGCCACGTGCCGCTTGAACTCGTCGCCGTCCTGGAGCCGTTTCGCCTCCGCGTCCTGGGCGAGCAGGATCATGTCGGTCAGATAGCTGACCAGATAGTCGCGCTTGGCGTCCTCGCCGCCCTGCTGCGGAAGGCTCTGCCCCACGTCCTCCTCGGCCAGCGCAAGATCGCTCTGACGGATGTCGACGCCATTGACCTTGGCGACGACAGTATCGGGGCCCGGCTGTGCGGCCGGTGGGGCGCCTGCCGGGCCGCCCGCCTGGGCGAAGGCGGCAAACGCCGAACTCACGAGGATCGCGGCCGCGACCGTCGCGATCAGTGCGGTCCGGCGCGGCGCCGGAAGGGGCGAAACTGGCAGATGGGTCATAGGGATATCCTCGAATATGGTGGGCTGTTCCGTCCGTTCGGCGATTGCGGCGGACAGTCGCGCAATCGGCTGGGAATCGCAACGTCTGATTGGCGTTAAAGCTTAACGAGGGCGTGATTGCGGCGCGTTTGTCGCCGCACCGTGACGCCCGCGACCGGCAGATTGACAAGGGTCCGACCCCCTCCTATCTCTCGGCAAACTCGCCGGTTTCCCCGTGGGGCATGGGTGCCTCATCTTAGCCCGAAAAGCGCCCCGTACTGGTTGCGTCGGGATTCCTACCGGCCGCTCGCGCGCGGCCTTGCCCGTCGGCGGGACAAGAAGAGGATCCGGCATGTTTGGCGCCGTTGCCCGAAAATTGTTTGGCTCTGCGAATGAGCGGCGCATCCGCAGCTATCTGCCGCGCGTCGACGAGATCAATGCGCTCGAGGACGAGGTCGCGAAGCTCTCCGACGAGGCGCTGCGGGCGCGAACCGACGATTTCAAGCGGCAGGTCGCCGAGGGCGTCGAGCTCAACGACATCCTGGTTCCGGCCTTTGCGACCGTGCGCGAGGCCGCCAAGCGCACGCTCGGACAACGCCATTTCGACGTGCAGCTGGTCGGCGGCATGATCCTGCACGACGGCAAGATCGCCGAGATGAAGACCGGCGAAGGCAAGACGCTCGTCGCCACGCTGGCGGTCTATCTCAACGCGCTCACCGGCCGCGGGGTTCATGTCGTCACCGTCAACGACTACCTGGCGCGGCGCGACGCCGACTGGATGGGACAGATCTACAAGTTCCTCGGCCTCACCGTCGGCGTGATCGTGCACGGCATCGACGACGAGCAGCGCAAGGCCGCCTACGACTGCGACATCACCTACGGCACCAACAACGAGCTCGGCTTCGACTATCTGCGCGACAACATGAAGTACCGGCTGGAGGACATGGTCCAGCGCGGGCACATCTACGCCATCGTCGACGAAGTCGACTCGATCCTGGTCGACGAGGCGCGCACGCCCCTCATCATCTCCGGACCGCTCGACGACCGCTCGGATTTCTACAACACCATCGACGCCTTCATCCCCAATCTCGACAAGACCGACTACGAGGTCGACGAGAAGCAGCGCACCGTGACGCTGACCGAAGCCGGCATGGAGAAGCTGGAGCAGCGGTTGCGCGACGCGGAGCTGCTCAAGGGCGAGTCGCTTTACGACGTCGAGAACGTCTCGACCGTGCACCACGTCAATCAGGCGCTGCGCGCCCACAAGCTGTTCAACCGCGACAAGGACTATATCGTGCGCAACGGCGAGGTCGTCATCATCGACGAGTTCACCGGCCGCATGATGCCGGGCCGCCGCTATTCGGACGGGCTGCACCAGGCCCTGGAGGCCAAGGAGCATCAGCCGATCCAGCCCGAGAACCAGACGCTCGCCTCGATCACCTTCCAGAACTATTTCCGCATGTACGAGAAGCTCGCCGGCATGACCGGCACGGCGGCGACCGAGGCGGACGAGTTCATGGACATCTACGGGCTCGAGGTGCTCGAGGTGCCGACCAACATGCCGCTCGCGCGCGTCGACGACGACGACGAGGTCTATCGCACCGCCGAGGAGAAATACCGCGCGGTGCTGGGCGAGATCCAACGGGCGAGCGAGCGGTTCCAGCCGGTGCTGGTGGGCACGGCCTCGATCGAGAAATCGGAGCTGCTCGCCTCCATCCTGCTCAAGAACGGCTTCAAGCAGATCGACTTCGAGAACCCGAAGGCGCTCGAGCGGCTCTATGCGGCCGCGCGTTCCGGCAAGCCGGGCAAGCAGTTCGCCGTGCTCAATGCGCGCTTCCACGAGCAGGAAGCCTATATCATCGCGGAAGCCGGCGTGCCCGGCGCGATCACGATCGCGACCAACATGGCGGGCCGCGGCACCGACATCAAGCTCGGCGGCAATGTCGACATGCGGGTCGCGCAGGAGACCGCCGACATCGCCGATCCCGCCGAGAAGGAAGCGAAGATCGCGGAGATCCGCGCCGAGGTCGAGCGCTTCCGCGAGATCGTGCTGAAGGCGGAAGAGACGATCGAGATCGAGCCCGCCAAGGGCGCCAAGCCGGCCAAGACCGTCGTCAAGCCGGGCGGACTCTACATCGTCGGCACCGAGCGTCACGAGTCGCGGCGCATCGACAACCAGCTGCGCGGCCGTTCGGGCCGGCAAGGCGATCCCGGCCGCTCGAAATTCTATCCTGTCGCTCGAGGACGACCTGATGCGGATCTTCGGGTCGAACAAGCTCGACGGCATGCTGCAGAAGCTCGGCCTCAAGGAGGACGAGGCGATCATCCATCCCTGGATCAACAAGGCGCTGGAAAAGGCGCAGCAGAAGGTCGAGGCGCGCAACTTCGATATCCGCAAGAACCTGCTCAAGTTCGACAACGTGATGAACGACCAGCGCAAGGTGATCTTCGAGCAGCGCGTCGACCTGATGCGCGACGAGAACGTCGCCGAGACCGTCGCCGACATGCGCCGCGCCGTGGTCGAGGACCTCATCGCCAAGCACGTGCCCGAGAACGCCTATCCCGAGCAGTGGGACGTGAAGGGGCTCAAGGAGGATCTCACCCGCGTGCTCGGCCTCGACGTGCCGGCCGACGAATGGGCGAAGGAGGAGGGCATCGCCGACGAGGAGCTGATTTCCCGCGTCGAGCGGCGCGCCGACGAGCACATGGCCGCCAAGGTCGCCCAATGGGGCCCCGACGTGCTGCGCTACGTCGAGAAATCGGTTCTGCTGCAGACGCTCGATCACCTGTGGCGCGAGCATCTGCTGATGCTCGACCATTTGCGCAACGTGATCGGGTTGCGCGGCTTCGGCCAGCGCGATCCGTTGAACGAGTACAAGTCGGAAGCCTTCACGCTGTTCGAAGCGATGATCACAGAATCTGCGCGAGGCGGTCACCGCCCAGCTCATGCGGGTCGAGATCGTGCAGGCGCCGCCGCCCGAGCAGGCGCCGCCGAACGCTGCCCTATATGGAGGCGCACAAGGTCGACCCGACGACCGGCGAGGACGAGATGGCGCTCGCCATGGCGGGAGGCGAGACGCTGGCGCGCCACGGGATCACCGGCAGCGGCCGCGCCCGCGCGCGACGCCGAACAACCCGACGAGCTGGGGCAAGGTCGGCCGCAACGAGAACTGTCCCTGCGGCTCGGGCAAGCGCTACAAGCATTGCCACGGACGGTTCGCGTAGCGAAGGCCCGCTCAAGCGGGATCGAAATACGCGTCAGGCCTGGGGACTGACGGACAACAAAAAACGCGGCCGCAAGGCCGCGTCCGTTATTTCGGCATTTCCGTCGTTTATTGACCGGCCGGCAACCCGCTCCTAGCGAAGCCCGCCCCAGCGGCTCTCGAAGCTGTTGGCGGAGACGACCGGCTGGGCTCCCGCCATCAATGACGGCGCAGGCGCAGGCGCGGCGCCGGCGCGGCGCTCGCGGTCACGGCCGGTGCCGGCGCGGGCTTTCGTTCCTCGGCGACCTGCGGGCGCGGCGCTGCGGGCTGGGTGGGGCGGATGGCGCCGGGCGAATGGCGGGCCGCGACGGCCACAGGCTTGGTCTCGACGGTCGGTCGCGGCTTCGGCGCGGCAGGCTGGGGTGCGGGCTCGGACCCGCCCAGGCTGAACAATTTCGTCACCGTTGATCCGACGCGGGCGAGCGGGTTGTCGGATTTGTCGCCCGTCGCGCCTTGGTCGCCGCTCGAGCCGAACAGGCCGCCGAACATGGAGCCGGACTGCGGCTGCGCGTCGGCCACGCGGGCGTTGTTTCGCGGCGCCGGCTTCTGCTCGTTGGTGGCGGCCTGGACCAGGCTCGCGCGCGTCGCCGGCGGGGCGACGGACGCCGTCGTCGTATCGGACTCGCCCGGCACGCGCGGCGGATTGACGTTGGGCGGCAGCGCCGGCGTGCTCGCCGTCGAGGCGAGCGAGAAGATCCGGCCTCCGTTGTCGAACTGGTCCTGCGACTTGCAGCTTGGCGAGGAAGGTCGGGTGCATGCCGCCGTCGGCGCCGGTCTTGACCGCGACGGTGGCGGTGCCGCGGCTCACGAGCGCGGCGAATTCGCGCTCGTCGCGCTCCTGCTTCTCGGCGACGGCCGCGGCGATCTCGTCGGCACGTGATAGACCGGGCACTTTCCGCGCGGGTCGAACCGGCCGCTGGTCGGCGGTCGGCGTCGAACACGTAGCGCTTCTCGCACACGTCGACCTTCGGCTCCTGCCGCGTCACCTCGAAATGATCGTTGCCTTCCTTGATCATGCGCCAGAACGGCATGTTCGGATTGTTGCGATGGCGCGCCATGTTGAGCGCGCGTCATGCGGAACGGATAGGCCTGCACCTGGAACGACTTCTGGCCGCCGAAGAACGATTCGCGGCCGAGCGCGTAGATCTCGCCGATCTGCTCGTCGGTCATGGCGTAGCAGCCGCGCCGACGAGCAGTCGCCGTGCACCATCAGGAAGTGCGCCGGTGCGGTCGTTGGCCCGGTCGTAGGCGTTGGGGAAGCCGATGTTGAACGACAGATAGTAGTTCGAGTTCGGGATTCATCTGGCCGGGCGTGATGGTGTAGAAACCCTCGGGCGCCTGGCGGTCGCCTTGCTTGATCTTGGGGCCGAGCTCGCCCGACCAGCGGCAGATCGGATAGGTCTTGAGCAGCGCGAAGCGGCCGGTCGTGTCCTGCTTCCAGACCTCGAGCTCCGCCTCTTCCTTGAAGATGCGGACCAGGATCGGGCGACTCCTTCGGCATGTTCTTCTTCTCGAGCAGCGGCCAGCATCTCGGTCGAGAGCGGCTTCATGGCGCGCGCCGAGACCGGGGCAGTGCCGTCGGTCTCGCAGCCGGCCAGCGCGACCGCGGCATGCGATCGCCGCCGACGCCATCAGCGCGCGGACCAAGAGCCGTGTGACGGATCAAACGCGAACTCCCCCGTGCGATGGCTCTCACCGCACCGACGTTCAACGATCGTTATCCTTAAGATGTGGTCTAAGCAAGGCGAAGTTATCCCGTCCGTCCCATTGGAGCACCGGTACGGTGAACGAATGGTAAACGAGTGCGCCAAGTTCTTGCAGAGCGTTGCGGAAATATCGCTTTGCGTGCAACCCGGAAATCTCTGCTCGGGTCGATGTTCCCAATACACAAGCTATACGCCGGACTATACTTGGCAAACCGGACGTCTTTGAGACAACGTCATCAAAGCATCGATCGTCCGATCGCCAGGAACTTGTCGCGGCGCTGGCGGCGCACGGTCTCCCGGTCGAGCCCGGCCAGGTCCGCCGAACGCCGCCGCGATCGCGTCGCCGGTCGCCGCGATCGCGGCCGCCGGGTCGCGGTGGGCGCCGCCGACCGGCTCCGGCACGATCGCGTCGATCACCCCGAAGCGGACGAGGTCCTCGGCGGTGATCTTCATGTTGGTGGCGGCCTCCTGCGCCTTGGCGGTATCGCGCCACAGGATCGAGGCCGCGCCCTCGGGCGAGATCACGCTGTAGATCGCGTGCTCCAGCATCAGCACGCGGTTGGCGGTGGCGATCGCGATCGCGCCGCCCGAGCCGCCCTCGCCGAGGATCACCGCGACGTTCGGCACGCCGAGGCCGAGGCAGGCCTCGGTCGAGCGCGCGATCGCCTCGGCCTGGCCGCGCTCCTCGGCGTCGATGCCCGGATAGGCGCCGGCGGTGTCGACCAGCGCCAGCACCGGAATGTCGAAGCGGTCGGCCATCTCCATCAGCCGCACCGCCTTGCGATAGCCTTCCGGGCGCGCCATGCCGAAATTGTGCTTGAGCCGGCTCTCGGTGGTCGAGCCCTTCTCGTGGCCGATCACGCAGATGCTCTCGCCGCGGAAGCGGCCGAAGCCGCCGACGATCGCCTCGTCGTCGCCGAACTTGCGGTCGCCCGCGAGCGGCACGAAGTCGGTGACGAGCTGCGCGACGTAGTCGAGGCAATGCGGGCGCTGCGGATGGCGCGCCACCTGCGTCTTCTGCCAGGGCGTGAGCTCGGCATAGAGGTCGCGCGAGCGCGGCCGACGCCTTGGCCTCGAGCCGGGTGATCTCCTCGCCGATCGCGACCGCGTCGCCGGTCGCCTGCCATGGCGCGCAGTTCCTCGATCTTCGCCTCGAGCTCGGCGACCGGTTTTTCGAAAGTCGAGATAGCTGCGCATCGGGCCTCTGGTCGGCGACCGTCGCCGCGCCGCGAAACAAGCCCGTGGGGGAACGCAAGTCAAGCGAAGGCGGGCGGAACCGGTGGCCGGCGGCGCCATGTTCCATCCGCGCTACGTCTCCTCACCCAGCGGATGCAGGTCGCGCACCAGGCTCTTCAGCCGCTCGTCCAGCACGTGGGTGTAGATCTGCGTGGTCGAGATGTCGGCATGGCCGAGCAGCGTCTGCACCGACGCGCAGATCGGCGCCGTTCTGCAGCAGGTGGCTCGCGAAGGCGTGGCGCAGCACGTGCGGGCTGACGCGCTCGGCCGCGATGCCGGCGGCCGCGGCGAGCGCCTTGAGCTCGCGCGCGACATGCTGGCGCGTGAGGTGACCGCTCTCGCCGAAGGACGGAAACAGCCATTTCGAGCTGGCGCTCGCGGTCCGGCCTCGGCGAGGCGCGTCCAGATACTCGCGCATCGCCGTGCCTGGCGGCCTCGTTGAGCGGCACCAGCCGCTCCTTGTCGCCCTTGCCGCGCACCACCAGCATGCGCTCGTCGCGCCGCGCCGCCGAGGCCGGGCAGCGCGATCAGTTCGGAGACGCGCAGGCCGGTCGCGTAGAGCACCTCGAGCAGGCAGGCGAGGCGCAGCGCCCGCAGCCGCTCGGCGTCCGAGCGCGCGGCGTCGCCCGCGCCCGCGTGCGCGGTCGCGAGCAGGCGGTCGACCTCGGCGATCGACAGCACCTTCGGCAGCACGCGCCCGCGCTTGGGCCCTTCGATCACGGCGGCCGGATCGTCGCGGCGATGTCCTTCCGCATAGAGGAAGCGGTAGAGCTGGCGGATCGCCGACAGCCGGCGCGCCACCGACGACGCCTTGAAGCCGCGCCCGGCGAGCGTGCGCCAGATAGGCGCGCAGGTCGGCGGTCGTCGGCCGCCGCGATCGTGCGCTTGCGGCGGCGAGATGGGCGGCGAGATCGTCGAGGTCGCGCGTGTAGGCTTCGAGCGTGTTGCGGCCGGCGCCGCGCTCGGCCGCCAGCATGTCGAGAAACAGCTCGGTCGAGCGCTGTGCGGGGAGTTCTTGTGCGGACGCGCCAGTCATGGGCCGGCCCGCCCTCAGTGCTGCGCTTGACGAATTTGTCGGGCGGCACCGTGACGGTGATCTCGCGCGGCTTCGGATCGACCATGGTGGCGAGCGCGAAGATCACCGCGTAGCCGAGGCCGAAGATGATCCCGATCACATGAGAAACCGCAGCAGGCTCGGCATTGATCCAACTCTTCGCGGTGTCGGAGTGGCGTGCCCAATTCGCACGGCATGGCGGCACTTTCGGGGCGCCGCGCCGAACCGTCAAGCCGCCGGCAGGGTGACCCGAAAGCAGCTCGGCAGTTGCGGTCGCGGCGCCACCGCCGCGTCGCCGCCGTGCAGGCGGGCGATCTGCCGCACCAGCGCGAGCCCGAGCCCGGCGCCCTTGGTTTCGCCGCCGAGGCGGTGGAACGGCGTGAACACGTGCTCGCGCTCGCTCGCCGGGACGCCGGCGCCGCCGTCCGCCACCTCCATGACGGCGTCGCGCTCCTTCGCGTCCCACCGATGACGGTCACCGGCGGCGCGCCGTGACGGCGGGCATTGTCCAGGAGATTACGCACGAGCCGGCGCAGCAGGCGCGAGTCGGCGCGGATCGGCGACGGGCTCGCCGTGCAGCGTGCAGTCGTCGTAGTGGGCGCATTCCTCCGCCGCGAGCCCGAGCAGATCGATCGGCTCGATTTGCAGCGCCGGGGCGGCGTCGAGCCGGCTGGTCAGCAGGATTTCGTCGATCAGGAGGTCGAGCTCGGCGATGTCGCGCGCGAGCTCGGCCTTGAGCTTGGGGTCCTGGCTTCTGCTCGTAGAGCTCGAGACCGAGGCGCAGGCGCGACAGCGGCGTGCGCAGCTCGTGCGACGCGTTGGCGAGCAGCAGGCGATGCGCGCCCACCAGTTCCTCGATGCGCCCGGCCGCGCGGTTGAAGCTCGCGGCGAGTCGCGCCACCTCGTCGCGGCCTTCGATCTTGACCCGCGCCGCCAGATTGCCGGCGCCCAGCGTCTCGACGCCGGCCTGCAGGCGTTCGAGCCGCCGCGTCAGGCCGCGCACCACCGGATAGGCGCGATGGCGACCACCAGCGCGATGCCGCCGAGAAACAGCACCAGCCCGATGAGCGGGATTGCGGTGCCGCATCGGCGCGCGCGCCACGATCCAGCGCCCGTCGGGCAGGCGGAAGCTCCACGCCGGGCCGCCCGGACCATAGAGCCAGCCGCCGCTCTCGAACCGGGCGGCCGGCGGCGGCAGCGGGCGGCCGAAGGCCGCGATCTCCCGGAGCGAGGAATCGAACAGCGCCAGATCGATCCTGAGCCTTTGCGCGAGCCGCTCGATCGCCTGTTGCTGGGCCGCCGGCGACGCCTCGGCGCCGGGCAGCGCCGCGGCCGCGAGCTCGCCGGCCATCTCGAAGGCCTGCGCGACCGGCATGCGGTCGGCGCCCAGGCGCCAGACCGCGCCCGCCACCAGCACGACCAGCAAGAGGCTCGCGATGATGGTGAGATAGATTTTCTGATAGAGGCGTTTCATGGGTGGGGCCGGCTACGCTGCAGAGCGCGCCACGAGCACGGCGCCACCTCTCCCCGACGCAAGTCGGGCTTGCCCGACTTGCGCATTGTTGATGCCGAACTCGGGCAAGCCCGAGTTCGGTTGCGGGGAGAGGTCGGAGTCCGCGCGCACAGCGCGCGGACTCCGGGTGAGGGGGCCTCACCGCGGGTCTGAGTGCTGTTGGTAACGCCCCCTCACCCCGATCCTCTCCCCGCAAGCGGGGAGAGGGAGCGCTGACGCAAGCGCTGACGCAAGCGTTGGCGCAGAGGCTCGATTGCACGACCGTCATCTCGTTAATCCTGTGCCTTCAATCCTGCGCCTTGGCGAACACGTAGCCGGCGCCGCGCACGGTGATGACGCGGCGCGGCTTCTTCGGATTGTCCTCGATCGCCGCGCGGATGCGCGAGATGTGCACGTCGATCGAGCGGTCGAACGCCTCCAGCCGCTCGTGCTTGAGCAGATCCATGATGGCGTCGCGCGACATCACCCGCCCGGCATGGCGCGCCAGCACGAGCAGCAGCGCGAACTGATAGCTCGTCAGCGCCCGCGTCTCGCCGTCGAGCCGCACCTCGAGCGCGCCGGGATCGATCTCCAGCCGGCCGAAGCGCAGCATGTCCGCCGACTTCGTCGCCCGTGCGCGCGGCGCAGGATCGCCTTGAGGCGCGCCAGCAGCTCGCGCGGCTCGAACGGTTTCGGCAGATAGTCGTCGGCGCCCATCTCGAGGCCGACCACCCGGTCCATGGCGTCGCCGCGCGCCGTCAGCATCAGGATCGGCGTGCTCGGCGTCGGCGCGGATGCGGCGGCAGACGTCGAGCCCGTCCATGTCGGGCAGCATCAGGTCGAGGATCAGCGCGTCGAAGGCGTCGCGGCCGGCGAGCGCGATCGCCGGCGCCGCCGGTCGGCGCGTGCGTGACATGGAATCCAGCCTCGCCGAGATAGCTTCTTCACCATCTCGGCGAGGCGCAGGTCGTCTTCGATCAGCAGGATGCGCGGCACGTGACCAGTTTAGCCCCGATGCCAAGGCCGCCAGTAGCCCCCGGCCGCGCGGCAAGAGGTCGTCGAACTTCTTGCGCTGCTCGGGGGTGAGCACGTCCGCCGCGTCGGCGAGCGCCTGCGCGACGCGCTTGCTGAAGACGTCCATGGTGGCGATCTGCTCGGCCGCGCAGCTTTTCGATCGCGGCGCGATCGACGGTCGCGGCGGTGAGCAGCGCGCGCGCCTGCTGACGCGCGGCGAGCGACCTTCTCGCGCATCGGGGCGAGGTCGCCCGCCGCGCCTTTCACGATCGCTTGCAGCTTGGCCTGTTGCTCCGCGCTGGCGTCGATCTCGATCGCGAGATGGCGCACCATGCGGTCGGCGCGCTCGCGGGCTGAGTCCCGGGCCCATGGCTCCGCCCATCATGGGGCCGCCCATCATGCCCCCGCCGTGCCAGGGCGGGCCGAAACCTTGGCTGAACGATTTCGTGACGAACGCGCCGAACAGGCCGCCGGCCAGCGCCACGATCAGGATGACGAATGCGGCGCGGCCGCGACGCGCCGGCAGTGCGCCGGATGGTCCGCATTGGGTTGCTCGCTCATGTGATTCTCCTTCGATTGGGTGGCCGGGTGCCACGCCCGCAATCTGGTCCCCCGCCGTTGCGGGCGCTTCTCCGCTGCGTAAAGTTTTGTAAAGACGGCGCCGCGGCGGTCCGCGGCCCGTCGGCGACGGTATCCGGCTGCGGTCCGGGTTGTCTCCCCGGCGCGTTTGTGGGACTACTGGCCGCGTTTCCAGGACAGGCCCAGAACTTGCCCATGAGCGAAGCCGCGGTGACAAACGATTCGGTTGCAGCGCCGGGCGACGACGCCACGCTGATCGCGGCGCTCGGCGGGCGCTCGGTCGTGCTCGTCGGCATGATGGGATCGGGCAAGTCGTCGATCGGCCGCCGGCTCGCGGCGCGTCTCGGCGTTCGTTTCGTCGACGCCGACAGCGAGATCGAGGAAGCCGCCGGGATGACGATCGCCGAGATCTTCGAGCGGCACGGCGAGCCCTATTTCCGCGCCGGCGAGGCGCGGGTGATCGCGCGCCTGCTCGAGCAGGGTCCGCAGGTGCTCGCGACCGGCGGCGGCGCATTCATGAACGAGGACACGCGCGCCCTGATCCGCGCCAAGGCGGTATCGGTCTGGCTCAAGGCCGAGCTCGACGTCCTGATGAAGCGCATCAAGCGGCGCGGCGACCGGCCCCTGCTGAAGACCGACGACCCGGCCGCGACGCTCACCGCGCTGATCGCCGAGCGCTATCCGGTCTATGCCGAGGCCGATCTCACGGTGGCGTCGCGCGACGTACCGCACGAGAGCATCGTCGAGGAGATCGTCGCGGCGTTGCGCGCTGTCGCGTCGCGCCCGCGGCGGGCGACGCCATGACGGCTCCGCTGCGCGCGAGCGAGCCGGTCACCGTGCGGGTCGCGCTCGACGGCGCGCGCCTACGACATCGTGATCGGCCGCGGGCTGCTCGCCTCGCTCGGGCGTCGCCTCGCGGCGCTGCGGCCCGGCGCCAAGGCCGCGATCGTCACCGACGCGACCGTCGAGCGGCTGCTGCTCGGCGGCCACCCAAGCGGCGCTCGCCGCCGGCGGCGTGCCGGCGACGCATGTCAGCGTGCCGCCGGGCGAGGGCTCGAAGAGCTTCGCCATGTTCGAGCGCGTTTGCGAGGCGCTGATCGCCGCGAAGGTCGAGCGCGGCGACCTCGTCGTCGCGCTCGGCGGCGGGGTCGTGGGCGATCTCGCGGGCTTCTGCGCCGCCGCGGTGCGCCGCGGCCTCGATTACGTGCAGGTGCCGACCACCTTGCTGGCCCAGGTCGATTCCTCGGTCGGCGGCAAGACCGCGATCAATTCGCGGCACGGCAAGAACCTGATCGGCGCGTTCCACCAGCCGATCCTGGTGGTCGCCGACACCGCGCTGCTCGATCACGCTGCCGGCGCGCGAGTTCCGCGCCGGCTACGCCGAGGTCGCCAAATACGGGCTGCTCGGCGACGCCGGCTTCTTCGCCTGGCTGGAGGCGAACGCGGACGACGTGTTCGCCGGCGCTGCCGCCGCGCGCGAGCATGCGATCGCGACCAGCTGCCGCATGAAGGCCGAGATCGTCGCGCGCGACGAGCGCGAGACCGGCGATCGCGCGCTGCTCAATCTCGGCCACACCTTCGGCCATGCTTTCGAGGCGGCGGCGGGATTCTCCGGCCGCCTGCTGCACGGCGAGGCGGTGGCGCTCGGCATGGCGCTCGCCTTCGAGTTCTCGGCCCGGCTGGGCCTTTTGCCGCAAGCCGAGGCCGAACGCGTCACGCGTCATCTTGGCAAGGTCGGCTTGCCGACCCACATCCGCGATGTGCCCGGCGGCGTGCCGGGGGTCGACGGGTTGATGGATCTGATGGCGCAGGACAAGAAGGTGAGGCGCGGGCGGCTGACGTTCATTCTCGTCCGCGCGCATCGGGACGGCGTTTGTCGCGCCCGATGTCGACGCCGCGCAGGTGCGTGCCTTCCTGGCGGACAAGCTCGCCCCATGAGCGCCGCCGACTGGATCGCCCTCGTCGTCGTCGTGTTGTGCCTCCTGGTGTCGTTCTTCTTCTCCGGCAGCGAGACGGCGCTCACCGCCTCTTCGCGCGCCACCATGATGCGGCTCGCCCGCGACGGCGACCCCGATGCCGGTCATCGTCAACCGGCTGCTGGAGCGGCGCGAGCGGCTGATCGGTGCGCTTCTGGTCGGCAACAATGTCGCCGCCATCGCGGCCTCGTCGCTCGCCACCGGATTGATGCTCAATTGGTTCGGCGACGTCGGCGTGATCTACGCGACCGTCGTCATGACGGTGCTCATCGTCGTGTTCTGCGAGGTGCTGCCGAAGACCGCCGCGATCGATTCGCCCGACCGCATCGCGCTTGCTGGTCGCGCGTCCGATCCATGCGGTGGTGCGCGTCCTCACCCCGGTGCTGACCGCGGTCCATTGGCTGGTCCGCCGGATGCTGGCGAGCGCGGCGTTCATGATCGGCGAGAACGAGCCGATGCTCTCCGCCGCACGAGGAGCTGCGCGGCGCGGTCGATCTCCTGCATCGCGAAGGCGGCGTGGAGAAGCACGACCGCGACATGCTCGGCGGTCTGCTCGATCTTCCCGACCTCACGGTCGCCGACGTGATGATCCACCGTACCGAGGTGATCATGGTCGATGCCGGCCATCCGCCCGCGCAGGCGGTCGAGGCGGTGCTCAACGCGCCGGTGACGCGCGTGCCGCTGTGGCGCGACACGCCGGAAAACATCATCGGCATCCTGCACGCCAAGGACCTGCTGCCGCGCATTGCGCGCGGCGGGCGGCGACACTTCGAACATCGATCTCGCGAAGATCGCGCGCGCGCCCTGGTTCGTGCCGGAAATCCGTCCGCTGACCGAGCAGCTCAAGGCCTTCCGGCGGCGCAAGACGCCGTTCGCCCTGGTGGTCGACGAGTACGGCGAGATGATGGGCATCGTCACGCTCGAGGACATTCTGGAGGAGATCGTCGGCGACATCACGGACGAGCACGACGTCGCGGTTCCGGGCGTGCGGCCGCAGCCGGACGGCTCGGTCAATGTCGACGGCGCGGTGCCGATCCGCGACCTCAACCGGGTGATGGAGTGGAACCTTCCCGACGACGAGGCGACCACCGTCGCGGGCCTCGTCATTCACGAAGCCCGGCTGATCCCCGAGCCCGGCCAGAGCTTCACCTTCCATGGCTTCCGCTTCGGCGTGCTGCGGCGCGAGCGCAACCGCCTCACCGCGCTGCGGATCACCCCGCTGCTCAAGAAGGCCGTCCGGATGCAGCCGGCGCGATGAAGCAGTCGGGCCATGGCGAGGCGCCATGGCGATTTGATCCGGCACAAGGTGGGCGCCCCGAAGATCGCCAGATGTCCCGCGCGCAAGCGGCCAAAGGATCGACAGCATGGCGGACGGCTATGAGGTTATCGTCATCGGCGGCGGCCTGGGCGGGTTGACGGCAGCCGGCCTGCTCGCACAGGCGGGACGCAGGACGCTGCTCATCGAGCGCAACCACGATGTCGGCGGCGCGGCGTCGACCTACAGGTCGGGCGACCTCGTCGTCGAAGCCTCGCTGCACGAGACCGCCGATCCGCGCGACCCGATCGATCCCAAGCATCACGTGCTTGCCCGGCTTGGCGTGCTCGATGCCGTCGAATGGGTGCCGACCGGCGCCGTTTACGAGGTGCGTGGCGGTCCGCTCGGTGAGCCGTTCGTGCTGCCCGAGGGTTTTGCGGCGGCGCGGCGCGCGCTGGTCGAGCGATTTCCCTCGGCCGCGGCCGGCATAGGGTCCGTGCTCGGCGAGATGGAGCGGATCGCCGGCGCGCTCGGAACATTAAGCAGGGGTCGGGAGGCCTTTCGCAATCCCATGCGGGGGTTCTCGGCCCTTGCGCGGCTCGGCCCGGTGGTGAAGGGCTGGCGCCTGTCGGTTGCAGAGCGGCTCGATCGCAGCTTCGGTACCGACGAGGCCGTGAAATGCGCGCTCGCCGCCAATCTCTCCTACTACCATGATGATCCCGCAACCTTGTGGTGGGTCCTGTTCGCGGTCGCGCAAGGCGGCTACCTGGGCTCGGGCGGCCGCTACATCCGGGGCGGCTCGCAACGCTTGAGCCACGCGCTTGCCAAGACCGTGACCGCGGCCGGCGGCGACATCCTGCTCGGACGCCGGGTGACGGAAATCGCCCTCGATCGCGCGGGTCGCCCATCGGGTATCGCGCACGAACGTACCGGCGGGGGCGATCGGGTCGAGGCGCGCGCTCCCGTCGTGGTCGGCAATGCGGCGCCCGCGGTCCTGGCCGACATGCTGCCGCCGTCGGCACGCGAGCGCTTCTGGGCCGCCTATGCGGGACGTCGCCTGTCGATTTCGCTGTTTTCCGCCACCTTCGGCCTTGCGGTCCTTCCGTCCAAGGTCGGGCTCAGGAGCTATTCCACCTTCCTGCTGCCGAACGGGATGACGCAACTCGCCGATCTTCGCCGCGGCGGCGAACTGTTGGCCGGCATGCCGGGCGACGCCGTGCCTCCGATGGTCGTCGTCGATTATTCGGCGATCGACAGCGGTCTCGGCGGGCCGCCTTATCCGGTCTCGGTCGTCGGCGTGGACGCGACGGCGAACTGGTCCGGCCTCGACGGCGCGGCCTATCGCGCCAAGCGCGACCGCTGGCGCGACGCCATCATGGGCGCGATCGACCGCGCGTTTCCGGGATTTGCCGCCAACGTCGCGGCGTCCGTCTTCAGCACCGCCAGCACGATGAGTGCCTATCTCAACGCGCCCGCTGGCGCGATCTACGGATTTGCACCCTTGCCGCCGTCGGGCCCGATCTGGCGGGGACCCGAGCGCTCGCCGAAGACCCCGATAGCGGGACTCTACCTGGCGTCTTCCTATGCGGGCAGCGGCGGCTTTACGGGGGCCATCATGGCCGGCGCGGCGGCGGCCGGGCAGGTTCTGGCGGCCGGGAGGGCGCGCGAGCGTTGACCTGGATCAACGCGTCGCGCTGCGGCCTGTGCGTCAGTCACGCGCAACGCCCAAGGTACCGGCGCGAAGCCGCGCGCCGGGCGTGTGGAGCATCGCCATGGCAGCCGTCGGCAACCTCATGCGGTTATTCCTCTGCACCTTATTGCTTCTGGTCGTCGTCGGGATGCCGGCGCACGCGCAGTCGCCGAGCCCGACCAATCCGGATGCGAACGTGGTCGGCGAGGAGCAGCTGCTGCACGAGCTCAATCGCGTGGAAGGGCGCATCAGCATTCCCGACCGCCGCGAAAGCGTGCTGATCCAGCCGGCCGGACGAACCTGGCGCATGTTCCACGAAGTGATCCTCAATTGGATCGGTGCGATTGCGATCGGCGGGGTGATCGGCCTGCTCGCGATCTTCTATCTGCTGCGCGGACCCATCAAGATCGAGGGTGGGCGATCGGGGCGCAAGATTCTGCGCTTCGACGGCTTCGAGCGTTTCGCCCATTGGCTGGCCGGAGGAACCTTCATCGTCCTGGGCCTGACGGGGTTGAATTTCACCTACGGGAAAAAGCTGCTGCTGCCGCTGATCGGGCCGGAAGCGTTCACCGTCGTCACCGCGGCCGGAAAATACGTCCACAACTTCCTGAGCTTCCCCTTCGTGCTCGGCGTCGCCGTGATGTTTCTGCTGTGGGTCAAGAACAATGTACCGAAGGCCGCCGACATCGAATGGCTCAAGCAGGGCGGCGGCTTCGTCGGCAGCAAGCATCCGCCCGCCTGGCGCTTCAACGCCGGACAGAAGCTGCTGTTCTGGGGCGTCTGCGGCGCGACCGTGCTGATCGCGATTCCCGGCTATATGCTGATCTTTCCGTTCTATTTCGCCGATATCGGCGGCATGCAGATCGCCGAGATCGTGCACAGCCTGGGCGCGATCGTGTTCATCGCGGCGGTGATCGCCCATATCTACATCGGCACGCTCGGGATGGAAGGCGGCTTCGACGCCATGGCGGATGGCAAGGTGGACCTCAACTGGGCCAAGCAACACCACAAGCTCTGGGTCGAAAAGGAGCTCGGCCTCAGCGGCAGTTCAATGCCCATCAAGGCCGACGCCGCGCCGACCGTGGCCGGATAGGGGCGGGCGCGTTCGGTCCGAGTTGGAGTTCCGGCTTCCACCCGACTTATGGCGCGGCGACGCCGTGGACCAGGTTCGCATGACACTGCACGCAGGTCAGGCGCGAGGCGATCGACATGGCGTGGGCGGCGCGGCCGGCTTCGCGGCGGGGCCGCATCGCCGAGGCGTCGTGGCAGCGGCGGCACGTCACGCTGTCATTGCGCTCCATGTCGGCGCGGACTTTTTCGGCAAGCTCGTTCCGCCGTGCGTTCCACACCGCCGAATTGCTGTAGTCGTGGATGAGCTCCGCAATGACGTCGCTGATTGCGTTGGCCGCGTGCGTATAGGTCTCGGTAAACCAGCTGGTCGTCGGAATGTGGCAATCCGCGCAACTCACGCGGATTTCCTGCCGGGTTGTCTTCGTGCCGCGATTTCAGGAAATGGGAATTGGTCGCCACCACCGCCATGGTGTGGCATCCGGTGCAAATCGATCCGTCGACGTGGCGTGATTGATCATCGTGCTGGCGATGATGCCGGCGGCGCCGATCGCGGCTCCGGCTACCAGGAGCGAAATTGCGCCCCACAATCGCTTGGCACGCATAGGTTCCTCGCATCATGCGTCTGCGATGGGGTCGCTTGGCGGACTTGTTCTCGTAACGACCTGCGGGCTGCGCCACATTGACGTGGATCAATGTCGCGTGTGGGGAAGCATCGTTTTTCATCGCCGGGGGCCGACAGCGCTGGCCGCCACCCCTGTTTCGAGGCCCCCGTGCCGATGCAAACCGAGGACGATGCGGCCGCTCCCTCCCGCCGCAATATCTGGATCGATCTGCTGCTCTATCCCGGCCATACGCTGCCGACCGCCGCTGCCCCGGTGATCGTTGCGGCCGGGCTGGCGGTCCACGATCATGTCTTTGCCCCCGTCCCGGTCATTGTCGCGTTCCTGGCGAGCTGGCTGATTCATGTCGGCGGCATCTTCGTCGACAATCATCAACTCCTGGCGCGGCATCCCGATCTGCCCGAGCATCCCGAATTGCTCGCCGCGCTCGCGAACGGAACGCTGACGCTCGCCTCCCTGCGATGGGCGGCGTTCGGGTGCTTTGCGGTTGCGGTCCTCGCGGGACCGTACCTGCTGTGGGTCGCCGGGCCGCTCGTCATTGTGTTCGGGTTCGTCGGCATCGTGGCGAGCCTGGGCTATTCGCTCGGAGGGCCGGTTCTCGATGACGCGGCTCGGGATCGCCGATCCGCTGTTCTTCGTCATGTTCGGAAGCGTGGCCGTGGCCGGCGCCTATTACGTGCAGGCGGCGCCCTTCCACGGCTCGTCCGGCGTGCTGCCGGTTTCCGGGGCGCTGCCGCTCGCCGCCTGGGTGCTGGGCCTGCCGGTCGGCGCCTTGGTGACAAACGTCCTGCTGATCGACGACATGCGCGATCGCGTCTTCGATGCGCGCAAGGGATGGCGAACCGGTCCGGTGCGGTTCGGCCTCGCCTGGACGCGCGCAGAGTTTGTCGGATTTGTCGCCTTCTCCTATCTCGTCCCGTTCTGGTTCTGGCTCGGGCTGGGCTTCAGCCCGTGGGTGCTCCTGACCTGGCTCACGCTTCCGGAAGCCGTCACGATTGCCCGCACCATCTGCTCGACCGACCGGTTCGAGGCGCTGTTTCCGATGACGCCGCGAACCGCGAAGCTGGCGCTCGATTATTCGGTGCTGCTGGGGATTGGCATCGCGGTCGTCGCCGGCTGACATCGGTGCGAACGCCGACGTTGCGCCGGGTAGGCGCCCGCCGGTGGGCGCCGTGATCGACCCGTAGACCCCCGGGCCTTACGCGCTGCCTTCGCCCGGCGCCGACGCATGGATCGCGAGCGCGTGCACGCCGCCGGCGAGCTCGCTGCGCCAGCGTCTGGTTGATCACGCGATGGCGGTCGATCCGGCTCTTCCCTTGGAAGGCCTCCGCCACGATATAGACCCTGAAATGGGTCTGTCCGCCCGGCCGGTGCCCGGCATGGCCCTCATGCTGGTGGGATTCGTCGACCACCCGCAGGCTTTCGGGGGCGAAAGCCGCGGTTAGCTTCTCCGTGATGACGTCTGCGACACGCATGGGCTTGGCTTAGCCATGCCCGGGATGCCGGGGTCAATGGCGTGCCTGGTTCCCTCGAAGCGGGACGGAACCCGGCGAAATGATTTTGTCAAGCTTGCGGGCGACGCATCGAACTCCGCATAATGATCGGTCATGAAATTCGACTCACCCCTGTTCGACCGTATTCGCGTCAAGCCGGACCAGGATCGCCGGCTGCGCGACTCGCTGCCGACATGCGACTGGCCGGGCTGCGCCCAGGCGGCGACCCATCGCGCGCCCAAAGGCCGCGTCGCAGGAGCGGGAGTACTGGTGCTTCTGCCTCGATCACGTGCGCGAGTACAATCATTCCTACAATTTTTTCGCCGGGATGAGCGACGACGCGGTGGCGCGCTACCAGAAGGACGCGCTCACCGGCCATCGGCCGACCTGGAAGATGGGTATGGTGGGCGGCAAGCGCACCGGCAAGCCGCGGTCGCGGCGGGTGTTCGACGGCTATGAGTGCGGCCGACGATCCGTTCGAGATGTTTCGCGAGTTCGGCGCCCGGCCGCGCCAGCGCAGAGCCGGCCGGAGCCCGAGCGGCGCGCGGTGCGCAACGCCGAGCGCAAGGCGCTGCATGCGCTCGGGCCTCGAGACCGACGCCAAGCGGCCCGACATCAAGGCGCGCTTCAAGGAGCTGGTGAAGCGCCATCATCCCGACGCCAATGGCGGCGACCGCGGCTCCGAGGACAAGCTGCGCGAGATCATCGAGGCCTACAATTATCTCAAGTCGGCGGGCTTCGGCTGAGCCGGCCTTCGGCCGGAGGGGCCGCAATGACCCGTGACAAGCCGCCGTTCCGCGCCGACCACGTCGGCAGCCTTCTGCGCACCGCGCCGGTCAAGGAGGCCCGCGCCCGCCGCGCGCGCGGCGAGATCTCGGCACGCGACCTCGCTTCGGTCGAGGACCGCGAGATCGCGCAGGTCATCAAGCGGCAGGAGGAGGTCGGGCTCCGCTCCGTCACCGACGGCGAGTTCCGCCGCTCGTGGTGGCACCTCGATTTCCTCTGGGGGCTCGACGGCGTCGAGCGCTATGCGATGGACCAGGGGATCGCGTTTGCGGGCGTGACCACGCGTGCGGAAGGCGCGCGCGTGGTGGGCAAGCTCGGCTTTCGCGACCATCCGATGATCGAGCATTTCCGGTTCGTGCAGGCGCATACGCGCCGCACCCCCAAAGTCACGATACCGGCGCCGTCCGCCATGTACGGCCGCGTCGGCCGCAAGCCGATCAGCGAGACCGTGTATCCGCGGCTCGACGACTTCTTCGCCGACCTCGGACGGGCTTACGCCAAAGCGGTGCGCGCCTTCGCGGACGCGGGCTGCCGCTACTTGCAGCTCGACGAGGTCTTCGTGGCGATGCTGTGCGACCCGAAATACCGACGGCCAGGTCGAGGAACGCGGCGACAATCCGGACAAACTGGGCCACATCTATGCCGATCTCATCAACACGGCGATCGCCGACATTCCGCCCGACATGACGGTCACGATGCATCTGTGCCGCGGCAACTACAAATCGACCCACATGGGCGCGGGCGGCTACGAGGCGGTGCAGGAGATGCTGTTCAACCGCACCAACGTGCACGGCTATTTCATGGAGTTCGACAGCGAGCGGGCCGGCTCGTTCGAGCCGTTGCGGCTGCTACCCAAGGGTAAGACCGCGGTGCTCGGCCTGGTCACCACCAAGACCGGCCGCCTTGAGACGCAAGGACGAGATCAAGCGGCGTATCGACCAGGCGGCGAAGTTCGTCGATCATCGAGCAGTTGTGCCTGAGCCCGCAATGCGGCTTCGCTTCGACCGAGGAGGGCAATGTCCTGGCCGAGGACGAGCAATGGGCGAAGCTGCGCATGATCGTCGAGATCGCCAGCGAGGTATGGGGCTGAACCGGCCGGGGACCGCGCCGGGGGGCGTCCGGCTTGCAAATAAGATCGTGCATAACCATTTGATGCGCAACAGTATTACGCCTGAAACCTGCGCCGCCCGGGATGGCCGCGGCGGGCACCCAGGTAGTTGTTTTCGGCGGTCCTGAAACCCGCTGCAGGCGCTTCCGCCCGCCCGGGGCTTTCTGCTAGGTTGCCCAACGCAACCGATCCGCACCCTTTTGGCCGATTGTGCCTCGGACATCCGCGAGGCCACGGAGGAGCAATGACTGCCGAAGTTCAAGCCGGCCTGCCGGACATGAAAGTCTCGATCCGGCAAATCTTTGGAATCGATAGCGATATGGAAGTGCCGGCCTATTCGGAGGCGGGCGAGCACGTGCCTGATTTCGATCCCGACTACCGCTTCGACCGCCCCACGACGCTCGCGATTCTCGCCGGCTTCGCCAAGAACCGGCGCGTGATCGTCACCGGCTACCACGGTACCGGCAAGTCGACCCATATCGAGCAGGTGGCGGCGCGGCTCAACTGGCCGTGCGTGCGCGTCAATCTCGACAGCCACATCAGCCGCGTCGACCTGATCGGCAAGGACGCCATCGTGATCCGCGACGGCCAGCAGGTCACCGAGTTCCGCGACGGCATTCTGCCGTGGGCCTACCAGCACAATGTCGCGCTGGTGCTTCGACGAGTACGACGCCGGCCGTCCCGACGTGATGTTCGTGATCCAGCGCGTCCTGGAATCCTCCGGCCGATTGACGCTGCTCGACCAGAGCCGGGTCATCAAGCCTCATCCGGCGTTCCGCCTGTTCGCCACCGCCAATACGGTGGGTCTGGGCGATACCTCGGGCCTCTACCACGGCACGCAGCAGATCAACCAGGCGCAGATGGATCGCTGGTCGATCGTCACCACGCTCAACTACCTGCCGCACGACAACGAGGTCGAGATCGTGCTCGCCAAGGCGAAGCACTATCGCACCGAGGAGGGCCGCGAGATCGTCGGCAAGATGGTGCGCGTCGCGGATCTCACCCGCAACGCCTTCGTCAACGGCGACCTGTCGACCGTGATGAGTCCGCGCACCGTCATCACCTGGGCGGAGAATTCCGATATCTTCAAGGACATCGGCTTCGCGTTCCGGCTCACCTTCCTCAACAAGTGCGACGAGCTGGAACGCCCGATCGTGGCCGAATTCTATCAGCGCTGCTTCGGGCAGGAGCTTCCGGAGATCCTCGGTGAACGTGGCGCTGAGCTGAGCGACAGAACATTACGAATTGAACACTGAGGCGCAACGTCTACCCTCCCGCCCGCCGCAAGTCGGGCTTGCCCGACTTGCGCAATATGGGTGCGAAACCCGGGCAGGCCCGGGTTTCGTGGGGAGGGTGGCGAGCGAAGCGAACCGGGTGGGGGGACTACGCTTGCTCCGTGCCTGCGGCGCCCCCCACCCCTAACCCCTCCCCGCCACTCGCTTCGCTCGCGGGGGGAGGGGAACAGGGCCTGCGGGGAAAAGAGACCGAGATCGATTTTTGATGTCGTCCAACAGCAAGCCCAAAGGCCCCGGCAAGGAAGCCCCGACCGAGCCGTTCAAGCGCGCGGTGACCGGCTGCCTGCGCGCGATCGCGCGCCATCCCGAGCTCGAAGTGTCGTTTGCCGCCGAGCGGCCCGGCATGGTGGGCGGCAAGGCGCGTCTGCCCGAGCCGCCCCGCAAGCTCACGCGCGCCGACGCCGCCATCGTGCGCGGCCACGCCGATTCGATCGCCTTGCGCATGGCCTGCCACGACCCCCTCGTGCATCGCCGGCTGGTTCCGGGCGGGCAGCAGGCGCGCGCGGTGTTCGAGGCGGTCGAGCAGGCCCGCGTCGAGGCGATCGGCGCCCGGCGCATGCAGGGGGTGGCGCATAATCTGTCGGCCATGCTCGACGACAAGTTCCATCGCGGCAAGTTCGACGAGATCACCGATCGCGCCGACGCTCCGATCGAGGAGGCGGTCGCCATGATGGTGCGCGAGCGCCTGACCGGACTTGCGCCGCCCGCGGCGGCCAAGAAGCTGGTCGACCTGTGGCGGCCCTGGATCGAGGGCCGGGCCGGCCGCGCGCTCGACAAGCTGGAGAAGCTGGTCGAGAACCAGCGCGGCTTCGGCGACGCCGTCCACGACCTCCTCGACTCGCTCGACATGGGCGACGAGCGCAGCCGCGAGGACGACGAGGAGGACAGCGAGGACAGCCAGAACGACGAGGGCCGCAAGGACGACGAGGGCCAGGACGGCGAAGCGTCGGATTCCGACGACTTGCAGCGCATGAGCCTCGAGGAGGCCGAGGCTTCGACCGACGAGCTGCCCGAGGATGCCTCCGAGGCGATGGATGCGCCTTCCGCCGAGATGCCGGACGACTTCGGAGATGGGCGACGCCGACAACGCAGCCGAGCCGTGGCGTCCGCGCCATCGCGGCCAGAACGAGCCGCGCGGGCCCGACTATCGTCCCTTCACCGCCAAGTTCGACGAGACCGTGGGCGCCGAGGAATTGTGCGAGGCCGAGGAGCTCGACCGGCTGCGCAGCTATCTCGACAAGCAGCTCGCCCATCTGCAGGGCGTGGTGGCGCGGCTCGCCAACCGTCTGCAGCGGCGGCTGATGGCGCAGCAGAACCGTTCCTGGGAGTTCGACCTGGACGAGGGCATTCTCGATCCGGCGCGGCTCGCGCGCATCGTCATCGATCCGATGCATCCCTTGTCGTTCAAGCGCGAGAAGGAAACGAATTTCCGCGACACCGTGGTGACGCTTCTGCTCGACAATTCCGGCTCGATGCGCGGCCGGCCGATCACGGTCGCGGCGACCTGCGCCGACATTCTGGCGCGCACGCTGGAACGCTGCGGCGTGAAGGTGGAGATCCTCGGCTTCACCACGCGCGCCTGGAAGGGCGGACAATCGCGCGAAGCCTGGCTCGCTGCCGGCAAGCCCGCCAATCCGGGGCGGCTCAACGATCTGCGCCACATCATCTACAAGTCGGCCGACGCGCCTTGGCGGCGCGCGCGCAAGAATCTCGGGCTGATGATGCGCGAAGGCCTGCTCAAGGAGAATATCGACGGCGAGGCGCTCGACTGGGCGCACAAGCGCCTGCTGGCGCGCACCGAGCAGCGCAAGATCCTGATGATGATCTCGGACGGCGCGCCGGTCGACGATTCGACGCTGTCGGTCAATGCCGGGAAACTATCTCGAGCGCCACCTGCGCTGGGTGATCGAGGAGATCGAGACGCGCTCGCCGGTCGAGCTGATCGCGATCGGCATCGGCCACGACGTCACGCGCTATTACCGTCGCGCCGTCACCATCGTCGACGCCGAGGAGCTCGGCGGCGCGATGACCGACAAGCTGGCCGAATTGTTCGACGAGAACCCGCCGCCCGAGCCGCGGCGGATGCCGCGGCGGAGACTGCATTGAGCTTCCTTTTCACCTCTCCGACGCAAGTCGGGCCTGCCCGACTTGCGCATGAATGATGCCGAACTCGGGCAAGCCCGCGTTCGGGTGCGCCGAAGCCTCAGAGAATGCTGATATGGGGAGAGGGGGCGCCGGCGCCGCGCTCGCGGCCATCTTCCTCGCGTTGTTTCTCTTCGCGCATCCTGCGCTCGCGCAGCGGCGCGCGCCCGCCCCGCCGCCGGCCAGGATCGAGATCGCGGCTCGCGCGATCGACGCCTTCGACCCGCGCGCGCCCGATCAGACCCGCTTCGGCGCGCTCGAGTTTCGCGGCGGTCTCGAGCTGACCTCTCCCCATCGCGACTTCGGCGGCGTCTCGGCGCTCCGCGTCGCCGCCGACGGGGCGCAGTTCGTCGCGCTCACCGACAAGTCGCATTGGCTCACCGGCCGCATCGTCTACGACGAGGCGCGCCGGCCGCGCGGCCTCGCCGCGGCCGTGATCGCGCCCATGCTCGGCCCGACGGCCGTACGCTCGCGGCGCGCGGCTGGTACGACACCGAATCGATCGCCGAGGACGGCGGCACGCTCTATGTCGGCATCGAGCGCGTCAACCGCATCGTGCGCTTCGACTTCGGCCGCCGCGGCGTGCTGGCGCGCGCCGAGCCGGTCCCGGTGCCGCCGGGCATCGCGAAGCTGCCCAACAACAAGGGGCTGGAGGCGATGGTGGTGGTGCCGCAGGGCCAGCCGCTCGCCGGTACGCTGATCGCGATCTCCGAGCGCGGGCTCGACGCCCCATGGCGACATTCGGGCGTTCCTGTCGGCGGTCCGAATCCGGGCGAGTTCTCGATCAAGCGCAGCGACGATTTCGACGTCAGCGATTGCGCGCTGCTGCCGTCGGGCGATCTCCTGCTGCTGGAGCGGCGGTTCTTCTGGTGGAGCGGGGTCGCGATGCGGATCAGGCTTGTGCCGCAGGCCGCGATCGCGCCCGGCGCGCTGGTCGACGGCGCGCCGCTCATCGTCGCCGATATGGACTATCAGGTCGACAACATGGAAGGCCTGAGCGTGCATCGCAACGCGCAGGGCGAGGTCATCCTCACGCTGATCTCGGACGACAATTTTTCCATCCTGCAGCGCACGATCCTGCTGCAGTTCCGGCTGGTGGAGGAGTAGAAGAGATCGTCATTGCGAGCGCAAGCGAAGCAATCTCGTTTCGCTTGCGTCGGCCTGACCGGGATTGCTTCGTCGCCCTTCGGGCTCCTCGCAATGACGGCGAACGCCTTCTCAGCTCGCAGCCTTGAGCTTCTTCTGCACCTGGCGCTTGATGTCGAGCGCCCGGCGCGACAGCTCGTCCGGCTTGGCCTTGATCAGAAAGGCGTCGAGGCCGCCGCGGCGGTCGACGGTCTTGAGCGCATTGGTCGAGATCCGCAGCCTGACCGAGCGGCCGAGCGCGTCAGACATCATGGTGACGTTGACCAGGTTGGGCAAAAAGCGCCGCTTGGTCTTGATGTTCGAGTGGCTGACCGTGTGCCCGACCAGCGCGCCTTTTCCGGTCAATTCGCAACGCCGTGACATGCTTGAAAACCTCGTGTTTCGGTCGCACGCGCCCGCGCGCGGGACGG
The DNA here is from genome assembly GCA_963791155.1 of uncultured Pseudomonadota bacterium. GTDB lineage: Bacteria > Pseudomonadota > Alphaproteobacteria > Rhizobiales > Xanthobacteraceae > JAVDCA01. The sequence goes on from CAWBRI010000015.1 coordinate 36,054, forward strand.
ATGAAACATCCAGGATTGATTGGACCGCGGACGTATAAAGAGCGGGGAGGGGGGCGTCAAGCTTGCGGCTGGCGGGTGCTGCGACCGCCACCCCGCCGCGGCGCTCCGAAATCCCCCAAATCGATCAGCGGCTTGGCTATTTGGCGGTCCCGTCGCATTCGGCATGCGTCACCCGGCAGGCGTCGCGCCGGCTATCGCCTGCGGTCGCGACGCACTTGCCGAGCGCCTCGCGGCTCGCCCCCGGCTTGTCGGCCGCAATCGCCCAGCCGACGCCGGGCGTGGCGTCCTGAGGGTCCATGGCGACCGCAAAGCAGCGGTTGCGGAAACTGCCGACCGGCGCGCACAGCGCCTGCGCCCGCTTGTCGACGCCGGGCGATTCCGCACGACAATCGGCGAGCGCAGCCGCCAGCGCCTCGTCGGCGCTCGATTTGTCGACCGCGTAACCGAACGCAAAGCCCTCCGCCGCCACGTCGGCGGGAAGCCCGACCACCAGCGCCCCCTCGGCCGCACCCGGGCTCGGCCATGACAGCGCGCCGGCCATCAAGGACGCGGCGGCAAATACCACGGCGGTCCGCCGCCGTCGTCGACCGGAGCGCATGGGTTCCTCCCGTGTGGCGAACGGATGCTAGCGCATGATCCCGAAAAATCGACAGGCTTTTCGGACCATCACGCCGGCCGGCCCGACGCCAGCGCGGCGGCTTGCCCAAACGCGTGCCGGCCGCCACCTTGCGATTGGGGTGCGGGATCACATAAAGGACGTATTCGGCGCCAAGAGAAGCCCTGCCGGACCCATCGCGCGCAGGTACTGAAGGCCCTTTTCGCGTGTTCGGTTCGTGTCGCATCGGGTACTGTCCCGGCAGTCCGGGCTCCTGGATTAAGGAACAGCGACGGTGTTGGCAGGCTTGATCGGACATCGACGTGTTCTTGCCCTCGTGGCGTGCGGGGTGCTCGGCATTGCGGAAGGCGCGAGCGCCCAGGGCAAGCTCGATGGGCGATATACCGTGTCGCTGGCGGGCGTGCCGATCGGCCGGGGCTCCTGGATCATCGACATCAACAACGATCAATACACCGCCACGGCGAGCGGCAAGACCACCGGGTTGCTGCGCGTCTTCGCCAGCGGCGAGGGCGTGAGCGCGTCGCGCGGCCATGTGCGCAACGGCAATTTCATCCCGGCGAGCTACGTCTCCAGCATCACGGCCGACAGGAGAACCGAGGAGCTGCGGATGACGCTCGCCGGCGGCAATGTCAAAGACTATGCGATCGATCCGCCGACCCCGCCGCATCCCGACCGCATCCCGGTCACCGACGCGCACCGCCGGGGCGTGCTCGACCCGATGTCGAGTTCGCTCACCCACGTGGCCGGCAATGGCGATCCGGTGTCGCCCGAGGCCTGCAATCGCACCCTGGCGGTGTTCGATGGCCGGCTGCGCTACGACCTCAAGCTCGCCTACAAGCGCATGGAGATGGTCAAGGCCGACAGGGGCTACCAGGGCCCGGCGGTGGTGTGCGCGCTCTATTTCGTGCCGATCGCCGGCTATATCCCGGAGCGCCGCGCGATCCAGTATCTGATCGCCCAACGCGACATGGAGGCCTGGCTCGCCCCGATCATCGGTACGCGCGTGCTGGTGCCGTTCCGCGTCGCCATCCCGACGCCGCTCGGGATGGGCGTGCTGGAAGCGACCCAGTTCGTCACCACCACTCAGCCGGCCCATGCGGCCGCCGCGAACGCCAAGTACCAATAATTCGGCACCGCCAAGCCCCAATTAGCAATTGCGCTCCGCGATGAACGGTTCATGGCCGGTTTGCCCCAGCATCTTGTGGCGGTGTCACGACGCCGTCACCATATCTCGCCGGGAACGAAACCACATTGACGTCGAGTCACCGATTCGCTCGCGATTCGTTCGGGACTCGTTCCCAATCATGAATGCGAGCGCGAATTTGCCGTTGCGGGCGTCGCATTGTGGTACAGACGTGGCCGGACGAGGGGCCGACGGGTCCCTCCCGCGCTGGCGGGAACCCTGATGGCAATATCTTTCTCCTCGGTCACACCCCGTGACGCCGTGGCCCGCGGCCATGGCGTGACAGCCGTGCTCGGGCCGACCAATACCGGCAAGACCCATCTCGCCATCGAGCGGATGCTCGCCCATTCGTCCGGCATCATCGGGCTGCCGCTGCGGCTGCTCGCCCGCGAGGTCTACAACAAGGCGGTGGAGCGGGTCGGCGCCGATGCGGTCGCGCTCATCACCGGCGAAGAGAAGATCAAGCCGCCGAGCCCGCGCTATCTGGGTGGCGACGGTCGAGGCCATGCCGCGCGACCTCGATATCGCCTTCGTGGCGATCGACGAGATCCAGCTCGGCGCCGACCTCGAGCGCGGCCATGTGTTCACGGACCGCATCCTCAACCGGCGCGGCCGCGAGGAAACGCTGGTGCTGGGCGCCGCCACCATGCGCCCGATGGTGGAAAGGCTGCTGCCCGGAGCCAATATTCTGAGCCGCCCGCGGCTCTCGCAGCTCACCTTCGCGGGCGAGAAGAAGCTCACGCGCCAGCCGCGCCGCACCGCCATCGTGGCGTTCTCGGCCGAGGAGGTCTACGCCATCGCCGAATTGATCCGCCGCCAGCGCGGCGGCGCCGCCGTCGTGCTCGGCTCGCTCTCGCCGCGCACCCGCAATGCCCAGGTCGCGCTCTATCAAGTCGGGCGATGTCGACTATCTGGTCGCCACCGATGCGATCGGCATGGGGCTCAATCTCGACGTCGATCACGTCGCCTTCGCGTCCGACCGCAAGTTCGACGGCTACCAGTTCCGCCGCCTCAATCCCGGCCGAGCTGGCGCAGATCGCCGGCCGCGCCGGACGCGCGATGCGCGACGGCACCTTCGGCACCACCGGCCGCTGTCCGCCGTTCGAGCCCGAGCTGGTGCAGGCGCTCGAGAGCCACAGCTTCGAGAGCGTCAAGATCATGCAATGGCGCAACACCGATCTCGATTTCGCCTCGCTCGGCGCGCTCGCGGCCTCGCTCGCGACGGTGCCGACGCTGCAAGGGCTCACGCGCGCACCGACGGCCGAAGACATCCTCGTGCTCGATCATGTTGCGCGCGACGAGGACGTGCGCGCGCTGGCGACGACGCGCGTCGCCGTCGAGCGGCTGTGGGAAGTCTGCCAAGTGCCCGACTACCGCAAGATTTCGCCTGCCGCCCATTCGGAACTCGTGGTCGCCCTCTATGGTTTTCTGATGCGACAGGGTAGAATTCCCGACGATTGGTTCGCCGCGGCAAGTCGCGCAGGCCGATCACACCGACGGCGACATCGACACGCTTTCGCAACGTATCGCGCACATCAGGACCTGGACCTTTGCGGCGAACCGTCCGGACTGGCTCACCGATCCCGACCATTGGCAAGGCGTCACCCGCGCCGTCGAGGACAAGCTCTCCGATGCGCTGCACGAGCGGCTCACCGAGCGTTTCGTCGATCGCCGCACCAGCGTGTTGATGCGGCGGCTGCGAGAGAACACGCATGCTGGAAACCGAAATCACCAAGACCGGCGAAGTGGTCGTCGAGGGCCATGCGATCGGCCGGCTCGACGGATTCCGCTTCGCCCCGGCGGCGACGGCGGGCGGATCGGAAGCCAAGGCGCTGCGGCGCGGCGGCGCAGAAGGCGCTCGCCGGCGAGATCGAGGCGCGCGCCACGCGGCTGTCGCAGGCGCCGGACTCGCAGTTCGTGCTGGCCGCGGGCGGCACGATCCGCTGGATCGGCGAGGCGGTGGCCAAGCTCACCGCCGGCGACAACGTGCTGCGCCCGCGCGTGCGCATCCTCGCCGACGAGCATCTGACCGGCGCCGCGCAGGAGCACGTGCAGACGCGGCTCGATCTGTGGACCCGCACCCATATCGAGCGGCTGCTCGGCGCCGCTGTTCGTGCTCGGCGCCGCCGAGGACGTCACCGGGCTCGCGCGCGGCATCGCCTTCCAGGTGGTCGAGGCGCTCGGCGTGCTCGAGCGCTCGAAGGTCGCCGAGGACGTCAAGAGCCTCGATCAGCCGGCGCGCGCCATTCTGCGCAAGCACGGCGTGCGGTTCGGCGCGTTTCACATCTACGTGCCGGCGCTGCTCAAGCCGGCGCCGCGCGCGCTCGCCGCCGAGCTGTGGGCGCTCAAGCATGGCGGGCCCGAGATCAAGGGGCTCGACGAGGTGCAGCGGCTCGCGTCGAGCGGCGCACGTCGTTCCCGGTCGACAAGGACGATGCCGAAGGCGCTCTACCGCACCATCGGCTATCGCGTGTGCGGCGAGCGCGCGGTGCGCGTCGACATCCTGGAGCGGCTCGCCGACCTGATCCGCCCGGCGCTCGCCTGGCGCGAAGCGGCTCGCCGGCAGCAAGCCGGCCGGCGCGGTCGACGGCCGCGGCTTCACGGTCACGCAGGCGATGACGTCGCTCACCGGCTCGTCGGGCGAGGATTTCGCCTCGATCCTGCGCGCGCTCGGCTACCGCATGGAGCGCCGGCCGAAGCCGCCGAGGTGCGAAGCGGGCCGGGCGGAGGCGCAAGCCGCGCCGGCCGATGTCCCCGCCGCACCGCGCCGGAGCGCGAGAGCGCGCCGGGCGAGGCGGCGCGCCGGCACCGATGGGGCCGAGACCACGATCGCGCCCGAAGCCGACGCCGGCGTGGAGGCGCAAGTCGCCGCCCCGATGGCGGCCGAAGCCGGCGCGCCGGAGCGCGCCGCGATGCCGGAGATGGCGGCGCCGATGATTGCCGAAGCCGGCACGCCGGCGAGCGCCGCGATGGCGGAAGACGCCACGCCTCTCATTGGCGACGCCGGCACGCACGCGCGCGCCGCGACGCCGGATGTCGGCGCGGCGGGCGAACCCGTCGCCGAATCCGCGGACGCGGCGGGCGAGCCGCAGACCACGTCGCCGGCCGTCGATCCGTCGGCTGCGCCGGCTTCCGTCGCGGAGCCGCAATTTATCGAGGTCTGGCGGCCCGGCGGCCGGTCGGACGAGCGCCGCGGTCCGCGCCGCCACGCGCGCGCGCCGCAGCGGTCGCGCGGCGAGCAGCAGCGCGGCGAACAGCCGCCGCAAGCCGGGGCGGCGCCCGAGCCGACGGCCGGCGCGTCGGAGCCGGCGGCCGGCGCGAACGGCGCACCGGCTGCGCCCACGGAACCGTCCGAAAGCCGCCGTGGCCGGCGTCGCGGCCGCGGCGATCGGCCCGATCAGCCGGAGCGTCAAGGCCGGCCGGATCACCAGGAACGTCAAGGCCGGCCGGGGCGCAACGATCGCCCGCGTCCGCCGCGGAGGGATCGTCCGGACCGCAACGACCGTCCGGATCGCCGTCCCAACCGGGGTGATGGGCCGCGCGTCTTTGCGAGCAGCGAGCAAGGGCCGCGCGAACGACGCAGCCGCGAGCCTGATCCCAATTCGCCGTTTGCCAAGCTCGCCGCCCTGAAGGCGCAGCTCGAGGCGAACGACAAGGAGAAACGGTAGCGTCCGGTCCCAAGCCCGCCGCTGATCTCGGCGGCTGCGTCATTGCCCGCGCATGCGGGCAATCCAGTAAACTCAAGGGCTGGAAATGGAACGGAAGAGGTCGTCCCGATTTGGATTTGAATGCTGAATGAGCTGAGTTCGTTCTCTGCTCATCATCGACTCCCGGGAATACTGGATTGCCCGCTTGCGCGGGCAATGACACACGTAGGATTCGCGTAGGATTACTGCATAACAACGTGGAGCAGCTTGCGCGACGATCGCCAGCGCATCGACAAATGGTTGTGGCACGCGCGGGTCGTGCGCACGCGCGGCGCCGCGGCCGCCCTTGCGGCTTCGGGTCACGTGCGCCTCAACGGCGCGCGCGTCACCGCGCCGGCCAAGCCCGTCAAGGCCGGCGACGTGGTGACGATCGCGCTCGATGCGCGGGTGCGGGTATTGAAAGTGACGGGCTTTGCGGTGCGCCGCGGGGCGGCCGAGGCCGGCCGGGCGCTGTACGAGGATCTTGCCCCGCTCGACCCGGACGATCCGTCGCAGGTCGATGAACCACCCGCGCCGGCCGGCCGGCGGGAGCGCGGCAGCGGCCGGCCCACCAAGCAGCAGCGGCGCGCCATCGAGCGGTTTACCCGCGGCCACGATTCGTAATTCGTCCCATGTGTGGCGGGCATGGCTGCTTGCGTCGTGTGCAGTCATGCGCTAGCAACTCGCGCGAGCCGACAGCCGGCGGAGCCTTTCGTCCATGACCTATGTCGTCACCGAAAACTGTATTAAGTGCAAGTACTTGGACTGTGTCGAAGTCTGCCCTGTGGATTGTTTCTACGAGGGCGAGAACATGCTCGTCATTCATCCCGACGAGTGCATCGATTGCGGCGTATGCGAGCCCGAATGTCCGGCCGAGGCGATCAAGCCGGATACCGAGCCCGGACTCGAGAAGTGGCTGGAATTGAACACGGAATACGCCAAGGCCTGGCCCAATATCACGATCAAGAAAGTCCGTCGTCCGTCGCAACTACCTGGTACTGATAGAGCGTGGGAGCAGGCGCCGCCCTCGCGACCAGATTCGGCGCGGAAGTAATCGTCGGCGGCAGGTTCGCCACTGGTATGTCGGCTACGGCAGTGATGGGGAGCGCGGGCAGGGTCGCCGCCGGAGGCCACGCTAGACGCGTCGGCGTTCCGTCGGCCCTCCCGGTCGCGTCTACGAACGAGAGAATGCGGTCCGCGACCCTTGGGAGAGAGGTTTGTGTATAGGTCTGGTCGGTAAAGGCTCCGAGTGGAAGGCTCGCCTGTAACCGAGGATCCAGGATCTCAAATGGGAAGGGGTCAAGTGGTTGTGGCGTGCCCTCGCAGACTCCCTCAGGAAAACAACCTCCAGGGCTCAGCCGCCGGTCTAGGTTCCAGGGAATACCGGAGAACATGATGGGGCTTGCGACCCCGTCTAGGTTAATCTCAAAGAAATTTGGTATGTCGATCCCCCCAAGGCCCATCCCAAATGGGAAGAGGTATTGACCATGGGTCGCTGCATTGCCCATGACATCAATGGTCTTCAGCGTCGCAGCATTGGCTAACTCATGGCCTGAGCGTGCCTGGATTTCATGCGGAATCGGAGACAGGACGCCGACCATAGAGTTGGTGTTCGTGTCGCTCGCGTTGTTGTTGCAAGGGATGATGCCGTTCTTGTGCATCCGTACATCCGCGATGAGGTGGGCACAGGGATTGAGCCTGGGCTTGGCCCCGACCAGGAAATCGATGTCATGGCGGACCCTGAAAATATTAGGGACACCGATTAGGCCTTGTGCGCCACAAGTCGCTGGGCCGGCGGCCAAATCGCAACCCAACACCGAAGCCAAGGGGAGCTCGTGGGCTTCGTTGTTCGTCGGGTCGTAATGCAGGGACCAGATCAAGATATCTTCAGGGGCCAGTGTGGCGAAGCCGATGAACAAGCTCCTGACCCGCTGATTCTGAAAGCCGGGCATGTCGATAAAGACTTCGTCCAGGAAGAAGTAGTCCGGCTGGTCCGGCAGGTTCTTGGTGGTGAGAGCCCGCGCAACCATGGTGGAGTGAGGACGACAGGAACCGCACTCCGCCGATCCTCTCGAAGTTACCCTCCGCCGTGAGATGCTGTCGCCCAGCATGATGGGGGCGAAGCGACGGGAGTCGTCGACAGGGTTAGCGTTGTTGATCGTGCGGTTGGTCGTGGGACAGAGCACGTCGCCGGACCCGTCTATCCCAGCCTGGGCCACGGTGGTGCCAAGGTTAAGCACGTCGACAAAGCTGCGCGATGTCCGGCTCGGAATGCAGAGGGGAAATCCGGTCACAAATACGTTGGTATAATTGTCCGCATCGAGCGTAAATCTGGGGTCGGCGCTACAGTTGCTCGAACCGACCAGACAGCCAGAGCCTGACTGAACCGTATGACGGCTGTCGGGATCGTTGATTCGAACCATCACACCGGTGGTCGAATCATTGGGAATTCCGTTCATCCTAAAATAACCGTCGTTGTAGTTAATGTAGGTCACCGTGCCGGTAACCGCTTCAACCCCCTTCTGGATAAGCACGTCGCCCGCGATCACATTGCCGGCGCTCGTGCGATTGGCATGGATAAGGGCATAGCCAGGCTGGCCGGTAGTGTTGCAGGAGGGGCTGTCCGCCCTCGCAAGGCCGCTCTGTCCCAGCGCTGGGCAGAGCCCCGGAGCTTGCTGCATGAAATCTCGCAAGGTCATCCGATTGGCCGGCAGGTCCATTAAGAGATTTTTCGGGATGATCACCGTCTGCCCACCGACCTCGATGACCCCGCCCGACCAGGGGTCGCCTATATTATCGACCGTGATGCGGTCGATCACGCCGTCGATGACATCTCTGCTCGCCACCTGGGCCTGAGCCTCGCCCGGCCCTCCCAAGAGGCCTCCGAGCCCGAACAGCGCCAGCGCCAGGCCGGCTACCTTCGGAGAATGACAGGAATTGCGTGGTTGCTTCATGATGCCGCTCCTTTGTGTGATGAATGTGAAGACCGAGACGTGATTCCGTTCATGAGACTCTTTCCGATCGATGCACTCCATGAAAGTTTCGAGTTTCTGCGTTTCCGGTTGCAGGTTTCATATGCACATCGATTCGGTTACGTGAAACTTGGAACTTGCAACCAGACACTCCGTCGCGCGCCTACCCTATATGACAGCGCTGCGACCGATTCCCATTCCACAGCTGTAGGGTCAGCTAATACTTATGTGTTAATTCTTTAGTATCATGACCCATTCTCAACCAGGGCTTGGGA